>CAMYIZ010000050.1 GCA_947258585.1 uncultured Haliea sp. | reverse complement strand
CCCGGCCCCGGCCCCGGCAACGTCCTCCAGGGGCAGCGAGCCGGCGCGGCCCGAGGCCCCCGGGCCCGAAAAACCCGCCGGAAAGCCCGCAGCGGCTGCCGGCGATGACGAGCTGGTGTACGGTCTCAGTACCCGGGATGAACCGGAAAACCTCGACTGGCTGGACGCGCTGGAAGCGGAGGAGCGTTCACGCCCGGCCGCCGATGAGCCTGAGCCGGGGCGCCTGCCGCGGGACGTCCAGCCCGAGGTCTTCATGCTCAACGTGGTGGCCCGGAAACCCGAGGGCTTCCGCGGCGATGATATTCTGCACATCCTGCTGGCCTGTGACCTGCGCTTTGGCGACATGAGTTTCTTCCATCGCCACGAATTCGAGGCCGGCCGTGGAGCGATCCAGTTCAGTGTCGCCAACATGATGCAGCCCGGTGTGTTTGATATCGACAACATGGCGGATTTCACCACGCCGGGGCTGGTGTTTTTTGTCACCCTGCCGGGTCCCGACGACATGATGAAGGCCTTCGACTACATGCTGGAGGCGGCCCAGGCCGTGGCGCGCAATCTCGATGGCGATGTGCTCGACGAAACTCGCAGCGCCCTCACGCGGCAGACTTTGGAGCACAGTCGCCAGCAGATTCGCGATCTCGAGCGGCGGCTGCTGGCCCGCTCGCGCTGAGGCGGCCGGAAGGTGGTGGCGGTGGGGTCGAAGCTGTCCGCGGCGGAGGAGGTGGCCCGCCTGCGGGAGCAGTTGGAAACCTGGAATTACCGGTACTATGTGCTGGACGATCCCAGCGTCCCGGACGCCGAATACGACCGCAGCCTGCAGCGTCTGCGGGCGCTTGAGGATGAACATCCCGAGCTCCTGAATCCCGAGTCCCCGACCCAGCGTGTGGGGGGCAGCCCGCTCGCCCAGTTCCGTCAGGTACAGCATGAACTGCCCATGCTGTCGCTCGACAATGCGTTTGACGCCGGGGATATGCATGCCTTCAACCGGCGGCTGCTGGAACGGCTGGGCCGGGACCCCGCGGATGCCCTGGAGTTTGCCTGCGAGCCCAAGCTGGATGGCATTGCCGTCAGCCTGCTGTACCGGGACGGCCGCCTGCAGCGCGGAGCCACCCGCGGCGACGGGACCACGGGGGAAGACATTACTCACACCGTGCGCACGGTCGCTTCGGTGCCCCTGCGCCTGCGCGGCGAGGGCTATCCCCGGGTGCTGGAGGTGCGGGGGGAAATCTACCTGCCGCGGGCCGGGTTCGAGCAGATCAATGCCGAGGCCCGCGAGCGGGGCGAGAAGATCTTCGTCAATCCGCGCAACGCGGCGGCGGGCAGCCTGCGGCAGCTGGACGCGCGTGTCACCGCGCGCCGACCGCTGCAGATGTGCTGCTACAGCGTCGGCCTCTTCGAGGGAGGCCAACTGCCTGCCCGGCACTCGGAGGTGCTGGACCATTTGCAGGCCTGGGGCCTGCGCATCAACAGCGAGTCCCGCGTGGTCACTGGCATTGATGCCTGCGACGCCTACTACGAGGAGTTGGCCGCGCGCCGGGCGGAACTGGCCTATGACATCGATGGCATTGTATTCAAGGTCAACGACCTCGCCCTGCAGCAGCGCCTCGGCTTCGTCTCCCGCGCCCCGCGCTGGGCCATTGCCCGCAAGTTCCCCGCCCAGGAGGAGATGACCCGGGTGCTGGCGGTGGAGTTCCAGGTTGGCCGGACCGGCGCCATCACCCCCGTGGCCAGGCTGGAGCCGGTGTTCGTCGGCGGTGTCACGGTCAGCAACGCCACCCTGCACAACAGCGATGAAATCGAACGCCTCGGCCTGCGCGTCGGCGATACGGTGATCGTGCGCCGGGCCGGGGACGTGATTCCGCAGGTGGTGGCGGTGGTGCCGGAGCAGCGTCCGGCGTCTGCAGCCCCGGTCGTGTTTCCCGCTACCTGTCCGGTGTGCGGCTCGGTGGTGGAGCGGGCCCCGGATGAGGCCGTGCTGCGCTGCATGGGCGGGCTGGTCTGCCAGGCCCAGCAGAAGGCGGCGATACGGCACTTTGTGTCGCGCCGGGCGCTGGATGTGGAGGGCCTGGGCGACAAGCTGGTGGAGCAGCTCGTTGATCGGGGACTGGTGCACAGCGTCGCGGATATCTTCACCCTGCCGCGTGAGCAGTGGCTAAGTCTGGAGCGGATGGGAGAGAAGTCCGTGGACAGGCTGCTGGCAGCGCTGGAAAAGAGCAGGGAGACCACCCTGCAGCGGTTCATCTATGCGCTCGGGATTCGCGAGGTAGGGGAGGCCACAGCCGGCAACCTGGCCCGGCATTTCGGCAGCTGGGAGGCGCTTGTCGCCGCGGACGAGGAGGCATTGCTGGCGGTGGCGGATGTCGGCCCGGTCGTCGCGGATCACCTGCGCCAGTTTTTTGATTCCGGCGACAGCCTGGCGGTGGTGCAGGCGCTGCGCGATGCCGGGGTGCGCTGGCCGGATGTCGAGCCGACGGCGACGAAAGAATTGCCGCTCACCGGACAGACCTGGGTTGTGACCGGCACTCTGGAGGCACTCGGGCGCAACGAGGCCAAGGCCCATCTGGAGGCGCTCGGGGCGCGGGTGGCGGGCAGCGTCTCCGCCAAAACCCATACGGTAGTCGCCGGCCCCGGCGCCGGTTCCAAGCTGGGCAAGGCCACCGAGTTGGGGATTCCGGTAATTGACGAGGCCGCGCTACTGGCGCTGCTGGCGGAACATGGAGTACAGCTGTGAGGGTCCTGTTCGTGTTGCTGCTCCTGGCCCTGTTGCCCGCCTGCGCCACCGCGCCCCCGGCCAGGGTGGACAATGCCTGCAGCATCTTTCAGGAAAAGAAAGGCTGGTATGACGATGCGGTCAAGGCGCGCGATGACTGGCAGAGCCCGATTCCGGTGATGCTGGCGATCATGCATCAGGAATCGCGCTTTGTGGCGAAGGCCAAGCCCCCCCGGCGGCGCATCCTCGGCATTATCCCCGGGCCGCGACCCTCGGATGCATATGGCTACAGCCAGGCCCTGGATTCGACCTGGGAGAGCTACCAGCGCAGTACCGGTCGTCACCGCGCCAGTCGCACGAACTTCGCCGATTCCATTCATTTCATCGGCTGGTACAACAACGAATCCCTGCACCGCAGCGGTATCGCCCGTGATGACGCCTACCGGCTCTATCTTGCCTACCATGAAGGTCACGGGGGCTACAACCGCGGTACCTATCGCGGCAAGGCCTGGCTGCAGGGCGTTGCCGGCAAGGTGCGCACCCGCGCCAGTCAGTATCAATCCCAGCTGGCGGCCTGCGAGAGCTCGCTGCCGCGCCGCCGGGGCTTCCTTGGCCTGTTCTAGCCATCGCCGGCATGGTTCAACAATGCTGCCGTCGGAGGCTAAATCCTGCGATTGCCTTCAAACAGCGGAGGATTGCACCTTCCGGTGGGTGAAAATGAGGCTTGTTTGTGACAAACTTTCGTCCAGCTCGCCCCGGTCGCGATTTCACTCCATAACGATGTAAAACAGGCCTCAGCCGTGAACCCAACCGATATCAAGAACCCCGAGTACTTCCACAAGGTCGTCGATTGCCAGTATGCCTGCCCGGCGCACACGCCGGTGCCGGAGTACATCCGGCTGATTGCCGCGGGACGCTACGACGACGCCTACATGATCAACTGGGAATCCAACGTATTTCCCGGGATACTCGGTCGTACCTGCGACCGACCCTGTGAACCCGCCTGCCGCCGCGGCCGTATCGCCAAGGGCGAGGAGCCGGTGGCGATTTGCCGGCTGAAACGGGTAGCGGCGGACAACAAGGCCGACATCAAGTCTCGGCTGCCGGCGATCCCGAAGAAAAAGAATGGCAAGCGTATCGCCCTGATTGGCGCCGGTCCCGCCTCCCTGACCGTGGCGCGCGACCTGATGCCGCTGGGCTACAGCATCGATGTCTACGACAACCAGTTTGCCGGTGGCGGCATGATGCGCAGCCAGATTCCCTCTTTCCGCCTGCCCGTCTCGGTACTGGACGAGGAGGTGGGATATATCCTCGACATGGGTGTAGTCACCCATTTCGATACCGAGGTAACCAGCCTGAAGAGCGTGCTGGAGAAAGACTACGACGCGGTTTTTGTCGGCACCGGCGCGCCCCGGGGCAAGGGCCTGAATCTGCCCGGCCTGGAGGAGGCGGGCAAGCGCGTCCATATCGGCATCGACTGGCTGGCCAGCGTCGCTTTCGAGCATACCGGAAGCATTGGCAAGCGGGTCCTGGTTCTCGGCGGTGGCAACACCGCCATGGACTGCTGCCGGACTTCGCGTCGCCTCGGCGGCGAGGATGTGCGGGTGGTTGTGCGCAGTCCGTTCGCCGACATGAAAGCCTCGCCCTGGGAGAAGGAGGATGCCATGCACGAGGGCATTCCCATCTACGACAACCATGTGCCGAAGGACTTCGTGATCGAGGACGGGCAGCTCAAGGGGATGCGGTTCGAGAAGGTCGAGGCGCAGTACGATGCCGACGGCAAGCGCAGTCTGGTGCCCACCGGTGAAGACCTGGTGTTCATGGAAGCGGATGATGTGCTGATGGCCATCGGTCAGGAAAATGCCTTTCCGTGGATAGAGCGCGACCTGGATATCGAGTTCGACAAGTGGGACATGCCGGTGGTCGACAAAGCGACTTTCCAGTCCACCAATCCCAGGGTGTTTTTCGGTGGCGACGCCGCCTTTGGTCCCGAGAATGTGATCACCGCGGTCGCCCACGGCCACCAGGCAGCGGTCAGTATTGACCTGTTCTGCCGCGGCGAGTCCGTGGGCGACCGGCCGCCGCCCTTCACCAACCTGGTGAGCCAGAAAATGGGTATCCACGAGTGGAGCTATGACAACGCGGTGGAAAACGACAAGCGCTACGTCGTGCCGCTGGCGCCGCTGGAAAAGACCCTGCGCGACCGCAAGCTGGAGGTGGAGCTCGGCTTCGATCCGCTCACCGGGTTCAAGGAAGCCGAGCGCTGCCTCAACTGTGACGTGCAGACGGTGTTCGACGCACCGCGCTGCATCGAGTGCGATGCCTGCGTGGATGTCTGTCCCACGGACTGCATCACCTTCACCGCCAATGAGGAAGAGCCAGAACTGCGTCTGCAGTTGAGTGCCCCGGCCGGCAACCTGGCCCAGGATCTGTATGTTTCCGAGCACCTGCCGACGCAGCGGGTCATGGTCAAGGACGAGAATGTCTGCCTGCACTGCGGCCTCTGTGCCGAGCGCTGCCCGACAACGGCCTGGGACATGCAGAAATTTCTTTACAGCGTTACCAAAGCGGGGCAATAAACCATGCAAGCGCTGCAAGCCGTCAACGAGTTCGTCATCAAGTTTGCCAACGTCAACGGGACTGGCAGTGCCAGTGCCAACAACCTGTTCGCCAAGGCCGTATTCCGCATGGGCCTGCCGGTCTGCCCCAAGAACATCTTCCCCTCCAATATCCAGGGGCTACCCACCTGGTACGAGGTGCGGGTCAGTGAGCGCGGTTATCTCGGGCGGCGCGGCGGCGTGGACATCATGCTGTCGGTGAATCCGCAGAGCATGCCCCAGGATATCCAGGAGCTGGAGCCAGGCGGGTATTTCATTTATGACAACACCAAGCCGCTGGACCTGCGCCTGATCCGCAGTGACGTCAATATCATGGGCATTCCCCTGACCCGCATCTGTAACGAGCAGTACCAGGATCCGCGCCAGCGCCAGCTGTTCCGCAATGTGATCTACGTCGGTGCGCTGGCGGCCCTGCTGGACATGGACTTCGCGGTGCTGACCGGTCTGGTGGAGGACCAGTTCAAGGGCAAGGACAAGCTGATCCTGCCCAACATCCAGGCTCTGGAGCTGGGCTACCAGTACGCAACGGAAAACTTCGACTGTCCCATCGGTATCCGCCTGCGCAAGTCGGACAGGGTCGGCGACAATATTCTGCTGGATGGCAACACGGCTCTGGGTCTGGGCGCCATCTACGGTGGCGCCACGGTGGCGGCCTGGTACCCGATTACCCCGTCCACCTCGGTAGTGGATGCGTTTGAGAAATACGCCAAACGCCTGCGCATCGATCCGGGCACCGGTCGCAGGAATTACGCCATAGTGCAGGCAGAGGACGAACTGGCGGCCATCGGCATGGTGGTAGGGGCGAGCTGGAATGGTGCCCGCGCCTTCACCGCGACCAGCGGTCCCGGCCTGTCGCTGATGAGCGAGTTCCTGGGGCTGGCCTATTTTGCCGAGATCCCGACAGTGTTGTTCGACGTGCAGCGGGCGGGCCCCTCTACCGGCATGCCGACCCGGACCCAGCAGTCGGACATCCTCTCCGCAGCCTACGCCTCCCATGGCGATACCAAGCAGGTGCTGTTGTTTCCCGCCACGCCGAAGGAGTGTTTTGATTTTGGCGCCCTGTCCTTCGACCTGGCGGAACGGCTGCAGACTCCGATCATTCTGATGACCGATCTGGACCTCGGCATGAACGACAATATGTCGCCGCCTCTGGTCTGGGAAGATGACCGCCGCTATGACCGCGGCAAAGTGCTGACCGCCGCGCAGCTGGACGAGATGGAGCGCTTCGGGCGCTACCTGGATGTGGATGGCGATGCCATCTGCTACCGCACCATCCCCGGTACTCACCCGGAGAAAGGCGCGTTCTTTACCCGCGGTACATCCCGTGACGAGTACGCGGTCTATACCGAGAAGGGTGAAGAGTACGAGAAGAACATGCACCGTCTGATGGCGAAGTGGGAAACCATCAAACAGTGGGTGCCGGCGCCGATCGAGACACCCTCCGACAGGGAAACCGACACCGCCATTCTGTTCTTCGGCACCAGTGAGGAGTCCGCCATGGAGGCTCGCGACTACCTGGCCGAAGAGGGTATCCCGCTGGCCGCCATGCGGGTACGTGCGTTCCCCTTCAACGATGAGGTGGAGGAGTTTATTGCCCGCCACGAGCGCGTCTTTGTCATCGAGCAGAACCGCGATGCGCAGCTGCGCACCCTGCTGATGGCGGAGTTTGAGCTGGGTCCGGACAAGCTGAAATCCGTGCTCTGCTTCGACGGCAACCCCATCAGTGCCCGCAACATCCGCAAGCAGATCCTGCTGCAGATGCCGGGTTATAACGTTACCCCCTTGCGTCGCGAGCGAGTGGTCGCCGGCGCGGAGATGAACTCATGAGCTACCAGCTGCCGAAGTTCAGGCATCCCGATCTGCCGGTTAACACCCTGGGTTACACCAAGGCCGACTACGAGGGGGCCATTTCCACCCTCTGCGCAGGCTGTGGTCACGACTCCATTTCCGGCGCCATTGTTCGCGCCTGCCACGAGCTGGCCCTGGAGCCGCACCGGATCGCCAAGCTGTCCGGCATAGGCTGCTCCTCCAAGGCGCCCACCTATTTCCTGGGCAAGTCCCACGGCTTCAACTCAGTGCATGGCCGTATGCCCTCGGTGGTCACCGGGGCCAACATGGCCAACCGGGAACTTCTGTACCTCGGGGTCTCCGGCGATGGCGATACGGCGTCCATTGGCATGGGCCAGTTCACCCATGCGGTTCGGCGCAATCTGAACATGGTCTACATCGTCATGAACAACGGCTGCTATGGGTTGACCAAGGGCCAGGATTCCGCCACCGCCGATGAGGGCTCCGCCAGCAAGAAGGGCGACCCGAACCCGTTTTCCGCCATTGACCTGCCGGGTCTTGCCCTGCAGTTGGGCGCCACCTTCGTGGCCCGCAGCTTCTCCGGCGACAAGGGGCAGCTGGTGCCGCTGATCAAGGCGGCCATCGCCCACCGCGGCTTCGCCCTGATTGACGTGGTCTCGCCCTGTGTGACGTTCAACAACAATGCGGGCTCTACCAAGAGTTACGACTTTGTCCGCGAGCACTCGGAGGCCACCGGTACGGTGGATTTCGTGCCGATGCGCGACGAGATCACGGCCAGCTACGCCGCCGGGCATACCCAGGAGGTCACCCTGCATGACGGCTCGGTCCTGCATCTGGAAAAACTGGCGGAAGACCTGGATCCCTTTGACCGCGTGTCGGCCATGATTGCCCTGGAGCAAAGCCGCGTCGCGGGACAGATCCTGACCGGGCTTATCTACATCGACAAGGACTCCCGGGATCTCCACGATGTCCTCGAGACTTCGCGGCGGCCGCTGAACAGCCTGACCGAAGAGGATCTCTGTCCGGGCAACAAGGTGTTGGTGAATATCAACGCCAGCCTTCGCTGAGTATCGTCCCCGGGCGCGAGTCCGGGCGGCTCCTCGCGGCGGCCGGCCCCGGACTTCCCGCCCGGGCCACCAGACCCCACAGGCGAAGTGTCCGTTGCGTGCCCGCCGGGGACTACCCGTCCGGGACTGCCCGTCGGGGGAGCAAAAACAGGGTGAAAAAGACCGTTTGTCATTTTATTGTCACAATTTCCTCATCTAATACCTTGCACTGTATCGCCAATGAGGGAATTGTGACCGATGAATGAACGCAAGGTGCTGATCGTCGACGACGAGTTTGCCATACGGGATATGTTACGGATGGCGCTGGAAATCGCCGAGTTTCGCTGCATTGAGGCTGAAAACATTCAGGATGCCTTCACCCTGATAGTCGATGAACGCCCCGATATCGTGTTGCTGGACTGGATGCTGCCCGGCGGTAGCGGCCTTGAGCTGTTGCGCAGGCTCAAGCGCACCGATACCACTCGCGATCTGCCCGTGATCATGCTCACCGCCAAGACGGCGGAAGACAACGTCATTCAGGGCCTGGATGTCGGCGCCGACGACTACATCACCAAGCCGTTCGCTCCGCGGGAGCTGATTGCCCGGATCAAGGCCCTGTTGCGTCGCGCCAGCGGCGGCGATGAGCTGGACCGGATCCAGGTCGGGGAACTGGTCCTGGACGGCGAGAGCCGGCGGGTGTTCCTCGGCGAGGACCCAGTGGATATGGGGCCCACAGAATTCAATCTCCTGCATTTCTTCATGTCCCATCCCGAGCGCGCCTACACCCGCAGCCAGCTGCTGGACCAGGTCTGGGGTGCCAATGTTTATGTCGAAGAGCGCACCGTGGATGTGCACATACGCCGCCTGCGCAAGGCCCTGCAGACCGCGGTGTCTGACTACAGCGATCTGATCCAGACCGTCCGCGGCACCGGTTACCGCTTCTCTGCCCGCGGGGTCCCCGCGCGGTGAATGCTGCCGGCGCCTGGCTGGTCGAGCTGCGTCGGCTGGTTCTGCTGTCCATTGGCGCCCTGGGGGTCGGCTGGGTGCTGGGATTCCCCTGGCTGGTGCTGGCGCTGGCGCTGCTGGCCCTGCTGGGGCGCTGGCTCTACCAGCTACAGCGTCTGCAACGCTGGCTCGCAGACCCGTCGATCGAACCCCCGGAGGCGCGCGGAATCTGGGGTGTCATCTACGATCGCCTGTACAAGGTGCAACGTTCGGCGCAGGAACGCCAGGCCCAGCTGCAGTCGCGTCTGGACTACCTGCAGGGTTCCCTGTCCTCCATGCATGACGGCGCGATCATGGTCAACGCCAAGGGCGGCATTGAGTGGAGCAACACGGCGGCGGAGCGGCTGCTGGGGCTGCGCTATCCCGCCGACCGTGGTCAGGCACTGCTCAATCTGGTGCGCCTGCCGGAGTTTCATCGCTACTTTCTTGCCGCCGCGTTCGACAGCCCGCTGCAGGTCACGATCAAGGCTGAACACGTGCAATACCTGCAGTTCTCTGTCACCTCCTTCGGCGGCGGCGACAGGCTGGTGTTCGTGCGCGATGTTACCAAGGAGGCCCAGCTGGAGCAGATGCGTCGCGACTTCGTCGGCAACGTCTCACACGAACTGCGCACACCGTTGACCGTCATCAAGGGCTATCTGGAGACCATACTCGCCAATGCCGGCCAGCTGGAAAGCCGCTATCGTCGCCCTCTGGAACAGATGGAGCAGCAGGCAGCCCGCATGGAGTCCCTGCTCAAGGACCTGCTCTGGCTGTCACGGATCGAGAGCGTGCGCACCCAGCCCCGGCGCGAGCAGGTCAACATCTGTGCGCTCCTGGAGGAGTTGGAGGACGAATTACACACCTCTCATCCAGGGCGTAAACTGCTACTGGAGCTGGCCGCAATCGACACGGTGGCGGGGGACTACCGGGAACTGCACAGCGCGGTGTCGAACCTGGTGCTGAATGCCTTCAAGTACAGCAAAGATGACAGTATTGTGACAGTGGGCTGGCGGCGGGAGGGCGGGCGCCTGTTGCTGTCGGTGCAGGACCAGGGGATTGGCATCGACATGGTTCATCTGCCGCGCCTGACGGAGCGCTTTTACCGGGTGGATGACAGCCGTTCCTCGGCAACCGGAGGCACGGGGCTCGGGTTGGCTATCGTCAAGCACGTGGCCGCGGCCCACCGGGCCGAGCTGCGTATCGAGAGCACACCGGGGGCGGGCAGCACCTTCACCCTGGTGTTTCCCGGGTAATACAACACCTGCAGTGTGAAGATTTACTGCCCTCATACACGCAGTTGTCATATTTTTGTCATAAACTCTGTTTACTGTAGGCCAGGTAACCTTCTTCATAGACGGGAGTCACACATGTCGATCAAACACCTGTTCCACGCCGCCGTCGCTGCCGCCGGTATCAGCCTTGCACCTGCTGCGGCCTTTGCCGATCTTGACCCCAGCCTTCAGGACTATCAGGTCGCCAGCGGCGTATCCGGCAATCTGTCCAGCATCGGTTCCGATACCCTCGCCAATCTGATGACCCTCTGGGCCGAAGAATTCAAGCGGGCTTATCCGAACGTCAATATCCAGATCCAGGCCGCGGGTTCTTCCACAGCGCCGACTGCCCTGACAGAGGGCACGGCCAACTTCGGTCCCATGAGTCGCGATATGCGCGACCAGGAAATCGAGGCTTTCGAGGCCCGCCACGGTTACAAGCCGACCGCTGTGCCGGTCGCCATTGATGCCCTCGCGGTGTATGTGCACAAGGACAACCCGATTACCGGCATGACCATCGAACAGGTGGATGCGGTTTTCTCCTCTACCCGCAAATGCGGTGGCGCAGCCGACATCAACAAGTGGGGCCAGCTGGGTCTGGATGGGGCCTGGGAAAATCGTGATATGCAGCTGTTCGGTCGCAACTCGGTGTCCGGCACCTACGGTTACTTCAAGAGTGTCGGCCTGTGCAAGGGCGACTTCAAGAACAGCGTCAACGAGCAGCCGGGGTCGGCCTCGGTAGTACAGTCGGTATCCACTTCGATCAATGGCATCGGCTATTCGGGCATTGGCTACCGCACCTCCAGTGTGCGCACGGTGCCGATCAGCAAGCGCGAGGGAGAAGCGCCGGTGGAAGCCAACGGTGAAAACTCCATCGATGGCAGCTACCCCCTGGCGAGATTCCTGTACGTCTACATCAACAAGAATCCGAACAAGCCGCTGTCACCGCTGGAGCGCGAATTCATCAAGCTGGTGTTCTCGCGCCAGGGCCAGGAGGTCGTGCTGAAAGACGGCTACATCCCGCTGCCGGCGGCGGTTGTTGAGCGTTACAGCAAGCAGCTGGACCTGTAACCATCCGGCCTGTCGGGCAGCCTTACACCCCCGGGCAGCTGCCCGGGACATTCCCCTTCAGTCGAGAACCGCAACCTTGGCCAGATTAAGCGAGCACGTTTCGCCCTTTATGCCCCGGTGGCGCCACTTCAAGGACCGCGCCGCCACCGTCGCGGTAACCACCGGCGGTGCCGGGGTGCTGATCGCTATTCTTTTGATTTTCTTCTACCTGCTGTACGAAGTGCTGCCGTTGTTTGGCAATGCGCGGATGGAGCCCCGGGCCGCGGTCGAATCCCCGTTGGCCGAGGCGCCCCTGATGCTGGCGGTGGAAGAGCAGACCGAGCTGGGTTTCGGCGTCTTCGCCGATGGCAGCGCCCGTGTTTTCGTGCTCGACAGCGGTGAACTGGTGCTCACCGAGACCCTGGCGCCGGAACTGGGCGGAATAACCGCCGTGGCAGCCGAGGGGGCCGAGGGCCGCCTGTTCGCGGTGGCGCACGATTCCGGCGGTATTTCCCTGCACAGTCATGAGTACCGCCTGAGTTATCCCGGCGGTGAGCGGCTTATCACGCCGAGGCTGGAGCGACATTACGCGGGGCTGGCCCTGAATACCGGTGCCGAGCCGGTGGTAAAGCTGGCCGTGGGTGATACCGACGAAGGCCTGGTGGTCGCAGCCCTGACCCGTTCCGGCGAACTGCAGGCGCACCGGGTTGTGCGTGAAGAGAACTTTATTACCGGGGCTGTGTCCCTGTCCCAGGAGCAATTGAAGATACCTGCGCTGGGCGGTGTGACTGCCGCGTTCCATATCGACGAAGACCTGCGCTGGCTGTTCCGGCTGGACGCATCCGGTGGCTATACCGTGCTGAACCTGCGGCAGCGCGACAGCAGTGGCTACCTGCAGGTGGCCGGCCAGGGTGCCTTGTTCAATGGCGGCGGTCGCCTTTCCGCCAGCGCGATGCTGCTGGGGGGCATATCCTTGCTGGCGGCTTCTGACCGCGGTGAGCTGGTACAGTTTTTCATGGTCCGCGACGGAGAGGGAGGCAATCAACTGCAGCGTATCCGTCAGTTCGGCACCGATGGTGTGGTGATCACCAGGCTGGTGCCGGAGCAGCGCCGCAAGGGCTTCCTGGCCCTGGGGCGGGACGGCGAGCTGCAGATCTATCACAGTACCGCCCACCGGCGTCTGCTGAGCCAGGAGGCCCTGCCCCTGGGCGAGGGCGCGGCGGCGATCTCGCCGCGGGCTGACGCACTGGTCGTGGTGGATGCCAATGGCGGCCTGCGCAGTTGGCACATCCACAACGAACACCCTGATATTTCCTGGTCAGCGCTCTGGAGCAAGGTCTGGTACGAGAGCTATGACGAGCCGGCTCATGTCTGGCAGTCCTCCTCTGCCGACAATGATTTCGAGCCCAAGTACAGCTTTGCCCCTCTGGCTTTTGGTACGCTGAAGGCCGCGTTCTACACCATGATGATCGCGGCGCCCCTGGCCATATGCGGTGCCATCTACACCGCCTATTTCATGGCCGCGCCCCTGCGCCGCAAGATCAAGCCGATGATCGAGCTGATGGAAGCCCTGCCCACGGTGATCCTGGGTTTCCTCGCCGGGCTGTGGCTGGCGCCGCTGATAGAGGACAAGCTGACCGCGGTGGTGACACTCATGCTGGCTCTGCCGGTTGGGGTGTTGATGTTCGCTTTCCTCTGGTCCCGGCTGCCGATCGCTGTCCGTTCCCTGGTGCCGGAAGGCTGGCACGCGGCGGTGCTGGTGCCCGTGGTGATTGCGATTGGCTACCTGAGTTTTGCGGCCAACGATACCTTCGAGCTGCTGTTTTTCGACGGCGACATGCGCCGCTGGATCACCGCGGAGCTGGGAATATCCTTCGACCAGCGCAACTCGCTGGTGGTGGGTATCGCCATGGGCATGGCGGTCATTCCCACGATTTTCTCCATAGCCGAGGATGCCATTTTCTCGGTACCCAAGCACCTGAGCTACGGCAGCCTGGCTCTGGGGGCCACGCCGTGGCAAACCCTGGTCGGGGTGGTGATTCCGACCGCCAGCCCGGGCATATTCTCGGGACTGATGATCGGCCTGGGGCGGGCCGTGGGGGAGACCATGATTGTGCTGATGGCCACTGGCAACACGCCGATCATGGACGTCAATATCTTCGAGGGCTTGCGCTCCCTGTCCGCCAATATCGCGGTGGAGGTGCCTGAGGCCGAAGTGGATAGCACCCATTACCGTGTACTGTTCCTGGCGGCGTTTGTACTGTTCATGTTTACTTTTGTGGTCAACACCATTGCCGAGCTGGTGCGGCAGCGGCTGCGGATCAAGTACGGGTCCCTGTGATGAAAATGATCAACGAACAGGATTTGCACAGCGAGCGCGCCCCGCGGGTCAAGGCCTGGGTACGCAGTGGCGAGCCGCTGATCTGGCTCAATGCCGCCGCCGTGAGTGTGAGCGTGATCGCGGTGGTGGGCCTGCTGCTGTTGCTGGCGGTACGCGGTCTCAGCCACTTCTGGCCGGCAGATGTGCTGGCGGTCACGGTCAGCTACCAGGATCAATCGCGGGAGCTGCTGGGCGAGGTCGTGGAAGAAGTGGAGGTGGCCGGTGTCCAGCTGCGGGAAGCTGGCATTGAAGTGCAGGGCCCCGGCCCCTATTTTCGGCGCACCCTGCTCAAGCAGGGCAACCGCGATTTTCTGGGCACCGATTTTACCTGGCTGATCAACGAGCAATTCGGTGAACGTCGCTTGCCGCCGGATGTGGTGGTGGTCGAACGTCTGGAGTGGGGGAATTTCTACGGCTACCTGCGCGGCGTCAGCCGCTTCAATGCGCCGCCGGTGACGGTGGCGGCCGATGGTCCGGAAGCCACCTGGCAGGCACTGCAGACGCTGATTACCGATACGGTGGCCGTGCGGGAAGAGATTCGCCGCATCGAGCAGGTGGATATCGGGGCCATCAACTACGAACTTGAGCGCCTGCGCCTGCGCGAGCGCAGGCTGGAACTTGAAGGTGCCCTGGATGCGACTGCGGCGGCGGATCTCGCCGGCATGCGGGCGGAGCAGGAAGCCCGTTTCCGGGTCCTGCAGGAGGAGCTCTACGTTCTCTACGACAGCATCAAGGACCACAGCTACAGCGCCGAACTCGCTGACGGGCGGGTGGTGACCCTGCCCATTGCCAAGGTGGTGCGCGCCTACCAGCCCAACGACATGGGTGTATTCGCCAAGCTGGGCATGTACTTCGAACGCCTGTGGGAGTTCCTCACCGCTGAACCCCGCGAGGCGAATACCGAGGGCGGGATATTCCCGGCCATGTTCGGCACGGTGCTGATGGTGATTCTCATGTCCATCATTGTTACCCCATTCGGTGTGGTGGCGGCGGTGTACCTTCGCGAATACGCCAGCCAGGGCTTTGTTACCCGCACCATCCGGGTGGCGGTGAACAACTTGGCCGGGGTGCCTTCCATCGTCTACGGGGTGTTTGGCCTGGGCTTCTTCGTCTATTTTGTCGGCGGCGAGCTGGACCAGATTTTCTTCCCGGCGGCCCTGCCGCGACCAACCTTCGGCACGCCCGGTCTGATGTGGGCCTCCCTGACCCTGGCCCTGCTGACTTTGCCCGTGGTCATCGTGGCGACTGAAGAGGGACTGGCGCGGATTCCCAAGAGTCTGCGCGAGGGATCCCTGGCCCTGGGCGCCACCCGCGCGGAAACCCTGTGGCGGGTAGTGTTGCCCATGGCGAGCCCGGCGATGATGACCGGCCTTATTCTGGCCGTAGCGCGGGCTGCGGGGGAAGTGGCGCCGCTGATGCTGGTCGGGGTGGTGAAGCTGGCGCCGACCCTGCCCCTGGACGGCAATTACCCGTATCTGCACCTCGACCAGAAATTCATGCACTTGGGCTTCCACATCTACGACGTGGGCTTCCAGAGCCCCAATGTGGAGGCGGCGCGACCGCTGGTCTATGCTACGGCGCTGTTGCTGGTGCTAATTATCGCGCTGTTGAACCTGGCCGCCGTAAGCCTGCGCAACCGCCTGCGGGAACGCTACAAGTCGCTGGAACACTAGACAGGATCTAACCATGCAAACCCATGCCATTGATATTCAGGCGCTGAAGCGCGACCAGCCGCAACCATCCGGACCGGCCGGTCCCGCGGAAACCAGTCTGCGTATGGAACAGCTGAATCTGTTCTACAACAACAGCCAGGCGCTGTACGATATCAATCTGGAAATACCCCGCCAGCGCGTGACTGCCTTTATTGGACCCAGCGGCTGCGGCAAGTCCAGCCTGCTGCGCTGCATCAACCGGATGAACGACCTGGTGGATGGCTGCCGGGTGGATGGCCGCTTGCTGCTGGAAAACGAGGACGTCTACGACAGGAGAGTGGACGTGGCTGCCCTGCGCCGGCGTGTTGGCATGGTATTCCAGAAGCCCAACCCGTTTCCCAAGAGTATCTACGAGAACGTCGCTTACGGTCTGCGTATTCAGGGCATCAACAAGAAACGCGTTCTCGATGAAGTGGTGGAGAAATCCCTGCGCGCCGCGGCACTATGGGAAGAGGTCAAGGATCGCCTGCACGAAAGCGCGCTGGGCATGTCCGGTGGCCAGCAGCAGCGTCTGGTGATTGCCCGGACCATCGCCGTTGAACCGGAAGTGCTGCTGCTCGATGAGCCTGCCTCGGCCCTGGATCCCATCTCCACGCTGAAAATTGAGGAGCTGATCTACGAGCTCAAGTCCCGCTACACCATCGTCATCGTGACCCACAACATGCAGCAGGCGGCCCGGGTGTCGGACATGACCGCGTTCATGTACATGGGCAAGTTGATCGAGTACGACGATACCGATACGCTGTTTACCAACCCGGAACAGAAACAGACTGAGGATTACATCACCGGCCGTTACGGCTGAGGACACTGCCATGCTGCAACAGGATAGCTATAAACAACATATATCAGCCCAGTTCAATGCCGAGCTGGAATCCGTCAAGAACCATCTGCTGGAAATGGGCGGCCTGGTGGAGCAGCAGATCGGCAAGGCTGTGGATTCGCTGCTCAATCGCGACAGCGGGCTTGCGGAGGAGGTCATAGCCGGCGACGAGCAGGTGAACGACTTCGAGATCAGGATTGACGAGGAGTGCTTCCGCATCCTGGCCCGCCGCCAGCCGGCCGCCAGCGACCTGCGCCTGGTGCTGGCCATTTCCAAGGTCACGACGGATCTGGAGCGGATCGGCGACGAGGCCAGCAAGATCGCCCGCCAGGCGGTGAAGGCCTCCGAAGAAGCCGCATCCAGCAGCGCCACTTTCACCGAGATTCGGCACATCAGCAACCATGTCGGTGAGATGCTGCGACATGCGCTGGACGCCTTTGCCCGACTCGACGTCGACATGGCAGTGGAAACCGTGATTGCCGACCGCTCGGTGGACTCCGAGTACGCCACGGCGATGCGCAGCCTGGTGACCTTCATGATGGAGGATCCGCGCACCATCAGCCCTGTGCTTGGGCAGATGTGGACGCTGCGCAGCCTGGAGCGGGTAGGCGACCACGCCTGCAATATTGCCGAGAATGTGATCTACCTGGTTCGCGGCCTGGATGTGCGCCACGTGGAGCCCGATGAGCTGATTAATCAGGTTGAGGAGAAATAAACGCCTTCGAGTTGCTCACTGTCATGGTTTTGTCATAAAAAAGACATAAAATCGCCATCAAACGGTCATGCGCCATCGCGCTGACGATGACAGGTGAGGACGACACATGAAGAATACACGACAGGCGGCGTCAGCATTGGCCGCGGTTTTTGCCAGCTCGCTGTCGGCTGCTGGTGCCCAGGCTGCCGTCAGCGAAGCGGAGTTCGAGCAGCTCAAGTCGCAGATGACCACCCTGATGCAGCGGGTTACCCTGCTGGAGCAGGAGAACGCCGAGCTGCGCGAGAGCACTGCCAGTGCGGTCTCCGAACTCAAGTTGAGCCGTGCGCCCGCCGCGGCCCCGTCCCGCCCCGCGGATCACTGGACTGACACCGTCCGTTTCAGCGGCGACTTCCGCTATCGCTATGAAGAAATCGACATCGCGGCGCGGGATGTACGCACCCGCCACCGCCTGCGCGCCCGCGCGGGATTCACCGCGCAACTGCCCAACGCCGTGGAAGTCGGCTTGCGCATTGCGGCGGGGAATGAATCACCCACATCGGGCAACACCACGCTCGGCGGTGGAGCCAGCAGCAAGGACCTCTATCTGGATCAGGCCTACGCCACCTGGCGTCCTTTTGACGGCGCCTACCTGACCGGTGGCAAGATGAAAAACAACTTCTATCGGCCCCAGGGCACCGGCCTGGTCTGGGACTCGGACTACACCCCGGAGGGGATTGCCCTAGGCTGGTCCGGCAATGGCGTCTTCATCAATGCCGCAGCAATTGCCTTGGAGAGCGACAGCAATCGCTCGAACAACACCTTCTACTACGGTGTGCAAACGGGCTTTACCGCGGAATTGTCCGAGCAGCTCGCGGTGACCACGGGCGCTGGCTACATCGATATTCCGGTGCAAGGCGAAACGGTATTTTTCGGCGACAACGATGATTTCTTTGGCAACAGTTTCAGTTGCGCGAGCAATGGCAGCTGCACCTACAGCAACAACTTCGAGGAACTGGAGCTGTTCTCCGACCTGACCTGGCGCGGTCTGGCGCTGCCCCTGGCGGTATATGCGCACTATGTGCAGAATCTGGATGCCGATGAGTTCGACAAGGGATGGCTGGCGGGATTGAAGCTGGGCAAGGCTGACGGTGCCGGCAGCTGGGACCTGGGCTATCAGTACGAGCGGACTGAGGCGGACGCGGTGTTCGGCCTGCTGCGTGACTCGGATCTGTCCGGTGGCGGTACCGACGTTCGCGGTCACAGACTGTTTGGCAACTATGCCCTGGGCAAGCAGTGGCACCTGGGCGTGACGGTGTACCTGGACAACGAGTCGGGCGAAAATGCCGTCGGCACCGGCCGTGACTATGATCGCGTGGTGTTCGATACCCAGTTCAAGTACTGAGTTGTGTGGCACGCATAGTGCGGCACGCGTAGTGTGGCACGCATAGTGCGGCACGCGCAGTGCCAGATGTGGCAAGCAGCCGCACCCTGCCAGTCGACGATGGGCTGCCGGGGTCGGTTGCTGCCCGCGCTGTTCCCACGAAGCTTGCAATGCCGCTTTGCTCAAGTAAAATACGCCCGCTTTCGGCTGAGCGTCGAAACATCTGCGTCCCCTTCGTCTAGTGGTCCAGGACACTGCCCTTTCACGGCGGTAACAGGGGTTCGAACCCCCTAGGGGACGCCATCCAACCGCCCACCCGCGACTCCCGTGGGTGGATTCAGCGACCGCAGGATTGTGTGCATGAGCCGCTTCTGGAGTGATCTTACCCGGCGCCTGACGCCCTATGTGCCCGGTGAGCAGCCCCGCCACCAGCGGCTGGTGAAGCTCAACACCAACGAGGCGCCTTATCCGCCATCACCCCGGGTATTGGCCGCGGTTCAGGCCACCGACGGCGATTCCCTGCGCCGCTATCCCGATCCCGAGTCTACCGAGCTGCGCCAGGCCATGGCCGAGTACCATGGACTGGGGGCGGATCAGGTGTTTGTAGGCAATGGGTCGGACGAAGTGCTTGCGCACGTTTTTCAGGGGCTGCTGAACCAGGATCAGCCCCTGTTGTTCCCCGATATCAGCTACAGTTTTTACCCGGTCTGGTGCGATCTCTACGGGGTCGACGCGGTGCAGATCCCGCTGAGGGAGGACTTCACGGTCGATGTGAAGGCCTACCAGCGCCCCAATGGTGGCATTATCCTGCCCAATCCGAATGCCCCCACGGGCATGGTGCTCGAGCTCGGGGATATTCGCCGTCTGCTGGAGTCCAATCCGGATCGGGTGGTGGTCATCGACGAGGCCTACATCGATTTCGGCGGTGACTCCGCGGTGGCGCTGATCAATGACTACGATAACCTGCTGGTGGTGCAGACCCTGTCGAAGTCTCGCGCCCTCGCCGGGCTGCGGGTGGGGATGGCGTTTGGCCAGGCCCACCTGATCGAGGGTTTGCAGCGGATCAAGAACTCGTTCAATTCCTACCCGCTGGACGCTGTCGCCCAGCGCGCGGTCATCGCCTCCCTGGCCGATGAAGACTGGTTCCAGAGCTGCCGCCGCAAGGTTATCGCGACTCGCGAGCGGCTTCACAGCGGACTGGAGGCCCTGGGTTTCACGGTGCTGCCCTCGGCAGCCAATTTTGTCCTCGCCACACCCGGTCCCGGGCGCGATGCGGGCGCCATTTTCCATGCTTTGCGGGAGCAGGGCATAGTGGTTCGCTACTTCAACAAGCCGCGGATATCCGACTACCTGCGGATTACGGTGGGGACGGATGAGCAGTGCGACGCGCTGCTGGAGGCACTGCCGGCCCTGCTGTCCTGAGCACCCGGATGCGCGGCGCCCGGGTTGCTGGTTGCTGGTGTTCAGTGCCCGCAGAAGTCACTAGGTACAGTGCTCCGGTGAGGGTGTTAAACCCGCTGTAAAACAACACTTCCGATACTGTACCCCGCACCAAACGAACACAGCACGCCCAGATCGCCACTGGCAAAGTCCCCGCGGTGCTTGTGGAACGCGATCACCGAGCCGGCGGAGCTGGTATTGGCGTACTCGTCGAGAATGGTCGGGGCCTCTTCCTCGCTGGCATCCCGCCCCAGCACCTTGCGCGCGATAAGGTGGTTCATGCTCAGGTTGGCCTGGTGCAGCCACATGCGCTTGAGCGTGTCGGGGGCGATATCCAGGCGTTGCAGCTGCTCGCTGATCTGTTTCGCCACCGCGGGACAGACCTCCTTGAACACCTTGCGCCCCTCCTGCACGAACAGCTTGTCCGGCTTGCCGATCCCTTCCTCGGCAGCGCGGTTGAGGAAGCCAAAGTTGTTGCGGATATTGTTCGAGAACAGGGTCTGCAACTTGCTGTCGATGATGCGATAGCGCTCTGCAGTGGTGGCGCTTTCCTCGCGCTCGACGATTATTGCGGTGCATACATCGCCGAAAATGAAATGAGAGTCGCGGTCGCGGAAGTTGAGGTGGCCGCTGCATATCTCGGGATTGAGGATGAGCACGCAGCGGGCGCTGCCGGAGAGGATGCTGTCGCGGGCCTGCTGGATGCCGAAGGTGGCAGAGGAGCAGGCCACGTTCATGTCGAAACCGAAGCCCTCAATGCCCAGTGCGTCCTGGACTTCCACGGCGATCGCGGGGTAGGCGCGCTGCAGGTTGGAGCAGGCGACGATAACCGCATCAATGTCGGCCGCGGTCTTGCCGGCCTGGCTCATCGCTTCCCGGGCGGCGGCCACGGATATTTCGCACTGGACCGACGGGCTGGTGTCCGGCCGCTCCGCAATCCGCGGCACCATGCGCCCGGGATCCAGGACGCCTGTCTTGTCTATGACGTAGCGCGATTTGATCCCCGATGCCTTTTCGATGAATTCTGCGGAGGAGGGTTGCATGGGTGCCAGCGTGCCGGCGGCAATGGCCTCCGCGTTCTCGGCGTTGAATTGCTCGACCCAGGTATTGAACGAAATGACCAGCTCTTCGTTGCTGATGGACTGGGGCGGGGTATACAGCCCTGTGCCGCTGATGACGATGTCACTCATGACCTGCCTTTCCCTGTTGCTATGCCCTGTCGTGGGTCAGTTTAACGAAAAAAGGCCGCTCAGGGCGGCCTTGTTGTTCGCAGTCCGGCTTCAGCCGCGCTTGTCCAGGGGCACGAAGTCCCGCTGGGCGTGGCCGGTGTACAGCTGGCGCGGGCGGCCTATCCGGTAGGGGCCGCTGATCATCTCGTGCCAGTGGGCGATCCAGCCCACCGTGCGGCCCACAGCAAAGATCACGGTAAACATGCTGGTGGGGATGCCGATGGCCTTGAGAATGATGCCGGAGTAGAAGTCCACGTTCGGATAGAGCTTTTTCTCGATGAAGTAGGGGTCTTCCAGCGCAATCTGTTCCAGGCGCTTGGCGATGGCCAGCAGTGGCTCGTTGTCGATGCCCAGTTCCGCCAGGACTTCGTCGGCGGCCTCTTTCATTACCTTGGCGCGGGGGTCGAAGTTCTTGTAGACCCGGTGACCGAAGCCCATAAGGCGGAAGGGGTCGTCCTTGTCCTTGGCCCGGGCCACGAATTCATCGATGCGGGAGACGTCGCCGATTTCCTCCAGCATTTCCAGCACCGCCTCGTTGGCCCCGCCGTGCGAGGGGCCCCAGAGCGCAGCGATACCCGCGGCGATACAGGCGAAGGGGTTGGCGCCCGAAGAGCCGGCCAGACGTACGGTCGAGGTAGAGGCATTCTGCTCGTGGTCGGCATGCAGCAGGAAGATGCGGTCCATGGCCTTGGCGAGTACCGGGCTGATCTTGCTGGGCTCACAGGGGTTGCCGAACATCATGTGCAGGAAGTTCTCGGAGTAGCTCATCCTGTTATCGGGGTACATGAACGGCTGGCCGATGGAGAACTTGTAGCTCATTGCCGCGAGCGTCGGCATTTTCGCTATCAGCCGGAATGCCGCGACCTCCCGGTGGTGCTCGTCGGAGATGTCGAGCGAATCGTGATAGAACGCGGACAGCGCACCGACCACGCCGCACATGACCGCCATGGGATGCGCGTCGCGGCGAAAGCCGTTGAAGAATGTGCGGATCTGCTCATGCACCATGGTGTGGCGCTTGACCGTGCTGACAAAGTTCTGCTTCTGCGCTTCGTTGGGCAGCTCTCCATAGAGCAGCAGGTAGCAGGTCTCGAGATAGTCGCTGTGCTCGGCCAGCTGGTCAATGGGGTAGCCGCGATGCAGCAGTACACCTTTGGCGCCGTCGATGAAGGTAATCTGTGACTCGCAGGCAGCTGTAGAGACGAAACCTGGATCGTAGGTGAACATGTCCCGGGCGGTCAGGCCGCCGACATCGATAACATCCTGGCCGAGGGTTCCGGAGTAGACGGGAAGTTCGACGACTTCATCCAGACCGTCTATCTTCAGGGTTGCCTTTCTTTCACTCATAGGGGGTCCTGCGATGTGGTTTCGTGGGGTGCCCAACTATAGAGTTTCGGCAGCTTTTGTCAATTGATCTGGCCCGATTTGCTACCATCCTGAGGTCTTCTGGGTTCATTGTCCAGAATTGGGTAGTTGGGAGATCGGCGATCTTGGGCGCATTTTTTTGGCGGTCGCTTCCTCTGCCGGCAGGTTTGTAATTGAACCCGCATCCTCCTATAATTCTGCGCGCTTTCCCGAGTCCCGACGCGGGAGGCAACAGCGCCAGGCCTGACCTGCGGCCGGCCCCTTTAATCGCCCTTGTGGCGTCTGCAACGGTGGTACCTGAACTGTGAAAGACAAGCGTCCTGTGAACCTGGACATCGGCAGCATGCGGCTTCCCATAACCGCGTGGGCATCGATCACCCATCGCGCTTCCGGTGTATTCCTTTTTGTTGCCATGGCCTTCCTGGTCTGGGCTCTGGATATGAGCCTGCGGAGCCCGGAAAGTTTCGCTTCCCTGCAATCGGCGCTGGCCAGCCCCTTGGCCAAGCTTATCCTCTGGGTGATCGCGGCGGCCCTGATCTATCACGCCCTGGCCGGAGTCAAGCACCTGGTCATGGATTTTGGCATAGGCGAGAGTTTTGAAGGTGGCGTCCTCGGTGCCCGGCTGGTGATCGTACTGTCTGTGGTACTGACGCTCCTCATGGGGGTATTGATATGGTAACTGCAGTTACAAGCTTTGGCCGGTCCGGCACTTCCGACTGGCTGGTTCAGCGGGTCAGCGGCGTTATCCTGCTGGCATATTTCCTGTTTATCGGCTGGGTCGTCCTCACTGGCGTCGACTACGCCAGCTGGAAGGCCCTGTTTGCCCAGACCTGGGTCAAGGTCTTCAGCCTCATGGCTTTGTTGTCCCTGGCGGCCCACGCCTGGATCGGGTTGTGGGCGGTGGTGACCGACTATCTGACAGAGCGACTGATGGGGACCACCGGCAATGTGCTGCGGATTTCGGCCCAGCTGGTGATTGCACTGGTACTTTTTGTTTATGTGGTCTGGGGCGTACAGATCCTTTGGGGATATTGAGATATGACAGCATTGCGAACCATTTCATTTGACGGCGTCATCGTGGGTGGTGGTGGTGCGGGCATGCGTGCCGCGCTGCAGTTGGCCCAGTCCGGCTACAAGACTGCGGTAATCTCCAAGGTGTTCCCGACCCGCTCCCACACGGTTTCCGCCCAGGGGGGCATCACCTGCGCCATCGCCAGCGCGGATCCAAACGACGACTGGCGCTGGCACATGTACGATACGGTCAAGGGCTCCGATTACATCGGTGACCAGGACGCTATCGAGTACATGTGCAGCGTAGGGCCCGAGGCGGTATTCGAGCTGGAGCACATGGGCCTGCCGTTTTCCCGCACGGAAGAGGGTCGCATCTACCAGCGCCCGTTCGGCGGCCAGTCCAAGGGTCCCGATAACCCTACCCAGGCAGCCCGCACCTGTGCCGCCGCAGACCGTACCGGCCACGCCCTGCTGCATACCCTGTACCAGGGCAACCTGAAGAACCAGACGGTGTTTTTCAATGAGTGGTATGCCACCGATCTGGTGAAGAACCAGGACGGCGCCGTGGTGGGTGTTATTGCCATCTGCATGGAAACCGGTGAAACCGTCTACGTCAAAGCCAAGGCGACGGTTTTTGCCACGGGTGGGGCAGGACGCATCTACGCCTCCACCACCAATGCCCACATCAATACCGGCGACGGTATCGGCATGGCCCTGCGGGCCGGGTTCCCGGTACAGGATATCGAGATGTGGCAGTTCCACCCCACCGGTATCTACGGTGCCGGTACGCTGGTGACCGAAGGTTGCCGCGGCGAGGGTGGCTATCTGATCAACAAGGACGGCGAGCGCTTCATGGAGCGCTATGCGCCCAACGCCAAGGATCTGGCCGGGCGCGACGTGGTTGCGCGGTCGATGATCCTGGAGATCATCGAGGGGCGCGGCTGCGGTCCCGAGGGCGACCACGTGCTGCTCAAGCTGGATCACCTGGGTGAGGAGGTGCTGGAGTCGCGCCTGCCGGGTATCTGCGAGCTGTCGCGCGCCTTTGCCCACGTTGACCCGGTCAAGGAGCCCATTCCCGTCGTGCCGACCTGTCACTACATGATGGGCGGCATTCCCACCAATATCCATGGCCAGGCCCTGACCGTGGACGCACAGGGCAACGACCAGATTATTCCCGGCCTGTACGCCTGTGGCGAGGTGGCCTGTGTTTCGGTACACGGCGCCAATCGCCTCGGCGGCAATTCGCTGCTGGACCTGGTGGTGTTCGGCCGCGCCTCCGGCCTGTTTATCGAGAATGCGCTGCGCGAAGGCATCGATATGCGCGACGCCAGCGCTTCGGATATCGAGCAGGGCATGTCCCGGCTCAACAAACTCAACGAGGCCACTGGCAGCGACAAGATCCCCGATCTGCGCAAAGAGCTGCAGTCTGTCATGCAGAACTACTTCGGCGTGTTCCGCAAGGGCGAGTTCATGCAGGAAGGCATTCGCAAGTTGGCGGAGCTGCGTGGCCGTATCGAGGGGGCTGCCCTGCCGGACAAGAGCAATACCTTCAACACGGCCCGGATTGAGGCGCTGGAGCTGCACAATCTGCTGGAAGTGGCCGAAGCCACGGCGATCACCGCCGAGGCCCGCAACGAAAGCCGTGGTGCCCACGCCAGGGATGATTTCCAGGAGCGGGACGATGAGAACTGGCTGTGTCACTCCATGTATTACCCGGGCGAGAAGCGGGTCGGCAAGCGCGGCGTCAACTTCAAGCCGCGGACCGTGCCCACCTTCGAGCCCAAGGCCCGTACGTATTAATCGCTGCGTAGCTACCCAGAGGTCACAACCATGTTGCAAGTAAGTATTTATCGCTACAACCCGGAAACCGACCAGCAGCCCTGGATGCAGGATTTCCAGTTTGACACTGAGGGCAAGGACCTGATGGTGCTGGACGTGCTGGAGCAGATCAAGGCCCAGGACAGCTCGGTAACCTATCGTCGCTCCTGCCGTGAGGGTGTGTGTGGCTCCGACGGTCTGAACATCAACGGCAAGAACGGCCTGGCCTGCATCACGCCGCTGTCCGAGACGGTGAAGAACAACAAGCTGGTCATTCGTCCGCTGCCTGGCCTGCCGGTGATTCGCGACCTGGTCGTGGACATGAGCCTGTTCTACGCCCAGTACGAGAAAATCCAGCCCTACCTGCAGAACAACACGCCGGCGCCGGCAATCGAGCGCCTGCAAACGCCCGAGGACCGGGCCAAGCTGGACGGCCTGTACGAGTGTATTCTCTGCGCCTGCTGTTCCACCAGCTGCCCGTCGTTCTGGTGGAACCCGGATCGCTTTATCGGTCCGGCAGGTCTTTTGCAGGCCTACCGCTTCCTGGCCGACAGCCGCGACACCGCCACCGACGACCGCCTGTCGCGCCTCGACGATCCGTTCAGCGTGTTTCGTTGTCATGGCATCCAGAATTGTGTCAATGTGTGCCCCAAGGGCCTGAACCCGACCCGCGCGATCGGTCACATCCGCACGATGCTGCTGACCCGGGCAACCTGAACAACCAATCGGTGTAACCAGCCGGGTCACCGCCGGCCTGAAACCAACCCCGGAAGGGCATGATGCAAGACAGTCCAATGGAGCTCCTGCGCCGGAGCTCGCATATCGCCGGTGGCAACGCCAGCTACGTGGAGGATTTGTACGAATCCTATCTCCTGGATCCAAACGGGGTTCCGGAGCAGTGGCGGGATTATTTTGACAAACTGCCCCGGGTGGACTCCCCTTCGGCGCTGATTCAGGACATTCCCCACTCCACGATCCGGGATCGCTTCGCCCAGATCAGCAAGATGCGGGTGCGCACCGAAGCCACCGTGGCCCACGATTCCCAGGCCACGGAGTACGAGCGCAAACAGGTCAAGGTAGTACAACTGGTGTCGGCCTACCGCCAGCGCGGCCACCAGAAAGCCAGCCTGGACCCGCTGAGCCTGCACCTGCGGGACCCCGTGCCAGACCTGGATCTCGCGTTTCACCAGCTGTCCGTGGCCGATCTGGAAACTGTCTTCCAGACCGGCAGCATGTACATCGGCAAGACCGACGCGACCCTCGGCGAGATCGTCGACGCCCTGGAGCGCACCTACTGCCATACCATCGGCACCGAGTTCATGCACATCGTCGATACCGAACAGCGGCACTGGATCATGCAGCGCATGGAATCCGTGCGTTCCGCGCCCAGTTACTCCGCGGATATTCGCAAGCAGCTGCTGCGGCGCCTGATCAAGGCCGAGGGGCTGGAGAAGTCCCTGGGCTCGAAGTATCCGGGCACCAAGCGCTTTGGCCTGGAGGGCGGCGAGTCATTGATCCCGATGCTGGCGGAAATGGTCCAGCGCAGCGGCTCCTATGGGGCCAAGGAAATCGTGATCGGGATGGCCCACCGCGGCCGCCTCAACGTGCTGGTCAACATTTTCGGCAAGAACCCCTCGGACCTGTTTGCCGAATTCGAGGGCAGGGCAGTCTACGACAAGTCCGGTGACGTGAAGTACCACCAGGGCTTTTCCTCCAACGTGATGACGCCGGGCGGCGAAGTGCACCTGGCGCTGGCGTTCAACCCCTCCCATCTGGAGATCGTGTCACCGGTGGTGGAAGGATCCGTGCGCGCCCGCCAGGATCGGCGCCAGGATTCCAAAGGCGACACCGTGGTCCCGGTCGTGATCCATGGCGATGCGGCTTTTGCCGGCCAGGGCGTGGTGATGGAAACCTTCCAGATGTCGCAAACCCGTGGCTACAAGACGGGCGGTACCCTGCACATCGTATTGAACAACCAGGTCGGCTTCACGACCAGCGAGCGTGTGGACGCGCGCTCCACCGAGTACTGCACCGATGTCGCGAAGATGGTTCAGGCGCCCATTTTCCACGTCAACGCGGACGACCCGGAAGCGGTCCACTTCGTGACCCACCTCGCGGTGGACTTCCGCAACACCTTCAATCGCGATGTGGTGATCGACCTGATCTGCTATCGCCGCCGTGGCCACAATGAGGCGGATGAGCCTTCGGTGACCCAGCCGTTGATGTATGAGCGTATCCGCAAACAGAAAACGACGCGGGACCTCTACGCCGCTAGGCTGATAGAGCAGGGCATCATTACCGCCGAGGACGACGAATACCTGGTCAATGCCTACCGGGAATCCCTCGATCGCGGCGAGCCACTGGTCAGCGGGCTGGTGTCCGAACCCAACTCCAGCCTGTTCGTGGACTGGACGCCCTACCTGGGCCACGAGTGGACATTGCCCTGCGATACCCGCATGGACCTGCACGCCCTGCAGACCCTGGCCCACGACACCAATCTGGCGCCGGAAAACTTTCCGCTGCAGCGCCAGGTAGCAAAAATTCTGGAAGACCGTCGGAAAATGGCAGCCGGCGCCTTGTCCCTGAACTGGGGCGCGGCCGAAACCCTCGCCTATGCCAGTCTGCTGCAAGCCGGTTACCCGGTTCGCCTGACCGGCCAGGACGTTGGTCGTGGCACCTTTTCCCACCGCCACGCGGTGCTGCACAACCAGAAAGACGCGAGTCGCTACATCCCGCTGCAGCACATCAGCGACGACCAGGCGCCCTTTGTCATCTATGACTCCCTGCTGTCGGAAGAGGCGGTGCTGGCCTTCGAGTACGGCTATTCGACCACGTCGCCCACGGGCCTGGTGATCTGGGAAGCCCAGTTCGGGGACTTCGCCAACGGCGCCCAGGTGGTCATTGACCAGTTCATTACCAGTGGTGAACACAAGTGGTCCCGCCTGTGCGGCCTGACCATGCTGTTGCCCCATGGGTACGAAGGCCAGGGGCCCGAGCACTCCTCCGCCCGCCTTGAACGGTTCCTGCAGTTGTGCGCGGAACACAATATCCAGGTGTGTGTGCCCACCACTCCGGCACAGATTTTCCACATGCTGCGGCGCCAGGCCATACGGCCGCTGCGCAAGCCGCTGGTGGTGATGTCGCCGAAAAGCTTGCTGCGGCACAAGGAAGCCGTGTCGTCCCTGGAGGACCTTGCCAACGGCCATTTCCACAATGTGCTGGACGAGACCGACGCAACGATCGACAAGAGCGCGGTCAAGCGCGTCATCCTGTGCAGTGGCAAAGTCTATTATGACCTGCTCGCCGCCCGGCGGGAGCGCGGTCTGGTGGATGCGGCCCTGATTCGGCTCGAGCAGCTGTACCCGTTCCCGGAAGCGGAGCTGCTGCAGGTCCTGGGCCAGTACCCCAACATTATCGATGCCGCCTGGTGCCAGGAGGAACCCCAGAACCAGGGTGCCTGGTACTCCAGCCAGCACCATATGCGTCGGGTAATGTTTGCGCACAAGCAGGATGTGTATCTCCGCTACGCCGGCCGCGACCCTTCGGCCGCGCCCGCTGCCGGCTACATGGCCCTGCACCTTGCGCAGCAGGAACAGTTTATCAATGATGCTCTGGAACCGGCCGGTTCCGGGCAGCTCTAGCACATTCCAAAGGAATCGAAATGGCTATTGAAATAAAG
Organism: uncultured Haliea sp.; assembly: GCA_947258585.1. Taxonomy (GTDB): domain Bacteria; phylum Pseudomonadota; class Gammaproteobacteria; order Pseudomonadales; family Halieaceae; genus Haliea. Next base: position 23,805 of record CAMYIZ010000050.1, on the reverse strand, counting down.
GCTCCATCTTTTCCCGAATCGGTGGCAGACGGGGAAATTGCAGCCTGGCACAAGCAGGAAGGCGACGCGGTTGTTCGCGACGAGCTGATTGTCGAGATCGAGACTGACAAGGTGGTGATGGAAGTGGTGGCACCGGAAGACGGCGTCATCAGCAAGATCCATGCGGCGGCGGGTGAAACAATCCAGAGCGAGCAGCTGCTGGCATCACTGGAGCCAGGCGCAGCAGCCGCCAGCCCCGCGGCAGAAGCGCCGGCAGCGGCCGCCCCGGCGCAGGACGGACCTGCCACCGGCGCCGCGCAGGGACTCATGGGCCCTGCCGCGCGCCAGCTGGTAGAGGAACACAAGCTTGACGCGGCGGCCATAGCGGGCACCGGCAAGGGCGGTCGCGTGACCAAGGAAGACGTGCTGGCGCACATGCAGAAAGCGCCCGCCAAGGCGCCTGTGGAAAAGGCGCCGAGTGCTGCCCCTGCGGCTTCCCCGGCAACGGCACAGGCCATGCCCCAGGTGCCTGCAGGTCCTACCGCGGAGCGCGTGGAGAAGCGCGTGCCCATGACCCGGATGCGCGCCCGTATTGCCGAGCGCCTGCTGGAGGCAACACGCGGCACTGCGATGCTGACGACCTTCAACGAGGTCAATATGGCGCCGGTGATGGCGCTGCGGGAAAAATACAAGGACCAGTTCGAGAAGACCCACAACGGTACCCGTCTGGGCTTCATGGGCTTTTTCGTCAAGGCCTGCTGTGAAGCGCTCAAGCGGTTCCCGGAAGTCAACGCGTCCATCGATGGCAATGACGTGGTCTATCACGGCTACCAGGACATTGGCGTGGCGGTTTCCACGCCCGGTGGCCTGGTTGTGCCGGTGCTGCGCGACGCGGATTTCATGAGCCTGGCGGATGTCGAAGCGGCGATCCGCGACCTGGGCCTGCGGGCGCGGGACAACAAGTTGAGCATCGACGACATGACCGGTGGTACCTTCACCGTGACCAACGGCGGCGTGTTCGGCTCGCTGCTGTCGACTCCCATTCTCAACCCGCCGCAGACCGGTATCCTCGGTATGCACAAGATCCAGGAGCGGCCCATGGCGGTGAATGGGCAGGTGGTGATCCAGCCGATGATGTATCTGGCGCTGTCCTATGACCATCGTCTGATCGACGGCAAGACCGCGGTGCAATTCCTGGTGGCGGTGAAGGATCTGATCGAAGATCCGGCGCGCATCCTGCTGCAACTGTAAGCTCACAACGGAATCGGGATAAGCAATGTCTGACAAATACGATGTGGTAGTAATCGGCGCCGGCCCCGGGGGCTATGTCGCGGCCATCAAGGCAGCCCAGCTGGGCCTGTCCACTGCCTGCGTGGAGCAGTGGGTGGACGGCGATGGCAAGACACGGTTGGGTGGTACCTGTCTGAACGTAGGCTGTATCCCCTCCAAGGCGCTGCTGGACAGCAGCCAGAAGTTCACCGAGGCCCGCGACCATTTTGCGCTCCACGGCATCGGCGTCGACACGCCGACCATGGACATTGCGGCCATGATGGGGCGCAAGACCAAGATCGTCGACCAGCTTACCGGCGGCATCACCGGCCTGTTCAAGCACAACGGCGTAACCAGCATCCAGGGTCGCGGCAAGGTGCTGGCGGGCTGCAAGGTGGAGGTGACGGACAAGGACGGCAAGGTCTCGGTAGTGGAAGCGGGCAATATCATTATCGCCGCGGGTTCCGTGCCCATTGCCATTCCGCCGGCGCCGGTCGACAACGAATATATTGTCGACTCCACCGGCGCGCTGGAGTTCTCCGAGGTACCCAAGCGCCTGGGGGTCATCGGCGCCGGCGTAATCGGACTGGAGCTGGGCAGCGTTTGGGCCCGTCTGGGCTCCGAGGTGGTGATGCTCGAGGCCCTCGACGAACTGCTGCCGATGATGGATGCGCAGGTCGCCAAGGAAGCCGGGAAGATATTCCGCAAGCAGGGGCTGGATATCCGCCTGAGCACCCGGGTGACCGGAGCGGAAGTGAAGGATGGCAAGGTCAAGGTGACCTTCACCAATGGCGACGGCGAACATGCCGAGGTGTTTGACCGGCTCATCGTCTCGGTTGGCCGCCGGCCGCGCACGGAAGACCTGCTGGCGACAGACTGCGGGGTCACCCTCGATGAGCGCGGTTTTATTTACGTCAACGATTATTGTGCTACCGAGGCACCCCATGTATTCGCCGTCGGCGACGTGGTGCGCGGTCCGATGCTGGCTCACAAGGGCTCCGAAGAAGGCGTCATGGTGGCCGAGCGGATCGCCGGCAAGAAAGCCCAGCTCAACTACGACTGCATCCCCTCGGTGATCTACACGCACCCGGAGGTGGCGTCGGTCGGTCGCACCGAACAGGAACTCAAGTCCGATGGTGTCGCCTACAAGGTCGGGGTGTTTCCCTTCGCGGCCAGCGGGCGCGCCCTGGCGGCGAACGATACCGATGGCCTGGTGAAGATCATCGCCGATGCCGAGACTGACCGTATCCTGGGTTGCCACATTGTCGGGCCCTCGGCAGCGGACCTGGTGCAACAGGTGGTTATCGCGATGGAGTTCGGGGCCAGCTCCGAGGATCTGGCACTTACCGTATTTGGTCACCCGACGCTGTCGGAAGCCGTTCACGAAGCTGCACTGGCGGTGCATGGTCATGCCATCCACATTGCCAATCGCAAGCCTCGAAAATAGACTTTGCCCGGTCGCGCGCGCATAAAACCAATTCTGCGCAGACGAGGCACTGGGGGGTGTGGGTAGTAGAGCCCACTCCAGTAGATAACGTAAAACACAGGACAGAGCATGAACCTTCATGAGTATCAGGGCAAACAACTGTTTGCCGAATACGGCTTGCCCGTATCCAAAGGCTACGCTGTGGATTCGCCCGAAGAGGCAGTCAAGGCGGCGGAAACCATCGGCGGTGATATGTGGGTCGTCAAGGCCCAGGTTCACGCGGGTGGCCGCGGCAAGGCCGGTGGTGTCAAATTGGTCAAGACCACGGACGAGGTGCGCGATTTCGCCGCCAAGTGGCTGGGCCAGAACCTCGTTACCTACCAGACCGATGAAAATGGCCAGCCGGTCAGCAAGATCCTGGTAGAGACCTGCACCGATATCGCCGAGGAGCTGTACCTGGGTGCGGTGGTGGACCGGGCGACCCGCCGTATCGTATTCATGGCGTCTACTGAAGGCGGCGTGGAGATCGAGAAGGTAGCCGAGGAGACCCCTGAGAAGATCCTGCGCGCGGTCATCGATCCGCTGGTAGGCGCCCAGCCTTACCAGGGCCGCGATCTGGCATTCAAGCTCGGTCTGGAAGGCGAGCAGATCAAGCAGTTTGTGAAGATCTTCATGGGCCTGGCGCAGCTGTTCAAGGACAAGGACCTGGCGCTGATCGAAGTGAACCCGCTGGTGATCACCGAGCAGGGCAACCTGCACTGCCTGGACGCCAAGCTCGGCGTTGACGGCAATGCGATGTACCGCCAGCCCAAGCTGCGCGAAATGCATGACCCCTCCCAGGAAGACGCCCGCGAGGCGCTTGCCGCAAAATGGGAACTGAACTACGTGGCCCTCGATGGCAACATCGGCTGCATGGTCAACGGGGCAGGCCTGGCAATGGGCACCATGGACATCGTCAAGCTGCATGGCGGCGCGCCCGCCAACTTCCTCGACGTGGGCGGCGGTGCCACCAAGGAACGCGTTTCCGAGGCGTTCAAGATCATCCTTTCCGACGCCAACGTAAAAGCCGTACTGATCAACATCTTCGGCGGCATTGTGCGCTGTGACCTGATTGCGGACGGCGTGATCGGCGCGGTGCAGGAGATCGGCGTGGAAGTGCCGGTGGTTGTTCGCCTTGAAGGCAACAATGCGGAGCTGGGGCGCAAGGTCCTGGCGGACAGTGGACTGAACATTATTGCTGCCACCAGCCTCACAGATGCTGCCCAGCAGGTCGTCAAAGCAGCCGGAGGAGTCGCCTGAAATGAGTATCCTGATTGACAAGAACACCAAGGTTATCTGCCAGGGCTTTACCGGCTCCCAGGGCACCTTTCACTCCGAACAGGCCATCGCCTATGGCACCAAGATGGTTGGCGGTGTAACTCCCGGCAAGGGTGGCCAGCAGCACCTGGGCCTGCCCGTGTTCAACACCGTGGCGGACGCGGTGGAGCAGACTGGCGCCGACGCTTCGGTGATCTATGTACCCGCGCCGTTCTGCAAGGACTCGATTCTGGAAGCCGCCAACAGCGGTGTGAAACTGATCGTGTGCATCACGGAAGGTATTCCCACGCTGGACATGCTGGATGCCAAGGTCAAGTGCGATGAACTCGGCGTGCGCCTGATCGGCCCCAACTGCCCCGGCGTCATCACCCCTGGCGAGTGCAAGATCGGCATCATGCCCGGTCACATTCACCTGCCCGGCAAGGTCGGCATCGTCTCCCGGTCAGGTACCCTGACCTACGAAGCGGTGAAGCAGACCACGGACGCCGGTTTCGGCCAGTCCACCTGTGTCGGCATTGGTGGCGACCCGATCCCGGGCTCCAACTTCATCGACATCCTGGCGATGTTCGAGAAGGATCCGGCCACGGAGGCCATCGTCATGATCGGTGAAATCGGCGGGACTGCCGAGGAAGAGGCCGCGGCCTGGATCAAGGCCAACGTCAGCAAGCCGGTGGTGTCCTATATCGCCGGTGTCACCGCGCCGAAGGGCAAGCGCATGGGTCACGCGGGCGCGATTATCTCCGGTGGCAAGGGCACGGCGGACGAGAAGTTCGCCGCGCTGGAAGATGCCGGGGTGAAAACCGTGCGCAGTCTTGCCGAAATCGGCAACGGCCTCGCCGAGGTGACTGGCTGGAAGTAAGCCTGGTGCTGTTCGAATGAAGCCCGCCTTGTGCGGGCTTTTTTCTGTCTGCTGACAAACCGTTCAAGAGGCATGGAACTTCGGGAATCGGTCTCCGCCGTGGTGTGGCCCTTTGGAGACACGCCGTGAATACGTCCATGTAGGCTCGTATCGCGCATCCATGCGCTCAACGGTCTCCAAAAGCCCACACCAAGGCAGAGACCTTGCTATTGAGCGATGTCTCCGTTTTCAGTCATTCGCCCGGTACCTGGGATTGCCACTGCAGGGGGGCGACGGCGCGGATGCGGGCGGCGTCGTCTTCCAGCAGGAAGCCGCCGGCGATGGCCACGTCCAGGGCGGCGGCGACGGCGGCTTCGTAGCCGGCCTGGTCGACGTACAGCGAGGCCATTTGTGCGGCGTCGAAAAGGATGGTGGTGCCGAACAGGAAGCACAGGCGGTCTCCCTCCTGGCCCTCGCCGGACAGTATCGCCACCGGTGCATCGACCCAGGGGGTCCTGATGCCACCGAGGACGTTGCCGAGGTCATCCTTGAGGAACGCGCTGCCGGCGTCATCCACTGCCAGCAGCTCGCCGGTGGGCGGTGCGGTGCCGTCCCGCACCCAGGTGTCCAGGGCCCGCAGGGCGGCGCCGAAGACCCAGGCCATGGGGCCGGCATTGACCGGGCGGGCACAGTTGAGGAACCCGGGAATGCCGTTGGCTTCTTCCACCAGCAGGAAGCGCGGATCCTCTCCGCTGTCCTCGCGGCCGATGATGAAGGAGTAGTAGTCGCCGTGGGCGGTGCCCGCGACCTCCCACAGGCGGAAGCGGTCCGAGTCCGGTTGCCGGTCGTTGATGGCGGCGAGCAGCAGCACGTCGGTTTCGGTCTGGAAGTTGAACACGGGCACGTTCAGATCTTCCCGGATGAGGACGCTGTCCGGGGTCGCGACGGGTTCCAGTGGCGCCTGGGCCAGGGCGGGCGCGCCGTCGCCGCGGCTGTGTACCATGTAGCCGTCGAAGGTGTTGTACAAAGGGTGTATGGCATTGATGTAGGTGACCAGCCGGCCGGCGGACTGGGACTCGCCCAGGGCGATGATACGCTCCACGTCCAGGCCCTCGAGCAGATCAACAGTGCCGGGCTCACGCAGGGCCTGGGCAGCCTGGGAGAACATGTCGTAGGAAAAGCTGTCTCCCGGATGTTCCAGCGCTGCGTAGCGCTCGGCATTGACCGCCTTCAGGTGCAGCGGCGCCACCGGGGTTTCGCTGCCCTCGATGCCCACACGCTGGGCCGAGACCCCCACCCAGACATGGCCCCGACGCAGTATTTCCACGTGACCGGAGCCGTAGGAAGGGCCGGTGTCGAAGCCGGCGGTGACATTCAGCCACTCGACCAGCACGGTGCCGCTGAAGTCGGCGGGATCCACCGGCCGGTATACCACCACCCGGGTGCGGTAGGCTGCGGTCTCGGCAGGTTCCACTTCCCAGGCGCCGTCTGTGCCCAGCTCGCCGATGTTGCGAAACGCCGAGGCCTCCCCGGAGAGGAAGAATTCGCGCTGCTGGTAGCCCACCTCGGCAAGGTCGAAGGTAGTGGACAGCAGGAACAGGCTGCCGGCATCCGGTGGGTCCTCCACCTCCGGCTGGTTGATGGGCAGGAAGGTGGGTGCGACCGGTGGCGGCGGCTCGGGCGCCGCCGGGGCGCGATCCTTGCCGTCACTGCAGGCCGTGAGCAGCACGACCGCGAGACCGAGGGCAATGCTGGCGTGGTGCCGGAGTGATTTCATGGCGCTGCTCCTGATTGTTATGAGACTAATATGCATTAGCTTTACTTGAAAAGCCACCGTCCCGCCCCCATCTGTCCTACTTGTGTGAATCACCCTCAACACCAGCCATCAACACGCGAGGACGCCATGACTGCAGATGTGAAAAAAGAAACCCTGGGCTTTCAGACAGAGGCCCGGCAGCTGCTGCACCTGATGATCCACTCCCTGTACAGCAACAAGGAGATTTTCCTGCGGGAGCTGATTTCCAATGCCTCGGACGCGATAGACAAGCTGCGTTTTTCGGCGCTGGCGGATGAGTCGCTGCTCGAGGGGCAGGGCGACTACGCCATTCACGTCGATGTCGACAAGGACGCCAACACCATCACCATCAGCGATAACGGGATCGGCATGACCCGGGACGAGGTGATCGACAACCTGGGCACCATCGCCAAGTCCGGCACCGCGGCCTTTCTGCAGAATCTCACCGGTGACCAGCGCAAGGACTCCCAGTTGATCGGCCAGTTCGGCGTCGGTTTCTACTCCGCATTCATCGTTGCCGAGCGGGTCGAGGTCCACACCCGCAAGGCCGGCCAGGCCAGCGAGACCGGCATCCTCTGGGAGTCCCATGGGGAGTCGGAGTTTTCCCTGGAGGAACGGGCCAAGGACGCGCGCGGGACCAGTATTACGCTGTTCCTGAAGAAGGACTGCAGCGAGTTCGCCGACGACTGGCGGGTGCGCAGCGTGATCAAGAAGTACTCCGATCACATCTCGGTACCGGTGATGATGCTCGAGGCCGCGAAACCGGTTGCCGAAGACGCCGAGGACGGCGCCGAGGCGCCCGAGCGGGAGTACAAGGCCGTCAACGAAGCCACCGCACTGTGGACCCGGCCCCGCTCCGAGGTCAGTGACGAGGAGTACAAGGCCTTCTACCAGCACGTGTCACACGACTTTGAGGAACCCCTGAGCTGGAGTCACAACAAGGTTGAGGGCAAGCAGGAGTACACCAGCCTGCTGTACATCCCCAGGCGCGCACCTTTCGACCTCTGGAACCGCGACATGGCTCGCGGCCTCAAGCTGTACGTGCAGCGCACCTTCATCATGGACGATGCCGAACAGTTCCTGCCCCTGTACCTGCGCTTCGTCAAGGGTGTGGTGGATTCCAGCGACCTTCCGCTCAACGTATCGCGCGAAATCCTGCAACAGGACAGCGCGGTGGATGCCATGCGCGGTGCCGTTACCAAGCGGGTACTGGACATGCTGACGAAACTGGCGAAAAAGGGCGGGGAGGAGTACGCCACGTTCTGGAAGGAGTTTGGCCAGGTCTTGAAGGAAGGTCCGGCGGAAGATTTCGCCAACAAGGAGAAGATCGCCAAACTGCTGCGTTTTTCCACTACCCATACCGACAAGGCGGAGCAGGACCAGTCCCTGGAGGACTATGTCGGCCGCATGCAGGAAGGCCAGGACAAGATTTACTACGTGGTCGCGGAAAATTTCAATACCGCGCGCAAGAGCCCGCACCTGGAAGTCTTCCGCAAGAAAGGTATCGAGGTCCTGCTGCTCAGCGACCGGGTGGATGACTGGCTGATGAACCAGCTGCAGGAATTCGACGGCAAGAAGCTGCAGGACGTCGCCCGCGGTGCCCTGGATCTGGAAGATGATTCGGAGGAGGGCAAGGCCGAGCAGGAGAAGCTGAAGAAAGACAGCGAGGCCCTGGTGGAGCGGCTCGCCAAGGTGCTGGAGGCAAAGGTCTCCGAAGTGCGGCCCTCGCTGCGCCTGACCGAGTCGCCGGCCTGCCTGGTGGTGGGGGACTACGACATGGGCGCGCAGATGCGGCGTATTCTCGAGGCCGCGGGGCAGCCCGTGCCCGAGAGCAAGCCGATCCTCGAGATCAATCCCGGCCACCCCCTGCTGAAAATGCTGGACAGCGAAGCCGACGAGGAGCGCTTTGCGGATCTGGCCCATGTCGTGGTGGACCAGGCCACCCTCGCCGAAGGCGGCCAGCTGGAGGATCCCGCCAGCTTTGTCAGCAAACTCAACGCCCTGCTGTTGCAGCTGAGCAAGGGCTAGAACCGTCCCGGGGGCCGTGGCGCTTGCCATGGCCCTTCCCGCAATGCCAAGCTGGCAGGTGGCTGGGCCAGCCGCGTCCACGCATAATAATCGGGACAGGGGATATTCTATGCCGCGTACACACCGCGTTGCCGTGCTCGGCGGGGGCAGTTTTGGTACGGTGATAGCGAATCTGGTGGCGTGCAACGGTCACCGCGTGTGTCTTTGGGGGCGCAATGCGGACACGGTGGCCGCCATCAATGCCAAGCACGAGAACGCGGAATACCTGCCCGGTTATCGTCTGGACCACAAGCTGCGGGCTACCACCGTCCTGGAGGACGCTGTGTCGGATATCGACATCCTCTGTGTGGCGGTGCCCGGCGCGTCTTTTCGTGCCATTGTGCGCACGCTGGCGCCGCTGGTGGACCCCGGCACGCTGCTGGTGAGCCTGACCAAGGGTATCGAGGCCGGCAGTTTTCGCCTGATGAGCGAGATTCTGCGTGAGGAACTGCCGCGCAACCCCTGCGCCGTGCTCAGCGGGCCCAACCTGGCCAGTGAGATCGCCGCGGGCCACGTGACCGGCACCGTGGTGGCCAGCGACTCGGATGCGATCAATACGACGCTGCATGACCTCCTGCACAGCGACCGTTTTCTGGTCTATGCCTCCCGCGACATGTACGGCGTGGAGCTGGGTGGCGCGCTGAAGAATGTCTACGCCATCCTCGCCGGCCTCGGCGCCGCTCTCGCATTCGGCGAGAACACCATTGGCATGCTGCTGACCCGCTCGCTGGCGGAGATGTCCCGCTTTGCGGTGCAGCTGGGTGCCAATCCGCTGACTTTCCTCGGCCTCGCCGGTGTCGGCGATTTGTTCGTGACCTGCTCCTCGCCGCTGTCGCGGAACTATCGCGTTGGTTATGCCGTCGGCAAGGGGGAGCCTCTGGAGGCTGTGCTGGCGGGCATGGACCAGGTCGCGGAGGGCATCAATACCCTGGCGCTGCTCAAGGTGGAGGCTGACCGCCGCGGCGTCAGCATGCCGCTGGTCAATGGTTTGTACGGGATTCTGCACCAGCAGCGCCCGGTGTCGGAGATCTTCAGTGATATGATGTCCAGCGAGCAGGCACGGGACGTGGAGTTTGCGGTTGGCTGAACCCTTCGGCATCGCCACCACGAGGAGGAATTTTTTGATAAACCCGGTAATAAACAGGCGTGCGATGCAGCTGGTCCTGACCGCTGTGCTGGTGGCAGGTGGTTTCGCGCTGGCGGCAGAGGCCTATCATCCGGCTGCCCTGCTACAGCAGCTTGAACGCTACCCCCACGCCGTATCCATAGCCCGCAAGGTGACGACGGTGCGCGATCACGAAATCGGCCTCGACGCCATGCAGAAATCCATGGGCAACTGGATTTTTCGCAACAGTGAGCGCCTGGATGGCGAACTCACCCGTGAGACCTGGCAAATCATCGATGGCTTCACCGCACGGGAGGTGCTGCAGAGCCTGGAATCGGCCCTGGGGCAGGCGGGCGCGGAGTTGCTCTATGCCTGCGATGCCCGTGCCTGCGGTCCGGGTGCCCAATGGGCCAGCCGGGTCTTCAACCAGCGTATCCTGTATGGGCGTGCAGACGAGCAACGCTACCGGGTTTATCGCGTCGAGAGCGGGGCAGGGACGTTTCGTGTAGTGCTGTACAGCGGCGCGCGTACCAGCGATCGCCAGTATCTGCATGTGGACCTGCTGCAGCTGGCGGAAGGCGCCTAGCCTAGCGGTTCCAGATCCTCGCCGCCCGCGTGCCCGCGCCGGCGGATGTCACCGGCGCAGCTGTAGCAGGGAGAGGAATTCATCGCGGGTTTTCTGCTCGGTGCGGAAACTGCCGAGCATGGCGGACGTTTTCATCAGCGAGTTCTGCTTCTCTACCCCGCGCATCATCATGCACATGTGCTGGGCCTCGATGATCACGCCCACGCCCTCGGCGCCGGTTACATTCATAATGGTCTGGGCGATCTCCGTGGTGAGGGATTCCTGTATCTGCAGGCGCCGGGCAAAGACATCGACAATCCGCGCGACCTTCGACAGACCCAGCACTTTGCCGGTGGGGATATAGGCCACGTGACACTTGCCGATGAACGGCAGCAGGTGATGCTCACAGAGGGAGTAAAGCTCCACGTCCTGCACCAGCACCATTTCGCTGGAGTCGGAGGGGAACAGGGCCTCGTTGACCACCTCATCAACGGACTGCTGGTAGCCGCGGGTGAGGAACTCGAAGGCCTTGGCGGCGCGTTTCGGTGTGTCCGCCAGCCCGGGACGCGACAGGTCTTCGCCAATCGCCTCAATGATTTTTGCCCAGTGCTGCTCCACGCCTAGTCTCCTGAATTGCCGCCGCCCGGGTCGGGCTGGCGATAGTAGCAACCGGACCTGCTTTAGGCAAACTGCAGGGTATGGCCAGGAGGGTCTCGCTTTGTCGCCGCCGGGATGCTAAAAAGCGAGGCTGATTGCCGCTGGTGTTTTCCGCCATGACAAACCCCCATGAACAGCTTCACTGTGCCACGACCGTCGGTGAGGCCCTGGATCAGGTCGCCACCGCGCTGGAGTCGGCGGACCTGTATTTCGGGCACGGTACCGACAACCCCTGGGACGAGGCTGTGCAGCTGGTGCTCGCGGTGGCGGGACTGCCCGCCGATAGCGACAACAGCGCCCTGCCGCATCCGGTTACCCGCGAGCAGGCCGTACGCATGGCCGGCCTGCTGCGGCGCCGCATAGAGCAGCGGGTGCCCCTGCCGTACCTGACGGGGAAGGCCTTTTTTGCCGGCCTGTCACTGCGCTGCGACCAGCGGGCCATTATCCCCCGTTCGCCACTTGCCGAGCTGGTGCAGGCGGGCTTCCAGCCCTGGTACGCAGGCCCGGAACCGGAGCGGATCCTGGACCTGTGCTGCGGTGGCGGTTGTATCGGGCTCGCCTGTGCCTGGCACCTGCCGGGGACCCGGGTAGATCTGCTGGATCTCGACCCCGAAGCCCTGGCACTCGCTGCCGAGAACATCGTCGATCTCGGGCTGGACACCCGGGTGCGAGCCCTGCAGTCCGACCTGTTTGCAGCTGCGGCCGGCGAGCGCTACGACATCATTGTCAGCAATCCGCCCTATGTCGACGCAGACGATCTCGCGGCCATGCCGGCGGAATATCGCCACGAGCCCGCCCTGGCGCTGGGTTCCGGTGTCGACGGGCTCGACCTCACCCGGCGCCTGCTGGCGGAAGCGGAGGACTACCTGCAGCCCTGGGGATTGCTGGTGGTGGAGGTGGGCAATAGCCAGGAAGCGCTGGAGTCGGCCTACCCGGATGTGCCCTTCACCTGGCTGGAGTTCGAGCATGGCGGCCACGGCGTGTTTGCCCTGAGCGCACGGGAACTGCGGGAAAACCGGTCAAGCCTGCGCGGATAGCGTATAATGCAGCGTTTTTGGCAGAGGCCCCAGCACCATGTCAGGCAATACCATCGGCAAGCTGTTCACGGTCACCAGCTTCGGTGAAAGCCACGGCCCGGCCCTGGGTTGTATCGTCGACGGCTGTCCCCCGGGTCTGGAACTGTCCGTAGCGGACCTGCAGCGCGACCTGGACCGGCGCAAGCCCGGGACGTCGCGCTATACCACCCAGCGCCGCGAGGCCGATGAAGTGCAGATCCTGTCCGGCGTCTTCGAGGGCAGGACCACGGGCACCGCCATCGGCCTGCTGATCATGAATACAGACCAGCGTTCGAAGGATTACTCGAATATCGCCAACACCTTCCGCCCGGCTCACGCGGACTACACCTACCAGCAAAAGTACGGCTTCCGGGACTACCGCGGTGGTGGTCGCTCCTCGGCCCGGGAAACCGCCATGCGGGTTGCCGCCGGCGCCATCGCCAAGAAATTCCTGCAACAGCGCTACGGCATCCTGGTGCGCGGCTACCTGGCACAGCTGGGGCCGATTCGGGCGCAGACGGTGGACTGGGATGCGGTGGAACAGAACCCGTTTTTCTGCCCGGATCCGGCGCTGGTGCCGGCCATGGAAGAGTACATGGCTGCGCTGAACAAGCGCGGCGATTCCATTGGCGCGCGCATTAACGTCGTCGCCAGCGGCGTCATGCCTGGCCTGGGAGAGCCGGTGTTTGACCGCCTCGATGCCGATATCGCCCATGCCATGATGGGCATCAATGCGGTCAAGGGCGTGGAGCTCGGGGCCGGTTTCGCGGTGGTTGAGCAGCAGGGCAGCGAACACCGTGACCTGTTGACGCCGGCGGGTTTCATCGGCAACAACGCGGGCGGTGTCCTGGGCGGGATTTCCAGCGGCCAGGACATCACGGTCAGCCTGGCGCTCAAGCCGACCTCCAGCATCCGCCAGCCCGGCGCCACCATCGACACGGCGGGCGCGGCCATGGAAATGTCTACCCACGGCCGCCACGATCCCTGTGTGGGCATCCGCGCCACTCCGATCGCCGAGGCCATGCTGGCCATCGTGCTGCTGGACCACGTGCTGCGCCATCGCGGCCAGAATATGGATGTGGTTTGCGATACGCCCGTCCTTCCCGCCTCTGCGCCCGGGCAGTGAGCCGGCCTGTGACGAAACGGCGGCGCCATGTGCGTACCATTGTCCTTGGCGTGCTCGCCATGGGGGCGCTGGTGTGGGGAGCGGTGGACACCTTTGAAGTGCCCGTGGAGCGGCTGTGGGCGCTGTTTTTGCAAACCCTGGCGGCAGTGGCCGCGCTGATAGTCTCGGCAGCCGCGGCGGTGGCGCTGTGGGTGCTGCTGCGACGCCTGCTGCGGCGCGATTAGGGTTTCCCGCCGCCGTCAGGCAGTGCCGACATCGATCTCGAGGGTCATCTGCCCGGCGATCACATCCAGTGCGTCCTCCAGGGCATCCATCGACGCGGACTGGGGGATTTCCGCCAGGATGTCGGCCCGGAACAGCAGCTCGCCGCTCATTGGTGCACTGCTCACCTCGCTCTCCATGTCGATCACGTTGACCTGTTCTGCCGCCAGCGCGCGGGCGATTTCCCGCACAATTCCCGGACGGTCCGGCCCCAATACGGCCAGGGAAATCCGGCGACCTTCGCCGCTGGCGGCTACCGCGGAGGCCGGGGTGACACGGACGCTGATGCCACTGCTGGCCAGGCCCTTGAGCGCTTGCTGCAGGGCCTCGGCGGCATCCTCTGGCAGCGATACCAGTACCAGGCCCGCGAACTTGCCGCCGAGCTGGGACAGGCGGCTCTCGTGCCAGTTGCCGCCGCAGCGCTCAATAACGCTGGACAATTGCTCGACAAGTCCGGGGCGGTCGTCGCCGATGAAAGTTACGATAAAAGAAGTTTGCACGATCGGACTCCACATTCGCTGCCACAGCCCGTATATTACCCCGCATCCCCACGAGGCAGAAGGAAAGCACCATGAAATATGCTCTGGCACTGTTACTGGCGCTGGCGATTGTTCCCGCTCACGCCGCGCTCGACTGGGACACCGCCCTTGACGGGCCCCAGCGGTCCGCGGAGAACAAGGCCCGCGATGACTGGCGCCACCCGCGCGAAACCCTGGAATTTTTTGGCATCAAGGAAGGCATGACCGTGGTCGAGCTGTCCCCGGGTGGCGGCTGGTACACGGAAATACTGGCCCCGCTGCTGGCGGGCAACGGCAAGCTCTACGCCGCCCATTTCAGCCCCAACGCCGCAGGCAGCCCCTACTTCCGCAACGCCCTGGGCGGCTTTCTGCAAAAGCTCGCCGGCAACCACGAGTTGTATGGCCCCGTGGTTGTGACCTCGCTGGCACCCCCGGCGGAGACCACTGTCGCACCCGCCGGCTCGGCCGATCTGGTCGTGGCCTTCCGCAATGTGCACAGCTGGATCAACATGGGCAGCCTGGATGGCACCCTGGAAGCGGCCTTTACCGCCCTCAAGCCAGGCGGCGTGCTCGGGATCGTGCAGCACCGCGCCAAGGCAGGTGATGACCCCCAGGCCATGGGCCGGAGCGGGTATATTACAGAGGCTTACGTGATTGCCGCCGCCGAAAAAGCGGGCTTCACCCTGGATGGCTCCAGCGACATCAACGCCAATCCCAAAGACACTGCCGAACATCCCCACGGTGTCTGGTCGCTGCCACCGGCCCTGCGCGGTGGTGACGAAGGCCGCGCCGGGTTCGAGGCCATTGGCGAGAGCGACCGCATGACCCTCCGGTTCCGCAAGCCGGAGTGAAACTTGGCCAATCTGCTGGACATTCCCCTGGCCCGCCTTGCACCGGAAACCCTGGCGGGCCTGCTGGAGGAGTTCGCCAGCCGCGACGGTACCGACTACGGTGATCGCGAGCTGAGCCTGGCGGAGAAGGTCCTGCAGCTGCGCCGACAGCTGGACAGCGGTGACATGCGGCTGTTGTACGACGGCGACAGTGAAACCTGGGACCTGGTGTCCCGCGATGCTGCCCGTGCCCTGCTGGCGGGGGAGACGCTCGACTGATGCGTCTCAATGCCAACCACGAACTCGATGTTACCGGGCTGTACTGCCCCGAACCGGTGATGCTGCTGCACCGCTGTATCAGGGATGTCGCCGTGGGCGAGACCGTCTGCGTGGTCGCCTCAGATCCCACCACCCTGCGGGATATTCCCCGATTCTGCAGTTTCCTCGGGCATGAGTTGCTGGAGCAGGTGGACGAGGGCGGCGAAATTCTGTTCCTGCTGCGCAAGGGGGCGTGAGCTCCGGTGACCGCGCTGGCGAGCGTTCCTGCAACTGACCCGTTTTGCCCCCTGCGCTTGCAGCGGGTGTTCCAGGGCTGCTTTCTCGATACCGAGAACACACTGCTCTGCGGCGGTGCCGAAGAGCCCTTTTATGCGCCTGCGGCGAACCCCGGCGAGCCGCACCGCCTCTGGTATCGGGAGGACTTCTTTGCCAGTGCCCTGCACGAGGTGGCGCACTGGTGTATCGCCGGGCCGGCGCGGCGCCTGTTGCCGGATTTCGGCTACTGGTATGCGCCCGAGGGGCGCGATCCCGGCGAGCAGGCCGCCTTCGAGGCAGTGGAGGTGGGGCCCCAGGCCCTTGAGTGGTGCTTCGCCATCGCCTGCGGGTTTCGGTTCCAGGTCAGCACCGACAACCTGGCAGCGGAGGCGGGGGTGGCGGCGGATCACAGCGACTTCCAGGCGGCGGTGTGTCGGGAGGCACAGCGCCGCGCCCGCCACGGCCTGCCGCAGCGCGCGCAGCGGTTCTACGCCGGCCTGCAGCGGGAATTCGGTCTCAGTACGCCGTTGACCCCGGCGCTTTTCACCCCGGGCGCCTTGTCTTGAGCGCGCTGCGCATCCTCGCCGACGGCAATATTCCCGCGGTAGCTGAGTATTTTGCCCATCTCGGCAGCGTTCTCACCACCGAGGGTCGTACACTCTCGGCAGCGGAGCTGGCGGAGGTGGATGTGCTGCTGGTGCGCTCGGTCACCCGGGTTGACGAGGCATTGCTCCGGGACAGCCCGGTGCGCTTTGTCGGCACCGCTACGGCGGGTGTGGACCATATCGATATTGCCTGGCTGGAGGGCAGGGGGATCGGGTTTGCCGCCGCCCCCGGGGCCAACGCCAACTCGGTGGTGGAGTATGTGTTGGCTGCCATCGCTGCGGTTGACGACAGCCTTGAACGCCTGCTGGCGGGGGGCAGGGTGGGTATCGTCGGCTATGGGCACGTGGGCAGCCTGCTGGCGCGGCGTTTGCGCACGCTGGGGATCGCCAGCCTGCACAGGGACCCGTGGCTGGGCCCGGCCTCGCTCGCCGCCCCCGCCAGCCTGGACGAGATCCTGGCCTGCGAGGTGATTTCTCTGCACCCATCCCTGATTACCGACCAACCCTGGCCCAGCCGTCATCTGCTCGGACCCGAAGCGCTGGCGACCCTGGGGCGCCAGCAGCTGCTGATCAATGCCAGCCGGGGACCGGTGCTGGCCAACGACGTCCTGCTGGCGCGCCTGCGGCAGCCCAATCCGCCCCGCTGTGTGCTGGACGTCTGGGAGTTTGAGCCTGCCGTACCGCCACCACTGCTGCAAAGCGTGCAGTATGGTACGCCCCACATTGCCGGCTACAGCCATGACGCCAAGTTGGCGGCTACCCGCATGCTGGCGCAGGCGTTGGAGGGCTATCTCGGGCTGGCAGCTGCCGGGGTAGCCCAGGTAGCACAGGCCCCTGCGCTGGAGTTGCCCCCAGCACTCACCGGTGTGGACCTGTTGCGACAGCTGTGCACGTTGCGCTACGACCTGGCGGCGGACGACCGGCGCCTGCGCGAGGCAGTACTGGGCGCCCCCGAACCCGAGGCCCGGGTAGCCTTCGACCAGCTGCGCAGGGAGTACCCCCTGCGGCGGGAGCTGACGGGTAGCAGGGTGCGCGTCATTAACCGCGAGCAGGTGCCGCTGGTGGAGGCGATGGGAGCAGTGGTGGAGTGGGTGTAGATGGAGCGGGAAACGGCCGGGGTGGCGATCCACTTCGAACACTGAAGCCTTCAGGGCAGTGGTTTCTAAGAGATGGAGCGGGAAACCGGGTTCGAACCGGCGACCTCAACCTTGGCAAGGTTGCGCTCTACCAACTGAGCTATTCCCGCTTTGTAACGCTGTAACGATTCTAGCACTGGTCGCCGGAACCGGCGAGGCTGGGCGCCCCCCCTCAACCTTGGCAAGGTTGCGCTCTACCAGCTGAGCTATTCCCGCAACGACTTGATTGAGTGGCGTCCCCTAGGGGGTTCGAACCCCTGTTACCGCCGTGAAAGGGCAGTGTCCTAGGCCACTAGACGAAGGGGACGCAAAGGTCTCAATCAAGAGGCGCGCATTTTAGGTAGTGAGCCGTAGCGCGTCAATACCCGGCGCCAGTTTTTTAGCGCGAAATCAGCTCAGCCGCAGGCGGGCGCTCGCCTCGGCCCGGTAGTCAAAGATCTCGCCGCGTTCCGCGCAGGCCTGGCGCTCCTCGTCCAGGGCCTGGAAGGTGGCGATTTCCTCGTCGGTCATCACGTGCAGGCAGTCCCCGCCCAGAAACCAGAGCAGGCTGCGCGGGAAGGTCGGTGCAAACTCAGGGTGGTGACTGAACAGGCGCATGGCCAGGGCACTGCCGTCGCGATACAGCTCAGCCTCCGGAACGGCCTGGCACTCCTGCGCCAGCAGGCGCAGCGGGTTCTCCTCGTCGAGGGCAGCGGTGCGGCGGGCCAGGGTGTCGGCGAAGTCCTGCCACAGTCCGCGGCAGTAGTGCAGGTATTGCGTGTCGTCCATCGTCTCGTTCGCAGCGTCGATTGCGGGTACAATAGCGGGCTTTTCATCTCCCGTAATTGCAACGAGGCTGCATGATACCAGCACTGACGATCGAAAATCTCTCCAAGGAATACGGCAGCGGCCTGAAGGCGCTCAAGGGCATCAGTCTGGAAGTGCAGCAGGGCGACTTTTTTGCCCTTCTCGGGCCCAACGGGGCCGGCAAGTCCACCACTATCGGCATTATCTGCTCCCTGGTGTCCAAGACCAGCGGCCGGGTGGCGGTGTACGGCACTGATATCGACGTCGACTTCGCGGGCGCCAAGAAAAACATCGGTATCGTGCCCCAGGAATTCAATTTCAACATGTTCGAGAAGGCCTTTGACATTGTCGTCAATCAGGCCGGCTACTACGGCATGCCCCGGGAACTGGCGGTGCAGCGCGCCGAGAAGTACCTGCGTGAACTGGGTCTGTGGGACAAGCGCGATGTACCCTCGCGCATGATGTCCGGCGGCATGAAGCGGCGGCTGATGATTGCCCGCGCCCTGGTGCACCAGCCGCGGCTGCTGATCCTTGACGAGCCCACCGCCGGTGTCGATATCGAAATGCGCCGTTCCATGTGGGATTTCCTCAAGAAACTCAATCGCGAAGGGACCACCATTATCCTCACCACCCACTACCTGGAGGAGGCCGAGGCCCTGTGCCGCAATATCGCCATCATCAATCACGGTGAAATCGTCGAGCACACCTCCATTCGTGACCTGCTGCGCCGACTGCACCGGGAAGTGTTTATTTTCGATGCGGTCGATGCCTTACCCGAGACGGTGACCGTCGAGGGCTTTGAAGTGCGCCGCGTGGACGACAACACTCTGGAAATCGAGGTCGAGAAAGGCCAGCACATCAATGAGGTGTTCGCGGGACTCAACCAGGCCAACATCCGCATCTGCAGCATGCGCAACCGCGCCAATCGCCTGGAAGAAATGTTTGTGAATCTGGTGGAGGGCGCCGCATGACCCTGCGTGAACAGTACATTGCGCTGATGACTATCCTGCGCAAGGAAATCAAGCGCTACCTGCGGATATGGACCCAGACCCTGCTGCCCTCGGCCATCACCATGTCCCTGTACTTCGTGATCTTCGGCTCGCTGATCGGCTCCCGCATCGGTGACATGGGCGGCTTTACCTACATGCAGTTTGTGGTGCCGGGCCTGATCATGATGGCCATTGTCACCAACTCCTATTCCAATGTGGTGTCGTCTTTCTTCGGTTCCAAGTTCAATCACAGTGTCGAGGAGCTGCTGGTATCGCCGACCCCCAACTACATCATCCTGCTGGGCTATGTCATCGGCGGTGTCACCCGGGGCCTGCTGGTGGCGATTATTGTCACCATCGTGTCGCTGTTCTTTACCCAGCTGCACATGCACAACATTTTTGTGGTGGTGGTGATTGTGTTGATGACCTCGATCCTGTTCGCGCTGGCGGGTTTTATCAACGCCGTCTATGCCAACAACTTTGATGACATCTCCATCATTCCCACCTTTGTGCTGACTCCGCTGATTTACCTGGGCGGCGTGTTCTACTCCATGGATTTGCTGCCCGAGTTCTGGGCCAATGTCTCCAAACTCAACCCGCTGGTTTATGTGGTCAACGCCTTTCGCTACGGCGTGTTGGGCGTTTCCGATGTCAGCCTGAGCGCGGCCTTCGGCATGATCGGCCTGTTTACCGCCATAGCCTGGTTCTACAGCATGCACCTGCTGAACACCGGCAAGCGCCTGCGGCAGTAGGCGTTGGCCATGGACAGGGAGGACCTGTTGCTGGGCAGACAGGTGCCGGTGGTAAACCACTACGCCCCCGAGCTGCTGTTTCCCATTCCCCGGCGCGAGGCGCGTGACGCCCTCGGCCTGGGCAAGCCGCTGCCCTTCGAGGGGGTCGATATCTGGCACGCCTACGAATTGTCCTGGCTGGACGGCAATGACCGGGCCCAGGTGCGGGTGGGACGCTTCAGTATTCCCGCCGGCACCCCGAACCTGGTGGAGTCCAAGTCTTTCAAGCTCTACCTCAACTCCCTCAACAACCTGGTGTTTGACGATGATACCGCGGCCCTGGCCTGTATCATTCGCGACGTCAGCGCTGCTGCCGGGGGCGAGGTGGCCCTGGCGGTGTTTGATCCCGACGACCCGGCCATCGCCCCCGGGCAGCCCAGCGGCGAGTGTATCGACAGCGCTGCCGGGCGCTGGCCGCGGCGCGAACCCGACGCTGCCATGCTGGCTTGTGACCCGGCCACCGTGGTCGAGGAGCAGCTCTACAGCCACCTGCTGCGCTCACTCTGCCCGGTGACCGGCCAGCCCGATTGGGCCACGCTGTGGCTGCACTACCGCGGCCCGGCCCTCGATCACGCCGCACTGCTCAGCTACATCCTGGCCTATCGCGAGCACCAGGAGTTTCACGAGCAGTGCGTCGAGCGCATCTTCCGCGACATCCAGCAGTGCTGCCAGCCCGAATTTTTGCACCTGCAGGCTTTCTACACCCGCCGCGGCGGCCTGGATATCAACCCGTTCCGCAGCAGTGGCGGCGGGCAGCCGCCGTGGTTGCGGCTGGCCCGGCAATAGTCCGGAAAATAGTGGCGAAAGTCTCTCCCGGGACTGGTAACAGGCCGCGGTTGTGGTAACATTCGCGCCCTCACGGTGAGGTGGCCGAGTGGTCGAAGGCGCACGCCTGGAAAGTGTGTAACGGGCAACCGTTCGAGAGTTCGAATCTCTCCCTCACCGCCATTAAATATTAGTGATAAATCAGAAAGGTATATCCATAACCTCAAGTTAATTGCTAATAAGTAGCAGCATTATTTCCAAAAAGTCCAACGCACCTTGTGCGCCCACGGCGGTCACGCGTCAGCCATCCAGCACCAAAAACATTCAAGCCCGCTACGTCCAGAGAGAAGTCGCCGCAGCCTTTGCAGGTAATGGCCGGTTGCTCTTCGTGCGTGATCGCGGCATTCCGGGTCAAGACATAGTATTCTGTCAAGCATTGCCAATGCATTAGTCAATGCATAAAATGCAGTCATTGACTAATCTTCCGGATGTGGAGGGAGGCAGCAATGGCAACCATGACCATTCGCAATATCGACGATCAGCTCAAGGCCCGATTGCGGGTGCAGGCCGCGCAGCACAACCGCTCCATGGAAGACGAGGCCAGGGACATCCTGCGAGCTGCGCTTTTCCTGGAGCCGGCCCGGCCCACCTCGCTGGCGGCCGCAATTCGCGCGCGCTTGGAGCCTCTGGGTGGCATCGATCTGGAGCTGCCTGAACGAGAGCCCATCCGTCCACCGGCGGTATTCGACGTATGATTGTGCTGGACACCAACGTTTTGTCGGAAACCCTGCGCCCTGCGCCAGCCCCAGAGGTCATGGCATGGCTGGCCAGCCAGCGCAGTAGTGCGCTGTTTACAACGACGATCACCCGGGCCGAGCTGCTCTACGGCGTGCAGCTTCTGCCTGATGGCCAGCGCAAAGTCGGTTTTTTATCTGCTATCCAAGGGATCTTCGACCACGATTTGGCCGGGCAGGTGCTCAGCTTCGACAGTGCCGCCGCCGATGTCTTTGCCGGAATTGCAGCCTTCCGCAAACTGGCAGGGCAGCCCATAAGCCAGTTTGACGCCATGATTGCCGCCATTGCCCGATCGCGCGGCGCCACCCTGGCCACGAGAAATAGCAAAGACTTTAACGATTGCGGTGTTGAGTTGATCAACCCCTGGATTTTTGCAGGTAACTGAGCCAGCGCCGGACTAGCGCGGATTGGCGTCATGCCTAGCTTGCCAAGCAATATCTGCAATTTCGTTATCCGGGCGGCGTCCTTGCCTCCAGGATCAGCCAGGTACTCGGCAGACAGCTTTGCAGTGATGACGACAGCCGGCCAGTCAGCAGCCGTTAGAACCTCATAGGGCAGCGTTTGACAATGACCTGCCAGCCTCACGCTCGGCCTCGGTGAAGGTGCCATTTCGCATGACCCAGACGGCACCCTCCATGCTAGAGTGTGGGAAGAGCCCCCATGATTTTCTTCACTGCAAGATCTATAGCCTCAACTAGAGGCGGCGCTTCAGACACAGTCGTTGCACTTCCACGTATACCATCGGCGCTGGCGGTCCAGACGACGTCATTTGTGCGAGTGTCGATGATGGTGGCATGAATTGTAATTCGTGTTTGAGCTTTGTTTATGGCGTACGCACCGTCTTGTTGGTAGGCGTTTGATAACTCGCTCATAAGAATGGCGTCGATCCCTTCGTCTGCCAGAGCTTTAAGAAAGTTTTGGTTTGCTATGCCGCTGGTGATGTAGTCCTCAATAAAGTCTGCGTAGTCATCTACCAGACCTTTCTCATTCAAAATATTGCTGAACTTATTCGCAGAAATAAGCATGACGTTGGGGTTTTTCTGCATGATTGCTTGGTTTACTGTCCTGCCTATTTTCTGACTTTCCGAGGGCGCGAGCCTCGCATTACGAATTCTTGGCACCGCGAGACTCAGAATCGAACCCTGTTGGTATGACGGCTCATTATGAGAATTTATCGTTCCTTTATTTACGGCACAACCAGCGATGGCAATTGTTCCCGCAAGAACGATATACGTCAAGAAACCTGAAAATTTTGCTTTTCCCTTCACACTATCATCCCTTCATAACACTATTGATGGAAAATTATCGTCTGTCTAGAACATCGCTGATAACGTATTCCGTCCCCGAAATCATCACTACCAACATAGCATTCCTTCGGGGGCCATTGTCCGCTAGAGCAGCAAGTCCACTGTAATTTCCGTTTAGATCTGAGCAGCGTTCGATTTCCACGTTAATGCGGTAGAGATTTTTTCCAGGATTGATAAGGCTTACCTGGCCGGTATAAGTACAGCCATCCCCTGACCTCCCGGAAATGGCACCCTTGCTGCTAATAAAAAAAGTATCCACTCCTCGCGTATTGCCAAGATAGTTGCCGGAGATTGCTGCGAAGCTTGAGGATCGATTGTATTCACTCATCGCAGAAAAATTAAACTGAGCGCGATCGGTATTGAAATGGCTTGATCCATAAAATGTTGAATTTTGTACCACCGTACCGCTTGCGTTTCCTGACGCGAAAGTGAGGCCAGTGTCGGTGAAATAGAATCCAGGGGGAGCATAGGTCAGTAGAGAGGCTTTAAACTTGTCATTGTTTACCGTCATTGTGCCAATTAGCTGCTGCCCATCTGTGCCCACCATACGAATTTCTCCGTCGGCGGTGACTAAAGCCACAGCCTCCTCATAAGCACCATCAAGACGCACCTCACCCAGCCAGATTCCCTCAGGGCTCTGATGCATTCCCGGTAAATGTTTAGTGCCTGAAAACTGAGCCCGTCCCTCACATCTTTCACCAAAAGTCGGCGCTAACAACGAGAAGCTATAAGATCCGCTCCAAGCGCTCCCGCTTACATCACCTTCCAGGCGATAACTGAGATCTACAACCGTGTCCAGTAGAGACGAATAAGCCTTAACATTCTTTGTAGCCGTAAAGCGACCGGCTGGAGACACTGGGCCAGAAAAAACAGACTCATAGAGCGGAGTCAATCCCGGGGTTCTTAAACTTATAACTGGTGCCAGTGTGATTTTTCCGGCCGCCGTCGCAACGTAAAACGTGGCGTGGCTCGTGGCCACCGTATTTTGACTCCCATCTGAGCACGTTAGGCGCATTGAGGTTGTATCTAAATTATATCGACCGTCAGCAGTCTGGCGGTTGGTCCTGCTAAAGATGGGTTCAAGATAGAATACATCTTCCGGGCGTGACAGGAACGCCTCGAGATCAGTGCCCGCAAATCCCGAAGTGAAAAGACGGCAGGATGTAATGACCCAGCTAAAACTGCACACCTACGCTGCTAATTGATACACCTCCCTGGGCGTTTTCATGCCCAGGGCTTGATGGGGGCGGCGCTCGTTGTAATAACGGAACCACGCCCCCAGCGCTGCT
>CAMYIZ010000049.1 GCA_947258585.1 uncultured Haliea sp. | reverse complement strand
CCGGAACCCCCGCCGGCCCCGGAGCCGCCGCCCGCCGCGCCCCCGCCCCAGCCCGCGGCAGTCAATCCCGACTTGCCGGGCAGCTGGACAGAGGGGGGCACCGGGGAGCACACCCAGTTCCTGTCCATGGAATCGCTGGAAGAGTCTGCCGCGGCGGATGTGGGGCGTTCCTCGGACCTGCCCCATCTGATCGTGGTGCGCGATGGCAGCGCCGCGGATGTCATTGAGCTGGAGCCGGGCACCAGTGGCGACCCCGACGTGTGGGAGATAGGCCGCGAGGACGGTTGCGAAATCATGCTGGACGAGCCCAGTGTTTCGGCCCGTCACGCCCAGCTGATCCACCAGGGCGGGCGCTGGCGCCTGGTCAATCTGGTGTCCGCCAATGGCATCTTCGTGAACGGGGAAAAACGCCTCACGGCTTACCTGGCCGATGGCGACCAGGTCCGCCTGGGCAGTGTCAACCTGGTGTTCCGGGGCAGCGTCAACGCACCTGCCTCCGGCAGCGCTGCCGCCCCCGGTGGCAAGCGCGCGGCGGCGGGGGCCAGCAGCCCGGGCAGTGCAAAGTCGGGTGGGTCAAAATTGCCGCTGGTAATTGGCGCGGTGGTCCTGGTCGTCGCGGCGGCGGTTGCGGGCTACTTCCTGCTCTAGGGTCGCGGCATCGCGGGGCGGTGCACCGCTCCCGGGGCTAGTCTTCCAGCCGCTGCATCTCCTGGTCGAGGACATCGGGATTTTCCAGGTGGGCCTGCAACAGGGCGCGCAGGGGCTCGATGTTCTCCCGATCCACGTGTTCGACGCTGAAGCCCAGGCGGCTGTTGTCCACGCTCTGCAGCCAGGCGTGCAGCTCCAGCGGCTCCGGCGCGCCGGTCTGGATCAGCAGGGTGAAGGGCTCGTTGTACTGCGCGTCCCAGACATCCGGTTGATCGGTGGCGGCGCCGCCCAGGGAGAGGTCGATCAGGCGCTGGTGCCAGACACTGCCGCCCTGGTGGACTTCCACCGGCAGGTCGATGGGGACATAGGTGAAATCCTGGTGTTCACTGCGGGATTCGGGCATCGGTCTTCTCTGTCAGTCAGTGTTCCCGGGCATGATAGCGCCGCCTCGCACGCTTTGCGAGACAGCCCTCCAGCCCGGTATCGGTGCGCCGCTCAGGTCTTGAGCTTGCGGTATTTTACCCGGTGTGGCTGGGCAGCCGCCGCGCCCAGGCGTGTTTTGCGGTCCTCTTCATAATCGCTGAAGTTGCCTTCATGGAACACCACGCTGCCGTCGTCCTCATAGGCGAGAATGTGGGTGGCGATGCGGTCCAGGAACCAGCGGTCGTGGGAGATGACCAGGGCGCTGCCCGGGAAGGTGAGCAGGGCCTCTTCCAGGGCGCGCAGGGTTTCCACGTCCAGGTCGTTGGTCGGCTCATCCAGCAGCAGCACATTGGCGCCCTGTTTCAGCAGCTTCGCCAGGTGCAGGCGGTTGCGCTCGCCGCCGGACAGGTCCTTGACGAACTTCTGCTGGTCCGAGCCCTTGAAGTTGAAGCGGCCCACATAGGAGCGCGAGTTCACCTCGTAGTTGCCGATGCGGATGATGTCCTGGCTACCGGAGACTTCCTCCCACACCGTCTTGCTGCCATCGAGGTCGTCCCGGGACTGGTCCACGTAACCCAGTTGCACGGTCTCGCCGACCACCACCTCGCCGCCATCGGCCCGTTCGCTGCCCATCAGCATCTTGAACAGAGTCGACTTGCCCATGCCGTTGGCACCGATGATACCGACGATACTGCCCTTGGGCACGGTGAAGCTGACATTGTCGAACAGCAGCCGGTCGCCGAAGGTCTTCTTCAGATTGTGGACTTCGATAACCTTGTCCCCCAGCCGTGGCCCTGGCGGGATGTAGATTTCGTTGGTTTCGTTGCGGGCCTGGAATTCCTGCGACTGCAGTTCATCAAAGCGCTGCAGGCGGGCCTTGCTCTTGGCCTGGCGCCCCTTGGGGTTGCTGCGCACCCACTCCAGTTCCGACTTGATGGCCTTCTGGTGCGAGGCCTCGGTGCGCTTTTCCTGTTCAAGGCGCGCTTCCTTGGCGGCCAGCCAATCCGAGTAATTGCCCTCGTAGGGGATGCCGCGACCGCGGTCCAGTTCCAGGATCCAGCCGGCGGCGTTGTCGAGGAAGTAGCGGTCGTGGGTGATCGCGACGACCGTACCGGGGAAGTCGTGCAGGAACTTCTCCAGCCAGGCCACACTCTCCGCGTCCAGGTGGTTGGTGGGCTCGTCCAGCAACAGCATGTCCGGCGCCGACAGCAGCAGCCGACACAGCGCCACCCGGCGCCGCTCGCCTCCCGACAGGGTGTTGACGTCCGCCTCCCAGGGCGGCAGGCGCAGCGCATCCGCCGCCACCTCCAGCTTGTGCTCCAGGTTGTGGGCATCCGTGGCCTGGATGATGTCCTCCAGCCGTGCCTGCTCCTTGGCCAGCGCGTCAAAATCCGCATCGGGCTCGGCGTAAGCGGCGTAGACCTTGTCCAGCCCCGCCAGGGCGTCAATGGCCTCCTGCAAGCCCTCCTCCACGTTCCCGCGCACATCCTTGTCCGGATTCAGCTGCGGTTCCTGGGGCAGGTAACCGATCTTGATCCCCGGCTGCGGCCGCGCCTCACCGAGGATGTCCGTATCGATCCCGGCCATGATCCGCAGCAGGGTGGACTTGCCCGAGCCGTTGAGGCCCAGCACGCCGATCTTGGCGCCGGGGAAAAACGACAGGGAGATATCTTCGAGGATTTTCTTTTTCGGCGGCACGACCTTGCCGACGCGGTTCATGGTGTAGACGTACTGTGCCATCTGGGGATGATGCCTGTGCTGGTGAAAATGTGGGCGGATTCTAGCAGGAATGTGCAACGGCTTCAGCGGCTGCTGCCCCTCCTTTAGTAGTTCAAGTTGGACTCCCGAGCCATCGTCGTTTTCAGACGGGAGCATCTTTCGGGTTCCGGCGGCGGTCCCTTCAGCCCTCCCGGGACCCGCTCAAGCCCGTCCATGGGGCGCTTGTTCCTCGACGTCCTGTCTCGGACAGTCCCGGGAGGGCTGAAGGGACCGCCGCCTCCCTGGGGAACCGAAAGGCTTCACGGCACTCTTCGGCGATGAAGACGCAGGAATTCAATTGCGAGTGCATGGCTATCGGTGCTGATCGCAAGCAGCTTATCGAAGGTCTTGTGGGCTTTGACACCTGATACGTTGCAGGGTACATTCGGGACATGATTCGGAGTTTCAAACACAAGGGTTTGGCCAAATTTTTTAAAACTGGCAGCACTGCAGGGATTCAGGCTGCTCATGCGAAGCGGCTTCGGCTTGTTCTGGGCAGGCTGAATGCCGCGGTAGACGTCAAAGACATGGATTTGCCGGGTCTTGTGCTCCACGAACTTTCAGGCAATCGCGACGGCATCTGGTCAGTCAGAATCAGTGGTAACTGGCGCGTGACCTTCCGCTTTGAGGATGGAGATGCCGAGATCGTGAATTACGAGGATTATCATTGAGGTACCGCCGATGTTGATGCACAACCCCCCCCACCCCGGTGAAGTATTGCGAGAGTTATGTCTGGAGCCTCTTGGTTTGTCTGTAACCGCTGCCGCAGAAGCATTGGGCGTTAGCCGCAAAACTTTGAGCGCTGTGGTAAACGGCAAAGCTGGCATAAGTCCCGAAATGGCTGTCCGCCTTTCCATCGCGTTTAACACCTCGGCAGAAAGCTGGCTTAACCAGCAGTCTCAATATGAACTCTGGCACGCGGAACAACATCGTAAAGACCTCAGGGTCAAGAGACTCGTTGCCGCGTAGAGCACACCAAACCAGTTTGCTTGTGGCAGGCTTGCCTGCGATGCAGCCGTTCGGTGGCACAGAGGGCGGGGGCGCGGTTGGGGGCTGTCAGGACTGTCCGAGACAGGACGTCGAGGAACAAGCGCCCCATGGATGGGCTTGAGCGGGTCCTGACAGCCCCCAACCGGGGCTCCGCCCGCACCCGGATGAAAGCGCCATTCACCGTTTGCCCGAGCGGACGCCGACATGCTTTTCCCCGCGGTCACGATTTGATTCCAGCGGCACCCCGTCAAATCGCAATCGGCGCCGAACTCAAATCATCCGGATCCAGCTCCGAGGCGTCCGGCTCGTGGGCCTCGTGGAACTCGTCCACCTCCCAGTTGGCCTTGGAGCCGATCTCCGCGATGTGAAACAGCGCATCGCCCTCATAGGCCAGTGGCAGGTTGGTGCGCCCGACCACGATGCCGTGGCTATCGGAGACCACGTCGGTTTCGCTGGTGCCCATCGGGTCGGCGATAAAGGCGATGGTCTGGCCCTTGTCCACCTCCGCGCCCAGGGGCACCAGCACCCGCAGGACCCCGCTTTCGGGGGCGCGGATCCAGTGGGTGTTGCGACTGATAATGGGCGGCTTCACCCGGGCGCGACTGCGGCGCAGCATGCCAATGTGGCGCATGACGTTGAGTACGCCCCTGACCCCGGCGCGGATATAGATTTCGTCGAAGCGCAGGGCTTCGCAGGATTCGTACAGCAGCACCGGCACCCCGAGGTCGCCGGCGGCCTGACGGAGGGAGCCGTCGCGGATCTTGGCGTCGATGGCGATGGGGGCACCGAAGGCCTCGGTCATCCCCAGCACCTGGGGGTCCTCCAGATTGGCGCGAATCTGGGGGAAATTGCTGCGGTGGCGGGCGCCGGTATGGAGGTCGATGCCGTGACTGCACTTGACCACGATTTCCTGCAGGAAGGTGTGCGCGATACGGCCGGTCAGCGAGCCGCGGGTGGAGCCGGGGAAGGAGCGGTTGAGATCGCGGCCGTCCGGCAGGTAGCGCGTGTGGTTGATGAAGCCGTAGATATTGACGATGGGGATCGCGATCACGGTGCCGCGGATGCGCTCCAGGTGCGGGTCCTTGAGCAGGCGGCGGATGATTTCAACACCGTTGATCTCGTCGCCGTGGATGGCGGCGCAGACAAACAGGATTGGCCCGGGGCGCTTGCCGCGCACGACCTGGACGCTGATGGACAGGTTGTCATGGGTGTAGGTGGGGGCGACGGGTATGTCGATCACCTTGCGTTCGCCGGGAAGGATCTCCTGGCCGCCGATCACGAGTTGCTTGCCGTTCACCGGCATCGGTGTGTCTCTCCCTGTTATCGTGCTCGTTTGCCCAGTAGATAGGAGCTTCCCGGATCGACCAGGCAGCGACCGCGCATGGCGGTGCGTCCCAGCAGCATCCTGAAGCGCATGGTTTCGCGATCGGTCAGGGTCATTTCCGCCTCGAAGCTGTCTTCGCCCAGAGTGACGGTGGTGACGATCACGTACCGGGTTTCACGGTGGCCGCCGGAATCCGTGACCTGGCGCTGGTCCAGCACCTCGGCCTCACACTCCACAACCCTGGTGGTGTCGCCCTGCCGTGGGTGGATGCCGAAGCGCACCCAGCGTTGGCCGTCGCGCTCGAAGGGCTCGACATAAAAAGCGTGGAGGGCGCTGGTGCGGGCCCCGGTGTCCACCTTCGCCTTGATCCTGTCGATGCCGAGGTCGGGCAGGCTCAGCCACTCCCGCCAGCCAAGGGTCACTGGCGTGGTCACGCCGCCGCCACCAGGGAGCGGCCGCGACCGATACCGTAGTATTCGATGCCCAGCTCTTCCATCTGCGCCGGATTGTACAGGTTGCGACCGTCAAAGATGAGGGGCTGGCTGAGCTCGCGCTTGATCAGCTCGAAATCCGGTGACCAGAAAGCCTTCCACTCGGTGCAGATGACCAGCGCGTCGGCGCCCCTGAGGGCGTCTTCCTTGTGCTCGCAGAGCAGGAGGTCGTCGCGCGGGCCGTAGATTTCCCGGCAGGCCGCCA
The DNA here is from genome assembly GCA_947258585.1 of uncultured Haliea sp. GTDB lineage: Bacteria > Pseudomonadota > Gammaproteobacteria > Pseudomonadales > Halieaceae > Haliea. The sequence goes on along the minus strand of CAMYIZ010000049.1, from coordinate 20,587 downwards.
TGGCCTTGGGGTCGAAGGCCTGCACCTTGCCGCCGTAGGACCAGATGCCCTCCACCAGGTAGCGGCTGGGCGCCTCGCGCATGTCGTCGGTGTTCGGCTTGAAGGACAGGCCCCAGACGGCGATGGTCTTGCCCGAGAGGTCCGAGCCCAGCCGCGCCATGACCCGCTCCGCCAGCTTGTTTTTTTGCCGCTGGTTGGTGTCGTGCACCGCAGTGAGGATATTGGCGCGATGGCCATGCTGCTCCGCCAGGTGCTTCAGGGCGCGTACGTCCTTGGGGAAGCAGGAGCCGCCGTAACCGCAGCCGGGGTAAATGAAGTGGTAGCCGATGCGCGGGTCGGAGCCCATGCCCCGGCGCACCAGTTCGATATCCGCGCCCACCGCCTCGGCGATGGTGGCCATCTCGTTCATGAAGCTGATCTTGGTGGCGAGCATGGCGTTGGCCGCGAGCTTGGTCATCTCCGCGCTGCGCGGGTCCATGTGCATGATCTTTTCATGGTTGCGGTTGAACGCCTGGTACATGCGTCGCAGTTCTTCCAGGACCTTGGCGGAATCGGTGCCGATGATGATGCGGTCGGGGCTTTGGCAATCCGCCACCGCCGAGCCCTCCTTCAGGAACTCGGGATTGGAGGCCACCTCGATGGCGATGTGGCGGCCCTGCGCTTCCAGCGCAGCGCGAATATGCTCGCGCACCTTGTCGGTGGTGCCCACGGGCACCGTGGACTTGGTGATCACCACCTTGCGGCTGCTCATGTAGCGGGCGATGGAGGTGGCCACCTGCATCACATAGCTCAGGTCCGCCGAGCCATCGCTGCCAGCCGGGGTGCCGACGCAGACGAACAGGTAGTCGCTGGCCTGCACCGCCTCCTTGGCGTCTGTGGTAAATGACAACAGGCCGCTGGCGATGCCGTTGCGGATCAGTTGCTCCAGGCCCGGCTCGAAAAAGGGCACATCGCCGTCGCGCAGGCGGTCGACGCGGGCGGGGTCGATATCCATGCAGGTGACCCGGTGACCCACATCCGCGAAGATGGCGGCCTGCACCAGGCCCACGTAGCCGCTGCCAAAAAAGCTGATATTCATGGTTGGTCAGGGTTTCCTGTGTCGCTGTGGCAATTACTAACACGACACTATATGTCACAAAGGTGACAGAAGTAATACAGGATTGGGCAGGCTGTGACCCACTACTTATATGGCGGGATGAATTTGGGTAAAATGCGCGGCTTTATCCAAGGGGGCGCTCGCGCCTCCCGCCAGCCAGGGGACACCGATGTTTGACCAGAGCATGACCATTGCAGGCTTCGACGACGAGATCTTTGCCGCCATCAAGGAGGAGGAGCGTCGCCAGGAAGAGCACATCGAGCTCATCGCCTCGGAAAACTACGCCAGCCCCCGGGTGATGGAGGCCCAGGGTACGGTCCTGACCAATAAATACGCGGAAGGCTACCCGGGGAAGCGCTACTACGGTGGCTGTGAGTTTGTGGACAAGGCCGAGCAGCTGGCCATCGAGCGGGCCAAGGCCCTGTTTGGCGCAGACTACGCCAACGTCCAGCCCCACTCCGGCTCCCAGGCCAACTCGGCGGTCTACCAGGCCCTGTGCAACGCCGGGGACACCGTGCTGGGCATGAGCCTGGCAGACGGTGGCCACCTGACCCACGGCGCCAAGCCCAATTTTTCCGGCAAGATGTACAACGCGATCCAGTACGGCCTGAAGGCGGACACCGGCGAAGTCGATTACGACCAGGTGGAGGCGCTGGCCCTGGAGCACAAGCCCAAGATGATCGTGGCCGGTTTTTCCGCCTACTCCCGGGTCATGGACTGGGCCCGCTTCCGCGCCATCGCCGACAAGGTCGGCGCCTACCTGCTGGTGGACATGGCCCACGTGGCCGGGCTGGTCGCGGCGGGCGTTTACCCCAACCCGGTACCCCATGCGGACGTGGTGACCTCTACCACCCACAAGACCCTGCGCGGTCCCCGGGGCGGCATTATCCTGGCGCGGGCCAACGAGGCGCTGGAGAAGAAATTCCAGTCTGCCGTGTTCCCCGGTGGCCAGGGTGGCCCGTTGATGCACGTCATCGCCGCCAAGGCGGTGAGCTTCAAGGAAGCCGCCAGCCCCGAGTTCATCGCCTACCAGCAGCAGGTGGTGGCCAACGCCCGGGCCATGGCCAGGACCTTCATCGAGCGCGGTATCAACATTGTGTCCGGCGGTACCGACAATCACCTGATGCTGGTGGACCTGATCGGCAAGCCCTACACCGGCAAGGATGCGGACGAGGCCCTGGGCCTGGCCAACATCACCGTGAACAAGAACGCGGTGCCCAATGACCCGCGCTCGCCGTTCATTACCTCCGGTCTGCGGGTGGGTACGCCGGCCATCACTACCCGCGGCTTCAAGGAAGCGGAAACCGTCGAGCTGGCGGGCTGGATGTGCGATGTGCTGGAGGCCCTGGAGCAGGGTTCAGCGGATGCCGCTATCGCGGAGGTGAAGGGCAAGGTGCTGGAGATCTGCAAGCGCTTCCCGGTGTACCGCTGAGAGGCGGGCCGAAAGCGCATGAAAAGGGGCCGCGGCCCCTTTTTTTGTCACCAGGCAATGCCGTAATCATCGCCGTAATCCGAGGCGCCCCCGTGCATGGTGCCGTGTTCCCGGTCGAACCAGATCGCCGTGGTCGGGTTGTACGTGCGCTCAACCACTTCCACCTGGTAGCCCATGCGCGACAGCTCGGCACGGGTGAACGGGGAGACCAGCGGCGTTACCTGCAGGCGTCCCGGCTCGGCCTGGTGGGCACCGAATGAGCTCTGCATCTGGTAGCTGAGGATGTTGTGGGCCTCCGCCGCCTGCTGCACGTTCATGCCGAATTCGACCATGTTGAGGAAGAACTGCAGCAGGTTCTGCTCCTGGGTGTCCCCGCCCTGTACGGAAAAGGCCAGCAGCGGCGCGCCGTCCTTCAGTGCCAGGGAGGGGGTGAGGGTGACCCGCGGGCGCTGCCCCGGCTGCACCACATTGTAGGGATTGAGTGCCTCGTCCAGCACGAAACTCTGCATCCGCTGGCTCAAGCCCACGCCGGTACTGCCGGCCACGAAGGCGGGGATCCAGCCGCCGGACGGGGTCACGGAGATCACCCAGCCCTCGGCATCCGCCGCCTGGATGGACGTGGTGCCGGCGAGGAAGGCCTCGTCGGCGGTCATGATTCCCGCCTGCTGGAAGCTGTCCGCCCCCTGGGCCTCGGCGGCGGGGGGGATGGGGGTCCACTGTTGGCGCAGGGTCTCGAAGGGGTTCTTGCCGCCCTGGAAGGGATAGGGGTCGCCCGGCTTGAGATCGGCAAGGTTGCGGTCGGCGGGCATCAGCGCGCGGCGCTGCTGCGCATACTTTTTCGACAGCAGGCCCGCCACCGGCTCTGCCGGCGGCACATAGGGGTCGCCGTAGTAGAAATCGCGATCGGCGAAGGCGAGGTTCATGGCCTGGTACAGGGTGTGGATATAGCGGGTGCTGTTGTAGCCCATCGCCTTGAGGTCGAAGCCCTCGAGCAGGTTCAGGGCCTGCAGCATGGCGGGTCCCTGGGTCCAGGTGGTGAGCTTGTAGACCTCGATGCCGCGGTAGTTGACGCTCACCGGCTGCTCGATGAGGACTTCCCAGTTGGCCAGGTCCTCCGCGGTGATCAGCCCGCCCTGTTCCCGGGTGGCACGGACAATCTCGGCGGCGATGTCACCGCGGTAAAAACGGTCATAGGCGGCCATGATTGCGGCCTTGCGGTCGCGGCCTGCCTCCAGCGCGGCGGCCTCGGCGGCCACCAGCTTCTCCAGGGTCGCCAGCAGCTCGGGCTGGCGGAAGATTTCCCCGGGGGCCGGCCCCGCCCGCTGCTCCGGCTGGTCGGCATCGTAATGGGGCAGGAACACCCGCCGCGAATCCGGCCACTGCGCCAGGATATCGCGGCGGCTCTCGATAAACCGGGCCTGGGTTTCCTCGATGGGATAGCCCCGGGCCATTTCCATGGCCGGCGCCAGTACCTCCTGCAGGCTGAGGCGGCCATACTCCGCCAGCATCACCATCAGCCCACCCGGGGTGCCGGGTGTGACCGCGGCCAGCGGACCGTATTCCGGCGGGTAGAGCATGCCCTGCTTGCGGAAGAATTCCGGGGTGGCGCCGGTGGGCGCGACCCCCAGGGCATTGATGCCTTTCACCTCTTCGGTGTGCGGGTTGTAGATCAGGGCCTGGGTTTCACCGCCCCAGCCCAGTACGTCCCACATGGTGGAGGTGACCGCCAGCATGGCCGCCGCGGCGTCGATGGCGTTGCCGCCCTGCTGGAACATCATCGCCCCCGCGGTGGCGCCCTGGGGTTTGCCGGTGACGGCAACCCAGTGCTTGCCCAGCAGCACCGGCCTTGCGGTTTTCTGCGCCAGGCTGGTAGCGGGCAGGGTGAGGGCACAGATCACTGCGGCGAGAGTCGCCCGGCGGAGCAGGCGCGTAACGGTGGATTCGACCATGGTTGTCTCCGGGTAGGGAAAACAGAGCATAGCAAAGATGGAGGGGATGGTTCGCGAACGCCAAAGATTGAACATGGGCGCATTCGATGAGTGTGCACGCTTGGCGCACTGTGCTTTCGTCACCCTGCCAACACCGGAAATATGTTACGCTTCAGGCACTTGACCACAGGGTAGCCTCCCATGCATTGCCCCTTTTGTGCCGCCGATGACACCAAGGTGATCGATTCGCGGCTGGTCGCCGAGGGCGACCAGATCCGCCGTCGTCGCGAGTGCCTGAGCTGCAAGGAACGTTTCACCACCTACGAGGTGGCGGAACTGGTCATGCCCCGGGTGATCAAGCAGAACGGCAACCGGGAACCATTCGACGAGAACAAGCTGCGCGCGGGCTTCCAGCGCGCGCTGGAGAAACGGCCGGTGTCGGTGGAGGACATCGAGGCCACCATCAACCACATCAAGCACGCCCTGCGCGCCACCGGCGAGCGCGAAGTGGGTTCCCGGGTGCTGGGGGAGCTGGTGATGGACCACCTCAAGCAACTGGATCAGGTAGCCTATGTACGTTTCGCGTCCGTGTACCGCAGCTTCCAGGATATCTCCGAGTTTCGCGATGCCATCGAACGCCTGGAGGCGGAACCCAAGCGCGAGCGCGACGGCGCCGTCTGAGGCCCCTGCGGCTCACTATCCGGCCCTGCAATGACAGAGACCAGCTTCGATAGACGCATGATGTCGCGGGCCCTGCAACTGGCCCGGCGCGGACGCTATAGCGCCATGCCCAATCCGCATGTGGGGTGCGTGCTGGTGCGCGATGGCCACGTGATCGGCGAGGGCTTTACCCAGCCCGCTGGCGGCAACCACGCGGAGATCGAGGCGCTGAGAGCGGCCGGCGATGCCCGCGGCGCCACCGCCTACGTCACCCTGGAACCCTGCAGCCACCACGGCAAGACCGGCCCCTGTGCGGATGCCCTGCTGGCCGCGGGGGTGAGCCGGGTGGTCGCTGCCCTGGAGGACCCCAATCCGCAGGTCGCCGGCAGTGGCCTGGAGCGCCTGCGAGCGGCGGGAGTGGAGGTCAGTTGCGGCCTGCTCGCGGCGGAGGCGGAGCAGGTCATTCCCGGCTTTATCGCCCGCATGCGCCGCGGCCGCGGTCGGGTGCGGGCCAAACTGGCGATGTCCCTGGACGGCCGCACCGCCATGGCCTCCGGTGAGAGCCAGTGGATTACCGGCGCCGCGGCGCGGCAGGACGTGCAGCGGCTGCGGGCCATGAGTTGCGCCATCGTGACCGGTGCCGGCACCGCCCTGGCGGATGACTGCGCCCTCACCGTGCGGGCCGCCGAACTGGGGATGGACCCCGTCGATGCCGCCCGGGCCAGCGCCCGCCAGCCCCTGCGCGTGGTGCTCGACTCCCATTTGCAGCTGCCAGCGGCGGCGCATATCTTCAGCGCCGATGCACCTACCCTGTGGTGTCACAGCATGGACACTGCGCCGCCCGCGGCGCCCCCGGGTGCCAGCACTGAGCTGCTGGCCCTGGAGCGCGGCGCCACCGGCCTCGACCTGCAGGCCTTGCTGGTCGAGCTCAACAGGCGGCAATGCAACGAAATTCTGGTAGAATCTGGCCCCCGTTTGGCGGGGGCCCTGCTGCAACTGGGCCTGTTGGATGAATTGATCGTATACATGGCTGCCACCCTGATGGGGAGTTCGGCCCGGCCGCTGCTCGAACTGCCCCTGGCGCACATGGCGGACAAGGTGCCGCTGACCTTTAGCGACGTGCGCAGGATAGGGGCCGATTGGCGCTTCACGGCCATCCCCGGGCGCTGACGGTAGCCGGGCCGGGGCGGCACACAGCGCGGCCAACCAGGAAACAGGACTACAGCATGTTCACAGGTATCATCGAGGCCGTCGGCACCATTGCGACGCTGCAGCCCGCTGGCGGCGACCTGCGCCTGCGGGTACACAGCGGCAAGCTGCCGCTGGATGACGTGGGTCTGGGCGACAGCATCGCCACCAATGGCGTGTGTTTAACGGTTACGGAACTGCCCGGCGACGGCTACTGGGCGGATGTGTCCCGTGAAACCCTGGACTTCACTACCCTGGGGGGACTCAAGACCGGCAGCCGGGTGAACCTGGAGCGCGCCCTGACTCCCGCCAGTCGCCTCGGTGGTCACATTGTCAGCGGCCACGTCGACGGTGTCGGCGAGGTGGTCAGCGTGGTGGCGGATGGCCGTTCCTACCGCTACGTGATGCGGGCCCCGGACGGGCTGGCGAAGTATATCGCCCACAAGGGCAGCATCTGTGTCGACGGCACCAGCCTGACGGTAAACGCGGTCGACGGCGCTGAGTTCGAGCTCAACATCATCCCCCAGACCTGGGCCGAGACGGTGTTCGCCGAGTACCGCCCGGGCAGCCGGGTGAACCTGGAAGTGGACGTCATCGCCCGCTACCTGGAGCGGCTGGTACTGGGTGAGGACGCCGCGAAACCCGGCCACCAGGGGGGCATTTCCCTGGCGACCCTGGCCGATAATGGCTACCTGCGCGGTTAGGCCGCCCCGCCCACCAAGGATTCGATTGGCATGCAAGTAAACACCGTAGACGAACTGATCAGTGATATCCGCCAGGGCCGCATGGTGGTGCTGGTTGATGACGACGATGACAGCCACAACGAGGGCGTGGTGATGGTGGCGGCGGAACATGTCACCGCCCAGCACGTGAATTTCATGGCCCGGCAGGCCCGGGGCCTGGTCTGCCTGGCCCTGACCCGGGAGCGCTGCCGGCAGCTGGACCTGCCCCCCATGGTGCCCGCGGCCAACGGCGAGAAGTCCAACTTCACGCTTTCCATTGAGGCCGCTGTCGGCATTGATACCGGAATCTCCGCCGCCGACCGCGCCCGCACCGTGCTCGCCGCGGTCGCGCCGCACGCGGTGCCCGCGGATATCGTCCAGCCGGGGCATATCTTCCCGCTGACAGTCACCCCGGGCGGCGTGCTGACTCGCGCCGGTCACACTGAGGCCGCCAGTGACTATGCGGGCCTGGCCGGGCTGCTGCCGGCGGCGGTGATCGCCGATATCCTGACCCCCGACGGCATTCTCGCGGACGGCCCTGCGCTGGTGGAATTTGCCGCCCGCCACGGCCTGAAGATCGGCACTATCGCCGATCTCATCCACTTCCGCATGGTGAACGAGCGGAGTATCGAGCGGGTCCGGGAAGGCGAGATCGAAACCAGCCATGGTCCCTTCAGGCTGACCGTGTATCGCGATGACACCGCGGGCCGGCTGCACCTGGCCCTGTCCCGGGGGGAGATTGTCGCCGGGGAGCCGACCCTGGTCCGCGTGCACGTGGCCTCCACCCTGCGCGACCTGGTGACCAGCCAGATCCCGGGCCGGGGCTCCTGGAACATCGGTGCCTGCCTGGCCAAAGTGGCGGCGGCAGGCCGCGGTGTCATCGTGTTGCTGGCGGGCAAGGAGAGCGACGGGCAGCTGCTGGACAGCATCGACATGGCCCTGGGCCGGGCGCCCTCCAGCACCGGCGCGCTGCCCGATACCTACACCACCGTTGGCCTGGGCTCCCAGATCCTCAAGGACCTGGGGGTCGGAAAAATCCACCTGATGGGCGCGCCCATCAAGTACAATGCGATTTCGGGTTTTGACCTGGAAGTACTCGAATATCTGGCGCCCTGAAACAGGTCGCGAGCGAACAAGGAACCGGCAATGACTGATATCAAAACGATCGAAGGGGATTTCACCGGCAGCGGCGGCAAGTTTGCGCTGGTCGTGGGGCGCTGGAACAGCTTTGTGGTGGAGCACCTGCTCGAGGGCGCCATCGACGCCCTGCGTCGCCACGGGGTGAAGGAAGACCAGCTCACCATCGTCCGCGCCCCCGGTGCCTTCGAGATCCCGCTGGTGTGCCAGCGGGTGGCGAAGCAGGGCGGCTTCGACGCCATTGTCGCCCTGGGCGCGGTCATCCGCGGTGGCACCCCGCATTTCGAGTACGTGGCGGGCGAGTGCACCAAGGGCATTGCCCAGGTCAGCCTGGAGCACGGCATCCCCATCTCCTTCGGCGTACTGACCGTGGACTCCATCGAGCAGGCCGTCGAGCGCTCAGGCACCAAGGCCGGCAACAAGGGTGCGGAAGCTGCCCTGTCGGCGCTGGAAATGGTCAGCCTGCTGGGCCGGATCGGGAGCTGACCGGGCGCGTGAACAAACAAGCCCGCAATACGCTCGCCGCGGAGCGGCACAAGGCCCGCCACTACGCCATGCAGGCCCTGTACCAGTGGCACATGGCCGAGGCGCCGGTCAGCCAGATCGAGGCGGAGTTCCGCAGCGACTACGACTTCGCCCATGTGGACCTGGAATACTTCCAGGCCATCCTGCACGGCGTTCCCGGCAGCGTGACCGAACTGGAAGCGGTGTTCGAGCCGCTGCTGGATCGCAAGCTGGATGACCTCGGTCCCGTCGAGCGCAGCCTGCTGCGCATCGGCACCTGGGAACTGATGCACCGGATTGACGTGCCCTGGAAGGTGGTGATCAACGAGGCCGTGTCCCTGGCCCGCAAGTTCGGCGCCACCGACAGCCACAAGTACATCAACGGCGTGCTCGACCGGGCCGCCCGCCAGCTACGCAAGGCCGAAACCGAAGCCGACGCCTGATGCCGGCCGACGAATTTTCCCTGATTGCACGCTACTTCTCCGCCTTCGGCGCCGGCCCGGCCGTGGCGCTGGGGGTGGGCGATGATTGCGCCATCCTGGCGCTGGAGCCCGGGGAGCGCCTGGCAACGTCGGTCGACACGGTGGTGGCGGGCGTGCATTTCCCGCCGGACAGCCTCCCCGAAGATATCGGCTACCGCGCAGTCGCGGCGGCGGCCTCCGACCTCGCCGCCATGGGCGCGCGCCCCTTGGGCATGACCCTGGCCCTGACCCTGCCCGATGCCGACGAGCTCTGGCTGCACAGCTTCAGCCAGGGCGTGGGAGCGGCCGCTGCCGCCCTGGCACTGCCGCTGGTGGGCGGCGATACGACCCGCGGGCCGCTGACGGTTTCAGTGCAGGTGTTTGGCGCCCTGCCAGCGGGCAGGGCCCTGTTGCGGGCAGGCGCCCGGGTGGGGGATGCGGTCTATGTATCGGGCACCCTCGGGGACGCGGCGGGTGGGCTGGCGGTGCTGGAGGGTCGCTACCGGCCCGAGCCCGAAGCAGCGGAATACCTGGAACAGCGCTTCTTTCGTCCGCTGCCGCGGCTGCAGCTGGGTATGCTGCTGCTGGCTGAGGCGCATGCGGCCATCGATATTTCCGACGGGCTGCTGGCGGATGCGGGGCATCTTGCGGCGGCCAGCGGGGTAGCGGTTCGGCTCGATGCCGGGCGGCTGCCCCTGTCGCCGGCCCTGGCGGCTCACCCGGACCGGGATCAGGCCCTGCGCTGGGCACTGGGCGGGGGTGACGACTACGAACTGTGCTTTTGCCTGCCCCCCGGGGCCACCGTGCCGGCCGGTTGTACCCGCGTCGGTGAGGTGCTGGCCGGGGAGGGGGTGCTGTGCCCCGGCTTCGATGAACTCGCGGGCGGCTATCGCCACTTCTGACAGCCGTCAAAGCACAGTACACTGGTGCCTTCGTAACAGGAGAGGGTGCCATGGCCAGTACCAACCACAGCGCCAGCACGTCCCCGGGCAATGGCAGCGCTGCACCCGCGCCGGACATCCTGCGCCATCCAGTCCAGTTCCTTGCCTTTGGCCTGGGCAGCGGCCTGTCACCCAAAGCCCCGGGTACCGCGGGCACCGTGGCCGCGATTCCGCTGTTCCTGCTGGTCAGCGCGGCGCTGGCCAACACCGCCTCCCCCCTGCTCTGGTACAGCGTGTTTATCCTGGTCACCGCCATTGCCGGCGTGTGGATCTGCGATCGCGCCAGTGGCCAGCTCGGGGTCCACGACCATCCCGGTATTGTCTGGGACGAATTCGTCGGGTTCTGGATCACCATGTGGGCGCTGCCCACAGGCTGGCTCTGGGTGCTGGCGGGCTTCGTGGCCTTCCGCGTGTTTGACATTCTCAAGCCCTGGCCAATAGGGCTGCTGGATCGCAAGGTGGCGGGCGGCTTCGGGATCATGATCGACGATATTCTGGCGGGGGTGATGGCATGCATCTGTGTTCACGTTGTGGTCTGGCTGGTGGCGGCATGATTCGCTCGATGGGTATCGCGGCGCTGCTGACGCTGCTGTGGGTGTCAGCGCCCCCGGTCGCCCATGCCCAGGCAGGCTCGGTCAAGGTGGAAGCCCTGTTGCCCAACACTGCGGTGCTGACCATCAACGGCCAGCGCAAGACCCTGAAGGCCGGCGACAGCTTCCAGGGCGTGAAGCTGCTCGGGGCGGACGCTTCCGCCGCGGTTCTGGAAATCAACGGCGAGCGCCAGCGGCTGGGCCTGAATCGCAATATCACCACCAACTACGTTGCTCCCGAGCGGCGCCAGCTCGACATCCCCCGCAACGACCGCATGCAGTACATCACCAGCGCGTTGATCAATGGCCGCAGCATCGAGGTCATCGTCGATACCGGTGCCAACGTCGTGGCCATGAATGCCCGCCAGGCCACCGCGCTGGGGATTGATTACAAGGCGGGAATGCGCTCCAAGCTGGAGACCGCCAGCAGTGTCATCGACGCCTGGATGGTCAGCCTGTCGAGCGTGGAGGTCGGTGGTATCCGGGTGGACAACGTGCGCGCCACGGTGGCAGAGGGGAACTATCCGTCGACCATCCTGCTCGGCATGACCTATCTGCAGCATGTGGAGCTGCGCGAGCGCGACGGTGTGCTGTCGCTGTCGCGGGCCTGGTGACCCGGCGCCCACGGGCGCGCATAAAGTGCTAAACTACGCGCCCTTTTCCAGCCGGACCGCTCACAGTGTCAGTACGTTATGTAGAGTCCTCCCGCCTGCCCACCGCCTGGGGGGTGTTCGATATCCACGGTTTCGAGGATCCAGACACCAACAAGGAACACGTTGTCCTGACCATGGGCGATGTCGGCGATGGCGAACCGGTACTGGCCCGTATCCATTCCGAGTGCCTCACCGGTGATGCCCTGTTCAGCCTGCGCTGCGACTGCGGCAACCAGCTTGAAGCCGCACTGAAGGCGGTCTCCGCCGAGGGCCGGGGTGCAATCTTCTACCTGCGCCAGGAGGGGCGGGGCATCGGCCTGCTGAACAAGATCAAGGCCTACAAGCTGCAGGATGCCGGCGCCGACACGGTGGAAGCCAACGAGCAGCTGGGCTTCGGCGCGGATATGCGCGACTACAGCATCCTCGGCCCCATGCTGCGACACCTGCAGATCACCCGGGTGCGGCTGATGACCAACAACCCGCGCAAGGTTGCGGCCATGGAGGAGAACGGCGTGGAAGTGGTCGAGCGGGTGCCGCTACACTGCAACAGCAATCCCCACAACGAAAAATACCTGCAGACCAAGGGCGCCAAGATGGGGCATTTCGCGGCGGACTAGTCTTTTTCAGGCCTCGCGGTTTACCACGAACCGCGCCAGCCCCCGCAGCATATCCGCCGATTCCCCGAAGGGTTCCAGTGCCTCCAAAGCGCCGTCCAGCAGGTGTTCCGCGGTTTCCCGGGCACCGGCCAGCCCCAGCAGGCTGACGTAGGTCGTCTTGTTGGCCAGCGCGTCCTTGCCGCCGGTCTTGCCCAGGGTGACGGTGCTGCCCTCCACATCGAGGATGTCATCCACCACCTGGAAGGCGAGCCCGACATGCTCGCCATAGCTTTCCAGCGCCTCCTGTTGGCTGGCGCTGGCGCCCGCGGCGATGGCGCCGAGGCTGAGCGCGGCGCGGATCAGGGCGCCGGTCTTGAGGGCGTGCATATCCTGCAGCTCGTCCAGCAACAGCGGCCGACCGGTACCGGCGATGTCCAGGAACTGCCCGCCGACCATGCCCCCCGGCCCCGCCGCGCTGGCCAGCAGCCTGATCATGTCGACCTTTTGTGCCGCGGAGACGCCGGGAGCATCCGCAATCAGCTCAAAGGCCCGCGCCTGCAGGCCGTCGCCCACCAGGATCGCGGTGGGCTCGTCGAAAGCCTTGTGCAGGGTGGGGCGGCCACGCCGCAGGTCGTCGTCGTCCATGGACGGAAGATCGTCGTGGATAAGGGAATAGGTGTGGATGAGCTCCAGGGCACAGGCCGGGTGATCGAGAGCGCTGTCGAGATCGGCGGTGGCGGTGATGGCCCGCCCCGCCGCATACAGCAGGCAGGGCCGGATGCGCTTGCCGTTGGCTTCCAGGGCGTAGTCTAGCGCCGCCTCGAGATCCGCCAGACCCGCTACCTGCGCCAGCTGGCCGCCAAACCCGCCGTGGAGCCGCAGGCCCGTGTCGCAACGGGCCCGGCACTGGGCCATGAATTCGTCGAGGGTGTCGCTCACTCGCCGTCGTCCTCCCCGGCACCGGGGTCCGCAAAGGCCTGGGTGACGGGTTTGCCGTCTTTCTCCAACAACAACTGCACCTTTTGCTCCGCGGTCTGCAGCGCCTGCTGGGCTTGGCGAATGAGCTGTACCCCCTGCTCGAAGTCCTGCAGGGACTGCTCGAGGGAGGTTTCCGGGTCCTCCAGGCGTGTGGTGAGCGCCTCGAGCTGGGAGAGGGTTTCGGCAAAAGTGGGGACGGTGGACTTCTTGGGCATGGTGTCTCAGTGGGCTGGGTGGGGTGTGTGTACTATAGCAGGGAGCGCGACCTTTGGGTGCGGGACAGGGCTGTGCTGTCGCCACAGCTCATCGAGACTTCCCCCACCAGAGTCCCGTCCTTTCAGGCATCCCCTGGCACTGCTCGAAGAATCTGATCCAGTCGCTACCCTTTGCAGGCATGACGCCGAGCCAGTGGCCAAATTTGACGTAGCAGGAGGTGCCGGGAGGGTGGTTCCAGAGTGGTATGCTGCAGTTTATGTCTTTGTGGCTAGTCGGATGGTGCCGTTTATAACCCAAAAGCGTCTCCGCGGAGACGCGCATGTACCTCATGGCTGGATCGCACTAGCCGGTAACCATGGACTGCAGCAGCGGAACCACCACTGCCAGGGTGATGACGCTGAGCAGGACCGTGTGTCCAGACAGGCGCTTTTCCACACCCGAGAGTCGGTCCTCGACGCGATCCAGGCGCCCGTTGACCTGCTCGAAACGACGGTCGACCTGATCGAACCTCTGGTCGATGTGATCAAACCTCTGGTCGATCCGGGCCCTATTCAGGTCGAAGTGCTCTCTGGTCACCAGCGATTCAGCCTGTTGCGTCACCATAAGCGTCATGCCCCTCGCGATGGCTTCCGCCTGCTGGCGGGAGAGCCCCGTAGACTCAAGATCACGCGAGTAGGTTAGCACATCGAATGCGGGTTGCGGCATGCTTAGCATCTCCATCCGCGATCGTATCGACTCCTTCATTATCCAAGTTGGCTGAGCGCACGCAACCATCAAATATGGCTATTGGAGCGTGTCATTAAGGATGGCGAAGTATTGTGTCGCTGGGGGCGACCGCATTGCCTTCAATATTGAGGATGGCGTGATCTGCCTCAAAGCCGTCCCCATTGACCTGGAATACTGTCGGGCACTGCACGGGACCTTGAGCTAGTGGAATACCGCCGAGAATTTAGCGTTTTACCATGACCTATGAGGTCTTCGATATAGTTGTAGTACCGTCCCCGTTCACTGATCGGTTGGCGGAGATACGGCGCCCGGCCTTGGTGCTTTCCACTGGCGCGCTTCGCCGCTATTACGGACCACGCAGTGATGGCGATGATCGCCAGTCCCCGTCGTTCCAGCTGGCCCTTGGATGTGGATATCAAGCACCTGCAATGCGCCGGGCTACCGGCGGCCTCTCTGGTGCAGATGAAGCTGTCTGCCCTAGATCAGCGCCTGGTGATCCGGAAGGTGGGTGCACTGTATCCCGGGGATGCAGGCACGCTGCGGGCCGCGCTGGGTGGATTACTGGGGCAAGATTCAGCTGGTTAGCAAAAAGAGGGGAGCTGCTGATGGGGACTGACATAGCGCGCTTGCGCGACTCCGCGGAGACGTTTTTGCTCTGAAATCTCGAACAGCTCCTCAAGACTCCGGGCCCCTTGAATGCCGGTTGAGCTGCCTGCAGTCTGGTGGGCGGTGCAGGAAACCGAGCCTTCCGAGCCGACGCCCGAGATAGGAGTTCCCGGGTGGAACTGGTGGGAGCGACGGATCGTGTGCCAATGTGAGCGGCTTCGGGCGGAGAATCAGATAGTTCTCGTTGACCCGCCAGAAACGGGTCTTTATGCTCTTCACGCTATTAATCTCACTGGCATGGAGGTCCTGATTAGATCGGACGTATTTTGCGGTAGAGGCTTTGCGATCCCACGAGGATTGCCGCCTCTATAGAACTCGGAGTGGTCCTATTTAGGGTTTACTGATTATGGGTATTCATATTTTTAGAATAATCCGGCTATCGTTACTCATTGCTGATGGGCTTTGGCACAATTGAAACTCAGTATCGGGGCTTATTCTAGAAACTTTTGGCTAGCGTTGAGCAGGCAACATCGTAAGCTTGAGCACGTATCAAGCGAATTCTGGGCAACCAGTGACTTCACGTTCCTTGGTGGTGAGGCTTATTACGCAAAGAAAGAGATTGCCTTGCGTGAGGCGCTGTCGACGCTTGGCAGTGTTGGAAATGCGGTGGATGTCGGGTGTGGTAATGGTCGATTTTCGATGCTCATCGCGGAATATGCTACCTCATTGATCGGCTACGACATTTCGCCAGCTTTGATAACTTCGGCTCAACACCAAGCTGCAGAAAAAAGGATTTTCAAAGTACAGTTTAGGGTTGCCGAATTGGAGGAAGTGCCAACAGATGAAAAATTTCATTTGGTTACCTGCCTGGGAGTGGTTTCCTGTATCCACGATGATCAGAAATTAATGAAGTTAATCCATAAGTTGATCTCCCTGAGTTTGCCTGGAGGACAGCTGATCTTAGTTGACACTTTGGGGGGCAAGGAGGACATAAGCAAGGCTTATCGGAATGGATATGTTGCTCGGTAAAGGGCACAAAAAGACTATGAGAGCATTTTTCGGCGGGCTGGCTTGGAGCTATGTCAGCGCACCCAAATATCCGCTATGGGCGAGAAAACGGTTAACAATCTATATGTCTTCCGGAAGTTGTAAGTGACAACTCCTATCCTCAGGAGGGTGAGCGTGTTGGCAAAATGTTAGCGATGACGCGCAATTGACATCTTTGGCACGCGGAGCCCTGTTCATACTTGTGTGGCAGATCGGTCGGGCAGCGACCCAAGGTGTATGGGCGATTTGGCTGGCAAGGACCATGGGGCCAGAGAGCTATGGGTTGTTTGCCGGCCTTGCTGGCCTTGCTGCAGCGCTCGGTGCCCTGACGGGATTGGGTTTTGGCTTGTTGATGCTGCAGGCGACCTCCCGAAATTCCGCTGCGTTCTCGGCAAACTGGACGAAGACATTGTTGGCTACCGGTAGTAGCGGCTTCGTGCTTGCCAGTGTCTACGTTGCAATCGCTGCAGCAGCAACCGGGTATCCAATTGACTCGGTCTACTTACTCTATATCGCATTGCCGGAGATCGTCTGTCTGCCCATCACCATCATCGCAAGTTATGCATTTCAGGCGCATGAGCGAATGGGTTGGGCGGGTGCAATGTATGCGCTTGGACCCGCAGGAAACTTGTCAGCACTTGCGATTCTAGTACTCGTCGTGGGCGGTGTTTCTCTCGAAACATACCTTGCCTGGCACTTCTGGAGTTCCATTGTAATGGCTAGTTTCGCTCTCGCTGCCGTGACTATCGTTTTACGGCCAATACATAGTCGACCTCAGGCCAGTATGTCCGAAGGCCGCGAGGCGCTCGGGTATGCTGTCATGCGAGCAGTGGACAATGGTTTGGGGTCGATTGACAAGACGCTTGTCCTTCGTATTGCGGGCACAGAAATCGCCGGGCATTACACGGCAGCGTATAGACTGGCCTCGCTAATAGCATTGCCCGTTGTTTCCCTTGCTATTGCTATGACGCCCCGACTGTTCCGTATGGCCTCCGATAGCGAGGCGACGATCACAATGGTTCGCAAGGTGATGAGATGGGGTCTTTTGCTCGGCATCGTTACCATACCTATCACCCTCGCGTCCTCTGCTGCCTTGCCGGTACTATTCGGGATGGAGTTTCGGCCAGCTGCATCGTTTGTGAGGATACTTGGACCTTTTCCAGCCCTCTTAGGGCTTTGCGCCCTTGGATGTTCTGCTCTGATTGCGCTAGGATGGCGTTCGACGCGTATTCTGGTACAGGCTGGCGGGATGGTTCTTATGGTGGTATCCATGACCCAGTTGGTACCGGTGTATGAGGGCCGAGGGGCGTCTTACGCATTAGTTCTGACCTATGTTGTCTTGGCCTCTGCGTTGTGGTGGGCAGTTTTTCTCCGTATTAGTGCGTCTAGAAATTGAAGGTGTTATGCGCAAATGGCTCGATACCTAACGCCACCGGGATCAGAAGAAGTCCCGACTCTTGACCCAGATGCTGTGTCTGCCTTCTTCAATTCGCGAGCGAATCGTCTCGAAGAAGTGGGGCCTTTAAAGGCAGTCATCTACCAGGACAAAGGCGGTGACTTGGCGGTTCGCCGCGACCTCGCTGAAGTCGACTGTATAATGCCTTTGCTAAAATTGGATGGACGTCAACGTTTCCTCGATATCGGCTGCGGCACGGGGCGTTGGACGAAGCGCGCTGCGCCTCTTGTGCTCACCTACCACGGCATCGATTTCAACGAGCGCTTTCTCAGCCACGCGCGCGCCAGCCACGCCAAGGATACTCACTGTCGATTTACTTGTATTGGCGCCGATGGGATATCCGAAAGTGCATTGAGAGAGTCTGGCTTTGATCGCATGCTATGTGCTGGGGTTTCGATCTACTTGAACGACTGTCAGTTGTTAAAAATGTTCGAGGGAATGTCTGAGGTTGCAGCATCGACGTGTCGCATTGTTTTCCGGGAGCCTGTAGGAATAGGCCAGCGCTTAACTTTAACTGGTCACTACTCGGATGAGCTGGAACATGAATATCATGCCATATACCGCACGGAGTCGGAGTTACTTGCCGCAATGCAGGGTATGCTCGTAAACAGTGGCTTTGCATTGATAGATAGCGGCGACGTTTTCGTTGATAAAGAGCTTAACAATCGCTCTGAAACAGGGCAGCGCTGGTTTCTCTTGGAGCGTTGCACATGAGCACGGCATTCTGCTTCGATCTAGACGGAACCGTCACAACTCTGGAAATACTGCCCTGCATTGCTGCGGAACTTGGGATCGCAGAAGAGATCGCCACCTTGACGCGTTTAACAATGGACGGGCACATTCCATTCCCGGACTCGTTACGGCTTCGGGCTCTAATTCTTGGCCAGGTTCCGGCTGAACGAGTCCATGAGATAATCGATTCTATCCCATTGGAACCAATGTTACTTAGCTTCATAGATGCGTTTAATGATGCGAGCTTCATAGTGACCGGGAACTTGGACATATGGGTGGAGCCATTGTTGAGTCGGCTAGGTTGCAGGTGGTTTAGCTCGAAGACAAAGCAAGACAGTGGACGACTGGTGGTGGAGCACATATTAGATAAAGGTGAGGCGATACGATCTCTGCGCCGTGAAGGGAAGTATGAGCGCATTGTTGCTGTTGGAGACGGGGCGAACGACATATCCATGTTGGAAGAAGCAGACATAGCAATTGCGTATGGTGGGGTTCACCCGCCCATCCCGGGGACAATTATTGCAGCAGACTTAGTTATAAATCATCCGAGCTCACTATGTACCCTATTGAAGGCGCTGTAATTGCATGTGCGGGCCTCGGCTCGCGACTTGGCATGGGTCTGCCCAAGTGCATGATTGAAGTAGGTGGCCAGACAATACTTTCGCAGTTGATCAGCTTGTTGCGCCCCTGGGTGACACGCATCCATGTTGTTGTCGGCTATCGTGAAGAATTGATCATCGATTACTGCTCAAGGCATCACCCAGAGGTTGTAATTGTCAGAAACGGCGAGTTTCGGAGTACTAACACAGCGCATAGTCTCATGCTTGGGAGTATTGGATTTTCGCGTAAAGTGCTGTATTTAGATGGAGATTTACTGATAGATCGTGAATCCTTTGAAGGATTCCTGGAACATGCAGCAGGTTGTGAGCTGACACTGGGTATAACCCAAGCCAAGAGCAGCGAAGCGGTATACGTTTCTACCGGGACAGACTCTGACTCCGGTTCTCTTGAGGTCCGCGGCTTCCATCGAGACATGCCGACAGAGTACGAATGGGCGAATTTCTTTGTCGCCTCACCCGCATTGCTTGGTCCTGGAAGTAAGTATGTGTTTGAGTGTCTTGCGCCTTTCCTTCCGGCCGCAACACATCCAGTCGAGGTATTCGAAGTTGATACACCTGAAGATTTGGATCGCGCGAAGGCATGGGTCAATTCGCAGGCAATTAAAAATTGACAAATGAAATCAAGATCCAGGTCGATTCGTACGCTGTTTTTGCTACAAAGGCCCGAAGCTTGGGTAAACTTTGCTTCTGTCTGGGCAGCTATGGTAGAGAGCGAGGAATTTGAGCCAACTATATGGCTGTTACCAAGCAACTACTCAAAGCCTGCGCTAAGCGCTCCCCGGAAGATTGAGGCAAAGGTACTCCTGCGTTCCCAAGGCATCCCGTTTGTCGAGTGGCATGATGGCATGCGACTCGAGTCAGGAGTGTGGGACGTTGTTGTATTTGGCCATCCATACGATCGGGAGCGAGCGCCGCAACTGTGCTTCTCACGAATAGCGGAGAAAGTTCCACACAGTATCTACATCCCCTACGGTCTCTCGATGGGCGGTGGGAAGAAAAACCTCTATTTGCAGTATGCGCAACCAACGCAAATTAATTCTTCAGTCGTCGTGGCCAGATCTGCAATCGAGAAAGCGCAGTATTCAAGGCACTGTCCTACAGGCGATGGGCATGTCCAGGTGCTCGGTCACCCTCGTTTTGATGTCCTTCTCAAAGACCTAGAAAAGGCAGTGCCCGATAAATTGGCGAGATTCTGTCGCAATAGGACAGTATTTCTATGGAGCTCGCACTTCAGCTTTGGGCGTAGGTACTCGCAGTCTTCCAATTTTTCTACATTCGATCTGATCGGCCCTGAGCTGTTCGAGTATGCTTTGATACACCGTCAAGACTTCTGTCTTCTGTGGAGACCGCACCCTGCGTTGATTCCCGGTTTAGTGCAGGACGGAATTCTTTCCGAGAGAGAGCTAGTGCTCCTGCGCGCAGAGCTCCATGACAACGGAATTTATCTTGATGAAGGCCCTGGGTATGCTGCATCTTTTCGAGCTTCGGATGGACTGATATCCGACACAGGTTCGTTCATAATCGAGTATCTTGCCACTGGAAAGCCAATTCTTGCATTAACAAACCCTGAGGGAGAACCGTTAAATGACGAGGCAGAGGCGTTAGTTTCCCATCTTTCTCGAGCCGCTTGTCTAGAGGAAATTGAGGGTTTCATGAACGCTGTGCGTGGTGGCACGGTCGATCAAGACCTAGCTGAAGCGCGGCTAGTTTTTTTGCCGCTACTAGATGGAGCCGCTGGTAAGCGAGTGACAAATGCTGCTAAAGCGTTGGTGATGCAGCACGCAGATTCAAGCGACCCGATTGATAATCAAGAGTTTTTTTGCCGGGCTCTGCCAAGCCCTCATGTCGCCCAGCGAGTAAATTCCCCGGTAAAGTGGAGAAACTCTTCTGTCCCCACTCCTACTCTCAATAAACTATGCGAGAGTTTGCGAGAGGTTAGACTTGCCAAATCACGAGAGCTTCGTGTTCTGAAGTGGATGCGTCGAAAGCTAAACAATGTCCGCGCATGGGGCGTCGAATCGCTCAAGCGACAGGAATTATTTCCTCGGTCGTGACTTCCAGCTTATAGATAACTGATCGCGGCAGGCTAGATCGAAAATTACCTCATGAAAATTTCGAAGAATTATTCATTCTTCTCTCGCTGTGACTGGTTGAAACTGTTGGCGCTTGGTTGTAAGCAATGGGATGGACTCCTCCTCACCCTACCAATTCGGCGTCTTTGCGCCAGAATGGTAGGTGGTAACCAACCATTCAGAGGATGAGGAGAAGCCCGTATGAAGATTACAAGAGTCGGTGTGG
>CAMYIZ010000048.1 GCA_947258585.1 uncultured Haliea sp. | reverse complement strand
GTCCGCGTAGCTGCGGAAACCCCACTTGTAGCCAGCCTGGTCCGCGTAGCTGCGGAAACCCCACTTGTAGCCAGCCTGGTCCGCGTAGCTGCGGAAACCCCACTTGTAGCCAGCTTGGTCTGCATAGCTGCGAAAGCCCCACTTGTAG
This sequence comes from uncultured Haliea sp., assembly GCA_947258585.1. Lineage (GTDB taxonomy): Bacteria > Pseudomonadota > Gammaproteobacteria > Pseudomonadales > Halieaceae > Haliea. The sequence goes on along the minus strand of CAMYIZ010000048.1, from coordinate 112,543 downwards.
CCAGCCTGGTCCGCGTAGCTGCGGAAGCCCCACTTGTAGCCGGCCTGGTCCGCGTAGCTGCGGAAGCCCCACTTGTAGCCAGCTTGCTCGGAGAAGCTCTGGACTCCCCAAGTGTATGACGTTTGGTCGGCAAACGTGTTCAACCCTTTCTCTGAATCTTGAACTGTCTCTGCCGCGGCCCACTTGTAACTTGATGGTGCGGTTTCGTTCTTAGCCCATGTTGGCTCAGCGTGTGACGTAGATTGAGGCTGTGCGCCCCACTTATAGCTGGTATTTGCCGAGTATCGTACGGCACCAGCAAGCGTATGGCTCACCTTGTGAACTGAGCTGGAGGCGGCGGGGTTGGGCTGTGGTTCGTTAATCAGTGAACCAGACATTGCAACTGACGGCATCAGGAAAAGAAGCGCAACAGTACCAGCCCCTTTTCTGAACAGATCTGAGTAGTTTTTCATAGTAAAAGCCCCTTCGTTCGTTTTTCGGCCACCACGTGCCATCAATTGCTACAGTCTTCTCGTCCGTGAGAGGCAGGTCACAACTTCAATCCTTGACGCTTGACTTCTTTATAGGGGGAGAGGGAAAGTCCATGAAGGGAGTGCCATACCCTTTTTGGGGTAGGCCAACTCGGGGTCTGGGTGTCGCTGGCGCGAGTTGTGGCGAACTACGAGAGGTTTGGTCTTTTAAGTTATTGAAAAATATAAATAAACAATGTTGATGCGCGGCCCGGCAGGGGCGTTGACCCAAATGGGGTAGTGGTGGTGCTAGTGCTGCTTCCCGGCCTCTTCTGGGACCGGTTGCGCGGTGAGCGCTTCGATGATGGCGCGCTCGGAACGATAGATTTCCAGCCAGGAAAAAGGGAGTTCTGGCGCTGGTTCGGTAGCCTCTTCCCGCTCGATGTGGTCCTTGACTCCCCACTTGAGTTCGTTGCTGGGTCCGTCACCGGGAAGTGTGGTGGCGAGCATGCGGTAAAGCCCTGGCAAGCTGGCGTTTCCTTGCTCGTCTATGATGGCGGGGCCCTCGAAGTATTGTTCGCCAGCGATGTCCCGGGCAAGATTGAGTTCGCTGTTGCCACAGTTGCGCTGCCCCAGGGTTACCGCCCGTACCGCGCTGATTGCCCCGCTGCCCTGCTGAAAGGGGCTGTAGGCGAGCCGACCGTCGCGGTTGATCGCGGGTTCGGCGCTGCTCATGAGCTTGCACTTGACGTCGTCCGGGGTCAGGTCAGGCTCAAGCTGCAGCAATAGTGCCGCGATGCCCGCGACCAGAGCGCTCGCCTGGGAGGTGCCGGTCATCACCAGTTCCCCGGTACTGATCACGTAGTTCGGGTGCTTTCTTGTCAGGGTGCTGCCAGGCTGTACCAGTCCGGCAATGTGACCTCCGGGGGCCACGATGTCAGGCTTGATATGGCCGGTAGGTGTCGGCCCACGGGAAGAAAAGTCCGGTATGTAGTCATCGTCCCGGTCGTCGACGGTCCAGGAGTCCGTGTAGGCCCCGACCGTAATCAGGTAGGGCAGGTTGCCCGGAGACCCGATGGTCATCGGTTCCGGCCCCTCATTGCCGGCCGCGGCCACGATGGTGATACCGGCTGCCCAGGCTTTCATCAGGGCCTGGTTGATCGGGTCGAGGAAGTATGGCCAGCGGGGCCTGGCGGCAAACGACAGGTTCAGTACCCGAATGTCGAGTTCCTCGCGCTGTTCAACTACCCACTGGATGCCCCTGACGATGTCCAGAAATTCGCCCTGGCCATCTTCATCGAACGCCTTTACCGCGACCAGGCTTGCGTCCGGAGCGATACCTTTCCAGGTGCCCGAAGGGGATCCGTTTGTGAGCACTTCCTCACTGTGTGCGATAACACTGCTCATGTGTGTGCCGTGGCCGCTGGCATCGGGGACGGGTTGGCCGACGATATTTCGTATGGCGTCATAGCGCCCGACTATTCTGGGCTGGCCACGGGTATCCAGCGCCAGGGCGCGATGTTCCCAGAGGCCGGAGTCGAGCACGGCCACGGTCACCCCGCGGCCCGTAATACCGTGTCGGTGGAGCTGGGAGGCGCCCGAGACGGTGGGATAGTAGGTGTCGCCGGCGTAGTCAGCGTAGCCGGGAATGAGTTCGTTGCTGCAGTCGTCTCCAAACTCCAGCTTTATGGCAAAGTCCCTCTGTGCCCAGGCCAGTCTGCCGTCCTCTCCTGCCAGGCTGTGGGTGAATCCGACCTGCAGGTGGGTGACTTCCTTGAGAGTGGGTCCCTCGCCGGGCGCGAAGTCCAGCGCCAGGCTCCGACGAGCCCCATCGGCTATTGCCTCTGGCTCGCGGCGCAGATCCCTGGTGTTGAGACGCAGCGATTTCAGGCTGCCCAGGGCACCGGGCCAGCTTATTTCCAGGCGCGTCAGACTCGCGGGCGTCGCAATCTGGTTGTACAGTGGCCAGTCGATGCCATCACTTCGGAGCGTTGCCTCCAGGGCGCCGCCCACGCTACAGGACGCCTCGTCAGGCGGTGGCAGCGGTTCCGACATGTCCATGGAAAGGTCGTCGATGAGGCGCCGGATCAGCGGGGAGCTGCGGATGCTTTCCAGCTGGGAGGGACTGACCAGGGCTCCCACCGCCTCGATGATGGGCAGGTCATGGGTGACACTGCCCCCAGCCCCTTCCACCAGCTGCCTGAGTGCGGCCGCCGAATCGCCCTGGAGCATGACGCGGAGGGAATGAGGTTCCGCCGTCGCGCCGGCCAATGCGCTGTCGGTACCCAGCATGGCACCCAGGAGCAGCGGCAAGCGCAGCAGGGATAGTGGTCGGACGCGCAATTCAGGTCCCCGAGGCTAGCTGCTCGGCAAAGTTCTGCTGCAGCAGATTGGGAACCTCTTCCGGGTAGACAGGGATGGAAAGATAGAAACCCTGGAGCAGGTCGCATTTCATATCCACCAGGTAGCGCATCTGCTCGATAGTCTCGATACCTTCCGCGATCACCCGCAGGTTCAGGGTTTTGGACAGGGCGAGAATGGCGTCGATGATTGCCGCGCCGTCCGGGCTGTCCAGGTCGGCGACAAAGCTCTGGTCGATCTTGAGGGTGTCGATCGGGAACCGCTTCAGGTAACTGAGCGATGAGTATCCAGTGCCGAAGTCGTCCACTGCAAGGTCGAGGCCTATGGCTTTCAATTCCCGCAGCTTGACGATATTCGCCTCGGCGTCCGTCATGATGGCGCCTTCGGTCAGCTCCAGCTCCAGGCGGTGAGGCAGCATGCGGGACTTCTCGATGAACCCCCGCACAAATTGTGATAATCCGGACTGGTTGAACTGCAGTGGGGATATATTGATGCTGACCCGGAATTGCGGCAGCCCCAGGGTATCCCAGTACAAACAGTCCCTGGCGACCTGGGACATCACCCACTCGCCGAGCTCGATGATCTGGCCGGTGCGCTCTGCCACGGGGATGAACTCTGCGGGAGACACCATGCCGCGCACCGGGTGCTTCCAGCGTACCAGCGCCTCGAGGCTGACCACATTGCCGGTGGCCACTTCAATCTGGGGCTGGTAGCGCAACTCCAGTTCCCCGTTCTGCATGCCGTGGCGCAGCTCCTCTTCCATTTTCAGCTGCTCGACCGCCTTCGCGTTCATTTCCTCGTTGTAAAAACGGAAACAGGCGCGACCCTCGGCCTTGGCCACGTACATGGCGGTATCGGCATTGCGGATTAGGCTGTCGGGGTCCTCGCCATCCATGGGATAGATGGCTATCCCGATGCTGGGGGTGACCACCGGATTGTGTGACTGCAGAGCGATGGGAGCGGACAGGCTTTCGAGGATGCGGCGGGCAATACTCTCCACATGCGCGGTATCCGGCACGTCGGAGAGGACTACGGTGAACTCGTCGCCGCCGAGGCGGGCAATCTCCGTGCTGCCATCCTCCGCGTCAACTTCATCCCCCAGGAAGTTGATCGCATCGTCCTCGCGCAGCTCCAGGGTCAGGCGCTTCGCGATCTCTACCAGCAGGCGGTCGCCGCGGCCATGGCCAATGGAGTCGTTAATGCGCTTGAAATGGTCGAGATCGATGAACATGAGTGCGGCAAAGGAATTGCGGCGCTGGCTCCGCTTCAGGATGCGCACCAGTTGCTCGTTGAAACTGCGCCGGTTGGGCAGGTTGGTCAACGGGTCATAGTAGGCAAGGTAGCGCAGGCGGTCTTCCTGGCGCTTGAGAGAGTTGAAGGCCTGGCTCGCCCTGAGCATGTACTGCACATCCCTGCCCAGCAGTGACCAGTTAACGGGCTTGGTCTTGTACTGGGTGGCCCCGGCGTCGAAGCCCTGATCAATAGACTCGCGATCATCCGAGCCGGTGACGATCATGATGGGAATGGACTCGCCCTGCGGAAGCTCGCGGATCCTTTGGCATACCTCCAGCCCCGACATGCCCGGCATTTCCACGTCCAGAAATACCAGGTCGGGACGCTCGCGCACAAACAGCTCCAGCGCTTCGTGGCCGTTGCTGGCCTCGATGACGATCATGTTCTCTGCTTCCAGACACTGCCGCGTCAGCATGCGCACGATCTGGTCGTCGTCACTGACCAGAATTTTGGCGCGCGTCGTGGGGGAAGCTTTATCGGACATCAGGGGGCCATGCGCAGGAGCGAAAAGTTATCAGCACAGGCTACCACCACCGGCAGCGGTCGCCTAGTACCTGCGGTGGCGCCGCAATCTCGCCGGGCCGGAGCGTTGTGGGCGTTCAGGATAGGATCCGCTCCCGGGCCTTGAAGCGCTGCTCCTGGACAAACCGGGGCAGCTGCTGGAGTGGAATTGCGGGGCTGTAGTAAAAGCCCTGTACCTGTTGACACTGCTGGTTGCGCAGGAACTCGATCTGTTCGTAGTTTTCGGCGCCCTCTGCCACGACCTCGATATTGAGACGTCTGGCCATCTCGATGATCAGGCTGCATACGGCTGCCTGCTGCGGATTGTGAGGCAGGTCGCGCACGAACGCCGCATCCACCTTCAATGCCGTGATTGGCAGTTCGGTGAGGTGCGTGAGCTGGGAAAAGCCGGTACCGAAGTCGTCCAGGGAGAAGCGGATGCCCAGCAGCCTCAGCTCATCCATGCGGGCTTTGATGGCACCGGGATTTTTCAGAATGGTGGACTCGGTCAGCTCGAATTCCAGCCGTCCGGGGTTGGCGCCGGTACGGGTCAGGGTGTCCTTCACCGCAGTCACGAATCGGTCGTCCTGGATTTGCGAGAACGAGATATTGACGGCGACAACGATATCACCGAGGCGTTGATCGGCGAGCCAGTTCAAGGCGTGGCAGGCATGCTGGATGATCTGGTGGCCGATACTTTTCATTAGCCCCATGTCTTCGCATTCGGCGATGAATTCTCCTGGACAGATAAGTCCGCGATCCGGGTGATTCCAGCGAAGCAGGGCTTCCAGGCCCGCGAGCTGTCCGGTCTCCAGGGCGATGCGGGGCTGGTAATGCAGCTCAAACTGGTTTCTGCGCGCCGCCGCACGCAACTCGGCGGCCAGGGTATTGATGCCGGCCATGTCGAACTGCAAGCGGTCGCTGAAGGGGATGAATTTGCAGCCGACAATGGATTTGGCCTGTTGCATCGCGCTGCGCGCATGCTCGACCAGTTCGCCGAAATCGCCGGCGTCATCGGGATACAGCGCGCCGCCGATACTGGCATCGACCTGTGCATGCTGTCCATCGAGGTCGAGCGGAGCGGCGATGGCTTGCAGCATTTTCTCCGCAATCCGCGCCATGTCGGCCGCAGAGCTGACATCTTCCAGTACCACGGCGAATTCGTCACCACCCAGCCGCGCAATGCTGTCGCTGCTGCGCAGCTTGCTGACCATGCGTCGGCACAGGTTGCGGATCAACAGGTCACCGTTGATCTCGCCAAAATGATCGTTGATGCTGGTGAACTGGTCGATGTTGATGTAGAGCAGGGCGGTCTTGAAACTGTAGCGGCGGGAGCGTTGCATGGCCCGCTCCAGGTGAGCGCGAAAGGCTACCCGGTTAAGCGCGCCGGTCAGGATATCCCGGTTGGAGAGCTCGCGGATGGCTGTGCGTACCTGCTTCAGCTCGATGCTGTAGTCGAGGATTCGGTGGACCAGGGCATCCTGCAGTTGCCCCCTGACCAGGTAGTCCTGGGCGCCGCTCTCGCGCAACTGTGCCGCCGCTGCGCTGGTCGGCGCCTCGTCCAGCAGCAGAATGACCGGGAGCGAGGGGGCGTTTTTCTGCGCCAGGCGCAGCAGGTAGTCGGTTTCGGGGCCCGCGGACATGAACATGACATCGACGTCCGGGTCCAGCAGCGTCTCCAGCGGGCGCTCCAGGCCGTCGTTGCTGAGCAGCCGAAAACGCGGCGGCGCGGCGCGATTGAGGCAATCCGACAGGACCAGATGATCGGTCTTGTTGGCGGAAAGTACCATGACAGTATGCAGATCCACGAAGGTCCCGGAATGTCCCATAGCGGTGTCTGCCCCATTGTCACCCAGTGGGAGCGCTGGGTACAGCTTTATTGTAGAAATAACATGAGGTTGTGTGCATTATTTCAATAAAATTCTAGAGATCGGCGGGGAAAATCGCCGGTTTGGGCCTGAGTCGGCCTCAGGCACCGGCGATTGGCCTGCCCGACCCGCCAGGCTGCCCATGGCAGAGCATAATTTGTGCTAAAATGTGCGGCCGTGTTTTTTGATCCCTGCGCTATGAGCATCGCCTCCGACAAACTGGAATCCATCCGCCGGCAAGTACAGGTTCACCTCGATAATGCCGAACGCCACAAACTCAGCCCCGCCCAGGAGCAGGCGCTGACGACCCGTATCGCCGAGCGCCTGCAGGCGGAGAACGCCGTGATGGTCGCGCATTACTACACCGCGCCAGCGATACAGGCGCTGGCCGAGGCCACCGGGGGCTGTGTCTCGGACTCGCTGGAGATGGCGCGCTTTGGTCACGATCACCCGGCGACGACGCTGGTGGTGGCGGGTGTCCGGTTCATGGGGGAAACCGCCAAGATCCTGACGCCTCACAAGCGGGTCCTGATGCCGACACTGGAAGCGACCTGCTCCCTGGACCTGGGCTGCCCGATAGAGGAGTTTTCAGCCTTCTGCGACGAACACCCCGACCGGGAGGTGGTGGTGTATGCCAACACTTCGGCGGCGGTCAAGGCCAGGGCGGACTGGGTGGTGACGTCCAGCATCGCCCTCGACGTCGCCGAGCACCTGTCGGCTCAGGGGAAGAAGATCATCTGGGCCCCGGACCGCCACCTGGGTGATTATGTGCGCCGCCAGACTGGCGCCGATATTCTGATGTGGGATGGCGCCTGTATTGTGCACGAAGAGTTCAAGGCGCGAGGGATAGCAGACCTGAAGCGGGTCTACCCTGATGCCGCGGTGCTGGTGCATCCGGAATCCCCGGCGGCAGTGCTGGAGCTGGCTGACCGGGTGGGGTCCACCACGCAGATTATCCGCGCCGCGCAGGAATTGCCGAACCCCCGCTTTATCGTGGCCACCGACCAGGGCATTTTCTACAAGCTGCAACAGCAGGCGCCGGACAAGGAGTTCATCATCGCGCCGACCGCAGGCAATGGCGCGACCTGTCGTAGCTGCGCCAACTGTCCGTGGATGGCGATGAACGAGCTCGAGGCCCTCGACCAGGTGTTTGAGCGCACGGATAACGAGGTGTTTGTCGACCCCGTTATCGGGGAGCAGGCCATGGTGCCGCTGCGGCGCATGCTGGATTTTGCCGCCGGCTTGCGCAAGGGTGTGATTGGCAACGCCTGACGCCGGTCGCACCTCGCCGGCCACACCTCGCCGGCCACACCTCGCCGGCCGCACCTCGCCGGCCACACCTAGCCGGCCGCACCCGATCAGATCTCCATGCGTTGACGCAGGGTTGCAACGTCGCGCAATCGTTCATTGAGGCGCGCGGCAGTGACATGATCGCTGCCCACCAGTTTCATCGCATAGTTGAGCTGGCGCTCTGCCTCGTCCATGTTGCCGGTGAGGATGAAGTATTCGGCGCGCGACTGGTGCAGGCCGACAATATTCCCCGACAGGCCCTGCACCTCGGCCAGCAGGTACCACAGGGCCGGGTCGTCGGGGCGATTCTTGCTCTGGTTCAGCAGTGCTGCCTCTGCCAGGTGTGGCTTGCGATCCTGCATCAGCGCCGTGGCATAGGCCATGGTCAGCGGGTGGTTGCCCGGCGTCAGCTTCAGTTCCCCGGAAAGCAGCTCGGCGGCCTTGCCCGGCTCACCCCGCGTCATCAGGATATCCGCGTTGGCCAGCTTGTATTCGAGCCGGTCGGGGCTCTGTGACCAGATACTGTCGAGTTCCAGTGCGGCCTGGTCGACACGGCCGGCCTCGGTCAGGGCCAGCACCAGGCCGTAGGTAGCGGCTTCCCGCGAACGGGTGCTGCCGTCCAGTTCACCGCGAAACTTCTGGATGGCCTCCTCCGGGGTGGCGGCCAGGTGGTTGATTACCCGGGCGCGCATCAGCTGGTACTCGGTGTCGTCGCGCATGGGCGGCCGGGTGTACTGGCGCGCGCGGTTGCGGGTGTCGGCGATGCGGTTTTCCGACAGGGGGTGGGTGCGCAGGAATTCCGGGATGCGGTTGCTGCTGGTGTAGCGCGACGCCTGCATCATCCGCTCAAACATGGAGGCGGCGGCATGGGGGTCCATACCCGCCGCCACCACGGTTTGCATGCCTACCCGGTCGGCCTCTGACTCGTTGCTGCGGCTGTAGCGCAGGGCTGAATCCTGTGCCGCGGCCTGGGCCGCGGACAGCGCCGCCATGCCGGCTTCGCCACCGGCGGTGGCCAGCAGCACAAAGCCCGCCAGCATGGCGGCCAGGTTCAGGGGTTGCTGGCTGCGCTGGAACTCCACCCGGCGCGAGAAATGGCGCTGGCTCAGGTGGGCGATTTCGTGGGCCAGCACGGTGGCCAGCTCGTCCTCGGTCTGGGCGTAGAGGAGCAGGCCGTTGTTCACGCCTATCACGCCGCCCGGTACCGCAAAGGCGTTGATTTCCGGGCTGTCCACGATCACCAGGTCGATCCGGCGGTCCTCCAGCTGGCTGTGCGTCGCCAGGCGGTAGACGAGGTCTTCCAGGTAGTCGAACAGCAGCGGGTCATCGACAATGGGCGCCTGGTTGCGGAAAATGCGCAGCCAGGTGCGCCCCAGCTGGTATTCGTACTCCGCCGAGAACAGGCTGGTACTGGACTCGCCCAGGTTGGGCAGCTTGAGTCCCTCGGTAGCGCGCAGATCCCCGCCCGGCAGGCTTAGGGCCAGCAGCAGCGCCAGTGTGGTGCCGTGCCGCCGTGCGCGCTTGGGGGGACGTAAATTCATACCAGGGGTCTTCACTGCAAATTGGCGCCGGATTCCGTCCGACAGGTCCTTCATTGTACGCCAGCAGCCTGTAGTCGGCCCAGTACCGGCACTGGCCATCGGATGTCGGCGGCGCGGAAAAGTTCAATCCTGTTTGGGCTGCCGGCAGCGAATGGATATACTCGTGCGCCACGTTGGCAGGAGACCGGAAACAAGGTGACAGATGAAGTGACGGTGGAAGTGGATGCCTGCGGGCTGCAATGCCCCATGCCCCTGCTGCATGCCAAGCGGGCCCTGAACCGGATGCAGCCCGGAGAATGCCTGCGGGTACTGGCCACCGACCAGGGGTCGGTGCGGGATTTCCGGGTATTTGCCGAGCAGTCGGGGCATACTCTGCTGGCGTCAGAGGAGCGTGCGGGCGTGTATATTCACGTTTTGCAGAAGTCGTAAACACCCAGGATCTGGTCCATGTTGGATATTTTCAATAAATGGTACAAGCGCTACCTGTTCGAGGAAGAGTCGGTCCTGCTGCTGGTGCTGCTGCTTGTCGCGGTGGTGCTGCTGATGACCATAGGCGATATCCTCGCCCCGGTGGTGGCATCCATTGTGCTGGCCTATCTCATGCAGGGCCTGGCAGGGCGCCTGCAGGCCACGGGCTTGCCGTCGTGGGTGGGGGTGACTGTCGCCTATATATTGTTTATTGGCATCTTTTTCGGTGTGACCCTGGGCCTGTTGCCTTTGGTGTGGCGCCAGCTGGTGTCTCTGGCGACGGAAATGCCGCGGATGCTGGAGCAGGGCAAGCAGTTGCTGGCGGTGCTGCCGGCCCGCTACCCGGAAATTTTCAGCCAGCAGCAGATCAACCAGATGGTCGGTCTCGCACAGGCGGAAATGGGCGGTATGGGGCAGAAGCTGGTGACCCGCTCCCTGGCGACCATCCCCAGCATCCTCACGGTGTTGGTCTATATGATACTGATCCCGATCCTGGTGTTTTTCTTTCTCAAGGACCGGCAGTTGATCCTGTCCTGGCTCGGTACGTTCCTGCCCACGGAGCGGCCCCTGCTGCGGCGTATCTGGACGGAAATGGATACCCAGGTCGCAAACTATGCCCGGGGCAAAGTGCTGGAAATACTGATCGTGGGCTCGGTCAGTTACCTCAGCTTCGTCTTGCTGGACCTTAACTATGCCGCCCTGCTGGCCCTGTGCGTCGGATTGTCGGTGATCATTCCCTATCTGGGGGCAGCGCTGGTCACTCTTCCGGTGCTGCTGGTGGGATACTTCCAGTGGGGTTTTGCCAGTGAATTTTATTACCTGGTGCTTGTCTACTTTGTCATCCAGGGGCTGGACGGGAATGTTTTGGTACCGCTGCTGTTCTCCGAGGCAGTGAACCTGCACCCGGTTGCCATTATCCTGGCGGTGCTGTTTTTTGGCGGCATCTGGGGGCTGTGGGGCGTGTTTTTTGCCATTCCGCTCGCCACCCTGATCAAGGCTATCATCCACGCCTGGCCCACTCCGACGGAAGGGCCGGGCTACACCAAGAATCTGGAGTAAGGCATGCAAGCAATGTTCATTGGCCGATGGCTGCGGCCGCTGGCCGGCGGCCTTGTGCTGTTGTTTCTGGTGGCCTGTGCCACCGCCATCCTGCCCGGCGCCGGTACCCAGCCGGTACAAAGCCCGAACGACGACTATGCCTACCGTCATCTGACCCTCGATAACGAGCTGCAGGTGCTGCTGATATCCGATCCGGGAGCGCCCAAGGCCGCCGCCGCGCTGGATGTGCTGGTGGGCAGCGGCGACAACCCGCCCGGCCGCGAGGGGCTGGCGCACTTTCTCGAGCATATGCTGTTCCTCGGTACCGACAGGTATCCGGAAGCGGGCGACTACCAGCAGTACATCGCCGAGCACGGTGGCAGCCACAACGCCTACACCAGTTTCGAGCACACCAATTATTTCTTTGATATCCAGGCGCCCTATCTTGAGGATGCACTGGATCGATTTTCACGCTTCTTCATCGCACCTCGCTTCGACGAGGGCTATGTCGAACGCGAGATGAATGCGGTAGAGGCAGAGTTCCAGATGGGGTTGCGCAGCGACCCGCGGCGGGGGCTGGATGTACTGCAGGCAGTGATGAATCCCGAGCACCCTTTTAGCCAGTTCACCGTCGGCAGCCTGGAAACCCTCGCCGACCGGCCCGGGGCCCCGATACGGGACGACCTGCTGAAGTTCTACGAACAACACTACTCCGCGAACAAGATGCGGCTGGTGGTGTTTGGCGCTGAATCCCTGGATGAACTGGAGGCGATGGTGGTGCCCCGGTTTGCCCCGGTGCCCAACCGGGGTGTCGAAACCGAAGTCATAGGCGCTCCCCTGTTTGCCCCCGATGCCCTGCCCATGCTGGTCAAGGTGCAGCCCCAGGCGACGCTGCGCCAGCTGGAAGTGTCCTTCCCGGTGCCGGACTATCGCGATGCCTACCGCAGTAATCCCCTCGGTTACCTGGGGAACCTGGTGGGGCATGAGGGCAGTGGCAGTCTGCTGGCCCGGCTCAAGGAGGAAGGCCTGGCGGAGAGCCTGGGTGCCGGTTCGGGCCTTGGCTGGCGCGGCGGCGCTCTGTTCAGCGTCAGTATTGGCCTGACCGAGGAAGGCCTGGCGCGCAGGGAGCGCGTTCTGCAGCTGCTGTTCGCCTATCTGGAAATGCTGCGGCGGGAGGGCCCCCAGCAATGGCTGTACGAGGAGCAATCGCGTCTGGCGGAACTGCAGTTTCGCTTCCGGGAGAAGTCCGAACCGGTCAACTACGCCAGCGCCCTCGCCAGTGGCATGCATTACTATGCGCCCGAGGACATCCTCCGGGGCGGCAGCCTGATGTCCGACTACGACCCCGTCATGCTGACGGAATTGTTGTCCCGGGTGGTGCCCGATAACGCCCTGGTGACCCTGACCCACCAGTCGCTCGAAGTCGACCGGGAATCACCGTACTATGGGGTGCCCTACAGCGCCGAGCCGGTGCAGCCGACACAGCTGCAGCGCTGGACCGCTCCGGTGCGGGATGCCGGCCTGGCCCTGCCGCCACCGAACGAGTTCATCGCGGAAGACACCAGCCTGGTGTCCGCAACCGCGGTTGCCAGCGCGCCCGCCACGGTGCTGGATGAAACCCGCCAGACCGTCTGGTTTGGGCAGGATACGGAATTCGGGATTCCGCGCGGCGCGCTCTACATTAATTTCCGTTCCCCCGAGGTGGGGGAGACCGCCACCCAGGCGGCCGCTGGCGTGTTGTATACAGCGCTGCTGAAAGATGCGGTCAATGAGTTTGCCTACCCGGCGCAGCTCGCGGGGCTCAACTTTGATGTCTACAAGCACGCCCAGGGTATCAGCCTGCGGGTCAGCGGATACAACGACAAACAATTGTTGCTGCTGGACCGCTTGCTGGATGTGGTGCAGGCATCCTCCTTTGGCGAGCAGCGCTTCGACAATATCCGCGCGGACATGATCCGCAATTTGGAAAACAGCGTGGCCAAGCGCCCCAGCAGCCAGGTGACCGATGACGTCCGCGAGGCGTTGCTGCACGGCGAGTGGGGAGAGCAGAGCCTGGTTGGGGCGCTGCAGGTCATGACCCTGGCGGCGCTGGACCGCTGGGTCGAAGACTTCTGGGTGCAGGCAACCGCCGAGACCATGCTCTACGGCAACTACGACGCCGCCATTGTGCCCGAGCTGGCGGCGCGGGTGGGTGAGCTGCTGGGCGATGGCGAACCGCCTTCCCTGCCACCCCTGCGGGTGACCCGTATTGCACCGGGCGAAAGCCTGTTCTATCCGGTCGAGGTTGATCATGATGACGCGGTGGTCGGCTGGTACCTGCAGGGTCGCGATCGCAGCTGGCAGGATCGGGCGGCAACGGCGCTGACTGCGCACATCATCAAGACCGGGTTCTTCCAGGAACTGCGTACCGAGCAGCAGTTGGGCTACGTGGTCAGCGCGTTCCCCTGGCCGCAGCTGGACATACCCGGCTTGATGCTGTTGATCCAGTCACCCAGCGCCTCTGCGCCCGCAGTGACCCGGGCGATCGACGCTTATATGGCCGGGGTGACGGGCGGACTGGATGAAGAGCAGTTTTTGCGCTACAGGAAGTCGCTGGTGGCTGAGATCCAGCGCCCGGACAAGAATCTGTGGGAGCGGGCGGAGTTCTACTGGCAGTCCATTGCCAAGAAGGAGTTTGCCTTCGACGGCCGCCAGCAAATGGCGGACGCCGTCAGCAGCCTGAGCCTGGAGGACTGGAGCGCCTATTTCACTGCAGTGTTCCGCGAGCGGCGCCACTCCCTGCTGGTGGTCGCGCCGGGCAGGGAGCAGTCCTTGCCGGAAGGCTATGGGGAGACGATGGAGTCCGCGGCCGCGCTCAAGGCCCGGCAGGCGTTCTATACGGTCGACTAGAGCGCATCCTTTTTTGGTCCGGTTTGGCAAGCCGATAGTTCTATAAAAGAACCCTCGGTTTGTCACCGGGCCTGTCATGGTGTACCGTGTACCTGCTGTTTTCACTGGCTTTGCTTTGGTTCGCGCAAGAATCGGAGTCGGAGTCTATACTGTCGGCAGCGGGGCAATCGCAGTCAAGTTCTAATTTGACACTATAAAATCGCTCCGCTTCCCAGCCTCAACCTCTCGTCAGGAGCGATAGCCGCATGACCGAAGACAAGGACCCGATCGAAACCCGGGAGTGGATGGAAGCGCTCGATGCCGTGAGCAAATACAGTGGCCCCGAGCGCGCCGCCGAGCTGCTGGTAGAGCTCGCCAAGCATGCGACGGAGACCGGGGTGAGGCTGCCCACTGCCATTACCACACCGTTCCGCAACACGATCGCGCCCCGGGACCAGAAAATGATGCCTGGCGACCTGTTCATGGAACGCCGCATCCGCTCCCTGGTGCGCTGGAATGCCCTGGCGATGGTCATGCGCGCCAATGACAACGACGAGGGGCTGGGAGGACACATTTCCAGCTTCTCCTCCAGCGCGACCCTGTACGATGTCGGCTTCAACTACTTCTTTCGCGGTGCGGAGGCCGAGCACCCCGGTGACCTGGTGTTCTACCAGGGCCACAGCGCACCGGGCATGTATGCCCGCTCCTATCTCGAGGGGCGCCTGAGCGAAGAGCAGCTGGACAATTTCCGCCGGGAAGTGGACGGCAACGGCCTGTCCTCCTACCCGCACCCCTGGCTGATGCCCGACTACTGGCAGTTCCCGACGGTGTCCATGGGCCTGGGGCCGATCCAGGCCATCTACCAGGCCCACGTCATGAAGTACCAGCAGAGCCGCGGCCTGCTGGACCACGGCGACCGCAACGTCTGGTGCTTCCTGGGCGATGGCGAGTGCGATGAACCCGAGTCGCTGGGGGCTATCTCCATGGCCGGGCGCGAGCGTCTGGGCAACCTGATTTTTGTGGTCAACTGCAACCTGCAGCGCCTGGACGGGCCGGTGCGCGGCAACGGCAAGATCATCCAGGAGCTGGAGGGCGTCTTTCGCGGCGCCGGCTGGGATGTGCTCAAGGTCATCTGGGGCCGCAAGTGGGATCCGCTGCTGGAAAAGGACACCACCGGCCTGTTGCAGCAGCGCATGGATGAAGTCTGTGACGGCGAGCTGCAGAACTACAAGTACAACGGCGGCGCCTACACCCGCGAGCATTTTTTCGGCAAGTACCCCGAGCTGCTCGACCTGGTCAGCGACCTTTCCGACGAGGATATCATGTACCTCAATCGCGGTGGTCACGACCCCTACAAGGTCTACGCGGCCTACGCCGAGGCGGTCGCCCAGCACGAGCGTCCCACGGTGATCCTGGCCATGACCGTGAAGGGCTACGGCACCGGCGAGGCAGGGGAAGCCAACAATGAAACCCACTCCCTGAAGAAACTCGACCTGGACAGCCTGAAGGCGTTCCGCGACCGGTTTGGCATCCCCATCTCGGATGCCGAGCTGAAAGATGTGCCCTACTACCGGCCGGCGCCGGACAGCCCGGAAATGCGCTACATGAAAAGCCGCCGCGAAGAGCTGGGCGGATCCATCCCGGCCCGCCGCAAGGACATGGAATTGCTGGAGACCCCGCCACTGGCGGCTTTCGACAACCAGCTCAAGGGCAGCGGCAAGCGCGAGATTTCCACCACCATGGCCTTCGTGCGCATGCTGTCCACCCTGGTGAAAGACAAACAGATCGGCGAGCGCGTGGTGCCGATCGTGCCGGATGAAGCCCGTACCTTCGGTATGGAGGGCATGTTCCGGCAGCTCGGCATCTACTCCTCCGTGGGGCAGCGCTACACGCCCCAGGATGCGGGGCAGATCATGTTCTACAAGGAAGACCAGAAGGGGCAGATCCTGGAGGAGGGCATCAACGAGGCGGGCGCATTTTCGGCCTGGATCGCCGCGGCAACGTCCTACAGCACCAGCGGCTACTCCATGGTGCCGTTCTATATTTTCTATTCCATGTTCGGGTTCCAGCGTATTGGCGACCTGGCCTGGGCCGCCGGCGACAGCCAGGCCCGCGGCTTCCTGATCGGCGCCACCGCCGGCCGCACCACGCTGAACGGCGAGGGCCTGCAACACCAGGATGGCCACAGCCACCTGCTCGCCAGCACTATTCCGAATTGCGTCAGCTATGATCCCGCCTACGCCTACGAACTGGCGGTCATCATCCAGGACGGCCTGCGGCGCATGTATCAGGAAGGGGAGAACAAGTTCTACTACATCACCACCATGAACGAGAACTACCAGCAGCCGGAAATGCCACAGGGCGTGGAAGAGGGCATCGTCCGCGGCATGTACCAGCTCAAGCGCTCCAGCCGGAAGAAAGGGCCGCGGGTGCAGTTGATGGGCGCCGGCACGATCCTGCGGGAAGTGGAGGCCGCGGCGGCCCTGCTGGAGCAGGACTACGGCGTGGCCGCGGATATCTGGAGCCTGACCAGCATCAACGAGCTGCAGCGAGAGGGCAAGGCGGTCGCGCGCTGGAACCTGCTGCACCCGGGAGAGGAGCCACGAGTCCCGTGGCTGACGACACAGCTGGAGGGCCACGATGGTCCGGTGGTGGTGGCCACGGACTACATGAAGGCCCATGCCGAGCAGCTGCGCCAGTTCATCCACCGGCCCTACATGGTGCTCGGTACCGACGGTTATGGCCGCAGCGATACCCGGGACCGCCTGCGCCGTTTCTTCGAAGTGAGTCGCGAGTATGTGGTGCTGGCAGCACTGCGGGCGCTCGCCGATGAGGGCGCGGTGAAAGCCGCTGTGGTGGTGGACGCGATGCAGGCACTCGGCATTTCTGCCGACAAGCTCGACCCGCTGACGGTATAACGGTACAGGATACGAAGCGCATGGCTAAGAAACAGGTAACGGTACCGGATATCGGCGGCGCGGAAGGCGCGGAAGTCATTGAGCTGCTGGTGGCGGTGGGCGACGAAATTGAACTGGAGCAGAGCCTGCTGGTGCTGGAATCGGACAAGGCGTCCATGGAGATCCCCTCGGACGTGGCCGGCAAGGTGCTGCAGGTGCTGGTGAAGGTCGGCGATGAACTGGCCGAGGGTGCACCCATCCTGGTGGTGGAGACAGCCGGGGAGGAGGCCGCGGATGCCGAGGAGCCCGCGCAACCCAAGGAGTCTCAGGAGGAGCCTGCGGCGCCAGCTGCCGCGGAGCCGGAGGAGCAGGCGGCAACGACCGCCGCTGCAGACAGGGATGGCGGTGCAGCCGCCGGGGACAGCGCCGCCGCTGTCCGGGAAATCACTATCACGGTACCGGACATCGGCACCGAGGATGACGTGGATCTCATCGAGTTCAGTGTCCAGGTGGGCGACCAGGTCGGGGAGGGCGACTCGCTGGTGGTGCTGGAGTCGGACAAGGCATCCATGGAGGTGCCCTCGACCCACGCCGGCACCGTTGTGAAGTGGCTGGTGAAGGAAGGCGCAGCCGTGCGCCAGGGCGATCCGCTGGTGGTGCTGGAACATGCGGGCGGTGATTCCGACCGCAGCGAGCCGGCGCCGGAAGCGGATTCTGCCGCGACTGCTTCCGGCGAGGCCGAGGTCGCTGCGGAGCAACCTGCGAAGCGCTCGGCCACAGACCGGGTAACCGCTGCGGAAGCGCCGTCGCCGCGGGTACCCTCGGATGAGCAACTCGTCTATGCGGGGCCCGCTGTGCGCAAGCTGGCGCGGGAGCTGGGGGTGGATCTTACCAAGGTCGCCGGCAGCGGTCCCCGTGAGCGGGTGTTGAAGGAGGATGTTCAGGGCTTCGTGCAGCGGGCACTGAGCGGCAAGGCTGCCGCAGTCACTTCGGGCTCCGGGATTCCCGCTGTGCCGGAAGTGGATTTCAGCGCTTTTGGCGAGATCGAGGCCGTGGCCCGGACCAAGCTCGACAAGCTGACTGCCGCCAACATGCAGCGCAGCTGGCTCAATGTGCCCCACGTCACCCAGTTCGACGACGCGGATATCACCGAACTGGAAGCGTTCCGCAAGGCGCTCAAGGCCGAGGCGGAGCAGCGCGGCACCAAGCTGACCCCGATGCCCTTCCTGCTCAAGGCCTGCGCCATCGCCCTGCGGGACAACCCGAAGTTCAACGCCTCCCTGTCAGCGGACGGCGAAAACCTGGTCTACAAGCGCTACACCCACATCGGCATGGCCGTGGATACGCCCGCGGGCCTGATGGTGCCGGTGATCCGCGACGTCGACCAGAAAACCCTCTGGCAACTCGCCGAAGAAGTACTGGAAATGGCCGAAAAGGCTCGCGAGCGCAAGCTCAAGCCGGCGGAGATGCAGGGCGGCTGCTTTACTATTTCCAGTCTCGGCGGTATCGGCGGCAACGGCTTCTCGCCTATCGTCAACACGCCGGAAGTGGGGATCCTCGGTGTATCCCGGGCCAGCGTCAAGCCGGTCTGGGACGGGCAGGCCTTCCAGCCCCGCACCCTGCTGCCCCTGTCCCTGTCCTACGACCACCGGGTCATCAACGGTGGCGACGCCGGCCGCTTCTGTACCCAGCTGGTGGCATTGCTGGGGGATATCCGCCGCCTGCTGTTGTAGACGGCACTTGTCGATCCAGAGCCCCCGCGCCGGGCCATTGACCGGATCGGAGTGAGGGCTGGCACGCGACCTGCTAGGACATTGGGAACAAGCAGGTGGTGAGAAGAGGGAGGTGATGGGGAAAAGCGACCCACCGACAGACTGGCGAGAACAGTTTCTCCAGCAGCAGGTGTTGCCGGCTGACTACCTCGACCAGGCCGGGCGCTGGTTTGACCCGGTGGCCGCCAGGCTTGCCGTGCACCGTGATGGTGCGAGCCGCCCACTGGTGGTGGGCATTAATGGTGCGCAGGGCTCGGGCAAGACCACGCTCAGCGACTACCTCTGCCAGTGGTTGGTGCAGGAGGCGGGTCTGCGCGCCCTGTCCCTGTCCATCGACGATGTCTACCTGACGCGGCTTCAGCGCCAGCGTCTGGCGGCGCAGGTGCACCCCCTCTTCAGCACCCGCGGCGTGCCCGGCACCCACGATATTACCCTGCTCCTGCAGACCCTCGAGGCCCTGGGTTCGGCTGCGGAGACCCTGCCGGTGGCAGTGCCGCGATTCGACAAGGCGCGGGACGACCGCGCGCCGGCGGAACAGTGGCCGCGGGTGCAGCCGCCGCTGGATGTTATCCTGCTGGAGGGATGGTGCCTCGGCGCCTCGCCGCAAACTGAGGCGGACCTCAGCCAGCCCTGCAATGCCCTGGAGCGGACCGAGGACAGCGAGGGCCGCTGGCGCCGCCATGCCAATGATTGCCTGGCCGGTGACTACGCGCGGCTGCACCAGCGGGTCGATGTCTGGCTGATGCTGCGGGCGCCGTCCTTCGACGAGGTATTGCGCTGGCGCACCGAGCAGGAACGCAAGCTGGCCGCGGCGCGGGGCCCTGTCGCCGGTACCCGGGTCATGGATGCAGTGGCCCTGGCGCGCTTCGTGCAACACTACGAGCGCCTGACACGGCATTGCCTGGCCACCCTGGCGCCGCGTATGGATGTGGTCTGGGAACTCGATCGCCGGCGGGTGATCAGCGCCTGGCACGGCCCCGGGGTGCAGGCATGAGCGCCCTGCTGCTGGTGTTCAGCGACCTGGACGGCTCGCTGCTGGACCACCACAGTTACAGCTTTCAGGCGGCCCTGCCCGCTGTCGAGGCCCTGCGCGAACGCGGG
This sequence comes from uncultured Haliea sp., assembly GCA_947258585.1. GTDB lineage: Bacteria > Pseudomonadota > Gammaproteobacteria > Pseudomonadales > Halieaceae > Haliea. The sequence goes on along the minus strand of CAMYIZ010000048.1, from coordinate 93,096 downwards.
ATACCGCTGATCCTCTGTAGCAGCAAGACCCGGGCCGAGATCGAGCCGCTGCGCAGGCAGCTGGGTAATCGCGACCCATTTATCGTGGAAAATGGTGCGGCGGTTTTTCTACCCGCTGGAAGTCTGCAGCGGATACCGCCCGACTGCCGGCCCGAAGGGGACGGCTGGGTGCGCGAGTTCGCACCTCCGCGGCAGCGCTGGTTGCTGGAGCTGGCGCGATTGAAAGCAGAGTATGGCGCGCAGTTCACGCATTTCGAAGTCATGGGCGTCGAGGGTGTGGTGGCGGCCACCGGTTTGCAGCCGGAAGCTGCCACCCGCGCCCTGCAGCGCGACTACAGCGAACCGGTGCTCTGGCAGGGGGACGATGCGGGCCGGGAGGCTTTCGCTGCGGCCCTGTCCACCGCCGGGGCCACGGTGCTGCAGGGCGGGCGCTTCCTCAGCGTGGCGGGCGATTGTGACAAGGGCGCGGCGTTGCGCTGGTTGCGCAATTGCTACCAGCGAGAGGATCCGGCACGGGATGTGCATGATCTGGCCATAGGTGACAGCGCCAATGACAGCGCGATGCTCGAAAGTGCGCGCCATGCCCTCGTGATACGCTCCCCGGTGCACGGCTTCCCGCCGCTACAGCGGCAGGAGAATACCCGCTACAGCGAGGAATTCGGGCCCGCGGGTTGGGCGCGGGGAGTGCTGGAGTGGCTGCAACACCTGGACCCGTATTCTCAGGAGTGACCGCCATGGGCGATTTTTATCAGAACGGTATTATCACTACCCTGCACAAGCTGTCCCACCGCTCCATCGACGACATGGAGCAGGAATTGTTGCGCTTCTCCCGGACGCGTCCGCTGGGCCTGATATTGCCCTCCCTGTTTTCCGAACTGGAGGGAGAGGCCCTGCCGCACATTGTCGAGGAGTTGCAGGCGGTGCCGTACCTGGCGGAGATCGTGATAGGGCTGGACCGCGCCGACGAGGCCCAGTACCGGCACGCGCTGGCGTTCTTCGGCAAGCTGCCCCAGCGCCATCGGGTGCTGTGGAATGACGGGCCGCGGCTCAAGGCCCTGGACGCCGAGCTGCAAGCCCGTGACCTGGCGCCCAAGGAGCTCGGCAAGGGCCGCAACGTCTGGTATTGCATGGGCTACACCCTGGCCTCCGGGCGCGCCGAGTCCGTGGCCCTGCACGACTGCGATATTCTCACCTATGACCGCAGCCTGCTGGCGCGGTTGATCTACCCCGTGGCCAATCCGCAATTCAACTACGAGTTCTGCAAGGGCTATTACGCCCGGGTGGCGGACGGCAAGATCAATGGCCGGGTCAGCCGCCTGCTGGTAACGCCCCTGCTGCGGGCCCTGATGAAGACCCTGGGAGACATGGAGTACCTGGACTACATGGACAGCTTCCGCTATCCGCTGGCGGGGGAGTTCTCATTCCGTCGCGATGTGCTCACCGATATCCGCATCCCCAGTGACTGGGGCCTGGAGATTGGCGTGCTGTCGGAGGTCTACCGCAACTACGCCAACAACCGCCTGTGCCAGGTCGACATCGCCGATGTCTACGACCACAAGCACCAGGAAATGTCCCGCGAGGACTCCACCCGGGGCCTGTCCAAGATGTCCATCGACATTGCCAAGGCCCTGTTTCGCAAGCTGGCCACCCGCGGCGTGACCTTCAACAGCGAGACCTTCCGTTCCCTCAAGGCCACCTACTACCGCATCGCCCTCGACTTCGTCGAAACCTACCACAACGATGCGGTGATGAACGGTCTCACCCTGGATATCCACAATGAAGAAGTGGCGGTGGAGATGTTTGCGGAGAACATCATGAAGGCCGGGGAAGCGTTTCTTGAGTACCCGATGGAGCGGCCGTTCATACCCAGCTGGAACCGGGTGATCAGCGCCGTTCCCGATATTCTGGAGCGGCTCCGGGAAGCCGTTGAGCAGGACCAGGCGGAGTTTGGAGGTAGTAGCGGTGGATAGCAGCGTCGACAGCCCCCTGCAGCGTCTGCGGGAGCGGTTGCTGCAGCAGCTGCTGATGATCTACGACGGTGTGCCGGCGGTGCACCCGGACGCGGCCATGGTGGAGCAGCTGCTGGCGGCGATGGGGCTGGGCCGGGAAGTCGAGGCGCCCCAGCCTCACTGCAATCACTGGAGCGAGCGCGATGCCCTGCTGATCACCTATGGCGACAGTGTGGTGGCTCCGGGGGAGAAACCACTGCATACCCTGAAACGGTTCCTCGACCTGCATGTGGCGGGGGTACTCAGCGGTGTGCACATCCTGCCGTTCTACCCCTGGACGTCGGATGACGGCTTCGCCGTGCTGGATTACTCCAGCGTCAATGAGGCCCTGGGGAGCTGGGAGGACGTCAGCGCGATTGCCGCCGATTTCGACCTGATGGCCGACCTGGTGATCAACCACTGCTCCAGTCGCAGCCCCTGGTTCGAGAATTTTCTCCGCGATGAAGCGCCCGGGCGGGGTTACTTTTTTACCGTGCCACCCGACACGGATCTCGCCGCGGTGGTTCGGCCCCGCACCTCGCCGCTGCTGCGGGAGGTGGAAACGGTGCGGGGTACGCAGCACGTCTGGTGTACCTTCAGCCACGACCAGGTAGACCTGGATTTTCGCAATCCGGAGGTGCTGCTGCAGTTTGTCTCCATCCTGCGCCTGTATCTGGATCGCGGCGTGCGCATTCTGCGTCTCGATGCCATTGCCTTCCTGTGGAAGATACCCGGCACCAGCTGCCTGAACCTGGAACAGACGCACGAGGTGGTGCGCCTGCTGCGGACCCTGCTCGAGCACGCCCGCCCGGACGCGCTGTTGATCACCGAGACCAACATCCCCAATCGCGAAAACCTGTCCTATTTCGGCAATGCCAACGAGGCCCATTGCGTCTACAACTTCTCGCTGCCGCCGCTGTTGATCAACACCCTGCTCAGCGGCGACTGCACCTATCTGCGGCAGTGGTTGATGAGTATGCCGCCGGCGCAGAATGGCACCACCTACTTCAACTTCATCGCCTCCCATGACGGCATCGGCTTGCGGCCGGCTGAGGGCTTGCTCAGCGATGAGGAGCTGTCGACGCTGATCACCACCCTGGAGGGATTTGGCGGGCGGGTGTCCTGGCGCGCGCTGGAGGGTGACGAACGGCGCCCCTATGAGGTCAATATTGCCCTGTACGATGCCCTCCGGGGCACGGTGCGCGGTGCCGATACCTGGGGCCTGGAACGCTTTGTCTGTGCCCACGCCATCATGTTCGCCCTGGAGGGCATTCCCGGCCTCTACATCCACAGCCTGCTGGGCACACGCAATGACTACCAGCGGCTGGAGCACAGCGGGCAAAGTCGGGCCATCAACCGCCACCAGTGGTCGCTGGCGGCGCTGGAGAAGGAGCTGGCCGACCCGGCCAGTGACCACGCCCTGGTGTTGGCACGGCTCGTTGCCCTGCTGCGCCTGCGGGGAGCGCAGCCGGCCTTCCACCCCAACGCCACCCAATTCACCCTGCAGCTGGGTTCCGCGCTGTTTGGTTTCTGGCGCCAGAGTATCAATCGTCGGCAGAGCATCTTCTGCATCAGCAATATCACCGATCAACCGCAACCACTGAACCTGCTGGACATCAATCTGATTGATGACCACGGCTGGGGCGACCTGATCACTGGCGAGCGCTATTCCAGCAGGGACCTGCAGTTGCTGCTGCAGCCCTACCAGACGCTGTGGATCACCAATCTTCTCGACCAGGGTTAAGCTGAGCCCCGGCGGGTGATTGCCAAGCGGGGTCGAACCGCGATATCCCTGTGCTACAATCGGGCCCTCCAGAACGGCGCTCCGGGGGGTGCGCCGTTGCCACCATGCATCGGGAACAACAGCAACCATGATCATCAAGCCCCGCGTACGCGGCTTTCTCTGCACCACCACCCATCCCGTTGGCTGTGCCGCCAACGTCCGCCACCAGATCGACTACGTACAGTCGCACGGACCCATTGAAAATGGCCCGAAGCGGGTGCTGGTGATTGGCGCTTCGACCGGCTATGGCCTGGCCTCGCGGATTACCGCGGCCTTCGGTGCCGGCGCCGCGACCCTGGGCATATTCTTCGAAAAGGAAGGTACGGAGACCAAGCCCGGTACCGCCGGCTGGTACAACAGCGCGGCTTTCCACACTGCCGCCGAGGCCGAGGGGCTGTATGCGAAAAGCATTAATGGCGATGCCTTCAGCGACGAGATCAAGCAGAAAACCATTGCCACTATTCGCGAAGACCTGGGCCAGGTCGATCTGGTGGTCTACAGCCTGGCGGCGCCGCGGCGCCAGCACCCGGTGACCGGCGTGATCCACAATTCCACCCTCAAGCCCATTGGCAAGCCGGCGGTGCAAAAGGGTGTCAATACGGACAAGCAGGAAGTGCAGGACTTTCACCTGGAGCCCGCCACCCAGGAGGAGATCGACAACACGGTTGCCGTCATGGGCGGCGAAGACTGGCAGATGTGGATCGAGGCGCTGGATGAAGCCGGTGTGCTGGCGGAAGGGGCGAAAACCACCGCCTATACCTATATTGGCGAAAAGATGACCTGGGACATCTACTGGCACGGGACCATCGGCGCCGCCAAGCAGGACCTGGATCGGCGCGTGGTGGGACTCCGCGAGCGACTGGCGGCGAAAGGCGGCGATGCCCGGGTGTCGGTACTGAAGGCGGTGGTCACCCAGGCCAGTGCGGCCATTCCCGCGATGCCGATCTATCTGGCGATCCTGTTCAAGGTGATGAAGGCGCAGGGTAGCCACGAAGGCTGTATCGAGCAGATCGACAGCCTGTTCCGAGATTCCCTCTACAGTCCCGCCCCGCAACTGGACGCCGAGGGCCGTTTGCGGGCGGACGGCAAGGAGCTGGACCCGGCGGTACAGGCGGAAGTGGCGCAGCTGTGGGGACAGATCGATACTGGCAACCTGCACCAGCTGTCGGATTTCGAGGGCTATCGCCGGGAATTCCTCCAGCTGTTCGGTTTCGAGGTCGACGGGGTCGACTACGAAGCGGACGTCAATCCACTGGTGCCCATCGGCAACATGGTCTGAAGCAATGTTCGAGCACGGTATACCCTTTACTCTCAACAGCCGCGTACGGCGCCTGGTGGCGCCGAATCCCGGCATGATGACCGGGCCGGGTACCAACACCTATCTACTCGGCACCGAGCAGGTCGCGGTCCTCGACCCGGGCCCGGCCATTCCCGCCCATGTCGACGCCATCCTGGCGACGGCGGGGGACAGGATTCGCTGGATAGTCTGTACCCACACCCACCCCGACCATTCCCCCGCCTGGCAGGCGGTGGCGGAGGCCACCGGTGCCGAGGTGATCGGCGCGCTGCCGGCGGACGACCGCTTCCAGGACGACACCTTCAAGCCGACCCTGGAGCTCTCCCACGACTGGGTGCTGCAGGCGCCGGAGTTCACCCTGCGCGCGCTGCACACGCCCGGTCACGTCAACAATCACTACTGCTTCCTGCTGGAGGAAGACGGCATGCTGTTTGCCGGCGACCACATCATGAACGGTTCCACTGTCGTGATCGTGCCGCCGGGGGGCGACATGAAGGCCTACATCGAGTCTCTGCGCCTGTTGCTCGACTACCCCCTGCAGAGCATTGCCCCCGGGCACGGCGACCTCATTCACACGCCCCGGGAGGAAGTCGCCGGTCTGGTGGAACACCGGCTGGCACGTGAGCGCAAGGTGGTCGCGGGCCTGTCCGCGCTGGGCCAGGCGGAAATGGACGCGCTGGTGCAGGTCGTCTATGACGATGTCGACCCGGCGCGCCACGAATGGGCCAAGCTGTCGCTGGCGGCGCACCTGATCAAACTGGCCGCGGAGGGTCGCGCCAGGCATGCGGATACGGGTGATCGCTGGGAATGGCTGGGTTAGGCCACCGGTAGCGGGGGCAGTTGTCGTCACGGCTGGGCGCGTGCCGGTTGCACCGCGGCGATCTGTCAGTATCATCGGGGCTCCAGTTCCCCAATAGCGGTCCCATAACATGTCAAACTTCCCTGTTCATCCGGTTCCCGAGAGCTTCCGCGACGCCCACATCACAGCTGAGCGGTATCGTGATATGTACCAGCGTTCGGTGGAGGATCCCGCCGGCTTCTGGGGCGAAAAGGCGCAGGAGTTCCTCAGCTGGGACCAGCCCTGGCACACGGTGGTCGACTACGATTTCCGCGAGGGTCGGGCCAGCTGGTTTGCCGGCGGCAAGCTCAATGTCAGCGTCAACTGCATCGACCGTCACCTGGCTACCCGCGGCGACCAGACAGCGCTGATCTGGGAGGGTGATGACCCTGCCGCCAGCCAGCACATCAGCTACCGGGAGCTGCACGAGCAGGTCTGCCGCCTGGCCAACGTGCTGCGGGCGCGTGGCGTACACAAGGGCGACAGGGTCTGCATCTACATGCCCATGGTGCCCGAAGCCGCCTATGCCATGCTCGCCTGCAGCCGCATCGGCGCCATTCACTCCGTCGTGTTCGGCGGCTTTTCTCCCACTGCGATTGTGGACCGGATCCAGGACGCGGATTGCCGGGTGGTCATTACCGCGGACGAAGGCCGCCGCGGCGGCAAGACCATCGCCCTGAAAGCCAATGTCGACAAGGCCCTGGAATCCTGCCCCGATGTGCACAGCTGCATCGTGGCGCGGGTAACGGGGGCGGAGGTGAGCTGGCAGGACGGCCGTGACGTCTGCTACCGGGAGGCGACCGCCGCAGCGGATACGGCCTGCGAGCCGGAAAGCATGGACGCGGAAGATCCCCTGTTCATCCTCTACACCTCCGGTTCCACCGGCAAGCCCAAGGGCGTGCTGCACACCACCGGCGGCTACCTGCTGCAATCCGCCATGACCTTCAAGTACACCTTTGACTATCGCGAGGGGGAGGTGTTCTGGTGTACGGCGGATGTGGGCTGGGTGACCGGTCACACCTACATCCTCTACGGTCCCCTGGCCAACGGTGCCACGACCCTCATGTTCGAAGGGGTGCCCACCTGGCCCGACTCGGGCCGCTGCTGGGAGGTGGTGGACAAGCACCAGGTCAATATTTTCTACACCGCACCGACCGCGATCCGCTCTCTCCACGCCCACGGTGACGAGCCGGTAAAGCGCAGCTCCCGGGCCAGCCTGCGGCTGCTGGGCTCAGTGGGCGAGCCGATCAATCCCGAGGCCTGGGAGTGGTACTACCGCACGGTGGGCGACTCCCGGTGCCCGATTGTCGACACCTGGTGGCAGACCGAGACCGGCGCCCAGATGATTACCCCGCTGCCCGGGGCCACGGATCTCAAGCCCGGCGCCGCCAGCATGCCCTTCTTCGGCGTGCAGCTGGCCCTGCTCAACGAGGATGGCAGCGAGATCGAGGGGGCCGGTGCCGGCTACCTGGTCATCAAGGCCTCCTGGCCCAGCCAGATCCGCACCATCTACGGTGATCACCAGCGGATGGTCGACACCTACTTCAGTCACTACCCCGGCTACTACTTCACCGGTGACGGCGCCAGTCGCGACGAGGATGGCTACTACTGGATTACCGGCCGCGTGGACGATGTGCTCAATGTCTCCGGCCACCGCATGGGCACCGCGGAAGTGGAGAGCGCCCTCGTGTTGCACGAGGACATCGCCGAAGCCGCGGTGGTGGGGTATCCCCATGACATCAAGGGCCAGGGTATCTACTGCTTTGTCACGCCCATGGATGGGGTCGAGCCCAGCGAGCAGTTGCGCCGGGAACTGGTGGCCCTGTGTGCCGGGGAAATAGGCCCCATCGCCAAGCCGGATGTCATCCAGTGGGCGCCGGGGCTGCCGAAGACCCGCTCGGGCAAGATCATGCGCCGTATCCTGCGCAAGATCGCGGAGAACGAAGTCGGCAACCTGGGGGACACCAGTACCCTGGCGGATCCATCGGTGGTGGACCACCTGGTGGCTAACCGGGCGCACCCGGTTAGCTGATTGCACTGCCGGGCGGAGCCTGCCCCGGGTCGATCGGTCAGCGCCTCTGCAATTACAGGTCGTAGCCCCGCTCATCGTGCAGGACAAGATCCAGGCCCTGGGTTTCCTCGTCTTCGTCCACCCGCAGGCCGACCAGTTTGTCGACCAGCTTGAGGATGACATAGCTCGCGATCCCGGTGTAAATCAGGGTCGCAAACACGCCCGTGGCCTGCACGGTCAGCTGCCCGACTATGCTGTCGATGCCATCCGAGAAACCGTTGCCGCTGAAAATGCCCAGCTGGGTGGAACAGAAAATTCCGGCCAGCAGGGTTCCCAGTATCCCGCCGACGCCGTGCACCGGGAAAACATCCAGGCTGTCGTCAATGCGCAATTTCTGCTTGAGGTAGTTGGTGGCGAAGTAGCAGACTACGCCGGCACTGAAGCCGATGACCACTGCCGCGGCAGGCCCCACTGACCCGGACGCCGGTGTAATGGTGCCCAGGCCGGCGACCATGCCGGTTACGATGCCCAGCACCGACGGCTTGCCGTGACGCACCCATTCCATGGTCATCCAGGCCAGGGCGCCGCAGGCCGCGGACAGGTGAGTGACCAGCATGGCCATCGCCGCGCTGCCATCGGCGGCGACCGCAGAACCCGCGTTGAAGCCAAACCAGCCGACCCACAGCATGCCTGCCCCGGCAACCGTCAGGGTCAGGTTGTGCGGCGGCATGGCGACCGTGCCAAAGCCGCGCCGCGGCCCCATCACCAGCGCGGCTACCAGGGCTGCAATGGCCGCCGTGATATGCACCACGGTGCCGCCGGCGAAATCCTGCAGGCCCATGGCGCCCAGCCAGCCACCACCCCAGACCCAGTGGCAGACCGGCGCGTAGACGACCAGGAGCCATACGGTGCTGAACAGCAGCATGGCGGAAAAGCGCATACGTTCGGCAAAGCCACCGACGATAAGCGCCGGTGTGATGATCGCGAAGGTCATCTGGAAAATGGCGAACAGGCTGGCGGGTATGGTGCCATTCACCGAGTCAATACTGATGGAGGCAAAGAGGATATTGCCAAAATCGCCGATCCATGGCCCCTGCTCGACCCCGTCACTGCCAAAGGCGATGGTATAGCCGAGGACGAACCAGACCAGGGACATGAGGCAGGTCAGGGCGAAACACTGCATCAGGACCGACAGCACATTCTTCACCCGCACCAGCCCCGCATAGAACAGGGACAGGCCGGGTATGGTCATGAACAGCACCAGGGCGGTTGAGGTGAGGATCCAGGCGGTGTCCGCGGCGTTGACTTCATTGGCCGACGCGGTGGCCGGCAATGCCAGGGCCAGGGCGGGAAGGGCAAGGCGCAGTGGGCTCTTCATGGGGTTCTTCCTGTTAGTGGATAATTTTTATACAGTCTCGGACTTCACACCTGCCCTTTTGATAGCCGGTAGCGAGCGTCAAGTACTGGCATCCCCCGGGATGACCGTTGGGCATCGTGCCACACAAATGCCTGGCGGTTAAGAACATCTATTTCGAAGGTACCAAGTTGGGGGCCATATGGGTAATCTTCGATTACCCGGCAAACGACGCCGCTAGCACAGGTGATACCGGATGCCCGACCATGTTTTCATACTGCTACCGTTGCTGGGCGCCGTTGCCTGGGGGTTTCTCACCTACAACCGTTTGGTCGGATTGCGCAACCAGGTGGAGGCTGCCTGGTCAGACATCGACGTTCAACTCAAGCGCAGGCATGACCTGGTGCCCCTGCTGGTGACAACCGTCAAGGCCTATGCGCGGCACGAACAGGAGACCTTGAGACGGGTCATGGAGCAACGGGCAAGTGCGCTGGCCGCGACTGGACCGCGGGCGCAGTTCGAAGCCGAGGCGGGCGTGCTGGAGGGGGTGGCTTCAGTCATGGCTGTCGCCGAGGCCTATCCGGAGCTGAAGGCGGGAGAGAATTTCCTCCAGCTGCAGCGCGACTTTGTCGACGTTGAAGACCACATCCAGTACTCCCGCCGCTTCTACAATGGTGCCGTAAAGCTCAACAATACTCTGGTAGAACAGTTCCCCGCGCTCCTGGTGGCCAGGATGTTCGGCTTCAGACAGGCAGAATTCTTTGATGCTGATTACTCCTGAGTGCCCCGGGCCAGGCCGTGGGCGATTGACGGTCGCCCTGTCCCGGCGGCTGTCCGGAGCGCTGTTGCTTGCGCTGCTGCTCACGCTGCCGCGGCCCGCTGCGTCTGCAGAGGAAATCAGGCGCTACCATGTCGAGGTGGAGATCCTTGAATCTGGCGACCTGCTGATTACGGAGGACATCACAGTCATTGCGGAACGGGCAAACATTCGCAAAGGGATCTACAGAGACTTCCCGACACGCTACAAGGACCGGTGGGGGAATAATGTTGTCGTGGGTTTTGAGGTGCTTGAAGTCCTTCGGGATGGCCAGCCGGAGCCGTGGTTTACGGAGAATCTATCCAATGGCGTCAGAGTGAACACAGGGGACGACCGCTTCCTGCCGGAGTTTCCCCGCGCCTACCGTTTCACCTTGCGCTACCGAACCGACAACCAGATTGGCTTCTTTGCCGACCACGATGAGCTGTACTGGAATGCGATTGGCACGGGATGGGCGTTTTCCATCGCAGAGGCCAGGGTGGAGGCCAGCTTGCCGGTACCGGTGGCAGCGGACCAGCTGTCTGCGGAGGGCTACACCGGGATTCAGGGCAGCAAGGCACAGAACCTTGAAGCGCGGGTAGTTGCACCTGGCCGGGCCCAATGGCGAATTACCCGGCCCCTGGCCGCCGGCGAGGGGCTGACGATAGTGCTGAGTTTCCCCAAGGGAGTGCTGGTCGAGCCGTCGCCCGCGATGAAGCTGTTGCGCTGGTTCCGCGATAATCTGGGCATGCTCCTGTTGCTGGCCCTGCTCGTACCCTGGCTGGCGTACCTGATGGCATCCTGGTGGCGTATTGGTCGTGATCCCCGGCGCGGTGTGATTTTTCCCCGCTATGAAATTCCCCGGGGAATGCCGCCGGGCGCTCTGCGCATGATGCGGCGCGGTTTACGCTTCGATCCGCTGTGTCTGACCGCAGATATTCTGCACTGCGCCGTGGCAGGCTACTACCGGATTGCGGTTGAGGATCGCCGTTGGCGGAAGGACCGCTGGTCGCTGATCCGTGACGCCCACATGCCGGTACCAGATGCAGGCTCTCTCGCCGGGCGCCTGGTCAAGGAAATTTTCCCGACCGGTGCGGGAACACTCACTGTGGACACTGAAGCCGAAAGCCAGAAGCGGCTGCGGCTCGCCAGAACCGTGGACGCAGGCAGCAACAAGGCGCTTCTCGAGGGCACTTTCTACGCCTCGAATGGCGGCCACATTGTAAAGGCCGTGTTGGGGTATATCGCCATTGTTGTTGTCGCCATGGTATCCACAGCGGCTGATTCGGGGCAGCCTTTCGCGGTGGCGATCCTGGGCCTCGGCATCTTGCCGCTGGTGGGCTACATTTTTCTGATCGGCGCCCCCACAGCGGCTGGAAGACAGCTGCTGGATGAAATCGACGGCTTGGTGTTGTATCTGTCTGTTGCCGAGGCTGATGACCTGGAGCGGCTTGCCGGTCCGGATAAACAACCCGTTTTGGATGGAGAGAGATTCGAGCAACTTCTGCCCTACGCGGTAGCGCTGGAGGTGGCAGACGCCTGGACGGCCAGGTTTGCGCAGGCCGTGGGTCAGGACGCAGCGGAGCAATTCCTCAGCCGGAGAACCTGGTACGCAGGTGCACACAGCCACGGCCTGAATCAGCTCACGGAATCACTCAGCTCGAGTTTCAGCAGCAGCATTGCATCCTCTTCCGCCCCTCCGGGCAGCAGCAGTGGATCCGGGGGAGGGGGTTCCTCCGGCGGTGGTGGCGGCGGTGGCGGTGGCGGCGGGCGGTGATACACCGGTCTGGCGCGACCGGGTGTCCACCGCTTCAGGTCCGGCCCCGGCGGTTGCTGCGATGGGCAATCTGCGCCAGTAGCAGCTCCGCAGTCGCCAGCGCGTCCAGCAGCGCATTGTGCGCCCCGTGCGCCGGCAGCCCATAGCGGGCGCGGCAGGCCTGCAGGGTCAGCGCTGCGGCCGGGATTGGGTGGCCCCGGCGTTGCTGGCGCGCTCGTTCCAGTTCCAGGGTGTCCACCACCGGCAGCAGCAGGGGAGCACCGTAGAGCCGGTGGCTGAGCCGGTTCAGGTAGGCGAGGTCAAGACGGGCGTGATGGAAAACCAGCACCCTGCCGGCTGCGGCCTGCAGCAGGGCGGCCATCGCAGTCGCGGGTGCGGGAGCATCGGCGAGATCGCGATCGGTGATCTGGTGGATGGTGGCACTGTGGCCGACGCCGCGTTCGCTGGCCAGTAACTGGTGGCGGGCGCTGGCCAGCTCTATCGCGCCGTTGGCAATGGCGACCCAGCCAAGGCTCAGCAGCTCCCCCCTGGCGGGGTCCAGCGACGACATTTCCCCATCACAGACGAGGAAAGACCCCGCGCGCCAGTCCCTGTGGCGGTCAGGTAGCGGTTGCCGCCAGCACGCTTGCAGTGGCGTTGCCGCTACCCGCCGCGCCCAGCGCAGCCTGCGCAGCGCCAGCCACATCTCAGTCCAGTCCCGCCCGGTAGGTCAGCCGCAGCGCGGCCTGGGCCTGGTCGATAATGGTGAAAGCGTCCCGCAGTTGCTCCCGGGCCATGGTCGGCAGCCCGCGCGGGTTGAGGAAATTGTCCGGTTTGTCGCCGCGCAGCAGTTGCCGGCACTGCTGCTGCAGTCGCTGCTGCTGGATGCAGTGCAGGGCATCGGCCAGGTTGCGGCTGTCGCCCATGGCCAGGTGTCGCTCCCGGGCGAGTGCCTGCAGGCGCTCTTCAGTGTTCACGGCCTCAATGCGGTGCGCCAGGGAATGCAGGCGCGCAATGTCGGTCAGGGGCAGGACGCCGCGTTTCTTCAGGTCCACGGCGTCGCGGTGCTCGCCGTCGCGCTCCACCACAAAGCGGCGGAAGATACCCAGTGGCGGCCTGCTGTCCAGCACATTGGCCGCCAGCGCAGCGAGGAAGATGGTGTTGTTCGAGGCCTGCTGCAGCATGGTTGCCTGCAGCGCTGTGCAGAGGCCGGCATCGCCGTAGATCGCGCGCAGGTCGAAGAAGATGCTCACCCGCATCACCGCGGCAGGGCTCGGGCTGGCGGTCCAGCGCCGGACCGTATCCTGCCACCGGGCCAGCGGCTGCCGCCAGCTGTCGGTGGTCGCCATGACCTCGCCGTTGCAATAGGGATAGCCGCACAGGTTCAGCCCGGCGCAGACCTCCTGGGCGAGCGCGGCAAACCAGGGAGCGTGCTCCGGCGCAGCGTCGTCGGCCAGGATCATGCCGTTGTCCTGGTCCGCGCCCAGCAGCTGCTCGGCCCTGGCCTGGGAGCCGAATGCGGTCCAGCACCAGGCTGCCGGCGCCGGTCCCAGCTTTGCCTCCGCCAGCTGAATCAGGCGTACCGTGACCGCGTCGGTGATGGCGGTGAGTATCCGGCTGACCTGCTGCGCGCGCATGTCGGCCTGCTGCCACTGCAGCACCAGCTGCGGAAGGCCCGTGAGCAGGTTCCGGATACCTGCGGCGCTGTCCTGGCGCGAGATGTGCTGGACCAGGTAGACCGGGTCGTCCTGCCGGGCGAGGATCAGGTCGGAGGTGGTGATCATGCCCGCGAGCCTGCCGTCCTCGGTGACCGGCAGGTGGTGGTAGCCGCGGCGGGTCATCAGCAGCAGGGTGTCAAACAGGCTGCTGCCGGCGTCGATGGTCTCCGGGTTCGGGGTCATGATTGCCGCCACCGGCGTGCTGCTGGGCAGCGCCTCGGCGACACAGCGCACGCGCAGGTCGCGATCGGTGACAATGCCCGCGAGCCTGTCATTCTCGAGCACCAGGGCCGAGGAGACCCGGCGCTTTGCCATCGCCCTGGCCACGCTCTGCACGCTGTCACTGCCGGCAACGGTCAACAGCGCGGTACTCATGCTGTCGCGCAGCTTCTGTTGCAGGGCGTTGCCCGGGGGCCGGTGTCGTGCTGCCCGCCGCAAGTGCCGGCTGCGCTGACTGCTGAAGTGGCGGTCGAAGGCGCGGTTCTGCTGCCGCAGTCGATGGAAAGTGGCAGCCGGCAGGAGGTAGAGCAGGGCGTCTTCAATAACGATGGCGCGAGCCGGGTGCTGGCTGCTGTCAGGGCCCCCGACAACGAAACTTTCCCCTTCACCCAGACGATCCAGCAGGGTGTTGTCGCGATCCCGCAGGTCAACGGCGCCGCTGCGGACGATGCGCAGGCCCGGGTGCGGCGAAGCTGCTTCAAGGATGCTGCCCTGGACGTGGTAGCTGATGCGCAGGGCTGACAGGGCCTCTTCCAGTGCGGCCGCGGGCAGCTCCTGGAACGGCAGGGTCTGGCGAAGGAAGTCCGCCACCGGCGCCAGCTCCAGCAGCGGCTGCGGCGTACCCGGTGGGGTGGTGTCCGGTGAGCGCGCAGACACTGGACGCTGTTCTCAGTGGTCCCGGGCGGCGCTGGCCCCGGCGGGAACCCGGATATGCTCGACCAGCTCGCGCACTGAGGCCGGAGGGGCTGCGGTGAAACGGCTCACGGCCAGGGCGACGGCGAAGTTCACCAGGGCGCCGACCGCGCCAAAGGCGTTGGGCTCTATGCCGAGGAACCAGTTCGGCGGCATGCCGCCGAGGAACGCGGTGGAGGGTATGAACATGATGCCCATGTGCTGGAAGACGTAGAACAGGGTAACCCCGATGCCCGCGACCATGCCGGCGACGGCGCCCTCCTTGCTCACCCGGCTGGAGAAGATACCCATCATCAGGGCCGGGAAAATGGACGAGGCCGCGAGGCCAAAGGCCAGCGCCACCGTGCCGGCGGCAAAGCCCGGTGGATTGAAGCCCAGGTAGCCCGCCCCGAGAATTGCCGCGGCCATTGCCAGGCGGCTGGCACGCAATTCGGCGCGCTCGGAAATACCCGGTGCGATCATGCCTTTCAGCAGGTCGTGGGAAATGGCCGAGGCGATCGCCAGCAGCAGGCCGGCCGCGGTGGAGAGTGCCGCGGCCAGCCCGCCCGCGGCCACCAGGGCGATTACCCAGTTGGGCAGCTGGGCGATTTCCGGGTTGGCCAGCACGATGATGTCGTTGTCGACCGTGACCATTTCATTGACGTCCGGGTCGGCGCTGTATTGCACCCGGCCGTCGCCATTCTTGTCGGCAAACGCCAGCAGGCCGGTCTTCTCCCAGTTGCGGAACCACTGTGGCCGCTCCTCGTAGACGAGATATTCGCCCGGGACGGGTTCTATGGTCTGCATCAGGTTCAGGCGCGCCATGCCGGCGACCGCCGGGGCGGTGGTGTAGAGAATGGCGATGAACAGCAGTGCCCAGCCCGCGGAGCTGCGCGCATCGCGCACCTTGGGCACGGTAAAGAAACGGATGATGACATGCGGCAGGCCCGCGGTACCGATCATCAGCGACGCGGTGTAGGCAAACATGTTGAGCCCGCTGAGTCGGAAATCGGTGGTGTACTCGTGGAACCCGAGATCCTGCACGATCAGGTCCAGCTTCTCCAGCAGGTAGGTATCGGTCCCGGCCAGGGTCCCGCCCAGGCCCAGCTGCGGTATCGGGTTGGCGGTGAGCTGCAGGCTGATAAAGATGGCGGGTATGGTGTAGGCCATGATCAGCACACAGTACTGGGCGATCTGGGTGTAGGTAATCCCCTTCATCCCGCCGAGCACGGCGTAGAAGAAAACGATGCACATGCCCACCAGCAGGCCGGTGCCGTAGTCCACTTCCAGGAAACGGGAAAAGGCGACCCCAATCCCCTTCATCTGGCCGATGACGTAGGTGACCGAGCAGATGATCAGGCAGATTACGGCAACTACCCGCGCAGTGCGGGAGTAGAAGCGGTCGCCAATGAATTCGGGCACGGTGAACTTGCCGTACTTGCGCAGGTACGGGGCCAGCAACAGGGCGAGGATGACGAAGCCGCCGGTCCAGCCCATCAGGAATACCGAGCCACCGTAGCCCATGAAGGCAATCATCCCGGCCATGGAGATGAAGGAGGCGGCGGACATCCAGTCCGCCGCGGTGGCCATGCCGTTGGCGATCGGGTGGACACCGCCGCCGGCAACGTAGAAGTCCCGGGTTGAGCCGGCCCGGGACCAGATGGCGATGCCGATATAGAGCGCGAAGCTGGCGCCGACCACGAGGTAGGTCAGGGTTTGCAATTCCATGCGCTATTCCTCGTCCACGCCGAACTCGCGGTCCAGCGCCGCCATCCGGCGGCTGTAGTAGAAGATCAGCAGGACAAACACATAGATGGAGCCCTGCTGCGCGAACCAGAAACCGAGCTTGTAGCCCCCGAGCTGGATCTGGTTCAGCTGCTCCACGAAGAGGATGCCGCAGCCGAAACTGACCGTGAACCAGATCACCAGCAGCTTGGCCATCAGGGCGAGATTGCGGCGCCAGTACGCGCGCGCCTGTTCTGCGCTCAGTTGGGGCATGGGTTCGTCTCCCGTATTGTTATCGATGTTTGCGCCGGACTATAGCATTGCTCTGCGGCACCCGGTATGGCGTGCCCTAGAGGTAGGGCTGGAACAGCCAGAAAAACGCGTCCCTGAGTCGCGCGGGCAGCGAGCGGTTATCCATTTCCTCAAGGGTCACCGGCGTTGACAGCGGGTAGCGACGCTGGACCTCCCGGGCCAGCTGCAGGACGCTCTCGCCGGCAAAGAGTTCCAGGTTGAGCTCGAAGTTCAGGCGCAGGCTGCGCGGGTCCAGGTTGGCCGAGCCCACCTGGGCATAGCAGCGGTCGACCACGAACAGTTTGGCGTGGGAGAAGGGCGGTGGCTGGTAGCGGATGTCGATACCGTAGAGCAACAATTCCCAGAGCAGGTTGCGGGATGCCCAGTGCACAAAGGGCAGGTTGTTTTCCGCGGGCAGCAGGATCACGATCCTCACCCCGCGCAGAGCCGCCGACTGCAGGCTGGCCACCATTTCCCGGGACGGGAGAAAGTAGGGTGTGATGATCAGGATCTCTTCCCGGGCAGCGGAGATGGCGCCCATGAGCGTCAGGGAGATCTTGTCGAGGTCGTCGTCGGGGCCGTCGCTGATGCAGCGACAGAAGTCCGCACCGTCCGCGAGTGGCGGGATGTCCCCGCACAGTGGCGGCAGCCGCTCGCCGGTGGTAACGCGCCAGTCGCCGAGGAACACCTGCTCCAGCTGGGCCAGGACCGGCCCCTGGACCTGGAAATGCAGGTCGGCCGCGTGCTTGCGAGAAGCCGAAGCCAGGAGATGGCGGTCGCCGATATTCATGCCGCCGGTGAAGGCTTCCCGGTCATCTACCAGGAGGATCTTGCGGTGATTGCGCAGATTGATGGACAGCGAAGGCGGCAGCAGTCGCGGCGGCAGATAACGGGCCGCCGGCACCCCCGCCCGCAGCAGCAGGCGCCCGATCCTCGGCCAGGAATAGAGTTCGCCAAAGCCATCCACGAGCACCCGGACCTCGACGCCGCGCTCCCGGGCGGCGGCGAGCGCCGCCACGAATTGCCGGCCGCTGTGGTTGGACTCGAAAATATAGCTGCAGAGCAGAATACGCCTGCTGGCCCTGGCAATCGCCGCCAGCATCGCGGGATAGGCCTCGTCACCGTTGTGCAGGATCAGCACCCGGTTGCCGGCCTTGATGGGGTGGGTGGCCACCCGTCCCGAGACCCGGGCAAAGGGCTCAAGCCGGGTGTCCAGGCCGGGCGGAGTCAGGGTGCGTTCGGGGGTGATGAGACCCCGCTCGTGACCGACCTGCAGCAGTGGCCGCCGCTGCCCGCTCATCCGGTGGGCCTGGCTGCGCACACGGTTAATGCCGAACAGGTAGTAGAGTGCTGGCCCCAGCACGGGGAATAGCAGGCTCACGGCAATCCAGCTGATCGCCGCGCGCGAGTCGCGCTTGTAGAGCATGGCGTGAACGGCTGCCAGCAGGGCGATGGCAAGATAGAGGACACCCAGAAGCCACTGCCAGAGTGGTTGCCCCAGAAGCCGCGGTAGGTCCATTACGATCTGATTGACATCCATTGCCACGCTCTGGTGTTGTCATCAGGCCTGATTGTAGCGCCGAGTGGTCACGCCCGCGAACCGGAATTGCACCGGCAGGTCGGGCCGCCCCTGCGGGTAATAGCAAATGCCGGGCAAGCCGGTACAATGTGGGCAATAACAATTACCCACGAGCACAGGAGAACACCATGCAAGGGCTGATGATGGACATGCCGCTGCTGATTACCGAGATCATGCAGCACGCGGAACGCGTGAATGGCCAGCAGGAAATTGTGTCCGTTACCCGCGACAACCCGCGCCACCGCTACACCTATCGGGAGGCCTTCGTCCGCGCCCGCAAGCTGGCCAGCGCGATGGCGGAATGGGGTCTTGCCCGGGGCGACCGCATCGGCACCCTGGCCTGGAACGATTACCGCCACCTGGAGACCTACTACGGCTCCGCCTGCAGCGGCTATGTCTGTCACACCATCAACCCGCGCCTGTTTCCGGAGCAGCTGGTCTACATCATCAACCACGCCGAGGATCGCTATATCTTCCTCGATCCCGACTTCCTGCCACTGGTGGAAAAGCTGGCCCCGGAGTGCCCCGGGGTAAGAGGCTGGGTGGTGCTGACGGACGAGGCCAACATGCCGGCAACCGCGCTGGCCAACGCGATGTGTTACGAAACCCTGGTCGCCGGCGGCAGTGAGGACTTCCTGTGGCCGGCGCTGGATGAGAACGACGCCTGTGCCCTGTGCTACACCTCCGGCACCACCGGCCACCCCAAGGGGGTGCTGTACTCGCATCGCTCCACCATGCTGCACGCCTACGCCACCATGATGCCCGATGCCATGGGCCTGTCAGCCAGCGACGTCGTGTTGCCCATTGTGCCCATGTTTCACGTCAACGCCTGGGGCAATCCCTATTCCTGCCCCATGGCGGGCTCCAAGATGGTGTTTCCCGGCAACAAGATGGGCGATGGCGAAACCCTGGCAAACCTGATCAACGAGGAGGGTGTGACCCTGTCGGCCGGGGTGCCCACGGTCTGGCTGGCGCTGCTGGCGCACCTGAAGGCGTCGGGCAAGACGGTGGAGACCCTGAAGCGTGTGGTGGTCGGCGGCGCCGCCTGTCCGCTGTCCATCGCTGAAGGCTTCGACGCCTACGGTGTGGAGAGCCGCATCGGCTGGGGCATGACCGAAATGAGCCCGCTGGGCAGTATCAATGCCAGTGCCGACCAGAAAGACCGCTATTCCGCCGAAGAGTACAGCAGGCTGCGCCTGAAGGCGGGCCGGCCGATCTTCGGGGTGGAAATGAAGATTGTCGATGACGAGGGTAACGAGCTGCCCTGGGACGGCAAGGCCTACGGCTCACTGAAGGTGCGAGGCTCCTGGATCTGCTCCGGCTACTTCAAGCGCGAGGCGGACGGCGCCCATGCGGAGCCCGGCTGGTTCGAGACCGGTGACGTGGCGACCATCGACCCTGAAGGATACATGGCGATCACGGATCGCACCAAGGACGTGATCAAGTCCGGCGGCGAATGGATCTCCTCCATTGAGCTGGAGAATGTCGCCATGAGTCACCCCAAGGTGGCCGAGGCGGCGGTGATTGGTCACTACCACCCCAAGTGGAGCGAGCGGCCCCTGCTGATCGTGGTGCCCAAGGGCGACGGCCAGGACCTGACGGCAGAGGAGATGCTGGCCTGGTTCGACGGCAAGGTGGCAACCTGGTGGAAGCCGGAAGCGGTGGAGTTTGTTGCCGAGCTGCCCCACGGCGCCACCGGCAAGATCCACAAGGTGTCCCTGCGCGAGCAGTTCCAGGACTATAGTTTTCCGGGCTTATAACTATTTGCACTATTCGTAGCTGAGAGGTCAAATATTTACGAATTCCGGTTGTCATTCCGGAGTTCACTGACTAGTATGCAGGCCAATGACCCGTTATTGCGCCTGCAGCCATGTCGATTACTGAACCGCCCCAGCGCACCCTGCCCCAGGTCGTTGCCGCCACCGCGGCAGCCCTGCCGGGCCATGTCGCCCTCACCGATGGTCCGGTTTCCCTGACCTACGCGGAGCTGGATGCCGCCCGCGTAGAGGCCGCGCAGGCGTTTCTGGCGGCGGGCCTGCAGCAGGGCGAGCGCATCGCCATCTGGGCCCCCAATATCTGGCAGTGGGTGATCGCGGCTATTGGCGCCCAGACCGTCGGCGGCGTGCTGGTGCCCCTGAATACCCGCCTCAAAGGCGCTGAAGCAGGATTCATTCTGCGTCGCAGTGGTGCCCGCTGGCTGTTTACGGTCGGAGAATTCCTGGGCATGCGCTACCCACAGATGCTGGAGCAGGAAGACCTTCCGGCGCTGGAGAGTGTGATTCTGCTGGAAGGAGAGGCGCCCGGCACGCGCTCCTGGAAGGATTTCGTGGCGGGCGCTGCCGGTGCCAGCGCGGCTGAGGTCCAGGCGCGCGCCGACCAGCTTACCCCTGCCGATACCCTGGATATCCTGTTCACCTCCGGTACCACCGGACAGCCCAAGGGTGTGGTCACCAGCCACGGCCAGAACATCCGCGCGTTCGAGACCTGGAGTGCCACGGTGGGCCTGAACGAGCGGGACAACTATCTGATTATCAACCCGTTCTTCCATTCCTTCGGGTACAAGGCCGGGTGGCTGGCGGCGATCATCCGCGGGGCGCACATGCTGCCGGTAAAGCAGTTTGACCTCGACGCGGTACTGGCTCAGATCCATCGGGACCGGGTCTCGGTCATTCCCGGCCCGCCGACCATCTACCAGTCCCTGCTAAGCCACCCGCAGCGCCGGGACTACGATCTTTCCAGCCTGCGGCTCGCGGTGACCGGTGCCGCCCCGGTGCCGGTAGCCCTGATCGAGAAGATGCGCAGCGAGCTGGGGTTCAAGGTGGTGGTCACCGCCTACGGACTCACCGAGTCCTGCGGGGTAATTTCCATCTGTCGCCCCGAGGACAGCGCCGAACGCATTTCCCACAGCTCCGGCCGTGCCATGGCGGGGGTCGAGATGAAGTGCGTGGATGCGGATGGCAATACCGTTCCGGCCGGCACCGAGGGAGAGATCTGGTGCCGCGGCTACAACGTCATGCAGGGCTACCTCGATGACCCGGCGGAAACCGCCCGCACCATAACCGCGGACGGCTGGCTGAAAACCGGGGATGTCGGCGTGATGGATGCGGACGGCTACGTCCGCATCACCGATCGGATCAAGGACATGTTTATCGTCGGCGGCTTCAACTGCTACCCGGCGGAAATCGAGAACAGCCTGCACAGCATGCCCGGCGTTGCCCGCGCAGCGGTGATCGGGGTGCCCGATGAGCGCATGGGCGAGGTCGCCTGTGCCTGGATTGTGCCCGAGCCGGGCGCGGACCTGGATGGACAGGCAGTCATCGCCTGGGCGCGGGACAACATGGCGAATTACAAGGTGCCGCGGCAGGTGCGGATTGTCACCGAGCTGCCGATGAACGCCGGCGGCAAGGTGCTGAAAAACGAGCTGCGCCAGCGCGCGGCGGCAGAGCGGGGCTAGTTCGACCGTGGCCCTCAGCCCACAGCGCGAGGCGGCAGCTGCCCAGATCGAGCTGGACGATACCGACCACCGCATTATCGCCCTGCTGCGGGCTGACGGACGGCTGCCGTATCGCTCCATCGCCCGGGAGCTGGGCCTGACCGAAGCCACGGTGCGGGCCCGGGTGCGGCGGCTGGAAGAGTCCCGCACCATGCGTGTGGTGGCGGTGACGGATATCGAGGCCGCGGGCTACGGCATGCTGCTGGCTATCGGCGTGCAGGTGGAAAACCGTTCGCCGGAAGAGGTGGCCCGGGAGTTGGCGGCTATCCCCGAGGTGTTCTCGGTGAATGTCGTGGTGGGTGCCCAGGACCTGGAAATCCTGATGGTGGCCGAGGACCAGGCCGCCCTGCACCAGCTGCTGCAGGGACGTATTGCCACCATGGCCGGTGTGCGGCGCCTGACTCCCTCGCTGGCGGTCAATGTGCTCAAGAACCAGCCCGATTGGGTCCCTTTTCACGACGGGGACGCCCCGTGAGCGGTGGGCGCAGGCTGGATGAGCTGGATCGCCAGATCGTGGCCCGTTTGTCCGAGGACGCCCGCATCAGCAATCGCCAGATTGCGTCGGAGCTGGGTGTCACCGAGGGCACCGTGCGCGCCCGGGTCAAGCGCATGGAGGCCGAGAAACAGATTCGCATTACCGCCATCACCAATATCGACCGGTTTCGCCAGGGGGCGCTGGCCTGGATCTGGATTGAGGTTGAGCGCAGCCACCAGGTGAAGGATGTGGCGCGGGCGCTGGCGGCGATCAGCGAACTGGGTTTTGTCGGTGAGATGCTGGGACGCTCGGACATTCTCGCCATCACCATGGTGCGCAGCAACGAGCATCTGGCGGAGTTCGTGCACCAGCGCATCAGCGGCATTCCCGGTGTGCGGCGTACGGAAAGCACCCTGGGGGTCAATTTTGTCAAACACGATTACCGCATGGCGCGGATCGTCAGCTGAAGGAAAGCAGTATGGATAAACGGCTCAGTGCCCGCGATGCGGTGGCACAAATCGAAGACGGCATGACCGTCGGTATCGGCGGCTGGGGTCCGCGGCGCAAGCCGATGGCGCTGGTGCGTGAAATCCTGCGCTCGGACCTCAGGGACCTGACCGTCGTGGCTTATGGCGGCGCCGATGTCGGCATGCTGTGCGCCGCCGGCAAGGTGAAAAAGCTGGTGTTCGCCTTTGTCTCCCTGGATTTCATACCGCTGGAGCCCTATTTCCGCCAGGCCCGGCAGAGCGGGGCGATCGAGGTAATGGAGATCGACGAGGGCATGCTGCTGCTGGGACTGCGCGCCGCGGCCTGGGGCCTGCCCTTTATTCCCACCGAGGTCGGCCTCGGCACCGATGTGCTGACCCACAATCCGGACATCAAGCTTGTCGATAGTCCCTACGACGACAAGGAGTGGGTGGCCATGCCGGCGCTGAAGCTGGACGTGTCCCTGCTGCATGTCGACCGGGCGGATTTTCACGGGGTCTGCCAGATCGCGGGTCCCGACCACTATATGGACGACTGGTTTGCCCGCGCCGCCACCAACACCATCGTCTCCTGCGACGAGCTGGTGGACAGCGAGTTTTTCCACGACCCCGCACGGGCCCGGGAAGTGTTCTGGGAGCGCTCGGCGACCAACGCCATCGTGGAAATTCCCGGCGGTGCCCACCCCAGCTCCTGCAATCCCCTGTACGGATTCGACGTCGCGCACTTCAAGGCCTACACCGCATCGGCGAAGGACGGTGGTATTGAGGCTTACCTGAGCCAGTACCTGGGCGCAGACGAAGCCGAGTACCAGCGCAACGTCGGCGGGCTCGACGCCATCAAGGCGCTTGCCCTGCCCACCTACTGATTGCCGAGGGAGAAACACCACATGTCTACTGCAGCAACCGACTATACCCTGGCCGAACTGTGCATTGTTGCCTCGGCCGAGGCTTTTCGCCACGATGGCGAGGTGCTGGCCACCGGCATTGGCGTGATTCCGCGCCTGGCCGCCAGCCTCGCCATGAAGACCTTCAATCCGGACCTGATGATGACGGACTCGGAGGCCTTCCTGCTCTCCGAGCCGAACCCCATCGGCAAGCGGCCGGCGGATTTCCGCCAGGCCAATGAAACCTGGATGGGCTTCTCCCGGATATTCGACAATGTCTGGAGCGGCAAGCGCCACGCCATGCTGGGCCCGACCCAGATTGACCGCTGGGGCCAGACCAATACCTCGGCCCTGGGCGGCACCTACCAGCAGCCCAAGGTCATGATGCTGGGGGCCCGCGGCTTTCCGGGCAACTCGATCTCCCATGCCAACAGTTTCTTCGTCCCCGGGCACAACAATCGCGTGTTTATCGAGGGCGAGTGCGACTACGTGTCTTCAATCGGCTATAACCCGGCGCGGCTGCCGCGCGGCCGCTCGCTGGACGACGTGGATATCCGCCGCGTGATCACGGACCTGTGCGTCATGGACTTCGGCGGCCCCGACCACCAGCTGCGCCTGCTCTCCCTGCACCCGGGTATCGCTGTGGAGCAGGTACAGGAAAACACCGGTTTTGCGCTCAGCATTCCCGCCACGGTCCCGACGACGCCGGCGCCGACGGTAGAGCAACTGGCGATCATCGCCGCGCTGGACCCGCACAACCAGCGCGCGGCCCAGATTGCCGACAACCCGCCGGGCAACCGCGCCTGAGGCCCCCGATGCTGACGACACGACTCACAGAGCTGCTCGGTTGCCGCTATCCCATCGTGCAAACCGCAATGGGCTGGGTGGCGGACCCGAACCTGGTGGCCGGCAGCTGCAACGCCGGTGCGTTCGGCTTCCTCGCCGGCGCGACCATCCCGCCGGCGGAAATGGAACGCGACATCCTGCGGGTGAAGGAACTCACCGACCGACCCTTTGGGGTCAATTTCCATATGTACCAGCCCAACGCGGCGGCCATCGTGGACATGGTGATTCGCCACGGGGTGAAAGCGGTCAGCTACTCGCGCTCCCCGGGTCCGGACATGATTCGCAAGCTGAAGGATGCGGGTGTGGTCTGCATGCCCACCGTGGGCCTGCCCAAACACGCCCTCAAGGCAGTGGAGCTGGGCGCGGATGCGGTAACGGTGCAGGGCGGGGAGGGCGGCGGCCACACCGGTGCGGTGCCCACCACCCTGCTGATTCCGCAGGTGATCGACGCCGTGGGTGACAGGGTGCCGGTGGTGGCCGCCGGCGGCTTCAAGGACGGCCGCGGCCTGGTGGCGGCGATGGCCTGGGGCGCGGACGGTATTGCCATGGGCACCCGGTTTCTGCTCACCCGGGAGTCCCCGGTGCCGGACGCTACCCTGCAGCGCTACCTGGACTGCAAGAACCCGGCCGAGATCATAGTGTCCCGGGCCATGGATGGCCTGCCCCAGCGCATGATCATGAACGAGCTGCTGGGCGAGCTGGAGCGGGCCGGTACCCTGCGCAAACTGCTGATTGCGATTCGCAATGGCCTGGCTTTTCGCCAGCATACCGGTGCCAGCCTGGTCGGGCTGCTGAAGTCCGCCGTGGCCATGACCCGCGGCGACGACATGACCGCGGCCCAGGCCATCATGTCCGCCAATGCGCCGATGATCATCCAGAAGGCGATGGTGGAGGGAGAGCCGGCCCGGGGCGTCTTGCCCAGCGGCCAGGTGGCAGGTGTGATCGACAGCCTGCTCAGCTGCGAGGAGCTGGTAAGCGCCATCGTCGCGGAAGCCGAACAACGCCTGACTGCCCTGGCGCAGCGGGCCAACCCCAGCACACAGGCAGGTAGCTGACATGAGCACACCCTTTGGCACCACCATCAATGAGGGCATTGCCGAGATGATCCTCAACCAGCCACCGGTCAATGCCTTCAACAGCGAAGGCTGGTTTGCCATTGCCCGGGAGATCGACGCGCTGGGCGACAACGACGATGTCCGCGTGATCCTGATTGCCGCCGAGGGCCGCGGCTTTTGCGCCGGCGTGGATATCAAGGAACTGGCGGCGGACCCCCAGCGTATCGTGGCGGTGAACAAGGGCAACTATGAGACCTTTCGCGCCATTCATCGCAACCCCAAGCCGGTCATCATTGCCCTGCACGGCTTTGTCCTCGGCGGCGGCATCGGCATGGCCGGCGCTGCAGACGTCCTGGTGGCCTCTGACTGCGCCCGCTTTGGCGTGCCGGAAATCGACCGCGGCGCCATGGGCGGCGGCGCCCACCTGCAGCGTATGTTCCCGGTGCAGAAGGTGCGCTACATGTACTTCACCGGCGAGTTTATCGACGCCGCCGAGGCCTATCGTCTCGGCGCCATCGAAAAAGTGGTGCCCAGGGACGAGCTGTTGCCGACGGCGCGCGGGATTGCCGCGAAGATCGCGGAGAAATCCCCCGCCATGGTGAAGCTGGCCAAGGAAGCCCTGAACGGCATCGAGGACGGCAACCTGGAGGACAAGTACCGCTGGGAACAGGGCTTTACCCTGGAGGCCTACACCCTGGGCGACTCCCAGGAAACCCGCGACGCCTTCGTGCAGAAACGCGACGCCAAGTTTTAAGCGCAGGAGTCACCGATGAATCTGTCCTATACCGAACAGCAGCAGGCCTTCCGCGCGGAAGTGCGCGCCTGGCTGGCGGAGCATGTGCCCGCCGAACCGCTGCAGAGCTTCGACACCGCTGAGGGCTTCCAGCAACACCGCGACTGGGAGGTGACCCTGAACGAGGGCCGCTGGGGCATGGTCACCTGGCCCGAGGCCCTGGGGGGCCGCGGCTGCGACCTGATCGAGTGGCTGATTTTCGAGGAGGAGTACTACCGTGCCCGCGCCCCCCTGCGGGTGAATCAGAATGGCATCTTCCTGCTCGGTCCCACCCTGATGGAGTACGGCACGGAAGAACAGAAGGCGCGGTTCCTGCCGACGATGGCCGAGGGGCGGGATATCTGGGCCCAGGGCTGGTCCGAGCCCGGCGCCGGTTCCGACATGGCGGCGATCCGCTCCAGCGCCCACCGGGAAGGGGACAAGTACGTGATCAATGGCCAGAAGACCTGGTCCACCCGCGCGGTGTGGGCCGACTGGCTGTTCGGCATGTTCCGCACCGACCCCGAATCCGAACGCCACCGCGGCCTGACCTTTATCCTGGTGCCGCTGAAGACCCCGGGCATCACCGTGCGCCCGATCCCGCAGCTGGACGGCCTGCCCGGCTTCGCCGAGATATTCTTCGACAATGTCGAGGTGGATGTCAGCAACAGGCTGGGCGACGAGGGCGCCGGCTGGGCCGTGGCCATGGCCACCGCGGGCTTTGAGCGTGGCCTGATGCTGCGCTCCCCCGCGCGCTTCCAGGAAACCGCCCGCCGGCTGGTGCAGCTGTACCGCGACAACGAGGCGAGCGCGAGCCAGGACCCGGCCATCAAGGAGGCGGTGATCCGCGCCTGGATGGATGCGGAGAGCTACTGCCTGAGCACCTACCAGACCGCCTGCCGCCTGAGCCAGGGTGGCAAGATCGGCGCCGAGTCCTCCACCAACAAGATCTTCTGGTCGGAGCTGGACCAGAACATGCACGCCACCGCCATGAGCATTCTCGGGGCCCGGGCGGAACTGCTGCCCCATGCGCCAGCGGCGCAGGGCGTCGGCAACTGGCTGGACGGCTGGCTGTTCTCCCAGTCCGGTCCCATCTACGCCGGCACCAACGAGATCCAGCGCAATATCATTGCAGAACGCATGCTGGGCATGCCGAGGTAACCATGGACTTTACATTCAGCGAAGACCAGCTCCTGTTCCACGATTCCGTGCGCAGTTTCCTGGTCAACGAAATTACCCCCGAGCGCCTGCGTGCGGGTTGGGACAGCGATACCGGTCGCGAACCGGCCCTGTGGCATCAGCTCGCCGAGCTGGGTCTCACCGGCATGACGGTGCCGGAGGAACACGACGGCCTGGGCATGACGGCGCTGGATTTTGTCCTGCTGGCGCAGGAGTGCGGCTACGTGGCCCTGGCGGAACCGCTGGTCAACCACGTGCTGGTGGGGGTGCCCCTGCTGGCTGATATCGGTGGAGAACTGGCGGCGCACTGGTTGCCGCGGGCTGTCGCCGGCGATGCGCGCATTGTCGCTGCCCTGGAACAGAACCTGCTGGCGGAGGATGCCCATGTGGCGGATCTGCTCCTGCTGGAGCAGGGCGGCCAGTGGTACGCCCTCGAACAGGGGCAGTTTGCCCTCGACTACAGCCAGAGTATCGATCCCGGTCGGCGCCTGTTCACGGTTACCGTCAACCCGGGGGTGACGCCGGTAGTGTCCGGCGAGCGGGCGGCGGAGCTGCGCAGCGCCAGTCTCAACCGCGGCGCGCTGGGCTGCGCGGCCCAGGCCCTGGGGCTGGCCCAGCGCATGGTCGACCTCGCCGTGGCCTACACCGCCGACCGCAAGCAGTTCGGCAAGCCCATCGGCTCCTTCCAGGCAGTCAAGCACCACCTGGCCAACGTCGCCGTGAAGCTGGAATACGCCAAGGCGCCGGTGCATCGCGCCGCTTACGCGGTGGCTCAGGACGCCGCAACTGCCACGCGCCATGTGGCCCACGCCAAGCTGGCGGCCTGTGAGGCGGCCAACCTGGCGGCGAAACACAGTATTCAGGTCCACGGCGCCATGGGCTACACCTGGGAAGTGGATCTGCACATTTTCATGAAGAAGGCCTGGGCCCTGGCCAATACCTGGGGCGACGCCGGCTTCCACAAGCAACAGGTCGCGCAGGCGATTCTTGCCGAGGGCGCGGTCCTCGGCGCCGGCGCCACCTTTCAGTAACCCCGAACAGGAACCATAACCATGGCAGATGCCTATATTGTCGATGCAGTGCGCAGCCCTACCGGCCGGCGCAAGGGCGGCCTCGCCGGCGTCCACGGTGCGGACCTCGGTGCCCACGTGCTGAAGACCCTGGTGGAGCGCAACGGCATTCCCGACGGCGACTATGACGACGTGATCTTCGGCTGCGTCGATACCATCGGCCCCCTGGCCGGCGATATCGCCCGCACTTGCTGGCTGGCGGCGGGCCTCGACGAGGCTGTACCCGGCACCACCGTGGACCGCCAGTGCGGCTCCTCCCAGCAGGCCGTGCACTTCGCCGCCCA
The DNA here is from genome assembly GCA_947258585.1 of uncultured Haliea sp. Taxonomy (GTDB): domain Bacteria; phylum Pseudomonadota; class Gammaproteobacteria; order Pseudomonadales; family Halieaceae; genus Haliea. The sequence continues at coordinate 64,526 of CAMYIZ010000048.1, read as the reverse complement.
GGCCATCATGGCGGGGGTCAACGACGTGGTCATCGCCGGTGGCGTACAGACCATGACCCAGATCCCGATTTCCTCCGCCATGCTGGCGGCGCAGCCGCTGGGCTTCAGCGATCCCTTTTCCGGCAGCGAGGGCTGGGTCAGGCGCTACGGCAAAGTCCCTGTGTCCCAATTCAATTCGGCGCAGATGATTGCCGACAAATGGGGCTTTTCCCGGCAGGACATGGAAGCCTTCGCCCTGGAATCCCACACGCGCGCCCTGCGCGCAATTGAGGAAGGCCGGTTCAGTCGTGAGATCGCGCCGCTGGTCGGCGTGGCGATGGACGAAACCCCGCGCCAGACCACCATGGAAAAAATGGCGGAGCTGCAGCCTCTGCAGGAGGGTGGCAGCATCACCGCCGCGGTCTCCAGCCAGACCTGCGACGCCTCCTCCGCCATGCTGATCGTTTCCGAGGCGGCACTGAAGCGCTACAAGCTCACTCCCCGTGCCCGCATCGCCCACATGAGCGTGCGCGCCGCGGACCCGATCTGGATGCTGACCGCCCCCATTCCCGCCACCGAATACGCGCTGAAGCGCGCCGGCATGAGCCTTGCCGATATCGATCTGGTGGAGATCAACGAAGCCTTCGCCTCCGTGGCCATGGCCTGGCTCGCAGAAACCGGCTACGACCACGCGAAAACCAATGTCAACGGCGGCGCCATTGCGCTCGGCCATCCGCTGGGAGCCACTGGCACGAAACTGATGACGACACTGTTGCATGAGCTGGAGCGAACCGGAGGCAGGTATGGACTGCAGACCATGTGTGAAGGGGGTGGGCAGGCGAACGTCACCATTCTCGAGCGGCTCTGAGTACCCCTTTCGTGGCATTTAGCGTTTCGGGCACTTCGTAGCGCGGCACAGCATCTTGCAGGGGGGCTAGCGGGACACGCCGTGAACCCGTCCATGGGGGCTCGGATGCGACATCCATGTCGCATACGGTCCCGCCAGCCCCCCTCCAAGACGCCGCGCCTCTGACGGTGCGAGCTGCGAGACGGCACCGAAGGTAGCAGCGCAGGGGAGGGGCAGAGGGTTCCGGGACCGTTGAGCGCATGGATGCGCGATACGAGCCTACATGGACGTATTCACGGCGAGTCCCGGAACCCTCTGCCGCTCACCTGTGCAGCGGATCTCAGACCGCCTGACCACATAGAATGAACTCGACGAACAGACAGACAGGAAGAACGCGATGAGCAGAACATGTGAAGGACGGGTAGTGATCATCACCGGCGCCGGCGGCGGCCTCGGTGCGGCGCACGCGCGGTTGCTGGCGAGCGAAGGTGCGAAAGTCGTTGTCAACGACATCAACGAAGCGGCGGCCCAGGCGGTGGTGGATGAAATTCGCGCGGCGGGTGGCGAGGCTGTGGTAAACACCTCGGACATCACCAACTACGACGACAGCCTGAACGCCGTGAAGCAGGCCATCGAGAGCTTTGGTGACCTGCACGCGGTGGTCAACAATGCGGGTATCAACCGCGACCGGATGTTCGCCTCCATGACCGAGTCGGATTGGGACGCGATCATGGCGGTGCACCTGAAGGGGCACTTCTGCATCAGCTCCCACGCTGTGCACTACTGGCGCGGACAGTCCAAGGAAGGCAAGGCGGTGGACGCGCGCATTATCAATACCAGTTCCGGGGCCGGGTTGCAGGGCTCGGTGGGGCAGTCGAACTATGCCGCGGCGAAGGCGGGGATTGCGGCGCTGACGCTGACCCAGGCGGCGGAGCTGGGTCGCTACGGGATTACGGTCAACGGCCTGGTGCCGGTGGCGCGCACCGGTATGACCACGGCGGTGGAAGCCATGGCCCAGCGGATGGCGAAGCCGGAGGACGGCAGCTTCGACTACTTTGCTCCGGAAAATGTCTCCTCGCTGGTGGCCTGGCTGGTGTCGCCGCTGTCGGCGCATGTGACCGGGCGCCTGTTCGAGGCCGAGGGTGGCAAGGTCGCCATCGCCGATGGCTGGCGCTCGACCGAGCCGGTGGACAAGGGCCAGCGCTGGGATCCGGCGGAGCTCACCGATGCGGTGGCGGAGTTGCTGGCGAGGGAAGTGCCGGCGCAGAAAGTGTTTGGCAGCTGAGGCAGGGTCCATGGAATTTCGTTTTACCGAAGAACAGCAGATGATCCGCGATACGGCGGAGGCTTTTCTTGCGGAAGTCTCTACCGCTGCGGCGGTACGCGAGGTGATGGCGACGGAGCGCGGCTATGACGCTGCCCTGTGGCAGCAGATCAGCGAGGAGATGATGTGGCCGGCGCTGCACATTCCGGAAGCCTACGGCGGCCTCGGCCTGGGCTTTGTGGAGCTGGCCGCCATGCAGGAGCAGATGGGCCGGGTGCTGCTGTGCGCGCCGTTCCTGGCGACGGTCGGCCTGGGCGTCAATGCCCTGCTGGTGGCGGGTACTGAAACACAGAAGCAGCAGTATCTGGCGGCGATTGCCGCGGGCAGCACCGCGACCCTCGCCTTTATGGCCCCGGGCAGCCGCCCGGAAGCGCACGCGGTGCAGGCCACCTGGGCGGCGGATGGCGACGATTTCGTGCTGAACGGCGAATACCGCTATGTACTTGACGGCCACACCGCAGAGATTTTTGTCGTTGCTGCCCGGGAGGCGGGTAGCGAAGGTCGCGAGGGCATCAGCCTGTTCGTCCTGCCAGCGGATACCGCGGGCGTCAGCCGGGAGTGGCTGCCGACCATGGACCAGACCCGCAAGCAGGCCAGCATCACCCTGCAGGATGTGAAACTCGGCGCCGATGCCCTGATGGGGGAGGCCGGCGCTGCCTGGCCAGCACTGGCGAAGATCCTCGATCTGGCCACTGTCGCTGTGGCCGCCGAGCAGGTCGGCGTGGCCCAGCAGGCCCTGGACAGCTCCGTGGCCTATACCATGGAGCGGGTGCAGTTCGGCCGCACCATTGCCTCCTACCAGGCGATCAAACACAAGGCCGCCGACATGATGCTGAAAGTGGAGGCCGCGCGTTCCGCCGCCTACTACGCAGCCTGCATCGCCGATGAAGCCCTCGCGGGTAATCCCCTGGGCGCGGGCCTGGCGGAGGCCGCCAGTATCGCCAAAGCCTATTGCTCCGACGCCGCATTTTTCAACGCCGGTTGCGGCATCCAGCTGCATGGCGGTGTGGGTATCACCGCGGAGTACGATATTCAGCTGTATTTCAAGCGCGCCAAATCCACCGAAACCCTGCTCGGCGATGCCGCCTGGCACCGGGAGCGGCTGGCGCGTCAGTTACTGGATGGAGAGGCGGCATGAAACTGAGTTTCAGTCCCGAAGACGAGCAGTTCCGCGAGGAGGTCGCCGCCTGGCTGGCAGCCAATCTGGGCGGTGAGTTTGAAGTTATCCGCGGCCGCGGGGGACCGGGTGACGAACACTCGTTCGTCGAGGAGCGCAAGGCCTGGGAGCGCAAGCTGGCCGAGGGCGGCTGGACCTGCATTGGCTGGCCAAAGCAATACGGCGGCCGCGGTGCCAGCATCGAGCAGCAGGTGATTTTCAACGAAGAGTACGCCCGAGCAGGCGGCCCCGGCCGCATGGGACACATCGGCGAGACGCTGACCGGCCCGACCCTGATCGCCTTCGGCAGCGAGGCGCAGAAAGAGCGCTACCTGCCGGGCATCCGTGCCGGCAGGGAGTTCTGGTGCCAGGGGTATTCCGAGCCCTCCGCCGGTTCCGACCTGGCCAATGTAAAAACGAAAGCGCGGCTGGACGAGTCCGGCAACCAGTGGCTCATCAATGGCCAGAAGGTGTGGACCTCGCTGGCCCATGAGTCCCAGTACGTGTTTGTGATCGCCCGCACCGATCCGGATTCGGTGGCCCACAGGGGCCTGGGTTTCTTCCTGCTGGCGATGGACCAGCCCGGGGTCACCGTGCGCCCGATTGAGCAGCTCACCGGCACCAGCGAATTCAACGAAGTGTTCTTTGACGACGCGGTCTGCGCCGCCGACGACATTGTCGGCGCGCCCGGCGACGGCTGGAAAGTGGCCATGGGCCTGCTCGGTTTCGAGCGCGGTGTGTCTACCCTGGGCCAGCAGATGCTGTTCCAGAACGAGTTCGACGAAGTCGTCAAAATCGCCAAAGCCAACGGCGCCGCCCGCGATCCAGCCCTGCGCCAGCGCATCGCCGAGGCACACGTGGGCCTGCGCATCATGCGCTTCAACAGCATGCGCATGCTCTCCGGTGGCGGCGACGACGGCAGCCTGCAGAAGGAGGCCATGATCTACAAGCTGTACTGGTCGAGCTGGCACCGCAATCTGGGCAAGCTGGCCATGGACGTGCTGGGCGCCGAGAGCGAGATCATTGCCGGCGCTCCCTACGAACTGAACCGGCTGCAGTCCCTGTACCTGTTTACTCGCGCTGACACAATCTACGGCGGCACCAACCAGATCCAGCGCAACATCATCGCCGAACGCGCGCTGGGCATGCCCCGCGAACCGCGCGGGTAGGTGCGGCCGGCCAGGTGCGGCCGGCTGGGTGCGGCCTGATAGCGTCCTTTATTAGAGGAAAATTACAATGGCATTGAAAGAACCACCACCCTATGTTGCCGGGCACAACCTGCTCGCGGGCAAGTCAGTCCTCATCACCGCCGCCGCCGGGGCCGGTATCGGCTTCGCCGCGGCAACCCGGGCTGCGGAGGAGGGTGCCCGCGCCGTGATGATCAGCGATATCCACGAGGGCCGCCTGGCCAAGGCTGTTGACCAGCTCAAGGCCGACACGGGTCTTGCAGCGATCCACGGTAAATTGGCCAACGTTACTGTGGAAGAGGACGTACAGGCGCTGGTCGATGAGGCCGAAGCCACCATGGGTGGCGTCGATGTACTGATCAACAATGCGGGTCTTGGCGGCACCAAATTGCTGGTGGACATGACCGACGAGGAGTGGAGCCGCGTGCTCGACATCACCCTCACCGGCACCATGCGCATGACCCGGGCGATGCTGCGGAAGATGCAGCCCCGCGGCGCCGGCGTGATCGTCAACAATGCCTCCGTCCTCGGCTGGCGCGCCCAGAAGGAGCAGTGCCACTACGCCGCCGCCAAGGCCGGCGTCATGGCCCTCACCCGCTGCTCCGCGCTGGAAGCCGCCGACCACGGCGTGCGCATCAATGCCGTCTCGCCCTCCATCGCCTTCCACGAGTTCCTGAAGAAGACCACACCGATGGAATTGCTGGAGGAGCTGGCGGCGAAAGAGGCCTTCGGGCGCGCGGCGGAGGTGTGGGAGGTCGCCAATGTGATGATGTTCCTGGCGTCGGATTACTCGGGCTACATGACCGGGGAGATTGTGTCCTGCTCCAGCCAGCGGGCGTAACTTTTGCATTCTGGCCGGATGGTTACTGATTGGGTGGAAGAGTCCCGGCACCCGCAGCCCGGTAGCGCTTTGCAGGACACGCCGTGAACCCGTCCATGGGGGCTCGTTTGCAAACATCCATGTTTGCAACGGTCCTGCAAAGCGCTACCGGCCCGCGGGCTCCTGCCTTCACTGCCAGTAGCAGCATTGCCGGGTGGTCCGCGATAGTTTTGTTCAAAGGAATCGAAGTGCGTGGCTTTGTGCCCGCGCAGAATGGAGGAGGTGGCGCCCGCTTGGGCCTTGCAGAACCGTTGAGCGCATGGATGCGCGGGGCCGCCCAGGCGATACGACCTCGATGTAGATTTTTTGCAGAATTTGAGAATGGCAGGGGAGTGAGGCGGAGGTGGTGGATGGGCCTTGCGAAACTCTCGCTCGCATGGATGCGAGCGCGAAGCCTCCATGGAGAGCCCACCCCGCTTTATCGGGTGTGGATTCACGGCGTGTTTCGCAAGGCCCATCCAGCATCGCCGCCGGATTCAACGCTCCACAACAAATACCCGCAAACAGAGGAAGCACACAATGAGAGACGCAGTCATCGTCAGTACCGCCAGAACCCCCATCGGCAAGGCCTTCCGCGGCGCCTTCAACGACACCGAGGCGCCCGCGCTGGGCGGCCATGTGGTCCGCGCCGCGGTGGCGCGGGCCGGCATCGACCCCGCCATGGTTGAGGATTGCATCATGGGCGCGGCCGCCCAGCAGGGGACCCAGGCCTATAACCTGGGGCGCCTGTGTGGCGTGGCGGGTGGCCTGCCCGACAGCACCGCCGGCATGACCATGGACCGCCAGTGTTCGTCGGGGCTGATGACCATCGCCACCGCCGCCAAGGCCATTATGTGCAACGAGTACGACGTGGCCGTGGCCGGGGGGCTGGAGTCGATCTCACTGGTGCAGAACAAGCACAAGAACAGCTATCGCAACGTGTCGCAGACGGTGCTGGACATCTCCCCGAAAGCCTACATTCAGATGATCGAGACCGCGGAGATTGTCGCCGAGCGCTACGGTATCTCCCGCGACGCCCAGGACGAGTACAGCTACCAGAGCCAGATGCGCACCGCGGCGGCGCAGGAGGCCGGGGCCTTTGACGATGAAATCGTGCCGATGGCCAGCCGCATGGCGGTGTTCAACAAGGAGACCAAGGAGACCACCTATAAAGAAGTCACGCTGGCGCAGGACGAGGGTAATCGCCCCTCCACCACGCTGGAAGGCCTGCAGTCCCTGGGGCCGGTGTTCAAGGATGGGCAGTTCGTCAAGGAGGGACGTTTCATCACTGCCGGCAATGCCTCGCAGCTCTCCGACGGTGCATCCGCCTGTGTGCTGATGGACGGCGCCCTGGCCGCGCAACAGGGCCTGCAGCCGCTGGGCGTCTACCGCGGCCTTGCGGTAGCCGGCTGTGGCCCCGACGAGATGGGTATCGGCCCGGTTTTCGCCATTCCCAAACTGCTGAAGCGCCACGGTTTGCAGGTCGACGATATCGGCCTGTGGGAACTGAATGAGGCATTTGCCTGTCAGGTACTGTACTGCCGCGACCAACTGGGCATCGACAACGACAGGCTGAACGTGAACGGGGGCGCCATCGCCATCGGCCACCCTTTCGGCATGAGCGGTGCGCGGATGGTTGGCCACGCCCTGATCGAGGGCAGGCGGCGCGGCGTCCGGTATGTGGTTGTCACCATGTGCATTGGCGGCGGCATGGGCGCCGCGGGGCTGTTCGAGGTCGCGTAGGCAGGCCCGCCGGCAGCGCAGCCGGCGGCCAATCTTCAATCCCCGCTGTGCTACAATCGCGCGATCGCGGGAAGCAGCTGGGGCTGTGAACCGTCTACTACAGACATGAGCAATGACGGCGCACCATGACCAGACTCGGTGAACTGCTGGTACAGCAGGGAAAAATGTCCGAACGGGACGTCGAACGTACCCTGCTTGCCCAGGGTGAAATGGGCGACCTGTTCGGCCAGGTGCTGGTGAAGCTGGGCCTGGTGTCGGAGCAGGACGTTGCGCTGGCGCTCAGCGAGCAGCTGGGCATTCCGCTACAGCAGGCGTCCGACTATCCGGCGGAGCCGGTACCCCTGGACGGGGTGGCCCAGGAATTCCTGGTCAACAACGCGGTGGTCCCCGTGGCCGTTGACGAGGGCGGGGTGCGTTTCGCGGCGGCTGTGCCGCAGGATCCCTTCCTCGCCAAAGCGCTCGCCATGGCGCTGGAACGCCCCGTGACCATCGTGCTGGGCCTGGAAAGTGATATCGCCCGGGCTCAACAGTTGCGCTTGCAGGGCGCTGAAGGCGAAGACGACGGCGACGTCCTTGGCGACCGGTTCGGCGGCCAGAGCGACGACGACTTTATCGAGCACCTCAAGGATCTGGCCAGTGAAGCGCCGGTCATTCGCCTGGTCAACCAGATTATTCATCGCGCGGTGGATATGGGTGCTTCCGACATCCATGTTGAGCCGTTCGAGGACGGCCTGCACCTGCGCTACCGGGTCGACGGTGTGCTGCAGGAGTATGCGGATTCCCCCGCCGCCAACCTGGGCGCCGCGATCGCCTCGCGGATCAAGCTGCTGGCCCACATGAACATCGCCGAGCGGCGCCTGCCCCAGGATGGCCGCATCATGATTCGGGTCAAGGGCCACGAGCTGGACCTGCGGGTTTCCACCATACCGACGGTGCACGGCGAGAGCATCGTCATGCGGGTGCTGGACCGGGGCAATATCCGCCTCAGCCTGACCGACATGGGGTTCAGTGCCGACACCCTGGAGCGCTACACCCGGCTGCTGGACAGCCCCCACGGCGTGCTGCTGGTGACCGGTCCCACCGGCTCCGGCAAGACCACCACCCTGTACGCCTCGCTGGCCTCGCTGGATTCCGACCGGCTCAAGATCATCACCGTGGAAGACCCGGTGGAATACCAGTTGCAGGGGGTGAACCAGATCCAGGTGCAGGCCCAGATCGAGCTCAATTTTGCCCGCGCCCTGCGGGCCATCCTGCGCCAGGACCCCGATATCATCATGATCGGTGAGATGCGCGACACCGAAACGGCCCAGATCGGGGTGCAGTCGGCGCTGACCGGTCACCTGGTCCTCTCCACCCTGCACACCAATACCGCCGCCGGTGCCATTACCCGGCTGGAAGACATGGGCGTGGAGCGCTACCTGATCACCTCCGCCGTGAACGGCGTATTGGCCCAGCGCCTGGTGCGCACCCTGTGCCGGCATTGCAAGGCCCCGGTGGAGTTGTCCGCCGAGGCGGTCCAGCGCTACGGCCTCGGGCCTTTCCTCGGTGGCGGTAGCGCCACTCCCACGGTTTACCAGGCGCGGGGCTGTGCCCACTGCCTGGAAACCGGCTATGCCGGGCGCACCGCGATTCACGAGCTGTTCGCCCTCGACGAGGCGATGCACCGGGTCATCATGAGCGGCGCCGATGCCACCGTGCTGCACGCGGCGGCCCGGCGCCAGGGCATGATCACGCTGTACGAAGACGGCCTGCGCAAGGTGGTGCGCGGTGAGACTTCGCTGGAGGAAGTCATGCGGGTCACCCAGGACCAGAGCGAATCCGGCCTCGACGCGGCCGGCGCCGACGCGGCCTGAGCAGGGATCGTGGCGCACTTTCGCTACAGGGCGATCAGCCGTGATGGCAAGTCCCGGGACGGCTCCATCGAGGCGGAGGGGCTGGAGCTCGCCTCCCGCCAGCTGCGCGGCCAGGGCCTGACCCTGCTCAGCCTGGAGCCCGGTATCGCCGCCGCGGCGGCATCTCCCGGCAGGGCGGTCAGGCGCCAGGACGTGCTGTCTACGACCAGCGAACTGGCCGTACTGCTGCGTGCAGGCCTGCCTCTGGACCGAGCCCTCAAAGTGTTGATCGACATGGCCTCGGAGCCGGCACTCGCCGCCCTACTGCAGGACCTGCTGGCAGCGGTCAAGGGTGGCAAATCCCTGAGCCAGGCACTGCTTCCCCATGAAGAGGCCTTCGGCAGCTTCTACATCAACATGGTGCGCTCCGGCGAAGCCAGCGGTCAGCTGAGCGCAGTGCTGGACCGGCTGGTGGAGTACCTCGAGAACGCCAGGGCCAATCGCGACAGCGTGATCTCCGCGCTCATCTACCCGGCCATCCTGCTGGTGGTGTCGGTACTGTCGATCGTGCTCATGCTGGGATTCGTGGTGCCCCAGTTTGAAAGCCTGTTCGAGGACATGGGAGAAGCGCTGCCGCCGCTGACCGCGATGGTCATTGGTGCCGCCGATTTTATCGCCGACTTCGGCTGGTTGTTGCTGCTGCTGCTGGTTGCGGGTGGCCTCTGGCTGCGTCGCTGGCTCGGTACGGAGCAGGGACAGGCCAGCAAGGATGCCCGTCTCTTGCGCCTGCCCCTCGCCGGGGGGATCGTATTCAAGTTTGAGGTGTCGAAATTTGCGCGCACCGTGGGTACCCTGCTGGGCAACGGGGTGTCGCTGCTGAAAGCGATTTCGATCGCCATCGATACCGTCGACAACCGGGTGATCCGGCAGGCGCTGCAGGTGCTGCCGCCGGCGGTGAAGTCGGGCAAGCGGATGTCGGTGGCGCTGGACGAGACCGGGCTGTTCACGCCGATGGTGATCCAGATGACCCGGGTAGGCGAGGAGTCCGGCAGCCTGGACAAGATGATGCTGGAGCTGGCCAAGGTCTTCGACGGCCATGTCCAGGCGGGGGTCAAGCGCGGGCTGACTCTGTTGGAGCCGGTCCTGATCCTCGGCATGGGGTTCCTGATCGCGGTGATCATTATCGCCATCCTGATGGGAATTCTGTCCGTCAATGACCTGGCAATCTGAGCCGTCCGGCGGCGTCCGCGCAATTTTCGTAACAAGGGAGCAAATAGAGAGCATGCAGATACTTCAAGCGCGCAGTCGCGGTAACCGCCGCCTGGGTCGGGGTTTTACCCTGATGGAACTGTTGGTGGTGTTGGCCATTCTCGGCCTGCTGATGAGCCTGGTGGGGCCGCGGGTGCTGAACCAGCTCGGCGGCGCCAAGACCAAAACGGCTGCCCTCCAGATCAAGGATCTGGAGCAGGCGCTGGAGATGTACAAACTGGATGTCGGTCGCTTCCCCGCCTCCAGCGAAGGCCTGGAGGCACTGGTGCGCAAACCCGGCAATGCCGCCGGCTGGAACGGCCCTTACCTGAAGTCGGATGTGCCGCTGGACCCCTGGAATCGGGAGTACAACTACAAGTACCCCGGGGAGCGTGGTGAGGTCGACATCTTCAGCTACGGCCAGAATGGTACGCCCGGGGGGGAGGGTGAAGACCAGGATGTCGGCAACTGGTAGACCCCTGATGCCGTCAGCCACTGCCACGTCCCGGCGGGCCGCGGCCGGCTTCTCCCTGCTGGAGCTGATGGCGGCGCTGGCGATTGCCGGCCTGGTGCTGGCGCTGGCGGTCCCCTCGACAATGAAGCTGTATGAGAATATCCGCTACCGTCAGGCCGTGCGCGATGTGGTGACCATTTTCGCATCCGCCCGCTACGCGGCGGTCAACAGCGGTCGCGCGCAGAATGTCGCGGTCAATCCCCGGGAGCGCAGCCTGAGTTTCAATGGTGACGTCCACCGACTGCCGGATAGTGTCACCATGACGGTACATGCCGCGAGGGAGTTGAACGAAGATACTGTCGGTATCATCCGTTTTTATCCCGAGGGCGGTGCCAGTGGCGGCGGGGTGGATATCGAGTCCGCCAGTGGGGCCGGGGTCAGCATCAGTATCGACTGGTTGCTGGGGTCGGTGAGCCAGGCGACCTATGCCGCACGCTAGTTCCGCCCGCGGCTTCTCCCTGTTGGAAATGCTGGTGGCGATGGCCATCCTCGGCCTGTCCCTGGGCGCCCTGTACCAGGCCACCAGCGGCGCCACCCGCAACGTTCGCATGGACGAAAAGTACGCCTACGGCGTTGAGTTGGCGCGCTCGCTGCTGGCTGACAACGCGGCGGTGCCGGCGGGGGGCCTTGGTCGCACGGGTGAGACCGCTGGCGGCTTCCTGTGGCGGGTGCAGGCATCGCCCACCCGGTTTGCCATCGGCGACTTGCCCCAGGGCGCCCTGCAGGACATTGAGGTGGCCGTCAGCTGGACGGATGGCAGCAGGGCCCGGCAGGTGGTGTTGCATTCGGTGGTTGCCGGCGTGGCGGCGCAATGACCCCCCGGCATCGGCGAGGCTTTACCCTGGTGGAGGTCGTGGTGGCGCTGTCGGTGCTATCGCTGATCATGCTCGCCACCATCACTGCCCTGCGCACCTTCGCCAATACCCAGCAGTCGCTGGACCGGATGATGACGCGGGTGGACGAAGTGCGTTCGGTCAGCACCCTGCTGCGGGACCTGGTGGACAGCACCACCCGCGGTTTGGGGGGCGGCGAGGGCCTGACGCTGGGCGGCGGGCCCTCGGATGCGGCCTGGTTCGGGGGCACGGCGGTAGAACTGGTATTCAAGGCCAACATCATGTTTGGCGAGAATTTTGGCGGCCAGTACCTCTTGCGCCTGGCCCGGGAGGAGGGCGAGCTGGTGCTGCGCTGGCAGGAGTCGCGGGGCGACGCCCGCAACGTGAGCTGGGAGGAAACTCCATCCCGGGTCATGGTCCGGGACCTGCAGCAGTTTGAGGTAGCGTATCGCGGCAGCGTTGAAAAAGACTGGGTGCCGGAGTGGCCGACCGGCGGCGGCGTGCCCGCGTCCCTGCGCCTGCGTCTGCGCAGCCAGGAGCGCTTCTGGCCCGAGCTGGTCATGGCGGTGCCGCGATGACTGCTCGACACCAGCGGGAATATTACCGCGAGCCGGGACGTCCTATGCATAGCCAGCGCGGCGTCGCACTGGCGATGGTGGTGTGGTTTATTGCCGCGATGTCCGTGTTGGTAGTGGGTATCGTCTCCGAAGCGCGTACGGACGTGCGCATGGCCCAGACCCATATCGCGCGGGCGAAGACCGCCGCCGCTGGCGACGGTGCCATCAATCTGCTGCTGGCGCGTCAACGGCAGCTGGCTGGGCGGGAGAGCGCTGCGTCCGGAGGTGATCTGGAGCCGGTGCTTGAGGACGTTTTCAATATTGGCGAGCTGCCGGTCCGGGTGCGTATGGTGCCGTCCGGTCGCTTGCTTGACCTGCTCAGTGCCAGTGCGGAACAGCTCGAGCAGTTGTTTGCCAGCGCCGGCGGTATGGCCCGGGGCGATGCCCGGCGCATGGCGGACACTGTGCTACAATCGCGCAACTTCCGGGGTGGCCTGCAACTGGGCGCTCCGCAGCTGCAGTCGGTTGAGGGATGGTTGCAGGTGCCCGGTTTCGACCGCGCGCTGCTGGATGCTGTCCGCGACGAAATACGTATGGATGCTGGCGCGGCGTATCGCCTGGATGCGCTGCTGGAATACAATGGGCGGACCTGGCTGCGTCGGCGCTGGGTTGTCCTGCAGGGGGGGGCTGGTGGTGGCGGCCTGCCCTGGCAATTTACGCGCACGGAGGCCCCGCGGGTGCTCGGTGACACAATAACCGCAGGAGCGCGCTAGGCCCTATGCTCGACCGATCCCAACAATGGCAGCTGTTCGGGTATGACATGCGCCGGATAGGGCACCACTGGCAGGTGGCCTGGGCGGAATTCCTGTGGGGAGATCGCTCCCCGGTGCGCGCCCGCCTGGACGACATTGTCCGGGTGGAGGACGAATCCGGCAGCCGGTGTTATCACGCCGGGGTGCCAGTCACTGCCGGCGATGCCAGTTGCCACGCTGTTTGCCTGCCCGATGCCCTGGTGTTGTTCCGGACCCTGACCCTGCCGCGGGCCGCGGAGGACGAACTGCAGTCCGTGATGCAGCTCGAGGTGATGGCCAACAGCCCGTTCCCGGCTTCGGATACCGCCGCCGGCTGGTCCCTGGTGGAGCGCACGGAGCGCGGGCTGCAGGTGGAGCTGGCAATCGTGTCCCGCAGCGCCGCCATGCGCTACCTTGGCAGCCGCTACGATATTCACAATATCCACGAGCGTGAAGTGTGGGCAATGTCGGGGGACCGTCCCATCGTCCTGCTCGGTTTCGGCGAGGCGGCGCGCCTGGCTCGCTACCAGCGCCGCCTGCTGCGCATCGGCAGCCTGCTCGGTGGTGGTTTCCTGCTGTTACTGCTGGTTCTGGCCCTGGCCGCCGGCGGCAAGTATCTGGAATTGCAGCGCTATGAGGCGCTGGCCAGCCGGGTCGATCGCGAGGCTGCCGAGGTGACGCGCCAGCGCGAGTCCCTCTCCGCCGCCAACCAGACCATCCTCGCCGTCAACGATTATCTGCGCGAGTATCCAGACCCCCACACCCTGCTCGCCCGCCTCACCCGCCTGCTTGCTGACGATGCCTACGTGGCCCAGTTCACCCTGCGCGGTCGCGACCTGCGGCTGCGGGGGCGAGCGGCAGACGCCGCCGGTGTGATCCAGGAGCTGACCCGACAGCCGGACTTTGAGGAGGTCTCCGACCAGGGTATCGCCGCTGTCGGCAATACCGGCGTGGAGCAGTTCAACGTGAATGTCCGGTTGCGGGAGGTGGCGCCGTGAACTGGCTGCGTGGCAATCCCCGCTACGCCGTCATGGTGCTGGGCACTCTGGTCGTGCCGCTGCTGGTGCTGCTCTATTTGGCAGTGGGCCTGCTCGATATGCGGGGCGATTACCAGGCGGAGATCGAGCGCCTGGAGCCGCGCATCGCGCGCCTGCAGGGGCTCCTGAACCGGGAGGCTGATGTGCGGCTGGCCGCGAGCGCGGTGGGCTCGGATGTGCTGGACCTCGTCTATCCGGCGACCGACGATCCCGGTAGTGTGGCCGCCAATCTGCAAAAGAACGTGCGGGAAATCCTGGCCGCCGCCGGGCTGGTGATCAGCAACAGCCAGATCCTGCCGGTGCGGGAGCAGGAGGGCTTTGACAGTATTGCGGTCAAGCTCACTGCTGCGGGCGACCTGCCGGCTCTGGACAGCGCCCTGGCTGAACTCAACAGCTACCTGCCGTTGTTGCTGATCGAGTCCATTGAGATATGGCCCAGCCGCGCCAGTCGCAGGCAGCAGGAAGAGGAGACGCAAACGGTCAATGTCACCCTGCAAGTCCTGGCCCTGAGGGTGCGGGCATGAGTCTGGTGGAGAGGGTGGTGTCGCGCTATCGCGTGGCCCAGGACCCGCTGCGCACGGAGCGTAGGATTGAGCTGCTGTGTCTGGTACCGGCGCTGCTGCTGGTACTGCAGTTGGCGTGGATTCTCGCGGGTGCGCTACTGCCCTCGGCGCCCGCGGCCGTGGAGCCCGCCGCCTCGGCGTTGACCGTGGCGGACCAGCTGACCCGACGCGTGGTTGCGCCGGGCGACAGTGCCGAGCTGCGGGAGCGGCCCCTATTCTGGGAGGGTCGACGCCCCATCGCGAGCGCTGACACCAAAGCGCAGCGCAAACCCGACCGCGCTCCCAAGCTGAAGGGTGTGCGCCTGCTGGGCGTTTTCGGCAGCGGAGACAGTGGGGGTATCATTGCCCTGGTCCAGAACGAGCAACAGCGCATCCGGGTGGGCGAGGAGGTTGCCGGTTGGACCCTGGAACAGGTGTCCGCTGACGGCGCGACCCTGGCCAGTGGCGCCGATACGGAAAGTCTGGTCCTGGAGCGCAGCTCCGGCAGTATCAGCGTGGAGCCACCGGCCACGGCGGAGCCGGCGGGAGCACCACCGCCCCCGCTGGAAGGCGCTGACGAACTGACGTTGGGTGGCCAGCGCTGATTTGCGCTGCCATCAATACTCACAAACGAACAAGGCACGACCAAGGAATGAATATGTTGCGACGGCCCTACACCCTGCTGATGCTGGTACCGCTGCTGGCCAGCTGTTCGCTGCTGGATAACCAGTTCCGCGGGCAGCCATACAAGCCCGAGCCGGCAGAGGCATCCGCCACGGCGGAGGCTGAGGAACCCGGCCAGCTCGCGACGGGTGCCGATGAGTTGGCCGCCTCTCGCGAGGAGCGGGTGCAGCCTGTACTGTACCGCGGCACCGACAACCAGATTCGGATGCCCGAACGCAGCGAGCCAGTGCGCCTGGTCGGCGAGGATGTCAGTCTCAATTTCGAGGAGGCTCCCCTGGGGGAGGTGGTGCACGCGGTGCTGGGTGATATCCTCGGCATGGACTACATCCTCGACCACCCTGTGCAGGGCAAGATTACCTTGCGCTCCCGTACCCCGATTCCCCGCGACCAGCTGCTGCAGATCCTGGAGTCGCTGCTCAAGGCCAACAATATCCTGATGGTGCGCGGCAGCGACGGTCGCTACCTTGTCACCGGATCCCCGCAGGCCACACGGCTGGCGCCAAGGTTGGCGAATCCGCGTGATCCCGGGGCGGGCTACAGCACGGTGGTGGTGCCGCTGCACTTTATCAGCGCCACCAACATGGCCGAGATCCTGCGTCCGGTGGCGGAGGAGCAGTCGTTCCTGCGCGTGGACAACATGCGCAACCTGTTGATACTCGCCGGTACCCGCGACCAGCTGGACGGCTGGCTGGACATGGTTGATACCTTTGACGTCGACCTGCTCAAGGGCATGTCCGTGGGTCTTTTCACCCTTGAGCACAGCCGGGTCCTGGAAACCGCCGGGGTCCTGGAGGGGATGCTGGGTGGCGGCGGCGCGGGAGAGGGCGAGAACTTTGGCCAGCTGGTCAAGATCATCCCGGTCGAGCGCCTTAACAGCCTGTTGGTGGTCACCCCCCGTGCGCACTATCTGGATACCGTGCAGACCTGGATCGAGCGCCTGGATTCGCGCCCGGACTCCCGCTTTGAGAAGCGCCTTTACGTGTACCCGGTGCAAAACACCACCGCCGGTCGGCTCGCCGACCTGATCAGCACGATTTACGCCGGTGGCAGTGCCGGTGGCAGCTCATCCAGCAGCCGGGCCGACCGCAGCACGGACCGGGGTGTTGCGCCAGGCCTGTCCATGGAGTCCATTGGTTCCGGCAGCAGTAGCAGCAGCAGTAGCAGCAGTGGTAGTGCATTTGGCAGCAGCAGTGGCAGCTCCGGCGGCGGCAGTTTCGGCGGCGCCAGCGGCTTTGGCGGTTCGGGCAGCACCAGTGGCGTTAGCGGGTCGAGCAGCTCGGCAGTCCTCGGCGGCGATGAGGGGTCGGAGGTTGCTGATGTGCGGGTGGTGGCGGACGACGAAAACAACTCCCTGATGATCTACGCCACCGGCAAGCAGTACGATCTTATCAAGGACGCCCTGAAACAGCTGGACGTGATTGCGACCCAGGTGATCATTGAGGCCAGTATTCTGGAAGTCACGCTCACCGATGAGCTGCGCTACGGTCTGGAATGGACGTTCAAGAATGGTCTTGGCAATGACTACGACGGGTTCGGGCAGTTCAGCAATAGCAGTGGCGGGCCGTCCGCGGTCTCGCCCGGCTTTTCCTATACGGTCACTAACTCCCTTGGCGATATCAGTGCGGTGCTCAACGCCCTGTCCGAGGACTCGCTGATCAATGTGATTTCCTCGCCCTCGGTGATGGTGCTCGACAACCACCCCGCCTATATTCACGTCGGCGACCAGGTGCCCGTGCGGCAGGGCACCTCCACTACCGATGGCGGCTCGGTGACCGAGAGCATCATCTACCGGGATACCGGGGTGAAGCTGATGGTGCAGCCCTCGGTCAACGCGGGCCAGTTGGTGACCATGGACGTCGAGCAGTCTGTCACCGATGTCGGTACGGTCGACTCTGCCACCGGCCAGCGCACCTTTCTGGAGCGCAACATTTCGAGCCGGGTGGCGGTGCGCTCCAACGAGTCTGTGGTGCTCGGTGGCCTGATCCGGGAGAACGCCTCGAATACCGACTCAGGGCTGCCAATATTGCACCGGGTACCCCTGCTGGGTGCCCTGTTCGGCTCTTCGAACCGCAGTAACCGCCGCACGGAGCTGTTGGTGATCATCACCCCGCGCGTTATCAACAACGAGCAGGAACTGCGCGACGTCAGCAAGGAGCTGCGTTCCCGCATCCGGCACATGGAGTTGATCGAAGCCCCGCTGGTGGCCGAGTAAGGCCCTGTGCTGGTGTCTGTCCACATGCCCAAGACTGCGGGACTCAGCTTCCGGGCGACCCTGGAGCAGCACTACGGCGCCGGCTTTCGCCACGACTACGCTGACTACCCCCTGGCGAGCCCCCTGCCCGAGCGCCACGCCGCCGCGCTGGAGTACAGCCTGGCGGCGGAGCCCGCCGCCTACGCCGGCGTCCACTGCATCCACGGCCACTTCCTGCCGGTCAAGTACCTGTTGCTGGCGGACAGCATGGAGTGCCGTTTCGTGACCTGGTTGCGGGAGCCGGTGCAGCGCCTGGTGTCCCACTACTATTACTGGCAGCGCAGCTATGACCCGGTAGCGGAGGAAACCTCCAGTCTGCACCGGCGGGTGGTGGAGGAAAACTGGACCCTGGAACAGTTCTGCCTGGCACCGGAGCTGCGCAATGTCTATAGCCAGTTCCTCTGGGCCTTCCCGTTGCGGGCGCTTGATTTTGTGGGAATTACCGAATATTTCGCAGAAGATTTGCGTGATTTTTCCACACAATTCCTGGGAATAAATGCCGAGCCGCAGTTTGCCAATGCCGCGGAGGTGCCCGCGGGCCCCGAGCAGCTGCCCCGCAAACTGTTGCTCAAGGTGCAGGATTACCACGCCCTGGACCTGTCCCTGTACCAGTGGGCGCTGCAACAACGCGCCGCACGCTGTGCGTCCCCGGCCTGAGCGGGGGCGCTGTTCACTCTCCCCGATGGCCGCGGTATAATCCCCGCCACTGACCTAAAAAGGTATTGATATCAATATGTTAAACACGATGACTCGCCGCGTGACCGGCCTCTGCCTGGCGCTTGTCCTGACCCTGGTCGCAGGCTGTAGTGGCCTTGCTCCCCAGCCTCGAGAGCTTACCGAGGCGGAAGTCGCTGCCCTCGAGGAACGGGTGCGCGGGCGCTGGCAAGCACTCATCGCCAGGGACTTCGAAGCCGCCTATGACTACGCTTCACCCAATTACAGAGCAGTTTTCTCCAAGGGTATGTTTATTCGCAATTTTTCCTATACCTTGGATTGGCAGTTGACAGCTGTTGAAGTCCTTGCCTATGATGCCGAGGCAGCTGTGGCGAGTGTGGCGGTTCGGGTCATGTCCAAATCGACCAAACAAACTGCAGTATCAGCTCAGTTTGGTTTTGTGCCTTCAACGATTCGCGAGAGATGGGTTAGCATCGACGGCGAGTGGTGGCACAGCGCCAACGGTTAGTTTGGTCTTGCGGTTGACAGCGAGCTGCAGTCGGCAATAATAGCGCTAGCAATCTGTAACTTGGTTGTGAAGTAAAAAACACATTAGGAGTCTCCTTATGAATGCAAAGTTTAAGCCTCTGGGTCTTGTTGCTGCAGTAGCAGCGGCAACCGCAGGTTACGCCGGTATCGCGAATGCCCAGCCTGGTTTGGCTGGTAATAGCGATCTGGGCAACCTGGCCCTGATTCCGTATTACTCGGTCCGTGACGGCAACGTCACTGGCGTTCACATCACCAACACCAGTGATCTGACCCAGGTAGTTAAAGTACGCCTGCGTCGCGGCACTGACTCCATGGACGCGCTGGACTTCAACCTGATCCTGTCGCCGAAAGACGTCTGGACCGGCTTCCTGGCTGCTGAAGGCGACGACGTCGTGTTCAACACCACTGATGCGTCCTGTACTGCCCCGGCAACGACTGGTGGCAAGTTCACCATGCCTGCCATCTACCGTGAAGACGCCGACGAAGGCTACATCGAAATCATCGGCATGGGTGCCGCTGATGACAGCCAGCCCATCTACGACTCTTCCCTGCACGATGCCACCGGCGTACCGGCCAGCTGTACCTTCGTCCGCGATAACTTCTTCGCTGGCGGCGTGGCTACCTCTGTTCGCGGTACTGTTGACGGCCTGACCAGCGTCCAGCGTGTTCCCACCTCCACCGGTGGCACCACCCTGGCCCTGAACACCTACCTGCCCCCGAGCAACGCGCTGAAAGTATCCTACTTCCTGCGTGATGCCGAAGGCGGCCGCGAGTTCGGCAACAGCGCCACTCACATCGCCGACTTCCTGACCCAGCCTGCAATCACCAACCAGCAGTTCGGTCTGTTCTCTGGCGATCTGCTGGGCTTTGACTATCCGGACCTGAACGGCGGTATTCCGCTTGAAGGTGATCGCGATCTGTTTGTTGACCTGCGCGACGAGCTGGGCTCAGCTTCCGTGATCAACGACTGGTCCGCCAATGCCGACCTGAACGTGGGCACCGACTGGGTTATCACTTTCCCCGGTCAGTACACCATGCTTGACCTGCCCCACTACTTTGCCTCCCTGGTAACTGCTGGTGACGGTGACGACGCTGTTCCCTGCAATGCAGGTACTCCGCTGGCAATCGGTGCAGCTTTTGATCCGGAAGGCGCCTGTGACCACCGCGATATCCCTGCGGTAGCTACCTTCGACGTCTACGACCGTGAAGAGCAGCAGTTGTCCGATCCCGAAGGTGAGCTGGTTGTTTCTCCCCAGCTGCCCGGCGCGATCGTGCGCACCACCCTGCCTTTCGAGGTTAACGTGGTCGAGTGGGGCGTAGAGCCGGTTCTGGGCAGCGCCAACTCTCCGGTGTCCGTTGCAACTCCCGGTGCCTTCGGTTGGGCCGAGCTGACTGTTACCAGCGCTTCCAACAAGGTACAGGCTGTTTGTGATGCCTCAGCCGGCAACTCTGGTCCTGGTGCAAACATTGCCAATGGTGCCAGCGCTATTGCCCAGGCTGTTAGTGCCTATGGCTGTTACACCAGTGGCGTAACTGCAGACGACATCCCCAAAATTGGCTTCGTAGCCTGGGAGCGTAGCTTCCCCGGCAACCCCGATGCCAACTACGGCCGGATCGTCGAGCACTCTTACGGTTCCTGATAGGCCGTAATAGCGTCTCGATACGCTGTTGTAGTAAAATGAAAACCGGCACCGAAAGGTGCCGGTTTTTTTTGTCCTGGAGGTTTTACCCATGGCTTTTGCCAAACTGCTCTCGACTGTAGTGCTTGTTGTTTCCCTCGTTCCGGCGGCGCTTGCCGCCGAATCCGCTGTCCGGGGTCCGGCTGCGGGTGAGCCGGTGGTCAAGGATGGCGGTGTCGGTATCGGCCGCGCTGAGCTCGAGCAGATCATCTCGCGCTGGAGCGCGGAGATGCGCGATGCCGCGGCGAATGATTACGGCGATCGTCTGGAGCTGCTGAACATGGCCCTGATGAACAAGAAACTGGCCGCCATGGCCGACGACATGACCCCGGCAGAGCACGGGGAGGCCTACTGGAAACTGCATTTCCAGCTCCAGGGGCGCAAGCGCCAGGCTGCCATTGATCAGTTTCTCGGCAGTATCGAGGTGCCGGACATGACCGAGCTGGCCAGGGAGCGCTACACCACGGAGAAGGACAGGTTCGCCAGAGTGCCGGAGCAGCGCCTGACATCACATATCCTGTTTCTCTGCCCCGCCGGCAAATGCGACCGCGGTGAGCTGCGTCCCAAAGCGGCGGAGGTGCTGGAGCAGCTGCGTGCCGGTGCTGATTTCGAGGCGCTGGTCGCCGAGCACTCCCAGGATCCGGGCTCCAAAGCCAAGGGCGGGCGCTATGACACCTGGTTCAGCCTCGGTGGCAAGGGCGTAGAGCCTCGCTACACCGGTGGCGCCTTCGATATCGAACAGATTGGCGGCTACTCTGGTCTGGTGGAGACCCAGTTTGGCATCCATATCATCCGCCTGGATGACATCCGTGAAGCGCACTACAAGACCTACGATGAAGTGCGGGATACGATTGTGGCCACCCTGACCCAGGAGTTCCGCAAGCTCGCGGTGCAGGAATTCGAGGCCAGCCTGGCGATTTCGGACGACGCCTATATCAATGGCCCTGTTGTCGATGAGCTCCTGGCTCCCTACAAGAAATCCAACAACTGATCCCCTCGACGTATTTTCCAGGGCATCCCGAGTGACACCCGCCACGCCGGACGTGATGCTGTTCATCGCGGGGATGCATCGCTCCGGCACGTCTGCCCTGTGCGCGGCGCTGCGCGCCTGCGGTGCGAATTTCGGTGAGCAGTTGCTGGCGCCTATGGCCGGGGTCAATGACGACGGCTTCTGGGAAGACGCCGGAGTAGTCGATGCCAACGACACCCTGCTGGCTTCGGTCGGAGGCAACTGGTATGCGCCGGGAACTGCCGCCTGTGCCGGAGCCTGGCCAGTCGAAGCGCAGCGGGAGTTCCAGCGCCGGGCCGTAGAAATACTCCGGCGTGGCTTCGGCGCGGGCCCGCTGTGGGCGGTGAAGGATCCGCGCTTCTGCCTGACCCTGCCGCTCTGGCTGCAGGCCTGCGAGGCGCTGGGTATCGCCACCCGGCTGTGCATCGCCTCGCGCTCGCCGCTGGAAGTGGCGCAATCCCTCCGGCGCCGGGATGCGTTTCCCCTCGGTTACGGCCTGCGACTGGACCTGGTCTATCGCCGTGCCCTGCTCGCGGGTTTGCCTGCGGATGCCCTGCAGGTCGCCTACCCGGACCTGGTCAGCGACCCGGTGGCCGTCATGCGAGGCCTGGCTGGGTCACTGCCCCTGTCGGTCGATGAAGCGGCGTTGGCGGCGTCGGTACGTCGGGATCTGCGCCACCACCAGCAGGACACGACTGACAGCCTGCTCGCCACACCGGTAATCCCGGGTGACAGGTTTCCCGCCCTCGAAACGGCCATTGAAGAGGAGTATCCCGCAGCGGATATGGTCGACGAACTGGTGGCGGGTTTTGTCGCCCGCGGAGCGGAACTGACCGCGCTCGGCGAGGGCCACAGCACTGCGCTGGCCACCATTGCGACCAAGGACGCCAGCATCGAATCACTCGCCGCGGAGCATCGCCAGGCACTGGAGACCATTGCCGAGCGGGACACGCAGATTGGCCAGCTGGACCAGCACCTGCAGGAGACCGGCGACCATCTGGGCCACGCCCTGGCAACCATCACCGAGCGCGATGAGCAGATCGCCGAGCTTGACCGTCGCCTGGCCGAAATCGGTGCCCTGCATTCCCACGCGCTGGAGGTACTCGACGAGATCCACAACCTGCCGGTGCTGGGCAAGGCAGTGAAAGTAGCGCGGAGGTTGCGTGCGCAGCGTTGACGTCGTCATTCCTGTCTACAACGGCCTGGAGGAAACCCGGCGCTGCCTGGACTCCGCGCTGGCGACAGTGGTTCAGCCCTGGGCCCGGCTGGTGGTGATCAACGACGGTTCGCCAGATCCCGCCATTACCGCCATGCTGCGGGATTACGCTGCTCGTCACCCCGAACTGGTGCTGCTGGAAAACGAGCGCAACCTGGGTTTTGTCGCCACCGCCAATCGCGGCATGCGGCATGACCCCGAGCGCGATGTGGTGCTGTTGAACAGCGACGTGGAGGTGGCCAACGACTGGCTGCTGCGCCTGCGCGAGGCCGCATACCACCACGACCGGGTTGCCAGCGTCACCCCCTTCGCCAATAACGCCACGATCTGCAGTTTCCCCAATTTTTGCGAAGACAATGCCCTGCCCTTTGGCCTGGATGTCGCTGCCATTGACGCGGTGTTCGCCAGCCAGTTTTCCGCCGCGGACGCGTTCGAAGTGCCCAGCGGCATTGGCTGTTGCATGTATCTTCGCCGCGACTGCCTGACGGCAGTGGGCTACTTCGATGAAGAGACCTTCGGCCGCGGCTATGGCGAGGAGAATGACTGGTGCCAGCGCGCGATTCGCGCCGGCTGGCGCAACCTGCACCTGGGCAACTGCTTCGTCTATCACAAAGGCGGGGTGAGTTTTGCCGGGGAGCAGACCCCGCGCGTGGCCCGGGCCATGGAATTGCTGGATGCCCGCTATCCGCAGTATCACGCCAATGTCCAGGCCTATGTGGCGCGCGATCCGGCTCGGGCAGTGCGCACCGGTGCACTGCTCGCCCTGGTTGCCGCCCAGTTGCGTCCCAAGGTGGTGGCCCTGTCCCACAAGCTCGGGGGCGGCGCCCAGCAGCATGTGGATGAACTGGCCGGACTCTATGCGGACCAGGCCCTGTTCCTGCAGCTGACGCCGGCGGAGGAGGGGCGCACCGTCACCCTGAGCGTATTTGCCGGGGGTACCCGCCTGCGCGATGGTTTGAGCTTCGATGTCGAGCGCGAGTTCGACACCCTGGTGGCGCTGCTGCGGGAGCTGGGTGTGGGCCATGTACATTTTCACCACACCATGGGATTGCACCCGCGGCTGTGGGTGCTGGCAGAGGCCCTGGGCTGCCGCCACGATCTGACCGTGCACGACTACTACCTGGTCAACGGCAACCCCACCCTGACGGATGCCGACGCCCGTTTCGTCAGTGACGACAGGGCGGACTTTGACCAATGCTGCGCTGGCCACTATCCGCTGCCGGCGGGTGTATCCGCGGCCATGTGGCGCGAGAGCCAGGCCCTGTTGATCGAGTCAGCGGCGCGCGTCATCTTCCCCTCCCGGGACTGCGCCCGGCGCTTCCAGCGCTTTTTCACGGTCGCCAACCCGGTCATCGCCTGGCACCCCGATTACCTGGCCTCCCAGCCGTACCCCGGACCGGTCTGGCGCGCCCGCGGTGAGCGGCCCCTGCGGGTGCTGGTGGTCGGTGCGATCAGTCGGGAGAAGGGTGCCGATGTGCTGGAGGCAGTGGCTGGCGCACTGGCCGGGGAAGCGCTGGAGTTTCACCTGCTGGGTTATGCCTACCGCGCCCTGGGCCAGGGCGTCGTGACCCACGGACCCTACGCCAATGCGGACGCCTGTGACCTGATCGCCGGTATTGATCCGGATGTGGTCTGGTTCCCGGCACTGTGGCCCGAGACCTACAGCTATACACTGAGCCTGGCACTGCACCTGGGGCTGCCGGTGGTGGTGCCGGATATTGGCGCCTTCGGCGAACGAGTGGCGGGCCGGTCCTGCAGCGCGGTGGTGCCCTGGAATACGCAGCCACCGGAGTGGGCGGGATTCTGGCGCCGCCTGGCGGCAGCCGGGGAAATGCCGGACTGCGCGGCTGTCGCGGCGGATGCGCCCCCCCCCCCCGGCCTGGAGTTCTATGCCAGCGAATACCTGTCGGCAGTACCCGCCCACGCGGGTGAGCTGGCGCCGGGCCGCATGGAAAGTCTCGCCGGCAATCTGGACTCCGGTGTGCCGAGCCTGAGCCGCGCGGAGCGCCTGCTCGGCGGTATCTGGCGCCTGAGTCGTCGCCCGCTGGTTGCGCGGATGGTGGCCATGGTCCCGTTCCGCCTGCAGCAGGCCATCAAGCGCCGCTTCTCGGCGCGGCCGATGCACGATATTGTGCGCTGACGCCCACTGCCCTCCGCCCCGCGTGGCAAGGCCGTGACAATTGCGGCATAATCCGCGGCCGGCTTCGCGGAACGCCCCATGGCAACGGTCTATCTCCACATCGGTGCGCCGAAAACGGCGACCTCGAACCTGCAGGCGATTCTGGCCCGGCACCAGGATGAATTGCTGGCACAGGGCGTGCTGTACCCGCGACAGTGCCGCCATGGCGACGCGCACCACGTGCTGGTGGCGGATCTCATTGACAAATACCAGGCCAATCCCATGCCGGACATCTGGTATGGCGACTTTCCGCGCGGTCAGGCCTGGGCGCGCCTGCAGGCCGAGCTCACTGCGGCGGGGTCGGGGGTACACACCGCCATCGTCAGTTCCGAGCTGTTCTTTGGCCAGTCGATCAACCTCGAGCGGATGCTGGGCGATATCCAGGCAGCGCTTGCCGGCCACACGATCCGTATCATCATGTACCTCCGGCGTCAGGACCAGCTATACGCCTCGTTCTACAACCAGGACGTCAAGGGGGCCCGGCAATGGCCAGGCAACGCCTATGAGTTCTACGAAACCCACCAGATATTCCAGCGCGGTTACGATGCCATTGTCGATCTCTGGGGTGAGGCATTCGGCCGTGACCGCATTATTGTCCGGCCTTTTGAGCCCGCCCAGTGGCCGGCAGGGGATATGCTCACCGACTTCTGCCAGGTGACAGGTTTGCCGCCTCTGGAGCCCGTCGCTGTCGAGAGCAACGATGGCCTGGGTGCTAACCAGCTTTACATCAAGCGCTGCCTGAATCATGTCGGCTTTCCCAAAGCCGCCAATGACGCTGTGGTCGGCCTGCTGCTGGACCTCTGTCCCGAGCCGCCCCTGCGGCAGGTGCGCTATGTCAACAAGGGCTGCTACGGCCGCCTGCGGGAGCGGTGGCAGCAGACCAACAGGCGCCTGGCCGCCACCTATGGTGGTGGCCCGGGTTTTTTCCAGGCCGATATCCCGGAGCCGGGGATGGTGCCGGAACACCAGCTGCTGCGCCCGGCGCTGGTGCAGTTCCTGGGCCAGGTGCTGGCAGCGGGTCAGGAAGGCTACCTCGGCGCACACCGGGGTCTGTTTGCCCGTGCCGCGCTGCTGGTGGTGGCGGAACAGGGCCTGTGGGATACAGTCCCGGCGGCAGACAGGGTGGTGCTGGAGTCCTGGGTGTGAGGGAGCGCCCGCGCCGGATCATCGCGATCCTCGGCATGCATCGCAGCGGCACCAGTTGTCTCACGGGCTCCCTGCAGGAGGCGGGCCTGGAGCTGGGCGAAGCCCACACCTGGAACCCCTGGAACCGCAAGGGCAATCGGGAAAACCAGGCTTTTGTCGACCTGCACGACAGCATCCTGGCGGCCAGTGGCGGCGCCTGGGACAGGCCCCCGCGACGGGTGCGTTGGCTGCCGGAGCACCGGGACCAGGCAAGAACCCTGCTGTCGGCCTACGGTGATACGCCCGCCCTGGGCTTCAAGGATCCCCGCTGCCTGCTGGTGTTGGCTGGCTGGAAGGCCCTGGCGCCCGACCTGGAGCGGGTAGGTATTTTCCGGCACCCGGATGCCGTGGCGGACTCCCTGTTCACCCGCAACCAGATTGCCAGGGAGGATGCACTTTCCCTGTGGTACGCCTACAATCGACTTCTTTACCGGGAATACCGGCGCCGACCTTTCCCGCTACTCTGCTTTGACGACGGGGAAGCGGAATTCAACCGCAAGGTTGATGCCGTGGTACGACAGCTTGGTCTGCAGACGGTCGCGGCGCCCCGACGCTTTTATGATAATGAGCTGAAAACCCACGGCGGGGGACCCCGCTCCAGATTGCCCTGGAAGGTCCGGTATCTCTACCACCGGCTGCAGCGGGCAAGCCTCTAGACGGATAATAAATGCTGGCACGATTTCTAAGGAAGGACGACAGGGCAGGTAACGGCGGCGATGTGATCGCCGTCAGCTTTGTGGTGATCGTCTACGATATGCCGCTGCAGGCGGAGAATACCGTACGTTCCCTCCTGCCCGGTTACCAACTGGAGGTGACGGGTGCTGAGTACGAGATAATCGTGGTGGAGAACGCGTCCGCCAACCGGATGCGTCCGGCGTTCCTGGACAGCCTGCCGGATAACGTCCGCTATTTCCTGCGCGAGCAGCCCGAGCCCAGCCCCGCCCAGGCGATCAACTACGGAGCCAGTGTGGCCCGCGGCGAGCATATCTGCGTCATGATCGATGGGGCCCGCATGCTCACCCCGGGCGTGGTACGCAGTATCCTCAGAGGGCACCGCATGCTCGACAACGCGGTGGTCGCGGTGCCGGGCTACCACCTCGGCGGTGAACTGCAGCAGGAAGCGGTGAACAGCGGTTACAACCTGGAACGTGAACGCGAGTTGCTGGCGTCCATCGCCTGGCCCGAGTCGGGGTACCGCCTGTTTGATATCGCCTGCTTCAGCGGCTCCAGCGCGCCGGGCCTGTTCATGCCCAACAGCGAGAGCAACTGCCTCAGCCTGCACCGGTTACTGTGGCAGGCCCTGGAGGGTTGCGATCCGCGCTTCGACCTGCGGGGCGGCGGCCTGATCAATCTCGACCTGTACAAGCGCGCCTGTGAACATCCCGGTGTGCAGCACGTCATTGCTCTCGGTGAGGGCACCTTTCACCAGTTCCACGGCGGCGTGACCACCGGCGGCCAGAGCCGTGAGTTGCGCGATGCCTATATCGAACAGAGCAGGGAGCAGTATCGTGCCCTGCGCGGCGAGGAGTTTGCGAGCCCGGTGACGCAGCCGGTGTATCTGGGGGAAATTCCGGCACAGGCGCAGAAATTCGTGCATTATTCTGCTGCCCGGGTGCTCGCGGCCCGCGGCGAGGCTCCACTCGACGGCGGCCCGGCCTGAGGATAATACAGTGACCAGCAAGATTTATTTCCCGCCTTCCCTGCAGCGCTTCGAACCCCGGCGCATGGTGTTCAGTACCTGGGTCGATCACCTGCCGTTTGCCTACGACCTGGTGACCGCGATCCGGCCGAAGCTGGTGGTGGAACTGGGCGTCTATAACGGCCTGTCCTTCTTCACGTTCTGCCAGGCGATGGTGGAGAACGACATAGACGGGGTCGCCTACGCCATAGATTGCTGGGAAGGGGACGAGCACACCGACGCCTACGATGACAGTATTTTCAAGGATGTCCAGCACCACGCCCGCGAGCATTACCGGGGCATCACTTATCTACTGCGGATGTATTTCAACGAGGCCTTGCGCCACTTCGAGCAGGACAGCATAGAGCTGCTGCATATCGATGGCCTGCATACCTACGACGCGGTAAAGGAAGATTTCGACAACTGGTACCCCAAGGTCAAGCCCGGTGGCATCGTCCTGTTCCACGACGTGATGGCGCGGATCAAGGACTTCGGCGCCTGGAAGTTCTTTGCCGAACTTGAAGCGCAGCAGGAAGAGATCTTCAGGTTCAATCACGGGTTTGGCCTTGGCGTATTGCGCAAACCCGGTGGCAATCCCCCAACAACGGAGTTGACCGACCTGCTGTTCTCCGGCGACCCGGAGACCGGGAAGCGGCTGCGGCAGTTTTACTCTCATGCGGCGCATTTCCTGGAAGCGCGGCGGCAGGCAAAGCGATTCAAGCCCAAGGACCATGTCCAGGCCGACAAGGGTGGGCAGGGCAAGCAGGCGGAGGAGGGTTAGCCGGTTTGGCGGAGTCAGTAGCCGAGGCGCTGGCCGTTCTGGAGCGGGCCAACCGCCGCCAGGCAAGCGCCGAGCTTCAGCAGCAAATCCTGGACCTGCGCATCCGGGCCGGGAGGGAGCGGCCACCGCAGTCCGCGACGGTTCCGTCGGTGGCCGGGGTGGACAGGGCTCCGGGGCACGCTGTGATCCCGGAAATACCGCGTCGCGAAATGAGTGCACAGCGGCTGTGCGAGGCCATCCATGGATCCGGTGCCGCGATTGTCCGCGGCCTGGTTGATCCCGCGCAGGCCGGGCAGTTGCGCACTCTCATTGACCGGGTGGTGGCCGCCCGTGAGCATCCGGAGAGCGCGCCACCCCGCGAGGACGGGGCGGCGTGGTACCTGCGCTCGGCGGAGGTGAGCGGCGCCCCGGCGCGGTTCTTCGCCGAGCCGGGGGAGCCGGTATCCGCCAGCAGTTCCATCTGGGCCGTGGACTCGCCGCGGGTTGCCTGTGAACTGCTGGAACTCTATGCCGCCCTGGGGCTGCCGGACCTGCTGGCGGCCTATTTTGGGGAGCCCGCGCGGCTGTCCGTCAAGAAGTGGGTGCTGCGCAAGGTTGCCCCGGACAACGGCGCACAGGCCGGCTGGCATCAGGACGGTCGCTTCCTCGGCGAAGCTATCCAGACCGTGAACATGTGGCTGGCCCTCAGTGACTGTGGCGGCGATGCACCCGCCCCCGGCCTGGACCTGGTGCTCGACGGTCGCCGCGAGATCTACCCCACGGGCACCGCCGGCGCGGTCTTCGACTGGACCGTGGGCCCGGACCTGGTGGCGGAGGTGGCGGCGGAGTGTGGCATCGTGCAGCCGCGTTTTGCCGCGGGCGATGCGCTCTTTTTTGACCACTACAATCTGCACCGGACGGCCTTTGGGCCGCATCACACCGCGGTGCGCTATGCTATCGAGTCCTGGTTCTTTGCCGCATCCACCGCGCCACTGAAGCAGCAACCCATCCTGCTGTAGCCCCGGGCACGGCCGCGGAAGTCCCTAACATGAAGCTGTCCGTCATCGTTATTGCCTACAATATGCAGCGCGAAATCCCGCGGACCCTGCAGGCCCTGGCGCGCGACTACCAGACCGTGGCGGCGGCGCTGGACTACGAGGTGATCCTGGTGGACAACGGGTCCACCGAGCCCCTGCGGGTGGATGCGGAGGAAACAGGTGATGTCCCGGTAACCTTGCTGCGTATCGACGAAGCCCAGGCCTCTCCGGCGCAGGCGCTGAACCGGGCCGCGGCGGTTGCACGCGGCGACATCCTCTGCCTGATGGTCGACGGGGCCCATGTGCTGACACCGGGGGTGTTCGAGTGGGCCCTGCGCGGATTCGCTGCTTTCAGTTGTCCGGTGGTTGCCGTACGTTATTTTTACCTGGGTCCGGGTGAGCAGCCGGAAACCGTGCCGCAAGGCTACAACCAGCAGTCTGAGGATGCGCTGCTGCAACAGATCGCCTGGCCGGCGGACGGCTACCGCCTGTTCGAGGTGGGTGCGCCGCTGACCAGCGGCGCCGACCGGATCACCTGGTTCAACCGCATGTTTGAATCCAACTGTTTGTTCATGACCCGGGCCCATTACCATGCGATTGGGGGCAGCGACGAGCAATTTGACCTGCCGGGCGGGGGCTTTCTCAACCTGGATCTTTACCGGCGCGCGATCGACGCCGATGGCGCGGTGGCCCTGCAGCTGGTGGGCGAAGGCAGCTTCCACCAGGTTCACGGCGGCACGACGACCAATAGCGACAACGCCGCCCGCGCAGCCCGCCTGGAGTCCTACCGGAACCAGTACCGGGCGCTGCGCGGGGACGGCCCGCTGGTCAGCGACAAGCCGCTGAATTTCCTCGGTCACTTGCCGACGCAGGCCTCGAAGATACACCTGCGTTGGCGCCGCTCCTGAGCGCCGGTTGCACGATGGGCGAGGGCGCCGGCCAATGAACTGGTACCAGCTGAAGAAAAAGCTGCTGTTTCCCTACATCTGGTACCGGCGCCGGCGCGAACAGCAGTCAGGTTTCATGCGCGCCGCACTGGAGCTGCACTACTACCGACCGACCTTTTACCGCTTTATCGGCGCCACGATGGTCAATCCGGACATCATGTACCAGGCGCCTTTGCAGCCGGGCAGCATCGCCCTGGACGTGGGCGCTTATCACGGCGACTGGGCGGCGCGGGTGCATCAAATGTACCGTGCCCGCATCTATGCCTTCGAACCGGACCCCCCCTCGATCGCCTATCTGGGCCGGCGTTTCGCCACCGAGCCTGACATAGAGTGCCTGCCCTATGGGCTGGGCGGAGAGGATGCGTGGCTACCCATGGTCCAGCGCGGTATGGGGTCGACGCTCTACGCCGTGGATACCGGCGGAGGAGAGGACCGGGGCGAAACGGAGGATCGGGTCGAGGTGCAGGTGCGCGATGTGGTCGGGGTGCTGGATGAGCTGGGCCATGCCGAGGTCGACATCATCAAGCTCAATATCGAGGGTGCTGAATACGCGCTGCTGGAGCGACTGATCAGCGCCGGGCGCCTGCACCAGATCCGGGTCTACACCATTCAATTCCACGAATGGTATGAGGGTGCGCATCGTCGACGTCGGCGGATCCAGCGCGAGCTGGCGAAAACCCACGACAAGGTCTGGGACTACCCCTTTGTCTGGGAGCAGTGGATCAGGCGCTAGTTCGCCACAGGTCCGGTACCGGCCGGGCCAGCACCTCGCGCAACAGCTCGACATTGGCCGCAAGCAGGTCCCGGTGCCGCGGGTCCCCGGCGATATTGCGGGTTTCGCCCGGGTCCTCCTCCAGGTCGTAGAGAATGTGCACATCGGCAATCGAATGCCAGATATGCTTGAAGCGGTCGCGCCGCAGCATTGGTGTGCCTTCCATCGTGGAGCAAAATACCGCCCGGTTCACATCCGCGTCAGCCCCTGCCAGCACGGGTAGCTGGCTGATTGCATCCATGTCCGCGCAGGGCCGGGCCAGGCCCACTCGATCCAGTACGGTGGCGACATAGTCGAAGCTCTGTACCGGTGCCGCTATCCGCCGCCCGCCGGCGACACCGGCGCCGCCAATCACGAGGGGCACCCGGGCCAGGTCGTCGAAGGGCAGCCAGGGAATTTTCCCCAGGAACCCGCGGTGGCCGCCGTAGTCCCCGTGGTCCGAGAGAAAAATCACCAGCGTGTTAGCGAGGTCCACCTGCTGCAAAATCTCGGCGATGGCGTCATCCACATGCCTGATCGCGGCGCGAATGGCGGCAAGTACCCGGCGCAGGTGATCCTCGCTGTGCTGGTCGGTGCGCTGGGGGGCGAAAAAGGCGCCCGGGTCGGGGCGCTCCATGATCTCCGAGAAAGGCCAGGGCAGGCCCCGGTTGCTGTCGATGGTCGACTGCGGGAGTACCTGCTCCTCCGGCCGGTACATCGATGCGTAGGGCTCGGGAGGACTGAAGGGTGTATGCGGGTCGGTATAGGAGACAACCGCAAACCACGGCGCCGTGGCTCCGGCACCGCTGCCAGCCTGCCCGCCCTGGAGAAATTCCAGCGCGTGGCGGGTGATCCAGCGGGTGGGGTGTGCGTCCATGGTATAGGGAAAGACTTTCGGTTGCGCCGGTCGGACAAAGCGCAGGTCCTTGCGTCCGGTGGAGAGGATCCAGCGCCGGTAGTCATCCTGTTCGCCAGGATCGTACCCGGCGGGGAGGTGTTCACAGGTCTGCATGACATCAAAGCCGTGTTGGGCGCGGATCGGCGCAAAGTGCATTTTCCCGAACAGGCCCGTGCGGTAGCCCGCGTCCCGCAGGGCGTGGGCCAGGGTCCAGTAGCCCTCCCGCAAGGCCCTGCCGCTGTCGGTTTGCGCCCTGGGCCGCCAGCCGCCGGTCGGCACCCGGTGGGGCAGCAGCCCGGTCATCAGCGACGAGCGCGCGGGAATGCAGGCGGTATCGCTGCTGTAGGCACTGTCAAAGACCACTCCGCTGGCCGCCAGCTGGTCCAGTCGGGGGGTATCCGAACTGCCACTGCCGCGGTAGTACCCGGGAGAGTCATAGCGCTGCTGGTCGGTCATGAGCAGCAGTATGTTGGGGCTGGGAACCATATGGGCGACTCGTCTGCCGCCGGTCTCAGAGCGAGATTCGGCGTTTCAGTTGCAGGAAAGGTTTTTCGATGACGCTGTAACTGAGCCAGGACAGCAGCAGGGACAGCACCAGCGCGGCGGCGGTGACAGCATACAGCCACCAGGCGCTCTGTAAATCCTGCGCTGCCAATCGCTCTCGCTGCGGATAGAGCAGGTAGAACAGCACTGGCACATGGATCAGGTAGAGCGAGTAGGACAGTTTGCCGGTGAGCGCGAGACCGCGGTTGATCAGCAGGCCTGAGGCAGGTGTTCGACAGAGCAACAGGCAGAGGATGAACAGGGCCCACAAGGCGGCCTCCCAGGTGTGATGAATGTGCCAGTGCAGTTCCGCTTGCTGGTCACCCATCAGCACCACGTGCGCCAGCACCCGCTCAAGCAGGACCAGGGTGGCCAGTAACAGCAGTGCGCCACCATGGCGCCAGGCGGCGGTCTGCAGTACCACCGGTTGCCAGCGACTGGCGCGGAGGTAGAATGCCGCCGCCGCAATGCCAAGGAGGAACGCCGGCAGCCGGGCGAAAACCGACTTGGTCAGGACGAAAGAATGTTGTCCGCTCCCGGGCTCGGCCAGCAGCACCAGCGTGGCATAGGCGTAAAGCCAGCCCAGGAGCAGGGCCGCGCAGAGCAGGCGCCCGCCCCGGCCAAGGAGCCAGAGTGATACCAGCAGCGGCAACAGCAGGTAGAACTGCATTTCCGTGGCCAACGTCCACCACACTGTGCTGTAGGGGAAGACGCTGAATCCCACGAATTGGAACGCCGCCGCCTGGGCGATCGTGGCGGTATTGCCAGTGGCCAGCCAGGCCAGCAGCAGCGCGCTGTAGTACAGGGGGAGTATGCGCAAGGCCCTGGCTTTGAGGTACCGGGTAACCGAGGGTCTGGGCCGAACCGGCTGGTACTGGTATTTCAGCCATGGCAGGGCCAGCAGGAAACCACTGAGGACAAAGAACAAGGTGACCCCGGTGTTGCCGGCGATGATGAAGCTCAACCCCGGAGCCGGTTCGCCCGTCAGTCGCCGGCCGCTGATGCCCCAGGCGTGAAACAGGAACACCAGCACAATCGCAATGCCGCGCACACTTTCCAGTGGCTCCAGATAGCCGCTGCGGTCCCGTACACCCTCCGCGAGATCCACGCCAGGCGCGACCTTCGCCGGTCCGGTTCCAGCGGGTCGGCTGTTCATTCGCAAGTGGTTTCGCTGCCGGGGCCGCGATCCGGCTGCCAGCGCCAGCGAGCCAAGTCCAGTCGGCCGCTGGCGGTGACGGTGATTCCCTCCTCCAGCAGCCGCTGCCTCTGCTGCCGCTCCGCCGGCGAGCCCGCCGGCAGGGAAAGTTTTCCCGCGCTGTTGACAACCCGGTGCCAGGGTATGCGACTGCCTTCGGGCAGCTGCCCCAGGGCCAGTCCGACCCGCCGCGCCGCACGGCCCAGACCCGCCTGCCGTGCCACATCGCCATAGGTGGCAACCCGTCCCGCGGGGATCAGCGCAACCACCTGCCAGATGCGTTGCTTGTTGTCGGGTTCAGGCCGGTCCACGGGCCCTTGCTCCCTGTTGTGCAATGCCGTCATGGTGAGAGTTTTCGGCGCCGAGGGCAAGATCTGTGTTGGCACCCGGCCGGCATCTTGCAATCCGGCTCCCCGCCCTCATAGAGTGAAGAGTGGAGGTTCATTATGCGCTTCATCATCATCCTGTTGCCCTGGCTGGAGCTGTTCACGCTGATCCAGCTGGGTGTTGAAACCAGCGCCCTCACCGCGCTGGGCTATGTGCTGCTTACCCTGATGCTGGGCCTGTGGCTGCTGCGGCGCCAGGGTGAGGGCATGTTCCAGCGCCTGCGCGAGGCTCAGCAGGGCGCGGTGCTGGGCCCGCAATTGCTGCTGGACGACATGGCTGTGGGGCTGGCGGGGCTGCTGCTGATGGTGCCGGGCATGATCTCGGATTTTGCCGCGCTGGTGGTGTTGATCGGCCCCCTGCGGCGCAAGCTGCAGCGCTGGTTTGGTGGTGCGCAGCCGCAGCCGTTTCGCCCCCCGGACGACTCTCCGGGGCCGACGACGCTGGAAGGCGAATACCGGCGGCTGGATGACTGAATCTTTTTTGGCACTCTTTTGTCCAGAGTGCCAAAAAATCCCTTGAAATCCATTTTCCCGCCCCAATATCCCGAGCAAGCCCCAGAGGGGTCTGCCCAGGTGGGCCTGTATAACACTGTAACCAGGAGAACTTGATCAATGAAAATTCGTCCGCTGTACGACCGCGTGGTCGTTCGTCGCAAGGAAGAAGAAGAAACCACCGCCGGTGGCATCCTTCTGCCCGGTTCCGCCAAGGAAAAGCCGAATCAGGGTGAAGTGATCGCGGTTGGCGAAGGCAAGGTTCTGGACAACGGCGAAGTGCGCCCCCTGGCTGTCAAAGTCGGCGATCGCGTTGTCTTCGGCCAGTATGCCGGCAGCAACACCATTGAGGTCGATGGCGAGAAGCTGATCATCATGGGTGAGAGCGAGATCTTTGCCATCGTCGAGTAAGGCGCTCCAGAAACCTTGTAACCTCTTGAATATAAAGGATTTAGATCATGGCAGCTAAAGAAGTAATTTTTGGTGATGAAGCCCGCCAGCGCATGCTGAAAGGCATCAACGTACTGGCAGATGCCGTCAAGGCAACCCTGGGCCCGAAAGGTCGCAACGTCATTCTGGACAAGTCCTTCGGTGCCCCCACCGTGACCAAGGACGGCGTATCCGTAGCCAAGGAAATCGAGCTGAAAGACAAGTTCGAGAACATGGGCGCGCAGATGGTCAAGGAAGTCGCTTCCCAGGCCTCCGACCAGGCCGGTGACGGCACGACCACCGCCACCGTGCTGGCCCAGGCGATTGTCAACGAAGGCCTGAAGTCCGTGGCCGCCGGCATGAACCCGATGGACCTGAAGCGCGGCATCGACAAGGCTATTGCCGCCGCCGTTGCCAAGATCCAGGAAGCCTCTATTCCCTGTGAAGACACCAAGGCAATTGCCCAGGTGGGTACCATCTCCGCCAACAGCGACCACGCGATCGGCCAGATCATTGCCGAAGCCATGGACAAGGTCGGCAAGGAAGGCGTAATCACGGTTGAGGAAGGTTCCGGCCTGGAAAACGAGCTGGACGTGGTAGAGGGCATGCAGTTTGACCGCGGCTACCTCTCTCCCTACTTCATCAACAACCAGGAGAACATGAACGCCGACCAGGAATCTCCCTTCATCCTGCTGGTCGACAAGAAAATTTCCAACATTCGCGAGATGCTGCCCCTGCTGGAGCAGGTCGCCAAATCCTCGCGGCCGCTGGTAATCGTGGCGGAAGACGTGGAAGGCGAAGCCCTGGCGACCCTGGTGGTCAACAACATGCGCGGTATCGTGAAGGTTGCTGCGTGTAAGGCGCCCGGCTTCGGCGACCGCCGCAAGGCCATGCTGCAGGACATCGCTGTACTGACCGGCGGCACCGTGATCTCCGAGGAAGTGGGTCTGGATCTCGAGTCCGCCACCCTGGAACACCTGGGCAGCGCCAAGCGCGTGACCATGGACAAGGACAACACCACCATCATCGACGGTGCTGGTGATGCTTCCGCCATCGAGTCCCGGGTCAAGGAAATCCGCGTCCAGATCGAGAACACCTCCTCTGACTACGATCGCGAGAAACTGCAGGAGCGCGTGGCCAAGCTGGCTGGCGGTGTCGCCGTAATCAAGGTTGGCGCGGCTACCGAAATGGAAATGAAAGAGAAGAAGGCCCGCGTTGAAGACGCTCTGCACGCAACCCGTGCGGCTGTCGAGGAAGGCGTGGTAGCCGGCGGTGGCGTTGCCCTGGTACGTGCGGTCAATGCGATCCGTGATCTCAAGGGCGACAACGAAGACCAGAATCATGGTATCGCTGCCGCTCTGCGCGCCATGGAAAACCCGCTGCGCCAGATCGTCGCCAACGCTGGCGACGAAGCCTCCGTGGTCCTGGACAAGGTACGCCAGGGCTCGGGCAACTACGGCTACAACGCGGCAACCGGTGAATACGGCGACATGATCGAGATGGGTATTCTCGACCCCGCCAAGGTCACCCGCACCGCGCTGCAGGCAGCCGGTTCTGTTGCCGCGCTGATGATCACCACCCAGGTGATGATCGCCGACGCACCGGAAGACAAGGCTTCTGGCGGCGGCATGCCCGACATGGGTGGTATGGGTGGTATGGGTGGCATGGGCGGCATGATGTAAGCCGGCCTCCATCCAGGTCCCTGAAACCCCGCCTCGTGCGGGGTTTTTTTTCGCCGTTAAGGTGTACAATCTAACCGGGTTATAACGACAACAAGGAGATCCACATGTCCGCTTACATTATCGAATTCATTTTCCGCTGGGCCCACGTCCTGTTCGGCATCACCTGGATAGGGATGCTGTACTACTTCAACTTCGTACAGACAGAGTATTTCAAGGAAGCCGAGGCCGGCGCCAAGGCCGACGCGATGAAGAAGCTGGCCCCGCGCGCGTTGTGGTGGTTCCGCTGGGGTGCCATGTTCACCTTCCTGACCGGCCTGGTGCTGTTGATGTCGGTTCGTGCCTTCAGCAACTTCGAAGCCAGTGCGCTGATCTGGGTCGGCTCCCTGGCCGGTATCCTGATGTTCCTCAACGTCTGGCTGATCATCTGGCCAAACCAGAAAATCGTGCTGGGACTGGCCGAGGGTGAAGGTCCGGTGGCTGCCGCCAAGGCGGGCCTGGCGTCGCGCACCAACACCCTGTTTTCCGGCCCCATGCTGTTCGGCATGCTGGGTTCCAAGCACCTGCCAATGGAAACCAGCATGACCGGTCTGGTCGCCTGTGCCGTGGTCATTCTGGCCCTGGAGGCCAATGCCCTGTTCGGCAAGCAGGGGCCGATGACCAAGGTGGTTGGCGTCATCCACATGAGCATCCTGCTCACGGGTGTGATCTGGGCCCTGTTGGCCTTCCTCTAGGTTCTCTATCCGGCAGCCTCCCATCTGGCGGGAGGCTGTCGTTGCCAGCACACCCCCACTAGTACCATCGCAGTCCCCTGCACTGGCGCGCCGCCGCATGTATAATGCGGGCTCCATTTTCCTCCCCAGCGGCTGACCATGGCTCCGGACGATCTCGACCACATGCCCTCCATAGTGCCTTCCCGCGAAACCGGGCAGCACTTTGACACCCCCAAATCCCGCGGCACCAAGCCCGACAAGCCGCGCGGTGGCCAGCGTCCGCCCGCGGGCGGCGGCAATGGCGGCGCCACCGGAGGTGGCGGCTCGGGGCCGCTGGCGAAGCTGTTTATCGCCGTGGCCCTGGTGGCTGCGGCCGGCGCCTGTGCCTGGGCCTTTCAGTTGCAGGAGCAACTGGAGCTGGCCGACGCCAAGATGGAACGCTATGCCAAGCGGATTGGCGACCTGGAGGCGAGACTGTCGGACACCGACGAGGGCCTGAGCCAGAACACCCAGGCCATGGCGGTGAAGATCAAGGAACTCTACTCGGAAGTCGACAAGCTGTGGGCTTCCGCCTGGCGGCGCAACAAGGCGGCGATCGAGGAGCTGGAAAAAACCAGTGCCAGCCAGGTACGCAAGGTGGCTGCGGCGGAGAAGACCATTGCCGCCAACGAGACCCAGCTGAAAAGCGCGGCCAGTGATATCTCCCGCCTGAAGAGCGTTGCCGGCGATCTGGAGCGGCTGATGGCCAGTGCCAGGGCCAACCAGGCGGAGGTGGAGCGGGTGGCCGACAACCTCAACCGCATCAACCTGGAGCTGACCAGGCTCAGCAAGCGTGTGGGGGACAACGAGGAGTGGGTAAACTCCATCAATGCCTTCCGCGCCCAGATCAATCGCACCATCAGTGAACTGCAGGTCTCGGTGAGAAACCTGCAGGCTTCGCCCTGACGCACTCCCATTACCGGACCTGAAGGACTCCTGCCATGACTGTTATCCGCCAGGATGATTTTATCGACAGCGTCGCCGACGCCCTGCAATTCATTTCCTACTACCACCCGGTGGATTTCGTAAAGGCCGTGCACGAGGCCTGGCAGCTGGAGCAGAACCCGGCGGCGAAGGACGCCATGGCCCAGATCCTGATCAACTCGCGCATGTGCGCCCAGGGCCATCGCCCCATCTGCCAGGACACGGGCATCGTTACCGTATTCCTGAAAATCGGCATGGATGTGCGCTGGGACGCCACCCTGTCGGTCGCGGATATGGTGAATGAGGGGGTGCGCCGCGCCTACCTGCACCCTGACAATGTCCTGCGCGCGTCCATCCTCGAGGACCCCGCGGGCGCCAGGCGCAATACGAAGGACAACACGCCGGCGGTGATTCACATGGAGGTGGTGCCCGGCAATACCGTGGATGTGCAGGTGGCGGCCAAGGGCGGCGGTTCCGAGAACAAGTCCAAGCTGGCCATGCTCAACCCCTCCGACAGCATCGTCGACTGGGTGGTCAAAACCGTGCCCACCATGGGCGCCGGCTGGTGTCCGCCGGGGATGCTGGGTATCGGTATTGGCGGCACCGCAGAGAAAGCGGCCGTGCTGGCCAAGGAAGCCCTGATGGACCCCATCGACATCCATGAGCTGCGCAAGCGCGGACCCGCCAACCGCGCGGAAGAGCTGCGGCTGGAAATCATGGACGCGGTCAACCGGCTGGGCATTGGCGCCCAGGGCCTGGGCGGCCTGACCACCGTGCTGGATGTAAAGATCAAGGACTACCCGACCCACGCGGCGTCCCTGCCGGTGGCGATGATCCCCAACTGCGCCGCTACCCGCCACGCCCACTTCGTCCTCGACGGCTCGGGTCCGGCGCTGCAGACAGCCCCCGACCTGAATGACTGGCCGGACATTACCTGGGAGGTCGGTGAGCAGGTACGGCGGGTCAACCTCGACACGGTTACCCAGGCGGAGGCCGCACAGTGGCAGCCCGGTGACACCCTCCTGCTGTCTGGCAAGATGCTGACCGGCCGCGATGCCGCCCACAAGAAAATGAAAGAGCTGATCGAAAGCGGCGAGGGCCTGCCGCCGGAAGTGAACCTCAAGGGGCGCTTCATCTACTACGTCGGCCCGGTCGACCCGGTGCGGGACGAGGTCATGGGTCCCGCCGGCCCGACCACCGCCACCCGCATGGACAAGTTCACCGATTTCATTCTCGAGCACACCGGCCTGCTGGGCATGATCGGCAAGGCCGAGCGCGGCCCCACGGGCATCGAGGCCATCAAGAAACACGAGGCCGTGTACCTGATGGCGGTGGGCGGCGCTGCCTACCTGGTGTCCAAGGCCATTACCTCCGCCCGGGTCGTCGCGTTCCCGGAGCTGGGGATGGAGGCGATCTACGAGTTCGAGGTGAAGGACATGCCGGTGAGTGTGGCGGTGGATGCCCGCGGGGTATCCGTACACGAGCTGGGCCCGAAAATCTGGAAAGCAAAGATCGAAGAACAGGCCATAGAGCTGATCTGAGTCCATGGCCGCGCCGAGCTTTTACTGGCACGACTATGAGACCTTCGGTGCGGATCCCTCCCGGGATCGCCCGGTGCAGTTTGCCGGGCTGCGCACCGATGCCGAGCTGAACGTGATCGGCGAACCGCTGGTGATCTATGCCCGCCCCGCCGATGATTTCCTGCCCCATCCCCAGGCCTGCCTGATCACCGGCATCAGCCCCCAGCTGGCCCTGGACAGGGGCGTACCCGAGTGCGAGTTCATCGCCCGGATTCACGCCGAACTGGCGCGCCCGGGAACCTGCGGCGTGGGCTACAACTCCCTGCGCTTTGACGACGAAGTTACCCGCTACACACTCTATCGCAATTTTTTCGACCCCTATGCCCGCGAGTGGCAGAACGGCAACTCCCGCTGGGACATTATCGACCTGCTGCGCACCGCCTGGGCCCTGCGCCCGGAGGGCATCGAGTGGCCCCTGCGGGAGGACGGCCACGCCAGTTTCCGGCTGGAGGAGCTGACCGCGGCCAACGGTATCGCGCATACCGCGGCGCACGACGCGCTGTCGGATGTGCAGGCCACCATCGCCATGGCGCGGCTGGTGCGGGAGCGGCAGCCGAAATTGTACGACTATGTCCTGCGCAGCCGCGACAAGCGGGTGGTGCAGGCGCAGCTGGATATTCCCGCCATGAAACCGGTGCTGCACATCTCCGGCATGTTCGGTGCCGAGCGCTTCAACACCGCGCTGGTGGTGCCGCTTGCAATGCACCCGGACAACCGCAACGAGGTAATCTGCTTCGATCTCAGTGCCGACCCGGCGCCCCTGCGGGAACTGTCCGCAGAGGCATTGCGCGAACGTCTGTTTGCGCGCCGCGACGAGCTGGCCCCGGAACAGCAGCGGCCGGGGTTAAAGACCGTGCACACCAACCGCTGCCCGGTACTGGTGCCGGCGAAAATGGCAGACCCGGCGATTGCCGCCCGCATCGGACTCGACGGGGAACGCTGTCGCCGGCACCTGGCCCTGTTGCGGGAATGGCGGCAGCAGGAGGGTGCTGGCATGACGGCGAAGGTGCAGGGCGTGTACCAGGGGCGCAGCTTCCCCGCGATCACCGATCCCGACCGCATGCTCTACGGGGGCGGCTTTTTCTCCGACCACGATCGCCGCACCATGGACACCGTCCGCGCAACAGCGCCCGAGGAGCTGGCGCAGCAGAGTTTTGCCTTCGAGGAAGCACGCCTGCCGGAAATGCTGTTCCGGTACCGCGCGCGCAATTACCCCTCCAGTCTGTCCGCGGCGGAGCGCGCCCAGTGGGACGAGTTTCGGTTCCAGCGCATCACCGAGCCGGAAGCGGGGGCCAGTATTTGCCTGGAGGAGTATCTGGCCCTGGTGGAGGCGTTGCTGCAGGAGGACCGTCCGCCGGTGCAGCGGCAATTGCTGCAGGAGCTGCTGGAGTACAGCGACAGGCTGCTGGCCTGAGGCAGGAATCACCCCGGGCCCATGGGCAAGCCCGCCGAGCAGCCCGTATAATGGCCCCACACCCGCCCCGGAGTCAGATCGCGTGCAGTTTGCCGGTAGCCATATTCTCTCCATCGCCCAGTTCGAGCGCCCCGATGTGGAACACCTGTTCGCGGTCGCCGACCGCATGCAGCCCTACGCCCACCGCCGCCGCGTAACCAAGGTGCTGGACGGGGCAATCCTCGGGGCCATGTTCTTCGAGCCCAGCACGCGCACCCGGGTCAGTTTCGGCAGTGCTTTCAACCTGCTGGGCGGGGAAGTGCGTGAGACCACCGGTTTCGAGATGTCGGCCATCGCCAAGGGGGAATCCCTGTACGATACCGCGCGGGTGCTGAGCGGCTACTCCGACGTGATCGCGATGCGCCATCCCCAGGAGGGCTCGGTGGCCGAGTTTGCCGCCGCCAGCCGGGTGCCGGTGCTGAACGGTGGCGATGGCAGCAATGAGCACCCGACCCAGGCGCTGCTGGATCTGTACACGATCAGGAAGGAACTGGCCGGGCGCGGGATCGACCAGCTGAGGATTGCCATGGTCGGGGACCTGCGCTTCGGCCGCACCGTGCATTCCCTGTGCAAGCTGCTGTGTCTGTTCGATGGCATCCAGGTGGTGCTGGTATCGCCGGCAGAACTGCGCATGCCGCCGGCAATTGTCGAGCAGCTGCGCGCGGCGGGGCACAAGGTGCTTGAATCGGAAGTCCTGGAAGCGAGCATCCGCCACGTCGATATTGTCTACTCCACGCGGATCCAGGAGGAGCGCTTCAGTTCCCAGCAGGAGGCGGATCTCTACCGCGGCCGCTTCCGCCTGAACCAGAGCATCTACACCGAGCACTGTGAGCCGAACACCGTGATCATGCACCCCTTGCCCCGGGATTCCCGGGTCAGCGCCCGGGAGCTGGACGACGACCTCAACGACAACCCCAACCTGGCCATCTTCCGCCAGACCGACAACGGCATGCTGGTGCGGATGGCGCTGTTTGCCCTGGTGCTGGATGTGGCGGACCAGGTGGACCGGCATGCCCGCGACGTCAACTGGTATACCGGCGGGCGCTTCGATGGCCTTTGAGCTGACCTTTGCCGCCGATGCCGCACAGGTATTGGAAGACAGCATCGCCTACCAGGGCTATTTCCGCATGCGGCGGCTCACCCTGCGCCACCGGCTGTTCGGCGGCGGCTGGAGCGAACCGCTGACGCGGGAGGTGTTCGAGCGTGGAGACGCCGTTGGCGTCCTGCCCTATGAGCCGGAGACCGACTCCGTGATCCTGGTCGAGCAGTTCCGGCCCGGCGCACTGCGTGATCCCGCCACGCCCTGGATGCTGGAACTGATCGCAGGGGTGGTCGAGCAGGGCGAGAGCGATGCGGAGGTGGCCCATCGCGAGGCTGCGGAAGAGGCTGCCTGCGAGCTGTCCGAGCTGTTGCCCATCGCCAGCTATTACCCCAGTGCCGGTGCCTGTTCCGAGCATGTGCGCCTGTTCTGCGGCCGGGTCACCAGTGCGGGTGTCGGCGGCGTACACGGAGCCCCCGGGGAGAGCGAGGACATCCTCGTGCACCGCCTGTCCCGCCGGGATGCGCTGGAGTTGCTGGCACAGGACCGTATTCCCAACGGCCACACGCTGATCGCGCTGCAGTGGCTGCAATTGCAGGGCGATGCCCTGCGCCAGCGCTGGGGCCGGTAACGGTGGGCTGCGTCGACCTGTGAGCCCGCGCCTGTGAGTACCTCCACGCCCACCGGGCCCGCCAGCCCCGGCCTGTTGCGCTCCAGCGCCCTGGTGGGCAGCATGACCATGCTGTCGCGGGTGCTGGGACTGGTGCGGGATGTGGTGATGGCGGCGGTCGTTGGCGCCAGCGCCAACGCCGACGCTTTCTTTGTCGCCTTCAAGATCCCCAATTTCCTGCGCCGCCTGTTCGCCGAGGGAGCCTTCGCCCAGGCTTTTGTGCCGGTGTTGTCGGACTACAAGGAGGACGGGAGCATCGCCGCGGTGCGAGCCCTGATTGATCGCGTGGCGGGGGTGCTCGGGGGCGCCCTGCTGGTCGTCACCAGCCTGGCCATCCTGGCCGCGCCGCTGGTGGCGGCCCTGTTCGCCCCCGGCTTCGTTGGCGATGCCTACAAGTTCGAACTGACGGCGCAAATGATTCGCATCACGTTCCCCTACCTGCTGCTGATCTCCATGACCGGCTTCTGCGGTGCGATTCTCAACAGCTACGGCCGCTTCGCGGTGCCGGCCCTGACCCCGGTATTCCTCAATCTGTCATTGATTGCGGCGGCGCTGGTGGCGGCGCCCTGGTTCGAGGAACCCGTGTTCGCCCTGGCCTGGGGGGTGGCGTTGGCGGGGGTGGTGCAGCTGCTCTTCCAGCTGCCGTTCCTGTACCGCCTGGACCTGGTGCCGCGACCGCGCTGGGACACCCGGCACCCGGGTGTACGGCGGATTCTCAAGCTGATGGTGCCGGCCCTGTTCGGGGTCTCGGTGAGCCAGATCAACCTGCTGCTGGACACGGTGCTGGCCTCCTTCCTGCCCACCGGCAGCGTTTCCTGGCTCTACTATTCCGACCGTCTCATGGAATTGCCCCTGGGCGTGTTCGGCGTGGCTATCGCCACCGTGATCCTGCCCAGCCTGTCGGCTCACCGGGCTGGCATGCGGATGCACCAGTTCAGCCAGACCCTGGACTGGGCCGTGCGCTCGGTGTTGCTGGTCGCCGTGCCGGCGGCCGCCGCCCTGGTGGTGCTGGCGGAGCCGATCCTGGTAACCCTGTTCCAGTACGGCCAGTTCCGGCCGGAAGATGTGGGCATGGCGGCCCTGAGCCTGCAAGCCTACTGCCTGGGGCTGGCCGCATTCATGCTGATCAAGGTCCTGGCGCCGGGGTTCTATGCGCGGGAGGACACGCTCACCCCGGTCAAAATCGGCATCGTTGCCATGGTGGCCAACATGGTGCTCAACCTGGCGTTTGTGCTGCCCCTGCTGCACTTCTACAACACTGGCCATGTGGGCCTGGCGCTGGCGACCAGCGTGGCCGCCTTCCTCAATGCCGGGCTCCTGTTGCGCGGCCTGTTGCGGGAAGGCGTATTCGTGTTCCAGCCCGGCTGGGGCGCCTATGGCGGCCGGCTGCTGGCCGCCACGGGGCTCATGGTGGTCGCGGTGCTCTGGCTGAGTCCACCGACGGATACCTGGCTGGCCTGGAGTCTGCCCCGGCGGGCGTGGTGGCTGGCGTTGACCTGCGGTGTCGGCGGCGTCGTCTATCTGGGGGTGCACGGTGCGCTGGGAACCCGTCTCCGGCATTTGCGTACCCCGGTGCCGCCCGCCTGAGGCTGCAGTGCCATAGGCTATGGCGGCTCTTTTCGCTATACTGCGGCGTTTGATTCGACAGGGCATCCCCCCACCTCATGGAGCTCATCAGAGGCCTGCACAACCTGGGGCCGTCCCATCGGCCCTGCGTGGCCACGATAGGCGCCTTCGACGGTGTCCACCTCGGTCACCAGGCGGTGATCCGGCAGCTGCAGGACAAGGCGGCGGAGTTCGACGTGCCGTCGACGGTCATTGTGTTCGAGCCGCTGCCGCGGGAGTACCTGGCGCCGCTGGACGCGCCGGCGCGGATCATGAGCTTCCGGGAGA
Source organism: uncultured Haliea sp. (assembly GCA_947258585.1). Taxonomy (GTDB): domain Bacteria; phylum Pseudomonadota; class Gammaproteobacteria; order Pseudomonadales; family Halieaceae; genus Haliea. The sequence continues at coordinate 19,565 of CAMYIZ010000048.1, read as the reverse complement.
AGTTCCTGGCGCTGGAGGCGCTGGGAGTGGACCGCCTGCTGCGTATCCACTTCAACGAAAGCTTGCGCAGCACCTCGGCCCAGGCGTTTGTGGAGAGGATATTCGTGCGTGGCCTGGGGGTGCGTTATATCGTGCTGGGCGACGACTTCCGCTTTGGTGCGGGCCGCCAGGGTGATATCGAATTCATCCAGCAGCAGGGCCTGCGCTACGGCTATCAGGCGGGCTCTACCACAACCTTTGAGCTGGAGGGGGAGCGGGTCAGCAGCACCCGCATCCGCAAGGCCCTGGCGGACGCGGATTTCAACCTGGCTGAACGGTTGTTGAGCCGCCCCTACCGGATCAGCGGCAAGGTCGTCTATGGTCGCCAGCTGGGCCGTCAGCTGGGCTTCCCCACGGCCAATATGGAATTGCACCGCCTGCGCTCGCCACTGTCGGGAGTGTATGTAGTGACGGTCAGCGGGGCGGGGCTGGACAACGCCGCGGCGGTGGCGAATGTCGGCACCCGGCCCACGGTGAATGACAGCATCCGGGCCAACCTGGAAGTGCACGTCATGGAGGGCAAGCCGCAGCTGTATGGCAAGCACCTGGAGGTGACCTTCCTGCACAAGCTGCGGGAGGAACAGAAGTTTGACTCTGTTCACGCTCTGCAGCAGCAGATTGCGCGCGATGTGGCCGATGCCCGCAGCTGGCTGGAGACACAGGGAAACAGCGCCGGCAACGTCCGCGCCGGCTAACGTACTTGGAACGGGATTGAGAGTTGCATGAGTGATTACAAGGACACGCTGAACCTGCCGCAGACGGCGTTCCCGATGAAGGCCAGCCTGGCCCAGAAGGAGCCGCAGCGCCTGCAACAGTGGCAGGCGATGGACCTGTACGGGAAAATCCGCCGGGCCGCTGCCGGCCGCCCGAAATTCATCCTGCACGATGGCCCGCCCTACGCCAACGGCGAGTTGCACGTCGGTCACGCGGTGAACAAGGTGCTGAAGGACATTATCGTGAAGTCGCGCGGACTGGCGGGGTATGACGCCCCTTACGTGCCCGGCTGGGACTGCCACGGCCTGCCCATCGAGCTGAATGTGGAGAAAAAGGTGGGCAAGCCCGGGGGCAAGGTCACGCCCGCGGAGTTCCGCCAGAAGTGCCGCGAGTACGCCGCGAGCCAAGTGGATGCCCAGCGCGAGGATTTCATGCGCATGGGTGTGCTGGGCGACTGGGCCAACCCCTATCTGACGATGAATTTCCGCTTCGAAGCGGATATCGTGCGCACCCTTTCGCGCATCATCGACAACGGTCACCTGCACAAGGGTTTCAAGCCGGTGCACTGGTGCCTGGACTGTGGCTCCGCCCTGGCGGAGGCCGAAGTGGAGTACAAGGACAAGCACTCGCCGGCCATCGACGTCGCCTACGTGGCGCTGGATCCGGCGGCGATAAACGCGGTCTGCGGCAGCGCCTACCCCGGCGAGATCGCGGTGCCGATCTGGACCACCACGCCCTGGACCCTGCCCGCCAGCATGGCTGTCAGCCTGCACCCGGAGTTGGACTATGTCCTGCTCGAGGCCGAGGGCAGGGCGCTGCTGGTGGCGGAGGAGCTGGCGCCGGCCTGTGTCGAACGCTTTGGCCTGTCGGGCCTGACCGTGCTGGGGCGCTGCAAGGGCGCGGCACTGGACCGGCAATGGCTGCAGCACCCGTTCCTGGACCGGCAGGTGCCGGTGGTGCTCGGCGAACACGTCACCACCGAGGCCGGTACCGGTGCGGTGCACACCGCCCCGGCCCATGGCCAGGACGACTTCGTGGTGGGCGAGCAATACGGCCTTGAGGTGTACAACCCCGTGGGTGGCAACGGCGTCTACCTGCCGGATACCCCACATTTTGCGGGCCTGCATGTGATGAAGGCCAATGCTGCCATCGTCGAGATGCTGCGTGAACGCGGCGTCCTTTTGCACCACGAGGATTACGAGCACTCCTATCCCCACTGCTGGCGGCACAAGACGCCGATCATCTTCCGCGCCACCCCGCAGTGGTTTGTCAGCATGCATCAAAATGGCCTGCTGCGGGGGGCCCAGGCGGCGGTGGAGAACGTGCAGTGGCTGCCCGAGTGGGGCAAGGCACGCATCGACGCCATGCTCGCCAGCCGTCCCGACTGGTGTATTTCCCGGCAGCGCACCTGGGGTGTCCCCATCGCCCTGTTTATCCACGGCGAGAGCGGCGAACTGCACCCGCGCACCGGCGAGCTGATGGAGCAGGTGGCCCGGCGTATCGAGGAACGGGGCATCGACGCCTGGTTCGACCTCGAGCCCGGGGAATTGCTGGGGGATGAGGCCGCCGAATACGAGAAGGTCACCGATACCCTGGATGTCTGGTTCGACTCCGGCGTGACCCACGCCTGTGTACTGCGCCAGCGAGAGGGGCTGCAGGCCCCTGCGGACCTGTATCTGGAGGGCTCTGACCAGCACCGCGGCTGGTTCCAGTCCTCCCTGCTGACCGGCATTGGCGCCTACGGCGAGGCTCCCTACAGGAGCGTACTCACTCACGGCTTCACCGTGGACGGGCAGGGCCGCAAGATGTCCAAGTCCCTAGGCAATATTATCCCGGCGAAAAAGGCGATGAACGACCTGGGAGCCGATATCCTGCGCCTGTGGGTGGCGGGGGCCGACTTTCGCGGCGAGGTGGCCGTGTCGGACGAGATCTTCAAGCGCACCGCCGACGCCTATCGCCGTATCCGCAATACCGCCCGCTTCCTGCTCGCCAACCTCAACGGCTTTGACCCGGCGCAGCACGTCCTGCCGGCGGCGGAACTGCTGTCTCTGGATCGCTGGGCCATCGACCGCGCGGCGCGCCTGCAGGCGGAGATCGAGCAGGCTTACGAGGGCTACCAGTTCCACGTGATCTACCAGAAGCTGCACACCTTCTGCGCCCACGACCTGGGCGGTTTCTACCTGGATGTGATCAAGGACCGCCAGTACACCACCCGCGCAGACAGCCGCGCCCGACGCTCGGCCCAGACGGCCCTGTACCATATCGCCGAGGCGCTGGTGCGCTGGGTGGCGCCCATTCTCAGCTTCACCGCCGAGGAAATATGGGAGAACCTGCCTGGCACACGGGAGGAATCCGTTTTCCTGTGCCAGTGGTACGATCAGCTCGACCGCGTGGCTGACAATGAGCCCATGGGCCGCGAATACTGGCAGCAGGTCATGGCGGTGCGCGCCGCGGTCAACCGCGAGATCGAGGTGCAGCGGGCGGCCGGGCTGGTGCGCGGCTCACTGGATACCGCGGTGACCCTGTTCGTCTCGCCGGAGTTGCAGGCCCTGCTGGAGCCCCTGGGCGACGAGCTGCGCTTTGTGCTCATTACCTCCGCCGCGACATTGCAGCCACTGGCGTCTGCCCCCGAGGCGGCGGCAACCGAGCTGGCGGGACTGCGCCTGCAAGTGAGTGTGGCGGAGGAGGAAAAGTGCGAGCGCTGCTGGCACCGGCGGCCGGACGTGGGTGGCCACGCCGCTCATCCAACACTGTGTGGCCGCTGCGTGGAGAACATTGACGGGCCCGGGGAGCAACGCCACTTTGCCTAGGAATCTCCCGACAGCCACCTGGTATGCCCTGGCGCTGCTGATCATTGTGCTGGACCAGCTGTCCAAGGGCATGGCGGAGCAGTACCTCGACTATGGCCGGCCCGTGGTGCTCACCAGCTGGTTCAACCTGACGCTGCAGTACAACCCCGGTGCTGCCTTCAGCTTCCTCAGCGATGCGGGGGGCTGGCAGCGCTATTTCTTCAGCGGGGTTGCGGTGGTGATCAGTGGGGTTCTGGTGGTGTGGCTGCACCGCCTGCCACCCACCCTGCGCCTGCTGCCGCTGTCGCTGGCCTTGATTCTTGGCGGCGCGCTGGGCAACCTGTGGGACAGGGTGGCGCTGGGGCACGTGGTAGACTTTATCTCGGTGCACTATGGCGGCTATTTCTTTCCCGCCTTCAATATTGCAGACTCGGCTATCAGTGTCGGTGCTGCCCTGATGATTCTCGACAGCCTGCTGGCCACGCGGCCGGGCGGCAGCGGAGGAAAATGACTACTTTTGAGCACACTATCGTGACCACGGATGTACCTGTAGGTGAAGGGACCCGCGTGTTCCTGAATTTTTCTGTCAGCCTGGAGGACGGCTCCGAGGTGGACAGCAACTTTGGCGGTGAGCCGGTGAACTTTGTTGTCGGCGATGGCAGCCTGCTGCCCGGCTTCGAGCGGCGCCTGCTCGGCATGGCGCCAGGCCAGAGGCAGATGTTTACCGTGTCGCCGGAGGACGCCTTCGGCCAGCCCAATGACAACAATGTCCAGGTCATTGCCCGCGAGCACTTTGACGATGACGCGGAGCTGGAGATCGGCCTGGTCTTTTCCTTTGCCGATGCCGCCGGCGGTGAGTTGCCGGGGCTGATCGTGGCGTTCGACGAGGAGGATGTGACGGTGGATTTCAATCACCCCCTTGCCGGCCGCACCATTCTCTTTGACGTGCTGGTGCACCGGGTCGAGCCGGCGGAGCTGCACTGATGGATATCCGGCTGGCGAATCCCCGCGGTTTCTGTGCCGGGGTGGATCGCGCCATCGATATCGTCAACCGGGCCCTGGAGCGCTTCGGCGCGCCGATCTATGTTCGCCACGAAGTGGTGCACAACAAATTTGTGGTAGAGGATCTCCGCTCCCGCGGCGCCATCTTCGTCGAAGAGCTGGAGGAGGTACCGGACGACTGTATCGTGATCTTCAGCGCCCACGGGGTGTCCCAGGCCGTCCGCAGGGAAGCGGACAGGCGTGGACTGAAAGTGTTCGACGCCACCTGCCCGCTGGTGACCAAGGTGCATATCGAAGTGTCGCGCTACAGTGATGACGGCAGTGAATGTGTGCTGATCGGTCACCGCGGTCACCCCGAGGTAGAGGGCACCATGGGCCAGTATGATTGCAGCGCTGGAGGTGACATCTACCTGGTGGAGGACGAGGAACAGGCCTCCAGCCTGGTGGTGCGTAACCCGGAAAAGCTCTACTACGTCACCCAGACCACGCTCTCCGTGGATGACACGGCCAAGGTGATCGACGCCCTCCGCCGTCGCTTTCCGCATATTCAGGGGCCGCGCAAGGACGACATCTGCTACGCCACGCAGAACCGCCAGGACGCCGTGAAGCAGCTGGCGGCGGAGTGCGATCTGGTGCTGGTCGTCGGGTCCCCCAACAGCTCCAATTCGAACCGCCTGCGAGAGCTGGCGGAGCGCATGGGAGCCGAGGCTCACCTGCTGGATAGCGCCGGGGACATCGATCCCGCCTGGTTGCGGGGCAAGCGTCGCATCGGCGTGACCGCGGGCGCCTCCGCCCCGGAGGTGCTGGTCGCCGAGCTGGTGCAGGGGCTGCAGGCCCTGGGCGCGGATGCCCCGATGGAACTGGTCGGGCGGCCAGAGAATGTGACGTTCTCCCTGCCGCGGGAACTGCGTATCCCCAGCCGCGACATCTGAATGACCCCGCCGCCGCACCCCGTGTCGGCGCACCCCTGATCCAATCCGCCCGGCTTTCATCAGATATTGCCGTTCGCTGGCACTGCGCCCCGCTTCCGTTAAGCTGAAAGGCAACAGGGAGGTGTTGCGTGGACAGGATGTCGATGCGAAAGCCAGCCCGGGGCCTGACCCTGGTGGAACTGATGCTGGTCCTGGCGCTGCTGGGGATTCTCACGGTGGTCGCGGTCCCCGGTTTCCAGAGCCTGCAGCAGCGGACCCAGATGCGGGCCGAGGCCACCCGCTTACTGGCGGCACTCAACCTGGCCCGCAGCGAGGCGGTGCGCCGCAATGTCCCCGTGAGTCTGTGTCCCTCCAGTTTCGCGGTATCCGCCAGCCTCGACTGCGATGGCGACTACAGCGCCGGCTGGATAGTCTTCAGCAACCCGGGCAAGAGCCCTGAGGTCACTGCCGGCAGCCTGGTGCAGGCGTATCGGCCGCTGCCGGCACAGCTCCAGCTCAGCAACCGCAGCGGTACCCGGCTGGTGGACGAGCTCATCACTTTCCTCCCCGATGGGTCCGCCGGCCGTAATCGCACGCTCATGATCTGCTCGCGGGCGCGGCCGGATCTGGCATCCTGGAGCCTGGTGATGAACATCGTCGGGCGCTCCCGGCTGGTGCGAAACTGGGGCCAGTGTCCCCGGGAGCCGCTGTCGTGAGTGGCCGCGAATCAGGGCTCGGCCTGATAGAGATCTTGGTGGCTGTGCTGGTGTTTACGGTGGGGCTGTTGGGGATTTTCGGCGCGCAGGTCAACGCGAAGAAAAACGCCATGGAAGCGCAGCAGCGGTCCATTGCCACGGGGCTCGCCCGGGACCTGCTGGAGCGCATGCGCAGCAATCCGGGCCAGTTGCAGGCCTTCACGCTGGACAATGCATCTCCCGCTGACATGCCGTCCCCGGCGCCCCCCGGCTGCACCTGGGCCGCCGTCCCCCAGGGTGGTGGCCTCGGCTGCAGCCCCGCAGAGCTCGCCCGCAGTGATCTCGCCGAGTGGATGCGGCTGCTTGCCGGGGCGATGGCAGTGACCAGTGTCGCTGGCCGGGAGTGGCTGGTCGGGGGTCTGCTTGAACCCCGCGCCTGCGTCACCATCGCTGCCGGCGTGGTCGCTGTCGTCATTGCCTGGCGCGGCATGGAGCCCCTGGCCACCGCCCCGGATTCCAGTTGCGGAGCGGGCGGCGGCTGGTACGGCCCGGATGACGAGTTGCGCCGTACACTGGTCATGCACAGCTGGATCGGCCTGCCCCCTGCGGGAGTCGCGTGGTGAATCCGGGGCAGGTCAGGCGTGACAAGGATCCGCAACAAGCGGGGGTGTCACTGATTTCATTGCTGGTGGCGCTGGCCCTTGGTGTGTTGCTTTCGTCCGCGGTGGTGGCTCTGTATGTCGGGTCCAAACGGCAATTCCTGGTAGACGATGAATTGGCGAGAGTCCAGGAGAACGGCCGCTACGCGATCAACCTGCTGCGACGGGAGCTGTTGCTCGCCGGGTTTTTTGGTGGCCTTGCCGCTAGCGCCTTGCCCGCACCTCCAGGGACGGGGCCCGGCTGCGGTACGCCGGGGCGCTGGCCCCTGGGTCCGGTGCCGGCGGTCGACCTGCAACCGGACTATCGCGGCGGTGTACCGCTTACGCTGGCCGGAGTCGCTCTGGACTGCCTGCCGGCCGCGGCCCTGCAGCGGGGCAGCGATCTTCTCGCGACACGGCGGGTCGCGGGCGAGGCCACCCTGGCCAATGGCGTCTATGCACCGGGGATTGCCGCCGCGGACAGCGGCCACTGGTATCTGCGCTGGAGCGAGCACGCTGGCGCTGCCGACTGGTGGCAGGCGGGGCGGATCGACGCCGCGGAAACCGTTGCGGGCAGTGGGGTCTGGTACTGGCGCCTGTACCCGCGCATTTTCTATGTCAGGCGCTATTCCGGAGAGCCGGCGGATGCCACGCCAACGCTGTGTGCGGAAGGTCTGGCGCCCTCGGGCATGCTGACCCGGTGCCTGGTGGAGGGAGTCGAATACCTGGTGCTGGAGCTTGGCATTGACGAGTCTGGCGACGGCGTGCCGGATTATTACCTGCGTTTTCCGACCGCCGCGCAAGTGCAGCGGGTGGTTACCGCAAGAATCCATCTGCTGCTACGGGGGCTGACCCCACTCCGGGGATACCGTGATCAGCGCCGCTACCGGCTGGGTCAGGCTGTCGTGGATATTCCCGGCGATGGTTACCTGCGGCGGGTTTTCAGTACCACCGTGCCACTGCGCAATGCGGCCGTCTGGCCGCTGGCGGAATAGCCCGGTGTCTCGCGCGCGGGAACCAACGCCGGGTGTGTACGCGGCCGGGCGCGATGAGCTCGGCTATATCCTGTTTCTGGTCATGCTTTTTCTCCTGCTGCTGGGGGTAATTGCCGGCACAGTGCTGCGCCTCAGTGCGCTGGAGTTTCGCATGGCCGGCAACGAACAGGTGCGGGAGCAAGCGCTGCAGCAGGCCCGGGGTATCGCCCGGGCCCTGGCGTCCAACCCGGTGCACTTCCCCCTGGACCTTGCCGTCGGTGACAGCCTGTGCCCGGAGACCGCCGCCTGCGCGCGGCCAGTCCTGGCGGCCGCTCCGGCCGGCAACTCGCTGCCCGAGGAGGTCAGTCTCGATTACCGGGTTACCCGCCTGGGGCCATTGCTCGCGCCGGCGCCGGCACTTCGCCTGCAGCAGGCAGAGGTCTCGGGCGCCACCGGGTGGCGGCTGGCGAGTTATGAAGTACAGGTAGTCATAGAAGGGACTCAAGTCGGCCTGGGGAGTGCCCGGGTAGCCCAGGGTGTGGCCCTGCTGGTGCCGGCAGACGGGGTCTGATGGCAAAGGAGGTCGACATGAGAGCGATGATTTTTGGTCTGGCACTGTGCTGGGTGTTACTGATGCAGTCGTCTCCCGGGCGGGCGGATGACATGGCGATCCACGTGCCGGATCCGGCGCAGATACACCTGTTGCTGGTGTTGGACCTCGGGCATCGCGCGCTTCCCCCGGACCTTGCATCGGAACTGCTTGCGCTGCTGGCGTCGCCGCAGCTGGATGACATCCAGTTCGCCCTGGCGCCAGCCAATGACGCCGGTGCGGCCCCAGAGTACCGCCCGCTGCGGGACCAGCGCACAGCGGTAGCCGCTGCCATTGCCGCCGGGCTTGCGTTGGACCCCGGGTCGGAAGTGGCAGCGGGTGAGGCGCTCTATGTGCTGATGCGCCGGGAGTCGGCTTCGCCCGGGCAGGTCAGCTGTACTGAGTTCCATGTACTGCAGCTCAGCTCCAGGCATTTGCCCGGTGCCTTTGCCTTGCCCGCGGCCGACCCATTGGCTCTGCGGCGACACCTGGCGGAAGCCGTGTTCAGCCTGGTCAGCAGGGCAGGGAGCCTGGTGAGTGGCGTGGGTCCGTCCCGCAGTCGGGCATCCGGTGAGATATCGCGGGACCTCTATCTTGGCCTGTTCGAGGCGCGGCCGCGGCTGGGCTGGCGTGGAAATCTGAAAAAACTGCGGTTGGTGGCCGGTGCCGGGATGGATGCGCGGGCAGGTCTGGAGGACGTTCCCGCGGCGCGGGGGGAGATTGTCGACAGCCTGGGCGAAGCGGGACTGGAACAGGAGGGCCCGATGCGCGGGCAGATCAGAGCCCGGGCCGTGACTTTCTGGACCGATGTCGAGGCCCTTCCGCCCCTGTCTCCCGGCGCAGCGGGCGTTCCCGGCGCTGACGGTGCGGCGGTGGCCCGCGGCGGCGCCGGCCAGCGAATTCCCGGCCTGCTCCCGGGGTCGGGTACCGTGGGAGATCGCAACAGCGCCGGCAGCCGCCAGCTGTTTACCGAGGGCGCAAGCGGCGCCGACTTGCTTCCGCTTCAAGCTGATCTGCCGACCGCGGTGGAACTGGCGCCCTGGCTGGACACGGACGACCCGCTGGAGGCGCTGGCGCTGCTGCGTTGGGCCCGGGGTTGGGAGGAGGGCGCAGACCCGCCCCGCGCCCGCGACTGGCTGCTGGGAGAAGTGCTGCACTCGCGGCCGCTGGCGATCAATTATGGGGCTGTCGGCGCCGGTTACACGTCCGCCAATCCCAATATCCGGATTGTGTTCGGCAGCGGTGATGGTTTCCTGCACATCCTGGAGAACACCGATGCCGGCGGTAGGGAGAGCGGGCGCGAGGTGTACGGTTTCATCCCGCGCGAGTTGCTGGGTAATCTGCGTCCGCGCCGGGACAACGCCCTGCCGGCCACCGACCTTCGCTACGGCGTGGATGGCAGCCCGGTCGCCCTGCTGCGTGATCGCGACGGGGATGGCAACCTGCGAGTGGAGGACGGGGATGAGGCCCTGGTCTATGTCGGCCTGCGTCGCGGGGGATCCAGCTACTACGCTCTCAATGTCAGTGACCCGCTCCGGCCACCGCAGCTGCAGTGGATTGTCAGCCGCACACAGGGAGGTGACTTCGACGACCTGGGCCTCAGCTTTTCCACCCCGGTGTTGGGTAAAGTCAAGTACGGTGGCAGTAGCCGCGACGTGCTGGTGTTCGGCGGCGGTTACCGGAACGATGGCGACTCGCCGGGTGGGCAGGCGCTAGGTAATGCTATCTATATTGTGGATGCCCGCAGTGGCGAGCTGGTGTGGAAGGCGGTGCGGGGCGCTACCGGCACCCGCAGCAACCGGCACTACGCGCACGCCGAACTGCGCGACAGCATCCCCGCCGGGGTTGCCGCATTGACGGACGCCGGCGGCCACCTGCATCGGCTGTATGTGGGGGATACCGGCGGCCGGATCTGGCGCGTTGACCTGCCCCCGGGGGACGCCGCCGACCATCGCGCGGAACACTGGTCGATCAGCCTGTTTGCGCAGCTCGGCGGTGACGGTGCCGATGACAGGCGTTTCTTCCACGCCGCCGAGCTGGTGCAGACCCGGAGCGAGCGGGGCCAGGCGGTGGACGGGGTGCTGATTTCCAGCGGTAACCGCGCGGATCCCGCCGCCATCGGGGTCGAGAACTACCATTTCTATCTCCCTGACTATCTCACCACCAGTGGCGATCCCGCGGTGTTGCAGCGGGAGCCTGTGCAACTCGCCGCTCTCACCGACCGGACCGGGTGCGACGGAGATACCCTGACCAGCTGCGACGAAGCCCCCATCCGGGGCTGGCGAGTCGCCCTGCGGGCTCCCGGAGAAAAGGGGCTGGCGAAGCCGGTGGTGGATGCGGGCCGGGTATTCATGACCAGTTTCACTCCGTCCCCCGACCCCTGTGGGGCTGTTGTCGGGCACGGGACGCTCTACGCCATGGCGCTTGCGGACGCCGCTGCCCTGGCCGGTGGGCGTCGCGATCACGCCCTGGGAGACGGAATCCCCGGGGAAATGCTCCGTTTCGGTGACCATATCCTGCTGCCGTCTGGCGGTGTCGATGTCCCCGGTGAAGAGGATGGCACCCTGTTGCCAGGGCCGCTGCAGCGTGCACTGGCACCCCGCCTGGTGCAGGTTTACTGGCGTCAACCCGGCGTCGACCGGCTGTGAGGTCCGCCTGGCATGGTTGCCGATGTCGCTCCCGGGGATTCACCCTGGTGGAGGTCCTGGTGGTCATGCTGCTGCTCGGGTTGTTGCTACTGCTGGTCATGCCGGTGTATGCGGAGCAGGTGCGCAAAGCGCGTCGCGTGGTTGCCAGGGCGGAATTGATGCAACTGGCGGCGCTGCAGGAGCACTTTTTTATCAATCACCGACACTATGCCCGGGACCTGACGGCTCTGGGCTATTCGTCGCCCAACGTCGTTGGCATCGATGCGCAGGGTCGGGAGGTTGCCACCGGGGCTCTGTATGAAGTTTCCCTCCAGGATGCGGGTGACTATCGCTTCCTGGCGCTGGCGCGTCCGGTTGGTGTGCAGGCGGAGGACGAGCGCTGTGGCACCCTGGGTATCGATTCGGACGGTGTGCGAACGGCGTCGGGGCCGGGTGGATCGCAGGACTGCTGGTAGGCGGGTCGCATGTTAATCGTCCAGCTGCAGCTTCTGGAGCCTGTAGCGCAGGCTGCGGAAACTGACACCCAGCAGCTTGGCGGTCGCCGTCTTGTTCCAGCGGCACTGTTCAAGGGCGGCACTGAGGATCTGGCGCTCGATATCCTCGAGATAAGCCTCCAGGTTGCCGAAGGCCGCCTCGACATCAAGCCCCTCGCCGCGGCCGCCGACGGACGTCCGCAGGGGCGCGGGCTGGGGAGTGAACTGCAGGTCTTCCTCGCTGATCTCGTCACCCTCGGCCAGGGCGACAGCGCGTTCCAGGATATTCTCGAGTTCCCGCACATTGCCGGGAAACCGGTAGGCTTGCAGGGCGGTCATGGCAGCAGGGGCGAGGGTGGGTATGGGCATGTCCACGGTGTCACAAATGCGCGAAAGCAGCGCCGGCACCAGTACCGGCAGGTCCTCCAGCCGTTCCCGCAGGCTGGGAACCTGCAGATCTATCACATTGATGCGGTAGTAAAGATCATTGCGAAAGTAACCCGCTGCCACCTCTGCCGCCAGATTCTTGTGGGTGGCGCTCAGCAGGCGGACGTCGGTGCCCAGTTCCTCGCTGCCACCAACCGGGCGCACCGCCTTCTCCTGAATCGCCCGCAGCAGCTTGACCTGCATGGACAGGGGCAGGTCGGCGACCTCGTCGAGGAAAAGGGTGCCGCCCTCGGCGGCCTGGAACAACCCCAGCTTGTCGCGGGTGGCGCCGGTAAAGCTGCCCTTGAGATGACCGAAGAATTCGCTCTCCATCAGCTCGTGGGGGATTGCGCCACAGTTGACGGCAATGAAGGGCTTGGCGGCGCGGGGACCATTGCTGTGGATCAGGCGTGCAACGACTTCCTTGCCAACCCCGGATTCCCCGTAGATATGCACGGGCGCCTGGCTGCGTGCAAGTTTGCTGATCTTGCCCCGGAGAGCGACAATCTGCGGTGCATTGCCGAGCAGGCGGCTGCTCTCCTCGCTCTCTTCGGTGCTCTGCGCCGGCGTGTCATTGAGCCGCAGCGCGGAGCTCACCAGGTTGCGCAGGCGCTCCAGTTCAATGGGTTTGCTGATGAAATCGAATGCGCCGGCCTTGAGCGCGGCAATGGCGGTTTCGACACTGCCGTGAGCGGTGATCATCGCGACCGGTATATCCGGGAACTCCTGCTGAATGTATTCGACCAGGCTGATGCCGTTGCCATCGGGCAGGCGCATGTCAGTCAGGCACAGGTCGGGGCGCAGCTGCGCGACCTTCGCGCGGGCGTCGCCCAGAGTGGCGGCGCTCAGGGAATTCAGGCCCATCCGGCTCAGGGTGATGCCCAGCAACTCGCGGATATCGGGCTCGTCGTCCACAATCAGTACGGTCTGGGAGCTCACGGTCGCTACAGTTCCCTCTGGTTCAGTGCCACCCGGAAGCAGCTTTCGCCCTGGCTGGTCGTTCGATAATACAGGTCGGCGTTGTTGATTTCACAGAGCTCCTTGCACAGGAAAAGGCCCATACCACTGCCTTCCTGTACAGTGGTGTAGAAGGGCTCAAACAGTTTCGACTGGTCCTGCAGCGGTACGCCGGTGCCCTCGTCGATGACGTCGATCAGGCACTGGTTCTTGCTGAAATCCAGGGCCACTTCTATACGCGCCCGTTCGTGGCCTGTGGCCATCTTACTGTGACGCAGGGCGTTGTCCAGCAGGTTTCCCAGCACCCGCTGCAGGTTTTCCTGGTCGAACTCCACCAGCAGGTCGGGGTAGCTGCAGTGCACCGCGATCTCGGCTTCTTCCCGCAGGCCATCGAGGTGTTTGCCGACAAAGTCCGGCAGCCACTGACACAGTGGGATGTACTCGGGCTTGGGAGGCTCGCGGCGGGAGATCTGCATCACGCTTTCCACCGTCTGGTTTACCCGTCGGCTGTGGTGCTGGATGATGTCCGCCAGACGGCGGTCGGACTCTGCCAGCTCCCGCGATTCCAGCAGCAACTGGGCTGCGTGGCTGATGGCTCCCAGCGGGTTGCGGATCTCGTGGGCGATGCTCGCGGTCAGTCGCCCCAGTGAATTCAGCTTGAGCGACTGGGCGTACTGGGTCACCGGGGTATAGTCTTCGATAAACACCAGCGTCTCGCGCTCGGTCCCCGGCTGCAATTCGCGAAAATGGGCGATTACGGAAGGCGCTGTCTCTGCTACCCGGAATGGTTGCGCGCGGTGTTGGCCACTGTCCCGCCAGTGTTCGAACTGGCGGGACAGGTCCTCGCTGTAGTCCCCCAGCCTGCGCCCCTGTTCCATGGTGATCGGCCGGTCCGGTGAAAGCAGCAGGCTCGCCGCCTTGTTCATTACCCGCACGGTTCCGTTGTCACTGATCAGCAGGATGCCGGTCTGCATGTGCTGGACGATTTGCTCGTTGAGCCGCTGCAGGTTGTAGAGATCGCTGGCGCGAGAGCGGGCCAGCTCCTCTGCCTTGCCCAGTCGGGTGGCGATGAACTGGACCATCAGGGAGACGCCGAAAATCAGCAGTCCCAGCAGGCCCACCGGGAACAGCGCGTTGATGTCCAGTGCGCCGCGCAGCAACAGCCAGACCGTATCGGCGAGCGTGGCCAGGACGCTGAGGGCGGCGATGAGGGTGGCCAGGGTGCGGTTGGGGATCATGACCGCAGCGGCGGCCACGGTGATCACCAGCAAGACCGGCAGGCCGCTTTCCATGCCGCCGCTGGCGTCGGTCATCAGTACGATGGCAACAATGTCGACCAGGAAGACAGCGAACAGCGCGCGCTGATTGTAGCGCCATTCACTCGCCAGTGAACCCAGCAGCAGTGCACTGGTGGCCAGGTAGGCGAGTGCCACGGTGACATAGAGGGTCGGGTTGAGCACTCCGACCAGCTGGCGGGTATTGGGACTGACCAGCATGATCAGCAATACCACCGACAGCAGGGAGCGGTAACCGACATAAATGCGAAACAGCAGCAGGTTTTGCTTGCTGGCGCCTTGTGGAGCGGGCTTGGTGAGGATCGCGGGTCGATTCACTCGCACACAGGGTCTGGTTGCCGTGGAGCGCCTAGTGTAGCAGGCCTGGTTACAGGGTGGAGCAGCGAATCACCCGGGTAAATGCGATGCGGGTCTGGCAGCGGCGCGGCGTTTCCCGGAAAATGGCGCTTTACTGACAGCGCAAGCGGTAACCGCATGACCAGTCTCAATATCCTCATGGTACAGATGAACACCCAGGTGGGCGACTTCGAGGGCAATACCGCCCGGGTGATCGCGGCGATGGAGCGGGCCCAGGAGCAGGCCGCGTCGCCGGTGCTGGTCTTTCCGGAACTGACTCTCAGCGGTTACCCGCCCGAGGACCTGCTGTTGCGCCCCAGCGTCGAGCTGCGGGTGAACCAGTCCCTGCGAACCATCTGCGAAGCCATGACCGGGGATGCCTGGGTGGTATTGGGCTATCCGCGACGGGAAGGTATCGCCCTGTACAACGCTGCTGCGGTCTTGCACCGGGGCGAGATCGTGGCGGAGTACCACAAGCAATGCTTGCCAAACTACCAGGTGTTTGACGAGAAGCGCTATTTCCAGCCCGGTGACAGTCCCTGCGTGGTCGATATCGCCGGCGTTCGCGTGGGGCTGACTATCTGCGAGGATATCTGGGAGCCCGGTCCGGTGCGCGACGCCGCACGGGCCGGCGCAGAACTGGTCCTGAATCTCAATTCCTCGCCCTATCACCGCGGCAAGCGGGTCGAGCGCTGGGAGCTGGTGGCGGAACGCGCCCGGAGCAATTCCTGCCCTATCGTCTATGTGAACCAGGTGGGGGGCCAGGATGAGCTGGTCTTTGACGGCGGCTCTTTCGTCGTCGACGCAGGCGGTGAGCTGGTGGCAGCAGCCCCCAATTTCGTCGAAGGGGAATACTGGCTGCAGGCTGCGCAAAGTGACGCCGGTATCGGCTTTAGTGGCCTCGATGTTGCGTCGCC
Organism: uncultured Haliea sp.; assembly: GCA_947258585.1. Classification (GTDB taxonomy): domain Bacteria; phylum Pseudomonadota; class Gammaproteobacteria; order Pseudomonadales; family Halieaceae; genus Haliea. Next base: position 4,162 of record CAMYIZ010000048.1, on the reverse strand, counting down.
GCTGGATGAACTGGAAGCGGTGTGGCAGGCCCTGGTGCTGGGCCTGCGCGACTACGTAAACAAGAACCGCTTCCGTGGGGTAGTGCTGGGCCTGTCCGGCGGGATTGACTCCGCCCTGACCCTGGTTGCTGCGGTGGAGGCGCTGGGGCCGGAGCGGGTCGAGGCGGTCATGATGCCTTTCCGCTACACGGCGCAAATGAGTGTGGAGGACGCCGCTGAACAATCGCGCATGCTGGGCGTAAAGCACAAGGTGATCTCCATTGAGCCCATGTATGAAGCCTTCATGGCCGGGCTGCAGGAGGAATTTGCCGGCACGCGCGTGGACACCACCGAACAGAATCTCCAGGCCCGCTGCCGCGGGGTCCTGCTGATGTCCATTTCCAACAAGAAGGGGCTGCTGGTCCTGACCACCGGCAACAAGAGTGAACTGGCGGTGGGGTACTCCACGCTCTACGGCGACATGGCCGGCGGCTTCGATGTGCTGAAGGACGTCCCCAAGACCCTGGTGTTCGAGCTGGCCCGCTATCGCAACAGCCTGCGGCCCAGCATTCCCCAGCGGGTGATCGACCGCCCGCCCTCCGCTGAGCTGGCGCCGGACCAGAGGGATGAGGACAACCTGCCGCCCTACCCGGTGCTGGACCGAATCCTGGAGCTTTACGTGGAGCAGGACTGCAGCGCGTCAGCCATCATCGCCGCCGGGCTGGACCCGGAACAGGTGCATCGCGTCCTGCGCCTGGTGGACCTGAACGAGTACAAGCGCCGGCAGGCGCCGATTGGCGTGCGTATCAGCCGCCGGGGCTTTGGTCGCGACCGCCGCTACCCGATTACGTCCGCCTGGTCGCTGGGGGACTGAGCCCCTATTTATAGAGGGCGCGACTGTCGAACTGGGGCACTTCCGGTGGGTCAAAGAGGCCGAAAGTGGCGCGATTGATGATGGAGCGCTGGGGGCCATCCAGGGAGTAATCGCTGATGAACTGGCCGTCCCGGCCCAGTGAGGGGTAGTCGGGATAGTTCAGCTTGAGGACTTCGATGGCGTCCTCGGCCAGATCGTTCATGCCCAGCAGTATATAGCCCTGGGCCATGACAGCCAGCCCGTCGGCCACGGCCGGGGTGCGCTGGAAGTTTTCCACCACATAGCGCCCCCGGTTGGCGGCGGCCAGGTAGGCGCCGCGACGGAAGTAGTAGTTGGCGACCAGGATTTCATGTCGGGCCAGCAGGTTACGCAGGTGTACCATCCGGGCCTTGGCATCTGCCGCGTAGGGGCTGTCCGGGAACCGGGCGACGAGCTGGGCGAACTCGGCGAAGGCCTCGCGGGCATGGCTGGTGTCGCGACTGCTTTCATCGGTGGGCAGGAAGCGGGCAAAGATGTCGGACTTTGCACTGTAGGCAGACAGGCCCTTCATGTAGTAGGCGTAGTCCACGCTAGGGTGTTGCGGGTGCAGGCGGATGAAGCGGTCAGCGGCCTCTACCGCCGCCTCGTGCTCAAACGCGCCATAGTGGGCGTAGATCAGTTCCAGCTGGGCCTGTTCAGCATACTTGCCAAACGGATAGCGCGACTCCAGCAACTGCAGGCTGCGCACCGCCAGGTCGAAATTGCGGCTGCGCAGGTAGCGCTGGGCGTTATCGTACATTTGCTGTTCACCGCTGTCGGCGGACATGCCGTCCAGCTCATCCTTGCTGGCGCAGCCTAAGAGCAGGGCGACGAGCAGCAGGGCAGTCGTGATTTTCAATGATTTCAACAAGGTGGCAACCGCTGGCGTGATAGACTTGGGATTTGATTCAAGCGCCCTATTTAAACACATTGCATCCGGGGCATAAACAGGAATTCCCATGGCAGACAGAATCCGCGCCCGGGCCGAAGTGAGCCCAGAGCTCGACGGTGAAAGATTGGACCAGGTGGCGGCCCGCCTGTTCCCCGAGTATTCCCGCTCCCGCCTGCAGACCTGGATCAAGCGCGGCGAATTGCTGGCCGATGGCAACCAGTGCCGGCCCCGGGACAAGGTACGCAGCGGCAGCGAACTGGTCGTGGACGCACTGCTGGAGGATGAGGTCAGCTGGCAGGCGGAGGCCGTGGAGCTGGATATCCTCTACGAAGATGAGGCAATCCTGGTCCTCAACAAGCCGGCCGGGCTGGTGGTACATCCCGCTGCCGGGCACGCTGATGGCACCCTGGTCAATGCCCTGATCGGCCACACCGCCAGCATGGCGCAGCTGCCCCGCGGCGGAATCGTGCATCGCCTCGATATGGAAACCTCCGGGGTGATGGTGGCGGCAAAGACCCTCGGTGCCCACCACCACCTGGTGGCGCAACTCCAGGCCCGTACCGTCAAGCGCCAGTACTGCGCGGTCTGTATAGGCGCCATGACCGGCGGCGGCACCATTGAGGAACCCATTGGTCGCCACCCGCGCCAGCGCAAGAAGATGGCCGTGGTTGCCGCCGGCGGCAAGCCTGCGATAACCCACTACAGGGTGATCAAGCGCTTTGCCCACCACACCCGCATCGCCGTAAACCTCGAAACAGGTCGCACTCACCAGATCCGGGTGCACATGGCCCATCGGCACTACCCCCTGATCGGTGATCCCGTCTACGGCGGTCGCCCGCGGATTCCGAAAGGTGCGTCCGACCGCCTGATAGATGCCCTGCGCGGCTTTCCCCGCCAGGCCCTGCACGCGGAGGCTCTGGGCCTGATTCACCCGGTGACCGGGGAGGAAATGCAGTTCGACTGCCCCCTGCCGTCGGACATGGTGGAACTGCTGCAGGTTCTGGCCGAGGAAGACAGTGTCAGCGCCCGTCCTGCTCAGGCCTGACTGGCCGGCGCCCGCCGCGGTCAGCGCCCTGGTGACGACCCGGGAGGGCGGTGCCAGCCTGGGTGCATGGCAGGGGTTGAATCTCGGCGACCACGTCGGTGACGACCCGGAGGCCGTGGCGGCCAATCGGGCCTTGCTGCAGCGCTCGCTGCCAGGCGGGACGTCAGTACAGTGGCTGCAGCAGGTCCACGGCATTGACGTGGTGCATGCCTCCCGCGGCTGCGCTGTGCCCGAGGCTGATGCCTGCTGGACCGACGAGCCCGGCATTGCCTGTGCGGTGCTAACTGCTGACTGCCTGCCCGTGCTGTTCTGCGACCGCTCAGCTACCGTGGTTGCTGCCGCGCATGCCGGCTGGCGCGGTCTCTGCGCCGGAGTGCTTGAGGCTACGGTGGCCGCCCTGCCAGTCGACCCCGGTGAACTGCTGGCCTGGCTGGGTCCGGCCATTGGCCCGACCGCCTTTGAGGTCGGTCCGGAAGTCCGCGATGTATTTATTGAGGTAGCCCTCAAAACGGCGGCCGATGCCGCGGCAGCCGTCAGCCCAGTGGTCGAAGTGGAGGCCGCCTTCGCAATCTCTCCCCGCGCGGACCATTACCTGTTGGACCTCTACGCCCTGGCCCGGATGCGGTTGCGTGCCGCCGGTGTCAGTGCCGTGCATGGCGGCGGGCTCTGCACCCTGAGCGACCCCCGGCGCTTCTATTCCTACCGCCGCGATGGCACCACAGGCCGCATGGCCAGCCTGATCCAGCTGCAGTGAGCGCAATCATCGCGATCGTAGCGGCCAGAATGCCTGGGTTCAGGACTGTCGATTCCAATCCCGTCATCGGAAAGATCTCCGCAAATTCAAGGGAGACCTTCCCCCCTATGGAACCTATGGAAACTTCTTCACCTTCTCCGATGGAGAGGTCGCCCTCATATGGTGACTTCTTCCCCCATGGGTTCTTTTCTTCCCAGAGCGCCCACTGTCCCTGAGACCTCGCTGCCCCTGGTAATTCGCTGGCTCATAATCCGCTGGCGGCAAAATCTCCGCGGAGTTGCCGTTCAGGCGAATGTCGAAGCAGCCACGGTGCAACTGCCGGTGATGGAACCGGCACAGGGTCACCAGGTTGTCCAGCCGCGTCTCCCCGCCCTCGGCCCAGTGCTGGATATGGTGGGCATCCACGTACTCTGATTCCTGGCAGCCGGGATACTGGCAGACTCCGTCCCGCTCGCGCAGGGCGCGGCGGATAGGTTCCGGCACAATCCGTGACTTCCTGCCCACGTTCAGCACCTTGCCGGCGTCATCCTCCAGCACCGTCACCAGCGAGGCATCGCAACTGATCCGTCGCGCGGTGGCCGGCGACAGCCACGGCTTATC
>CAMYIZ010000047.1 GCA_947258585.1 uncultured Haliea sp. | reverse complement strand
GTAGACCTGCTTGATCAACTCCGCCTTACGCTTCGCTGTCCAGCGTTTGATTTCGGGTTCTTGCATCATGGTTACCTACCTCCTCAGATAGAAAATACCATGTGCAGTTATTCACTGGGTCATTACAAGGATTCCCTCTTCCCGCCACAAAAGCTTCTGTGCTTCTTCAGCCACCCCTGAAATTCATAGCCCGGATTAGGAACAGCGTAAAAGGTTTCGTCGAAATCGAGATCATCGACATTTATCTGACATCTTTGTCCTTCCGTACATACATATGCACCCGAACCAGATCTAACTTGTCCGCCCTCGGGGATCGTCAACTCAATTTTGCAGCCCGAAAGACCTGCGGAGAATACTCCGACCAACAGAAGCGCGAAAAACGATCGAAACATACTGGCATTTTTTCTCATTATTAGTTCCCAATGAATTCTCATTTATGACTAAGTTTTCAATCAAAAAGTCTTGGCTGCGATAGTGGCATCAAAGACCAATTCAAAACGAGCCTATGACAACCTGCTCTAGAAGACGCTCTAGTCGCTGACTGATCTGCATGCCTATTTCCATCGGTTTACATTAGGCACTCAAGAGCTGCTGAGATTTCTGTTAGTGCTTTTGGACGTTAGGATGTGGACCTCTACATTTCCCAATACTCAAGGTGAGTCAGAGCGCGAGCGATTATGGTGCCAATTGTGGGATTCGCAACGCACGCTGCGCTTGCAGTTTTTGATTAAACGTGCATTGGCGTTTGTTGAGCTTGAAACATGGCAACACTAACTCATACATAACATTCGAAAATCATCTCGCTGGGCTCAGGCGCGGACTGGCAGTCATGTCTTCGGGTCCCCATAAGTGCATTCTGCGTTCTCGTAGTCAGTAAGCCATGCTTCGTTCGATTGGTCTTGTGGTGGTGCACATAGGGTATGGGATAGTCCCCGCATTCCGTATCCCGTATCCCGTATCCGCACTTTCTTATGATCGTATTACCGTAGCCTGTTGTGCTCGCGCGTAGTTGGGTTACTGGACATCGGTGACGCGGCAGTCTACTTTTCAAGAATGACTTTTCCTGTTACGCAGAGTGGAGCGCTGCGCAATAGCGGGGGGTATTTCCATGAGGATGGGTTGCGACTTCAAGCTTGCTATCGCCCTCGGTGGCATACTGTGTATATCGTCCTGTGGCGATGACTCCGATACCAAGCAGCCAGTACAGTCGCAACAATCCGGGGCAGTCGCGACGGAGTCAGCGGTAGCGGATGAGCCCGAAGTCACAACGGAAGTCACAACCGGTTTCAGTTACGAATGTCCTGACGACACTCTGACCATAGTCGATATCTGTGTCGGCATGCCTCCGGATCAGGTCAAGGCGATGCTGTTGAAGCGCGATCCCGAAGTGCAGATCAGCGAGCGTCTTGCCAGCTTCAGCTACTCCGATGGTGCCGAGCAACTGCGCACCGAACCCTACCTCGAACGGGTGCGGGCAGAGACGGCTTCTGATGAGTACTACGAGTTCCACTTCACCGCGCCGCCGGGCGAGGGCAAGCTGGTATACATGAGCCGTACGCTCGGTAGTGAAGCAAATCTGCCTCCAATCGACAGGTTTATGGCGGCGCTGGAGGACAATTATGGCGAGCCCAGCTTTCGTCATCGCGGCCAGGCGGGCTCGCTGGTTGGCACGCTGCGCTGGGACTTCCCGGAGGGCCGGGTAAGCTGCAGCGAGAAGCCACAGAACGATTCCGGCCTGGTGCTTGAAATGACCGGGAGGGTGAGTTTCAGCCAGCTCGACCACCAGATCCAGAAAGTCCGCGAGCGAGGCGTGGCGGATCCGGCCGACTGCGCTGCCTGGCTACAGGTTTACATCCAGACATTCAACGAAACTGATCCGGTTCGATCCGTCGACATGAAGCTCACGGACTTCGCGCTTGGCGTAGCGGAGGCAAGGGAGACGATCGCGTGGCTCGATCAGAAAGAGGCAGAGGCCCGGGCAGCCCGGCTGGAGAACGCCCAGGTTCCCGACCTATAGCCACGGGATGACCGGACCGGCGTGTGGATTGGCCACCAATACCTGCTGCGATCTCCCGCCCAACTTTCACGGTGACCTTGCAACGCTTGATCAGGTGGTCATTTCAGCGACGTCCAGCGGTAACTCTGTGGTGATCTTGATACGCGACAGGGCGGCGTTGGAGTGGATCTCCTGCACTGTCGGCATTTGCGACAGCTTTTTCCGGAACAGGGCCTCGTAGGTATCGATATCCCGGGTGACGATTTTCAGCAGGAAATCATAGTCTCCCATCACTGTGTGACACTCGAGTACCTCCGGGATTTCATCAATCTGCTCTTCGAACTCCGGCAGGGATTTCTTGCCGTGCGCGGACAGCTTGATGCGCGCAAATACGGTCACGTTGAGGCCGAGCATTCTCTGGTCCAGCAGCGCGACCCGGCGCCGGATGACACCTGCTTCTTCCAGCCGTTTGATCCGGCGCCAGCAGGGCGGTTGCGACAGATTTACCCGCTCGGCAATTTCTGATGCGGACATGCTGGCGTCGCGTTGCAGCAGGGCCAGGATTTTTCGGTCGGTTTTATCCAGTTGCATGTGGCTGCTCTCGAAAATACCTAACGGGCAATTATATCCACAAATAAATATAAGAATAGATCTTAAGGAGTATAAAATATGCCAATACGGGGTTTTCGACGGAGCGCTTGGCATAACTTCTACTGCTGTCCTGGTCTACAGTATCGGTATGCGCAGGCTCGGGTGACCCCCGAGCGGCAAGGTGGCAGGGCCCCCAAGAGGGAGCACTGCGAGTAGAGCGGCCCCGGCTGCCAGAAGCGGCGGGGCGACGGTGGGAACAGGATCATGACGAATTCGGTTGATGGCGCCGCAGTGTCGGCGTACGCGAGCAAGCTGCATATCCCCCGGGCATCATCACGCCCGGGGGAAACTTCCGACTTTCAATCCCTGGCGATTCCACCCGCCGGGTCGCTGCGGCAACCGCCGCTGGATGTCTCGCCACAGGACACCGCCGACCTTGCCCATGGCATGGTGCGCGTCCTCGATGATGAGGGCCGGGCCGTCGGTGCCTGGGCGCCAGAGTTGACGCCCAGGCAGTTGCGCGCCGGGCTACGGCACATGCTGCATGTGCGGGCCTATGATGAACGCATGTTCCGTATGCAGCGCCAGGGCAAGCTGTCCTTCTACATGAAGTGCACCGGCGAGGAGGCGGTTGCGGTGGCCCAGGCCATGGCGCTGGAGGACGGCGATATGCTGTTTCCCACCTACCGCCAGCAGGGCCTGTTGTTCGTGCGGGGTCGCCCGTTGGTGGACATGATGTGTCACTGCATATCCAATGCCGGCGACAACCTCAAGGGGCGCCAGATGCCGGTGTTCTACAGCTGGAAGCAGGGCAACTTCTTCAGTATCTCCGGCAACCTCGCCACCCAGTACAGCCAGGCAGTCGGGTGGGCCATGGCCTCGGCCTACAAGGGCGAGGACCATATTGCCGCGGCCTGGGTGGGCGACGGCAGCACGGCAGAGGCGGATGTGCACAACGCCATGTTGTTTGCCGCGACCTACAGGGCGCCGGTACTGCTCAATGTGGTCAACAATCAGTGGGCCATTTCCACCCCGCAGAGCTTTGCCTCAACCGGTACCACCTTTGCCGCCCGGGGGCTGGGATTCAACATTCCCAGCCTGCGGGTGGATGGCAACGATTTTCTCGCCGTCTACGCGGTCACCCGATGGGCGGCCGCGCGGGCTCGTGCCGGTCATGGGCCGACCTTTGTCGAACTGTTCACCTATCGGGTAGAGGGGCACTCCACCAGCGATAACCCCGCGGGCTACCGGTCCAGTGATGAGGCGGCAGCCTGGCCGCTGGGCGACCCCATCGAGCGGCTCAAGCAGCATCTGGTCAATCTGGGTGAATGGAGCGATGAGCAGCACACGGCACTGGCAGCGGAGTTGCAGGCTTCGGTGGCCGGTGACTGGAAGCGGGCCATTGCGCTCGGCACCCTGGAGGATGGCCCGCATTGGCCGGTGGAATCCATGTTCGAGGATGTGTTCAAGGAGATACCCGAGCACCTGCGGCGCCAGCAGGAGAAAGTGAGGGCAAAGTCATGACCGCCATGAGCATGGTTCAGGCGATCAACTCCGCCCTCGATTGCACCATGGGGCGCGATCCCAATGTGCTGGTGATGGGACAGGACGTTGGCTATTTCGGCGGCGTATTCCGCTGTACCGAGGGCCTGTACCAGAAATACGGCGCTCACCGCGCCCTGGACACGCCGATCGCCGAGGGCGGTATTGTCGCTGCGGCGATCGGCATGGGGGTTAACGGTTTGCGCCCGGTGGTGGAAATGCAGTTTGCGGACTATATCTATCCCGCCATCGACCAGATCATTTCGGAACTGGCCCGGCTGCGCCATCGCAGCGGCGGCGAGTTCTGGGCGCCGGTGGTGGTGCGCGCCCCCAGCGGCGGCGGTATTCGCGGCGGGCAGACCCACTCGCAGAGCCCGGAGGGGATCTTTACCCACGTCTGCGGCCTGAAAACCGTGATGCCCTCCAATCCCTATGACGCCAAGGGTCTGTTGATCAGCGCGATTGAAGACGATGACCCGGTGATTTTTTTCGAGCCCAAGCGAATCTACAACGGGCCCTTCTATGGCCACAATGCCGGTGGTGGCAGGGCCAGGACCTGGGCGGAGCATCCGGCGGGCGAGGTGCCCGAGGGGCACTATTCAATTCCTTTGGGCAAGGCCAATGTGCTGCGACAGGGCACCGAGGTTACCGTGCTGTCCTACGGCACCATGGTGCATGTGGCTGAAGCGGCGATCGAGCACAGCGGGGTTGATGCCGAGTTGATCGATCTGCGAACCCTGCTGCCGCTGGATATCGAGACGATTGTCGAATCGGTGGAGAAGACCGGGCGCTGTGTGGTCATCCATGAAGCGACCCGTACCAGTGGCTTCGGTGCCGAGCTTGTTGCCGAGGTACAGGAAGAGTGCTTCTGGCACCTGAAGGCGCCGATAGAGCGCGTGACCGGATGGGATACCCCGTATCCCCACGCCTTCGAGTGGGAGTACTTTCCCAGTCACGAGCGGATCAGCGATGCGCTGCGGCGCGCCGCGGCCTGCGATTGAGGAGCGGCTATGGAAACCTATTCGTTCAAACTCCCGGATCTTGGTGAGGGCATTGTGGAATCCGAGGTCACCGCGTGGCGCGTGAGCGTCGGCGACGTAGTCGAGGAGGACCAGGCACTGGCGGATGTACAGACGGACAAGGCCATTGTCGAAGTGACTTCGCCAGTGGCCGGTACCATCACGGCGCTGGGGTGCGAGGCAGGGGAGATGCTGGCCGTGGGGGCCGAACTGGTGCGCTTCGATGTACAGGACATGGAAAGCGCAGGGTCAGCAGATTCCGGCAAAGAGGCCACCGTTACGCGAGAGACTGTATCCAGTTCGCAGCCACCTCCCCCTGAAAGTCGAGCGGCCCGGAGCTCGACCAGTGACCGGGTATTCCAGCAGGTGCTGGCCTCTCCGTCGCTGCGCAAACGCGCCCGTGAAGCGGGCATCAATCTGGCGGATGTGCCGGGTAGCGGTCCGCGGGGGCGCATCAGCCATCGGGATTTCGAAGCCTTCCTGGCCGCCGGAGGTGAACTGGCGGTGCGGGGCGGGGCGCCGGGGCAGGGCAGCACGGAGGTCAAGCTCAGCGGCATGCGCCGGGTAATCGCGCGCAAGATGCTCGAGTCAAAGCGCAATATCCCGCACTACTCCTATATCGAGGAGGTGGATGTGACCGAACTCGAGGCCCTGCGCGTGCACCTGAACGAAAATCGGCAAGACAGTCAGCCCCGGCTGACCTTGCTGCCGTTCCTGATGTTGGCGCTGGTCAGGGTATTGCCGTCCTTTCCGCACTGCAACGCCCGCTTCGATGCTGAAACAGAGACGCTGATCCAGTACGCTGCGGTGCATATCGGTGTTGCCACCATGACGGAGGCCGGACTGATGGTCCCTGTCGTCAGGCACTGTGAAGGCCTCGACCTGTGGCAGGCTGCGACCGAGCTTGGGCGCCTGTCCACGCTGGCCCGGGAGGGCAGGGCAGCACCGGGGGAACTCTCGGGTTCAACCATCACCATAACCAGTCTTGGCGCGATCGGTGGTATTGCCACCACCCCGGTCATCAACGCGCCGGAGACCAGTATCATCGGTATCAACAAGATGCAGCAGCGGCCGGTTATCCGCGGCGGCCAGGTGGTAGCCCGCACCATGATGAATGTGTCAGCGTCGTTCGACCATCGTATCGTGGACGGTTATGACGGAGCCCGCCTGGTGCAGGCACTCAAAGGCAAGTTGGAGAATCCTGGCGCGATCTTCGTGTGAATGCGAACTTAGGGAGAACAGGCATGCAGTTATCGGCTTTTGGCGAGAAGTTCGCAGGGCAGTCAGGCATTGTCGAACTGATGACGGATCTCGGTGAGGCCCTGAACGAGAATCCCGGGATGATTTTCATGGGCGGCGGCAACCCCGGTCGGCTGCCGGAAGTAGAGGCCATTTTCCAGCAGCGCCTGGAACAGATCATGTCTGACCCGGCCCGGCGCCACAGCCTGTTTGGTATTTACCAGTCCCCCCAGGGGGACCGCGAGTTTCGCCAGCAGGTGGCGGCGTTCCTGAACAGGCAATTCGGCTGGGACCTGGGCGAGCAGAATATCGCCGTCAGCAATGGCAGCCAGTCGGCGTTCTTTGTGCTCTACAATCTGTTTGCCGGCACCATGCCCGACGGCAGTCATCGGCGCATCCACCTGCCCCTGGCACCGGAGTATATCGGCTATGGCGACATTGGCCTTAGCGAGGATTTTTTCAGCGCTACCCGGCCGTCGATCGAACTCCTGGACGACCATTTGTTCAAGTATCACGTCGACTTTTCCCGGTTGAAGCCGGAAGACGATGTCGGTGCGCTGTGTGTATCGAGACCAACCAACCCGACCGGCAATGTATTGACGGACGCCGAGATTGCGCACCTGGACGAGATCGCGGCGGCGCAAGGTATTCCCCTGATCATTGACGGCGCCTATGGCCTGCCGTTCCCGAATATCCTGTTCGAGGCGGCCCAGCCGCACTGGAATGACAACACGATCCTGGCGCTGAGCCTGTCCAAGCTGGGGCTGCCCGGCGTGCGCACCGGGATTATCGTGGCGCGCGAAGAGATCATCCAGGCGTATACCAATGCCAATACCATCGTCAGCCTCGCCTGTGGCACGCTGGGCCCGGCCTTGGCAAAAGCCCTGTTTGAAACTGGCGAGATCCTGTCGCTCACCCGGGACCACGTCACGCCGTTTTATCGCCAGCGCTCGGCGCAGACGGTACAGTGGTTCCGCAAGGCGCTGGCGGGGCTGCCCTACCGTATCCACAAGCCGGAAGGTGCAATATTCCTCTGGCTCTGGTTCGAGGGGCTGCCGATTTCCAGCCAGGAACTGTATCAGCGGCTCAAGCAGCGGGGCGTTCTGGTTGTGCCGGGTCACAACTTCTTTGTCGGCATCGACGAATGGGCACACAAGCATGAATGCCTGCGGGTGTCCTATGCACAGGACGCCGATGTGGTACAGCGAGGCGTGGAACTGATCGCCCGTGAAGTGCGGCTGGCCTATGAATCCTGACAGCCTTCACCGCAAGCGCCGCGCGGCCGGCTAGCGCACAATGGCCACAGACTTGATTTGCGCCCAGAGCTGCTTTCCCGGCAGGAGCTGTAAATGATCGATGGACCGGTAGGTGATTCGGGCAATCACATGGTTGCTGCCGGCGCGTAAACGCACCAGCGCCATGGCGTGATCCCTGTCCGGAGCGATGTCCTCGACGGTCACGGGGAGCCGGTTGAGAATGCTGGAGTCCTCGTGGCAGGCCAGAGCCAGGCTGACATCGCGGGCCAGTATTCTAACCCTGACTTTCTGGCCCAGCGCTTCGCCGGCGTCCCGCACCCACAGCTCGCTACCCTGGCAGACCAGCCGCGCCAGATGCCACTGTTCGTTGCGTTCCACCACTTCGCCCTGCCACACCACGCCGAACTCGTTGCCACTGGGCCAGGGTAAATCGATGCGGGAAAAGAGCTCGGCAGCCGCACCCTGGGCGACGGTCCGCCCCTGCTCCAGCAGCACCAGCTGGTCGGCGAGGCGCGCCACTTCATCCAGGGAGTGGCTGACATAGAGGATGGGCAGATCAAAGGTGGATTTCAGCTTTTCCAGATAGGGGAGAATTTCCTGTTTCCGGGCGAAATCGAGCGAAGCCAGGGGCTCGTCCATCAGCAACAGGCGGGGTTGGATCAACAGGGCCCTGGCGATAGAGACCCGCTGTCGCTCGCCGCCGGACAGTTGGGCGGGATGGCGGTGCAGGATTCCCTCGATACCCATCAGCGCGATCACCTGGTCATACAACGCTTTCGAGCATGCAGCGTGGCAGCGAGCGGTGGCGTAATCCAGGTTCCCTTGCGCCGTCAGGTGGGGGAACAGGCTGGACTCCTGGAACACGTAAGCCAGCGGCCGTCGGTGTGTCGGCAGAAACAGTCCTTTGTCCTGCCAGGTTTCGCCATTGACCGTCAGGCGACCCTGCTCGGGGCGCTCCAAGCCAGCGACGCAGCGCAGCAGCGTGGTCTTGCCGGAACCCGACTGGCCGAAAATGGCCGTGATGCCCTGGCCCGGCAGGGTCAGATCAACGTCCAGGGTAAAGCTGGAGGCGTGTGTGCCGGGGTGGCGCAGCCGGAACTGTGCCTGAAGGCCGCTCTCGGTACCGTCCCCGTTATGACCCGCAGCGTTGCTCACCAGCGCAAACCCCGCGCCGGATGTTTGCGCTGAAACCCGTAGAGCCCGAGTAGCACCAAAAATGAAAAGGCCAGCATGCCGCCGGCGAGTACGTGGGCCTGGGCATACTCAAGTGCCTCCACATGGTCATAGATCTGCACCGACACAACCCCGGTTTCTCCGGGAATGTTGCCCCCGATCATCAGCACCACGCCGAACTCGCCGACGGTGTGGGCAAAGCCCAGCACGGCGGCGGTGACAAAGCCCGGTCTCGACAGCGGCAACACCACGGTGAAAAAGCGATCCCAGGGACCGGCGCGAAGCGTTGCCGCTACCTCCAGCGGTCGCTGGCCCAGCGCTTCCATCGCGTTCTGGATCGGCTGCACCACGAACGGCAGCGAATAGAACAGGGATCCCACCACCAGACCCCAGAAGGTAAAGGGCAGTGTCCCGAGGCCCAGGCTCTGGGTCAGCTCGCCGACGAAGCCGTTCGGCCCCATCGCAACCAACAGATAAAATCCGAGCACGGTCGGCGGCAGTACCAGTGGCAGCGCAACGACCGCGCCCACAGGGCCTTTCCACCAGGAGCGTGTGCGCGCCAGCCACCAGGCGATGGGCGTGCCGATGAGCAACAACAGTATCGTCACGGTGGTCGCCAGTTTGAGTGTCAGCCAGATAGCCGCAAGGTCTGCCTCGGAAATCATGTTCGCGCCTTACTCGGTGGTATAGCCGTGTGCGTGAATGATGCCCCGGACTTCATCGCTGCGCAGGTAATCCAGCAGGGCTCTGGCCCCCTCGCTGTCAGTGGCGCTTTGTAACAGCACAGCGTCCTGGCGAATCGGGCTGTACAGCTCAGGGGGCACTAGCCAGCTGGAACCTTCCTTGATCCGGCCCTGGTGCAGAATTTGCGACAGCGCGACAAAGCCAAGGTCGGCGTTGCCGGTGGCGACAAACTGGTAGGCCTGGGCAATATTTTCTCCCACCACCCAGCGGGGCTCCGTGACCTGTTGCAGCTGCAGTGCTTCCAGTACCTCCACCGCTGCCACCCCGTAAGGTGCCAGTTTTGGATTGGCCAGGGCCAGTTTGTTGAAGGCGCCGCTGATCAGGCGGGTCGGGGTATCGTCGACGAAACCGGGGGTGGCTGACCAGAGCGCGAGGGCGCCGACCGCGTAGGTGAAGCGGCTCCCGGGCACGCCCAGGCCCGCCTGTTCCAGCGCCTCGGGCTTCTCCCGGTCCGCCGACAGAAATACCTGAAACGGTGCGCCGTGTTGAATCTGGGCGAAAATCTTTCCCGACGAGCCGAAAGACAGTAGCAACTCATGCCCGGTTGATTGCTCAAACTTAGTCGCAATGTCTCTCATCGCAGCGCTGAAATTCGCCGCAACGGCGACATGGATCCTGGCGGCGAGGGCGGGGCCGGACAGCAGGCAACACAGTGCGACGGCGATGAATCCGTTCACTGCTCGCATGTGCTTGTCCTCATTGCTGCTGGCGGGTGCTGCATTCCGGTAAGATACTGTGCCATTCGCGCCCATGGTGGGTTATATAGCGAATCCGGGCAATAGGCTTTCGACCATCATAAAATACTCCGGCACGACTGGAATAGCCCTCTCTGCACGCCACCAAAGGGATTCAGGCAGCCATGAAAAGCTCCCGCGCGGTAACAGCAAGATTGAAGATCAAAGTTGTGCCGGGCGCGTCCCGAGCCGGGATTGCTGGCTGGCTGGGCGATTGCCTCAAGGTCAGGGTCTCCCAGCCGCCCGAGAAAGGCAGGGCCAACGCAGCCCTCGAGGCGCTGCTCTGCGCAAGCATGAACCTGCCCGCCGGTTCGGTGAAAGTGATTTCGGGAAGTACTTCGCAGCACAAGGTCGTTGAGGTAACCGGAGTGGACGACGCCGAGTTGCGTGGGCGGCTGGACCGTGTGTGATGTTGTGGCGCTGGTGTCAGTGCCCACGGTTTGGTTTCTGGACCAGTCGGGCTTGCTCGATGCGATTGATGGTGCCGCAATGGGGGCACACGGTCTGCAGGGTGCTTGCCTGGGCATTCATGTGCGTTTCTCCTGAGCGCTGTAACCAGCTGGCCAATTCTGCCTATCGCGGCATGCAGATGAATACCGGGATATCGCGATCAGTCCGCGCCTGGTATTCATCAAAGTCCGGGTACAGGCTCAGCAGGTGTGGCCACAGTTCCCGCTTCTCGTCGTCGCTGGCCTGGCGCGCGACCATGAGCTGGTGCTGGCCGCCGACCATGACATCAATGTCGGGGTGGGCCTTGATATTGTAGTACCACACCGGGTTGGTCTCCATCCCGCCCTGGGATGCCACGAGCAGGATGCCGTCCCTCCAGGGCAGGTGAATCAGGGCGATCTCGCGGCGTTTCCCCGACTTGCGGCCGGTGGTGCCGACCACGCAGATGGGATGGCCGCCCGGGAAGTTCTTCATCAGTCTGCCCCGGCTGAGTTTGAATACCCAGACATTGAGGCGCGTAAACCAGCGCATGAAGACCTTTACCAGTGACTGGTTGGGAATGGGGTCTACGTCCTCGCGGCGGGTCTTCACATAGTCGAACTGGGTCACGGAAACTCCTCGGAGTGGGTTGGTGAAATGCAGCGCGCCAAGGTGGCGGCATCCACCAGCGAATGGCCGGTGATCAGGGCAACCTCTGCGTTTATGATGGCTATCTCCTGGCAGCGCTACTGGCGTCCCGCACGGCTTTGAACTCTGATCCGGGTTTCCACTCCGGCCAGCGCCGGGAGTTGCCCAGGTCCTCGATCAGCAGCTGGAACAGTTCGATGTCCTGGATTGCGCCGGCCAGGTTCCAGTCCGGATCCCAGGCGTCGCAGGTCTGGTGATAGCAGTTGCCGACATAGTCGGCAACCCACTGGTCGCCCGCCGCCCGGCCGCCGTCCACCAGGTCATTGCCGCCGGCGATAGCCATGATCAGCAAGACCGGCACACCGCCCCGTGCCAGGGAAAAGTGGTCGGCGCGGTAGAACAGTCCGTTTTCCGGCAGGTTCTCCGGTGTGACAACACGGTCCTGGCTGGCCGCCACCTGCGCCAGGTCATCTTCCAGTTCGCTCTGGCCTTCGCCCACCAGGATGACGTCGCGGGCCAGGCCGGCAGTTTGCAGGATGTCGAGGGTGAAATTGGCGACGGTGGTTGCCAGCGGATAGACGGGGTCTTCGGCGTAGGCCCTGGACCCAAGCAGGCCGCTTTCCTCGGCAGTCCACAGGGCGAACACCACGCTCCGCTGCAGCGGCGGACCCGCCTTGAGAACCCGGGCCAGTTCCAGCACCCCGGCGGTACCCAGCGCATCGTCATTGGCGCCCGGGCGTACGGTGCGGCCGTCGGCGTCCGGCACTCCCTGGCCGTAGGAGTCCCAGTGCGCGGCGACCATCAGGATCTCGTCGGGATGGGTACTGCCGGGCAGCAGCCCAAGCACGTTTTCACTGTCGATTTGCCTGACCTGCACCTGGAAATCGGCGCTGAAGGTCGTGCCCTCCAGTTCAAAGGCGGTGAAGTCGGGGTGGCGTGCGGCGACCCGCAGCTGATCCAGGTCGTGGCCGGCAGTCGCCAGCAGGCGCGCGGCGGCATCACCGTGGATCCAGCCCTGTAACGCCACAGGCATGTCTCCCGCGCCCGCGAGTGCGTAGTTCTCGCCCGGGGACGAGGCGGCCACGCTCCAGCCGTAGCCGGCGGCCGCGGTTTCATGGATGACCAGCGCGCCCAGTGCGCCGCGCCGGGCCGCTTCCTCGAACTTGTAGGCCCAGCGGCCGTAGTAGGTCATGCGCCGGTTGCCGAAGCGGCCTGCAACCGGTTCCTCCGCGGTCGCGGCGAAGTCCGGGTCGTTGACCAGGAACAGGGCGATCTTGCCGGTGAGATCGATGTCGCCGAAGTCGTCCCAGTCGCGCTCCGGTGCGGACACGCCAAAGCCGACAAATACCACTGGGGCCCGGTCGACCAGGAGCGCAGGGTCCGCGCGCACCGTGCTGACCTCAATGTCCTGTGACTGCAGCAGCGGGTAGCTGTCTTCCCCGTGGTGGACCGTCAGGCTGCCCTGGTCGTCGAGCAGGGTGTGGATCATCGGTACCGTCTGGGTCCAGCTACCGTCCGGGCCGCCGGGTTCGATACCCATGGCTTCGAACTGCTCAATCAGGTAGGCGATGGTCTTCTCTTCGCCCGGGGTGCCGGGCGCCCGGCCGCCGAATTCATCCGACGCCAGCACCCTGACGTGTTCGGACAGGCGCTGGGCAGAAATGGCAGCCGGTTCAACCCGGGTGGCAGGAGTGACTGCCGGTGCCGGCTTCTCCGCACAGGCCGTCATCAGCAGCCCCGCGGTGAGCAGTGTGAGTGTCGACAGGCAATACTTCACAGGTGATCCCTCAGTACATGTGGTGACTGGCAGTGGAATAACCTTAGCACTCGCGCTGTCTGGTGACGAGTCGCCACCTGGCGGTACACTGGCGCCCATTCCAGGGAAAGAGAAACAAGTACCATGCGATTGCTGACGGATATGCGCATCCCGGACTTACAGGCCAGGATTGCGGCTACATGATTCTGTGGGCAGCGGTATTCGTTGTCGCCCTGGCGACGGTGCTGATCTTTATCCTGCCTGCCCGGCGGCGGCGTCGGGCGTTGGCCGCGCCTTTCCCCGACGCCTGGGATGCGCTGCTGAGGCGGCGACTGGAACCCTATGCCGGTCTTGCGGACCCGGAACGCCGACAGTTGCAGGACCTGGTGCGCCTGTTTCTCGCCAGCAAGCGCTTCCACGGTTGCGGCGGGCTCGAAGTCAGCGAGGAAATGAAAGTTTGTATCGCCGCCCAGGCTTGCCTGCTGCTGCTGAACCGGCACACTGAGGGGTTCCCGCAGCTGCAGCATATCCTGGTCTATCCCGGCGCCTTCCTGCGTGAGGGCGAGGAGTGGCACGACGACGGCACGGTCAGTGTCGGCAGTAGCGCACTGCTGGGTGAATCCTGGGATGCGGGCAAGGTCATTCTGTCCTGGGAAGACGTCGATCGCGACCTCGCCCACTTCGACGATGGCTTCAATGTGGTGCTCCACGAATTCGCCCACCAGCTCGACAGCGAGAGCGGTAGCGAAAACGGCACACCGCTGCTCTCCCGCGCCGATTCCGACACCTGGGTGCGGGTAATGACGCGGGAGTACGAGTCCCTTGTCGCCGCCGCCGAGCGCGGGGAGGAGACCCTGCTGGACCCCTACGGCGCAACTGCCCCGGCGGAATTCTTTGCCGTGGTAACCGAAACTTTTTTCGAGCTGCCGGATCAACTGCGAGTGCAGCATCCCGAGCTGTTCTCACTGCTGACGGCGTATTATCGGGTGGATCCGGCGGGCTGGTACCGTGCATAGACTGCGGGGCGAGCGCGCTCCGCGGCCCCCTGGCGGTGAGGTTAGCGCCGGCAGCCGGGCTGGACTATTGTTGGGGGGAAGGTTCATCAGGCAAGACAGGGTTCGTTAACGGGAGCGACGACATGAACATCACCAACAGCGAGAGCGGTACCAATGTGTATGAAATCGCGTCCGGCATATACCGCATCAATACCCCGGTACCTTTGCCAGCAGCGGGGGGTTTTTCCTTCAACCAATACCTGGTCGTGGATGACGAGCCGTTGCTGTTCCACACTGGCCCGCGCAAGTTGTTTCCCCTGGTGCGGGAGGCCGTTGCGAGCATCATGCCGGTAGACCGGTTGCGCTATATCGGTTTCTCTCACGTGGAGTCCGATGAGTGCGGCTCACTCAACGAGTGGCTGGCGGCGGCGCCGCGGGCCGTGCCCCTCTGCGGCCAGGTGGCTGCGATGGTGTCGATCACTGACCTGGCCGATCGCGAGCCCCGGGCGCTGGCGGATGGGGAGCCGGTGACCCTGGGTACGCATACGGTGCGCTGGTTGGACACGCCACATTTGCCCCACGCCTGGGAGTGTGGCTTCCTGGTCGAGGAAAGTACTGGAACACTGCTCTGCGGAGATCTGTTCACCCAGGGCGGCAGCAAGCTGCCAGCACTCACCAGCGAGGATATCCTCGGTCCCAGCGAAGCGTTCCGTCAGGCGCTGGACTATTTTTCCCATACCGTCCATGCGCGGCCCATGCTTGAGCGTCTGGCCGCCACCTCTCCCACAACCCTGGCCTGCATGCACGGCAGCGCCTGGCAGGGGGATGGGGCGGCGCTGTTGCGGGCGCTGGCGGATGAGCTGTGTGGCTGATCTGAAGCGGCCCGCCGGGCGAGAAACCGGCTCCGGCGGCGGTTACACGCTGTCGCTACCAGCGCTGCTGGGCATGGCCATTGCCCTCACCGTGCTCTATACCTACCCGCTACAAAAAATGACTGCGTTGACCCTGCCGCTGTTTCTGGTGGCGTCGGGCTGGGTGATCTACCAGTATCTTGAGCCCCTGCGCCTGTTGCAGCGGCACGCCTACCTGAACGCTTTGACACGCAGGGAAAGCTGGGTCAGGCGGGTGTTCTGGCAGGGGTTTCTGCTGCGCCTGAGGCTGGTAGTTACGGCGCTGGCCACGGCCGCTGTGGCCCTGCTGTACGGGGCTACCATCAGGCCGGAAGAGTGGCTCATGGTGTTGGCCAGTGTACCTCTGTTCCTGGTCCTGTTTGCGCTCGCCTCGGCGCTGTTGCGCAGTCAGTTGGTCCCCCAGTACCACTATCCGCTGGCACTGCGCTGGGCCTGCCGCGCCACCATTGTACTCCTGGTTGTGGGGCTGGCCTTGTGGCAGCTGTACTGGCTGGAGGTGCCGGTCACGGGGGATATGGACTTGACCGGCGTGCTGCGCGGTGGCTTCGAGCGCGGCGCGACGACAAGCGCGATACCGCTGCTGGGCCACGCGCTGGGTGTTGCCCACGCCATTGATGCCGGCGTCTGGCACCTGATGCAGGTGACCACGACAGTTGCCGGCAGCAGTCGCTGGGTCTACCTGGCGGCCTGGGTGGGTGTCCTGCTCTGGAGTGCGCTGAAGGTGGCTGCTGTGTGGATGGTCCTGCTGGGGGCGGTCACCCTGGCGGGGCGGCTTGATAAGCGCCCCAGGCAGGCGGCTTCTGACCGCGCTACCCTGCTGGCGTTTGCCCTGGTGCTGGCAACTGCTGGCAGCGTTTACCTGGCGCTTACCCGTATTGAGCTGCGCCAGTCCGCTGCCGCCGTCGACCCCTGCCAGGGACTGGCCGCTGAGGAACATGCCAGGCTGGTCGCCGCTGCCGGGCAACGCCTGCAAGCCGAGGAACAGGCGTTCAACCTGGCCATGAGCAGGGTGGTTGCAGAGCGTATCGACGCCGCCTACGCGCTTGCCGGCAGCGGTGTCGAACATTTCCTCGACTGGAATTTCAGCCTCAGGGGGCAATACCAGCAGCTGGCCTGGGTATTGGCCGCCGGGGTGACCGGGGTCTCCCTGGCAGACAGGGTCGGCCTGCAGGTGGATCGACAGGTTCACGGGCTGGTCGCGCCCGCGCTCAGTGCTGTCGGTGGCGGCATGGAAACTGCGCTCGAGGGCCGCGTGCGTGCGGCTTACGCGGGTCAGGAGACCTTTGTCCGGGACTGGCTGGCAGGCGCGGATTGTCTGGTGCTGCCGCCGCCCGACGCAACCCTGGCCGGTTTGGTGCCAGCCACATGGGGCGGGGGCGGTGCCGCCGCCGGAATCGTCGGCAGGCGGGTTGCCGCGGGACTCGGAGCAGCTGTGGTCAGCCGCGTGGGAATGCGGCGACTGCTGGCGGGCGTGGCGGCAAGAGGAGGCGCCAAGGCCGCAACTGCGGGCCAGGCCAGCGGTTCCGGAGCGCTCTGTGGCCCCATGGCCTGGGTCTGTATTCCGGCGCTGGTGGGTGGCGCCTGGCTGGCCACTGACCTGGCCGTCAATGAGGTCGACGAGGCGCTGAACCGCGCCCGCCTGCGCGCGGAGCTGTTGGCGGCGATAGAGGCCGAGAAGAACAGCCTGAAGTCAGAGCTGACAAACCACTACAGCCAGGTGGCAGCGCGGGTGTTCAGCGACATCGAGCGCCGCCAGGGAGAGGTCTTCAATCTGTATCGTGACGGAGCGGGAGTATCCACGTGACGATAGCGTACATAACCCATCCCGACTGCCTGCTACACGACATGGGGGACGGCCACCCCGAACAGCCGTCGCGCCTGCGTGCCATTCACGACCGGCTGGAGGAAAGCGGGCTGCTTGCCAGGCTGGAGCAGCATGCGGCCCCGCTGGCCACCGATGCCCAGCTGCGCCTTGCCCATCCGGAAAGCTATTTGCGCCGGCTGCAGGCCTGCAGCCCCGCTGCGGGCAGTTATCCGCTGGACGCCGATACCCGCATGAACCCGCATTCCCTGGCCGCCGCCCGGCGAGCGGCCGGCGCGGCTGTGTTGGGGGTGGACCTGTTGCTGGATGGCAGGGCCCGCGCGGCTTTCTGCGCCGTGCGCCCGCCGGGGCACCACGCCGAGCGGCAACGGGCGATGGGATTCTGCCTGTTCAGTTCAATCGCCATTGCCGCCCTGTATGCGCTGGAACACCGGGGCCTGCAGCGGGTGGCCATCGTCGACTTCGACGTCCATCACGGCAACGGTACCGAAGACGTGGTGGCGGGCGACGAGCGCATCCTGTTCTGTTCCACCTTCCAGCACCCGCTGTACCCGTATTCGGGGACCGGCCCCGCCGCGTCCAATGTCATCAATCTGCCGCTACCGGCGGGTTGCGATGGCGCGCAGTTCCGCGCCGTGGTCGGGGAGCAGTGCTTGCCCCGGTTGAGGGCGTTTGCGCCCGAACTGGTCTTGGTGTCCGCAGGATTTGATGCCCACCGGGCAGATCCGCTGGCGGGGATGGCACTGGTAGCGGACGATTTCTCCTGGGTAACGGCCCAGCTTGCGGAGCAGGCTGCGCTTAGCGCCGGTGGCAGGGTGCTGTCCTCGCTTGAGGGCGGCTACGACCTGGCGGCGCTGGCGGAAAGTGCCCAGGCCCACCTCGAGGCCCTGCTTGCGGCAGACCGGTCGCCGTAGCACAAGCACTGGCTGGAATCACATATTGAACCGGTGCCGGGCAGTTCCGCCCGGACTTTGCAAAACCGGGCCGATACCGACATATTGCCGTTCCGAGCTTGCCTGCAACGAGAGGAATCCGCCTGTGTCTCCCCGATTTTCCGCCGCCACTCCCTGTCGCCTGGATCAGGTCCCGCAGTGGGACAGTGAAACCGATGTTATTGTGGTTGGCTTCGGCATTGCCGGGTCCTGCGCCGCGATTGAGGCGGCCAGCGCAGGGGCGCAGGTTACCATTCTCGAGGTCGCCGGGACCTACGGCGGCAGTGCCGCCCTGTCAGGCGGCGAGTTCTACCTCGGCGGGGGTACCTCTGTGCAACGCGCCGCCGGCTTCGACGACAGCCCGGATGAACTCTTCAAGTACCTGCTGCTGAGTGGTGGCCCGGGCGCGGATCCGGAAAAAGTGCGCCTGTATGCCGATGGCGCGGTCGACCACTTCGAGTGGATTCGCGCCCAGGGCATACCGTTCAAGGGAACTTTTCTGCCGGGTAAATGGCTGGAACCGGTCACCGACGACACCCTGATCTGGTCCGGCAGCGAGGCTGCCTGGCCGTTTTCGACCGCGGCGAAACCCGCGCCACGGGCCCATGCGGCGCAGATGGAGGGCATGGGCGCCGGCCGCATCGTTATGGACGCCTTCGCCGCCCGGGCGCTGGAGGCCGGCGCCAAAGCGCACTACAACGCCCGCACCCTGTGCCTGGTGGCGGATGCGGTCGATGCCGTGCACGGCGTGGTGGCGCGTATCGATGGGGAAGTGCGCTACCTGCGTGCCCGCAAGGGCGTGATCCTCTGCGCGGGGGGCTTTATCTGCAACCGGGAGATGCTGCAGCGCTTTGCGCCTGCGGCCCTGGAGGCGGCGGGGCAGCCGACCACCGGGGGTAACGACGACGGCTCCGGCATTCGCATGGGCATGTCGGTGGGCGGCGCGGTGAGCCACATGGAAGAGTTCTTCGCCACCAAGCCATCCTTCCCGCCGGACAACATGGTGTTCGGGATCTTCGTCAACGAACGCGGCCAGCGCTTTATCAACGAGGACGTCTATCACGGCCGCGCCACCCGCTACGTGATGCGCCAGCCCAACGGCCGTGCCTGGCTGCTGATGGACAACGGGATCTTTGCCCGGCCCGACTTCAACCCGGACATTCACATCGCCGCGGTGGGGGAAACCTGGGCCGAGGTGGAGGCGGAGCTGGGTCTGCCGGCCGGCGAACTGGTGCACACGGTCGAGTCCTACAACCGCTACGCCGCTGCCGGCGAGGATCCGCTGCTGCACAAGGACGCAAAGTGGATGCGGCCCCTGGTCGAGCCGCCGTTTGCCGCCCTCAGTTTTGGCGCGGACGATTATCCCGCCACCGGGTTTACCCTGGGCGGGCTGCTTACGTGGCCCAGCGGCGAAGTCCTGAATGCGGATGGCGTGCCGGTGCCGGGCTTGTTTGCGGCCGGGCGCAGCAGCTGCGGTCTGCCGCGCTGGGGCGAAGGCTACTGCTCCGGGATATCACTGGGGGACGGCAGCTTCTTCGGACGCCTGGCGGGACGTCGGGTGGCCACGCTGCCGGTGCAGCCAGACTAGACGTCGGGCCAGCGGTCGCCAGCGAGGAACAAGCGCTGGCTCTCGCAACCCTCGTCATCCACCTGCACAACCAGCACGGGCCGCCCACCCCGGGCGAAGCGTGCTTCCAACTGTACCAGCAGGTCTTCCGGGGCCTGGATTGCAGTGCCGTGGCGCAGTGGCGACAGCCAGCGAAGGCGCGGCAGGACAACCAAGCGGCCCTGCGCGTTTGCCCCTGAGCGCCAGGCGCTCAAGGGATACCAGTGTGGAAGGGGCAGGGCAGGGTTGTAGCCGGGCGGCGGCGATAGCCGGTCTCCGGAGGGCTGGAACAGGCTCCCGCGCAGGGCGATTTCGCGCAGCGGCTGTTCCAGACCCCGGCTTGCCAGCAGCTCCCTGCCGACAGGGTCCAGGGAGAGCCGGCTTTGGTGCTGCAGCAGACGCTGCAGTTTCAGGTCGAGGCGGTCCACTGTGTTGGGCCCCAACCATTCCGCGGCGGTGCTCTGGCCTGCCGCCGTGGTGGTGCGCCGCCAGCCGAGGTAAAACTTCACGGCGAGTTCCAGGTGTACCGGTCGCTGGCGCTGGCGGCAATAGTACAGGCAATCGAATTCCCCCAGGGTCGTGCCGCCACTGCGCACGGGCAGATTGTGGGCGAGCAAGTCGGTTTCGCTGTCCCGGGTCAGGAAAAAGTGCCACAACCGCTCAAAATACAGGCCCAGGCGCGTGGCAGGCTGGGCTGCCAGCCAGTCGATGAGCGGCTGCGGTTGCCGGTCCAGTTCATGCAGCCAGGCCGTGCGGGCGGCCGTGAGGGGTAGCCTGGCGTCGGTGACGCCTGCGCCAGGCGCCAGAGTCTCGACTCGCAGCAGGGGAGGCCCGAGGCAGGCCCACGCCAGGTCGCGCACCTGGGGGTGCGTCAGATTCAGCGCAGTCAGTTGCGGGCAGTTGGCGGGCAAGGGCATGGGTCACCGCAGTCTATTTTGATGAGCGCCATCATAGCGGTCGCAGTCATGCCCGCGCCATGGCGTGAATGGGATCGGTTGTTTACAATGCCACCCGCTCCAACAGCGCTGGAAACTGTCGTGATCGAAGTTCTGTCTCTCGCCATCGCCCTCAGCATGGATGCCTTTGCGGTGTCCATCGGCCTTGGCTCAAAACAACACGGCAGTGTACGGCGCCTGGCAGTGCTCTGCGCGGTCTACTTCGGCGCATTCCAGGGGCTGATGCCGCTGATTGGCTACCTCGCTGGCACCAGTGTGCTGGGCTGGGTGGAAGTGTATGCGCCCTGGATCGCCTTCCTGCTCCTGGCTGTCATTGGTGGCAAGATGATTGTCGAGTCGTTCAGCGAAGGTGTCGAGGAGGCGGTGACTCGCATCAGCCAGCGGCTGATGCTGGTGCTGGCGCTGGCGACCAGTATCGATTCCATGGCCGCTGGCTTCGCCCTGACCTTGCTGGCGGTAAGCCCGCTTGTGGCCTGCCTGATGATCGCCGCGGCCACGGCGCTGTTCAGCTGGTCCGGGGTCTATATCGGCCGGCGCAGCGGTACCTGGCTGGAAAGCAAGGCGGAGCTGCTGGGCGGCGTGGTGCTGCTGCTGATCGGACTGCGAATTCTCTTGCAGTAAATACCGTTTCTCCCCGCCCTGCTCGCGGCGACGGCCAAGAGGCGAGGGGCACAGGTTGTGCCGCTCAACCGGTGCCGTGTTTGGTCGGGGCCGGTTGGGAACCGTGTTCCAGGCTATAGCGTCCCGTCCGGTACAGCCAGGAGGGCAGCAGCGCGTGGGCCAGGGCGCGCCGGTGCGCAGCGGGCCGGAAGCCGGGCACCGGTGTCAGCTGTTTCCTGGCCGCGTCGAAGTGTGCGAATACCGGTGCCTGCTCCGGCGCCAGGATGACCAGCTCTGTGTTTTCCATCCAGGCAAAGCGATCACCGAACTGCATGATCGCGCGCCCGTTTGCGTGATCCCCAACGGCACTGAAATCGCGGCCCAGCATGGGGTGATCGGCGCTCACGCCGATCAGCGACAGGGCGGTGGTCGGCAGGTCGATCTGGCTGGCTACGGTCTCAATCCGGCGCGGGGCTATATCCGCGCCCAGAATCAGCGCGGGAATGTGGAACCGCTCTACCGGCACCACATTCTCGCCCACGACCTGGTTGTCGTGGTCCGCCACGACGACGAACACCGTGTCCTGCCAGTAGTCCCGGCTGCGGGCCCTGGCGAAAAACTCTCCCAGCGCATAGTCGGCGTAGCGAATGGCGTTGTTCTCCGTGGCAGCGGGCTCATCGTAGTGTTGGATCCGGCCTTCGGGGTAGTCGAAGGGAGTGTGGTTGGAGGAGCTGAACACCAGTGTGAAGGTCGGTTGCCCCGCAGCGTGATGCTGCTGCAGGCGCTCGTCGGTCTTGGCAAACAGGTCCTCGTCGGAAACGCCCCAACTGCCGCGGAACGCGGGACGCTCATAGTCCCGTTCATCCACAACCTGGTCGAAACCATTGGCCAGGAAAAAGCTCGCCATGTTGTCAAAATGCCCCTCGCCGCCGTAGATGAACTCGCTGTGGTAGCCCTCGCGCCCCAGCAGTGACGCCAGAGTAAAAAAGCCGCCGCGTGATCCCAGCAGCTTGACCACGGCCCGCGCCGGCGTGGGCAGGAAGCCGGTCGTTACCGCCTCGATACCGCGCACGGAGCGGGTTCCGGTGGCGTAGAGATTCTCGAACCACCAGCCCTCTTTCCCGAGATGCTCCAGATTGGGTGTCAGGCCCTCAATACCGCCCAGGCTACCGACGTAGGTAGCCCCCAGGCTCTCCTCGAGGATGATGACGAGGTTGAGGCGGCGCTCATCGGTACGTGCGCTGTCTTGGTGGTGCAGGGTCGGGAGGGCGGGGTCATCGGCAAACTCCTCGATGCCGTAGTCCGCAGCGGTGGCCTTTACAGCCCGCAGTATCTCCATTTCGGTCATCTCGCCGTAGCGCTCGCCGGCCTGTGATTCATGGCGCAGGTTATACACCGCGTGGGCCAGCGACCAGGTGGAATTCAGCATCAGCTGGTTCACCAGGTTGTCGCTGGAGAAGGCAAACCAGGAGGGATTGAGCGGTCGGTGCTGCAGGGTAGAGCGAACCCCCATGGTGAGTGCCAGCAGCAGCAGGGGCCAGGCGGCGACTGTATGCCAGGTGGGCCTGCGGAACGGCAGGCCGGTTACGGTCCGGCGCAGCCACCGGGCGGTTCCCAGCCCCGTCAGGGCGAGCAGAGCGCCGCTGGCCAACAGTTGCAGGCGGAAGCCGCCCCAGAGCATGCGCAGGGTCTCGACGGGCCAGGCCAGGTATTCAAAGAACAGCCGGTTGGGGCGCGCTTCGTACTGCCCCAGGAAGGCCGGTGTCGAGGCTTCCATGAAGACCAGGATCAGGCCGCAGAAAGCCAGCCAGCCGACTGTCAGCAGGCGCCATACCGGCCAGCTTCGTTGCCACCAGGCCAGCGGCAGCAGCAGCGCCGGTGGCAGCGTCACCAGGCTCATCATGATGCTGTCCGCCCGCAGCCCGTACAGGAACACCTGGGGCAGCAGGCCTGCCGCACTGACGCGGTCCAGCTGCCACAGCACCAGGCCGAGGCGCGACAACAGCAGCAGCCCCAGGCCCAGTACCAGGGCACTCAGGAGTAGGCGTATAGCGGGCATCCGGGGCGCGGGCAGCATGGTCTCTCCAAGCGGGTATCAGCTGCGAAGGAGAGTAGGCCTGTCAGCTTAACGCACCCTTATTTCACCAATTTGACAAGCGGATTGTCCTGAAAGACTATACAAATGTGCAATTATATCGCATTGTCTCGTTGCGCCCCCAGTACTTGAACGGAGACCCCCATGTCAGGCTGCCCCTTTTCCAACCTGCTCGACCCCACGACCTATGTCGGGGGCATGCCCTATGCGGAACTGGCCAGGATTCGCGAGGCCGGCCCCCTGGTGAAGCTGGATGACCCTCTCACCGGCGTGCCCTATTGGGTAGTGACCCGGCAGCGGGAACTGGACGAGATCTGCAAGAATCCCCAGCGGTTTTCTTCTGCCGAGCGAAGCCCTTTTCCCACCGAGTATGACCAGTGGCTGGTCGAGGCGGTGCACCGCCGCACCATCATCGGCATGGACCCGCCGGAGCACCAGATCGTGCGCCGTATCGTGCGCGCCGCCTTTACCCCGGCCAAGATCGCGGCCCACGAGCCCAGCCTGCGCGCTCACGCCCGGCGTATCGTCGATGCGGTGGCCAGCCGCGGCGAATGCGAGTTCGTGGAGGAGGTCGCCGCCGAGCTGCCGCTGATTGCGATCCTGGAGCTGCTCGGTGTCCCGATCGAGGACCGCAAGCAGTTCTTCACCTGGACCAACACCATGATTTTTGCCGATGACCCGGAGATGTCGGTCTCCGAGGAAGCCGGCCAGATCGCCTCCGCGGAAGTGATCGGCTACGCCATGCAGCTGGCGGAAAAGCACCGGGCGAATCCCAGGCCGGGGCTGTTGCAGGACCTGCTGGAAGGCGAGGTGAAAGGGCGCACGATCACCGAGGAAGAGTTCGGCTGGATGTTCATACTCATCCTGGTGGGCGGGAACGAATCCACCCGCACGGTACTTTCCCACGGCATGCGCCTGTTGATGGAGCACCCGGAGCAGCTGCAATACCTGGTTGACAACCCCGAGCGGATTGCGGACGCCTGCGAGGAAATCCTGCGCTACAACACCGCCTTTACCGCCATGCGCCGCACCGCCATGGAGGACGTGGAGATCGGCGGCCAGCAGCTGCGCAAGGGTGACAAGCTGGTGCTTCACTACCACACCATCAATCACGATGAGGACGTGTTCGGCGCCGACGCCACGCGCTTTGATGTGCGTCGCGTCGAGCGCCAACCCGACCTGTCCAACCAGCTGCGCTCCTTCGGTATCGGCCAGCATTTCTGTATCGGTTCGCACCTGGCCCGGCTGGAGCTGCGCATCATGCTGGAGGAAATCATTCCGCGCCTGCGCAATCCCCGTTTTGCCGGGTCGCCGCGTTACGTGCAGTCCTTTTTTGTGAATGGCATGAAAGACATGCATATTCGCTTCGATCCGGAAGTGTGAACCTGTGGCGGTAGAGCAGTACGACTACATTATCGTCGGCGCGGGGTCGGCGGGCTGCGCCCTGGCCTGGCGCCTGTCCCGCGAAGCCAGCCGCAAGGTGCTGTTGCTGGAAGCCGGCGGCGAGGACCGCAATCCCATGATTCATATCCCGCTGGGCTTCGCCTTCCTGATGAAGAACCCGTCGCTGAACTGGTGCTACCAGACCGATCCGGAGCCGCAGCTTGGCAACCGCCGCATCGCCTGGCCCCGCGGCAAGGTCGTGGGTGGCACCAGTTCCATCAACGGCATGATCTATGTGCGCGGCCAGCGCGAGGATTACGACGGCTGGGCCGATACCGGCTGTGAAGGCTGGGACTTCGACAGTGTGCTGCCATACTTCCGTCGCGCCGAGCACAAGGCCGAGGGTGGCAATGCGCTCCATGGGACAGGTGGACCGCTGTGGGTAGAGGAAGTCGCGGCGGCGGACAAGATGCTGCCGGCGGATATGTTCGTGCAGGCGGCGATGGAAACCGGCTTGCCCTTCAATCCCGACTTCAACGGGGCGCAGCAGGAGGGTGTGGGTTTCTACCAGCTCAACACCCGTAACGGACGCCGGCAGAGTACCAGCAAGACCTACCTGGCCCTGTGCCGCGCGCGGCCCAACCTGACCCTGATGACCGGCGCCCAGGTGCAGCGGGTGCTGATCGAGGACGGCCGTGCGGTCGGGGTGGAGTATGTGACCTGGCAGCGAAAAAAAGCGCAGAGCCATCGCGCGCGCAGCCGTCGGGAAGTGCTGCTTTGCGGCGGCGTCATCAATAGTCCGCAGTTGCTGGAGCTGTCCGGCATCGGTAACGGCGAACGCCTGGATGCGCTGAATATCAAGGTGGCCAAGGATTTGCCCGGAGTCGGGGAGAACCTGCAGGACCACCTCACCGTCAATGTGATCCAGGGCTTGCACGGGGTGCGGACGTTCTACGAGGAGAGCCGGCCGCTGGCGCTGCTCGGCAATATCGCCAGGTACCTGGCGTCCGGCCGGGGCCTGCTGGCCCACCCCGCGTCCCAGGTCGGCGCCTTTTTCCGCACCTCCGATGCCCAGCAGCGCCCGGACGCCCAGATTCATTTCACTCCCGCCGCGGGGGAGACCGATGCCAGCGGGATAATGAAAACCCGCCCAGGCACCACGGCCACGGTGTGTCATCTGCGCCCCACCAGCCGCGGCAGCGTGCACATTCGCAGCGGCCTGCCGGAAATGGCGCCGGCGATCATTGCCCGCTATCTGGATACGGAACACGATCGCCAGGCCATCGTTGCCGCGGTGCGGAGAGTGCGGGACATTTTCGCAGCCGCTACCTTTGACGGTTACCGCGACCGGGAGTACCTACCCGGCGAACGGGTACAGTCAGACGCCGAGATTCTCGCCTATATCGGCGAGATCGCCGAATCCGTCTACCACCCGGTGGGAACCTGCAAAATGGGCGAAGACCCCCTGGCGGTGGTGGACCACCGCCTGCGAGTGCGCGGTGTCGACGGCCTGCGGGTCGTAGACGCGTCGATCATGCCCAGGATTGTCTCCGGCAATACCAACGCCCCCACCATCATGATCGCCGAAAAGGCCGCGGACATGATTCTGGAAGATGCCGGGGTGCTCACCCGGGCCCAAACTGTTTTTAGTGAGGAATTCGTACAATGAACCAGGCCATAGAACCGCAACCGGTTGCCGCACCACTGGTCGCGCTGCTGGACAACCAGCGGGCGGCGTTTCGCGCCGAGGGCGAGGTGGCGCTCGCCACCCGTAGCGACCGTCTGGACCGTTGCATCGCGCTGCTGGTGGATCACAAGGAGGAGATCTGTGCGGCGGTGGAACAGGACTTCGGCTGCCGCTCGCGCTACGTCACGCTGATGATGGATGTGATGAATTCCGTCGGCAGCCTCAAGCACGCGAAGAAACACCTGAAAAAATGGATGAAGCCCGAGCGCCGCACGCCAATGATGCCGATGAACTTTCTCGGTGCCAAAGCCTATGTGCAGTACCAGCCCAAGGGCGTGGTCGGGATCATGACGCCCTGGAACGTGCCAATCAACATGATCTTCAGTCCTTTGGCAGACGTGCTGGCCGCCGGGAACCGCGCCATGATCAAGCCCTCGGAGTTCACACCGGCCACCGCTGCACTGATGCAGCGCCTGTTTGCCAGTTATTTCGAGCCCTCCGAGATATGCCTGGTGACGGGTGGTCCGGAGGTGGGCGCCGCCTTCAGCAGCCTGCGTTTCGACCACCTGATTTTTACCGGCGCCACCGGTATCGGCCGCCATGTCATGCGCGCCGCCGCGGAAAACCTGGTGCCGGTGACCCTGGAACTGGGGGGCAAGTCACCGGTCATCCTCTCGGCCCAGGCGGATCTGCGCAAGGCCGCGGAGACGATCATTGCCGGCAAGGCGATGAACGGCGGTCAACTCTGTGTCAGTCCGGACTACTGCTTCGTGCCGCGGCATCAGCTTGAAGCCTTTGTCCGCGAATGCCAGGCAGTGATCGCCGGGATGTTTCCCACGGTCCAGGGCAATCCGGATTTTGTCGCCTGCGTCAACGAGCGTCACTACGGCCGCATCCGCAACTATATCGAGGAGGCGCGCGAGCGGGGCGTGCGGGTAGTGCCGCTGTGCGCGCCGGGGGAGGAGCTCTCCGACCCCGCGGCACACAAGATTGCCCTGCACCTGCTGATTGACCCGGCGGACGAGCTGGCCTGCATGACCCAGGAGATTTTCGGGCCCCTGCTGTGTATCAAGACCTACAGCGCGATTGACGAGGTGATCGACTATATCAACGACCGCGACAAGCCGCTCGCCCTGTACTACTTCGGCACGGACAAGGCGGAAAAAGAGCGGGTCCTGGGCCGGACCAGTTCCGGCGGCGTCGCCGTGAACGCGATTGCCAACCATGTCGGCTGTGACGACCTGCCATTCGGCGGGATCGGCCACAGCGGCATGGGCAATTACCGCG
Source organism: uncultured Haliea sp. (assembly GCA_947258585.1). Classification (GTDB taxonomy): domain Bacteria; phylum Pseudomonadota; class Gammaproteobacteria; order Pseudomonadales; family Halieaceae; genus Haliea. The sequence continues at coordinate 191,339 of CAMYIZ010000047.1, read as the reverse complement.
GCCGCGACGGCTTTCGCACCTTCAGCCACGCCCGGGGAGTCTACGAGGAGGGCTGGGTGAATATTGCCAAGCTGGCCGGTACTTTGCCGCCCTACGGCGAGAAGATTGCGAAAATGCTGGAGGGGCAGATCAAGCGCTGAGCGGGAGCCGCGTAGCGAATCGTTGGCGCCGGTGGGCTCCGGGCTGGTATATTCCGTCGCGAACCCAGCCAAATAGCAATAATTCCCCGGGGAACCCGATGGACAATGCCGCCAAACTCCAGGTCATCAGGGCGCGAACACGACGTCGCTTCGTGTTTACCCTGATCACCCTGCTGCTGTACTTTTCCTTCATCCTCAACTGGACCGCCCTTGGCGACAGCCTTGCCGGACGGCTGGGGATGTCGCACGTTACCGGCTCGCTACTGATGTTTGCCGCGCTGATCGTCACTTTTATCCTGCTGGAGCTGGTCTTCCTGCTCATGAACCGGGCGACGACCCGTTCCGGGGAGGATTCCTAGGTGGACGCCGTCGCCATCAGCATGTTCCTGGTGTTCGTACTGGCCACGCTCGCTATCAGCTACTGGGCATCCCGGCGCACCCTCAGCAGCCAGGATTTCTATACCGCGGGGGGGCAGATCACCGGCCTCCAGAACGGCACCGCCATCGCCGGTGATTTCATGTCGGCGGCCTCGTTCCTGGGCATCACCGGGCTCATGTTCCTGGGGGGGTTCGATGGCCTCGTGCTCGCACTGGGCGCATTCGCGGCCTGGCCGTTGCTGCTGTTCTTGCTCGCGCGCCGGGTGCGCAACCTGGGCAGCTTTACCTTCGTCGATGTTGTCTCCCAGCGGCTGGAGCGAACCCGGATCCGGGTGGTGGCGGCGGGGGGCACCATTGTGGTGGTGGTGCTGTACCTGATTGCGCAGATGGTGGGTGCCGGCAAGTTGATCCAGCTGCTGTTCGGGCTGCCCTACGAGGTGGCGGTCGTCGCCATCAGCGTGCTGGTGCTGGCCTACGTGACTTTTGGTGGCATGCTGGCCACTACCTGGGTCCAGATCATCAAGGCAATTCTGCTGCTGACGGGCGTCACGATCACGGCGTTCATGGTCATGTACCTGAGCGGCTTCAGCCTGGAGAACCTGCTGGCAACCGCCGTGATCCAGCACCCCGGGGGGGAGCGAATCCTGGCCCCGGGGGTACTGTTCGATTCGCCGGTGCAGGTGGCTACCATCCTGGTCTCCATGCTGTTCGGCACCCTGGGCTTGCCCCATATCCTGATGCGCCTGTTCACCGTGCCGGACATGCACGAAGCCAAGAAATCGGCGTTCTACGCATCGCTGTTCATGGGCTATTTCTACCTGGCACTGGTCATCGTGGGCTTTGGGGCAGTAGCGTTTGTCTACGGCAACCCCGCGTTCTTTACCGCCGAGGGCCAGTTGATCGGCGGCAGCAATATGGCCGCGATTCACCTGGCCACGGCAGTGGGCGGCAATCTGCTGACCGGCTTCATGTCGGCGGTGACCTTCGCCACCATTCTGGCGGTTGTCGCCGGGCTCACCGTCTCCGGGGCAGCGGCGATTTCCCACGACCTGTACGCGGAGGTCCTGTGCAAGGGAGCTCCGGATGCGCGCCGGGAACTGCAGCTTACCCGGCTCACCACCGTAGTTATCGGGGTCATTGCGGTGGTGCTGGGCATCCTGTTCCAGAACGAGAACGTGGCCTTTATCGCCACCATGCCCATGGTGGTCGCCGCTTCGGTCAACTTTCCCATTCTCTTTCTCTCCCTGTACTGGTCAGGGTTGACCACCCGGGGCGCTATTGCCGGTGCCCTGGTGGGCCTGCTGTCGTCGGTATCGCTGATCGTGGTTGGGCCCCAGGTGTGGGTGTCGGTGCTGGGCTTCGAGCGGGCCCTGTTCCCCTATGACTACCCGGCCCTGTTTACCCTGCCGCTGGCAGTACTGGTGATGTCTGTAGTATCTTGGTTGGACAACTCCGACCGGGCGGCTGTGGATCGGAGCAACTATCATTCACTGCTGGTGCGCTCGGAGTTTGGCGAGTCGGGCCGGCCCCCACCGATGGCGCGCCACTGACCCGGCGGCGGGGAGTGAACCGAGGGTTACAGGCACAATGCTGAAGACTACCGCATCTCTGGAACGGTTCGATGACCAGGTCAGCGCAACCTTTTTTCCCATGGATTGCGAACTGGCGCGTGATTACCCGGGCGAGTTCCACGGCCTCCTGAATTCCCGCCAGCTTGGCCAGCTCGGATTTGCCGCGGTCAAAAGCACTCCGCTGGATGTCTACCGGCGCCGCAGCCACATCGGCAAGGTCACTGACTCCATCTATCTGGTCAAGGTGCAGGTGGCCGGTGAGAGCCAGGTTATCCAGCGCGGCCGCGAGGCCCACCTGGCGCCCGGGGACTTTACCCTGTGTCTCAGCTCCGAGCCCTACGAACTGCATTTCGCCAGCGATTACTCCCAGGTGGTGCTGGCCATCCCGTCCCCCCTGATGGAGGAGTGCGTGCATCAGCCCGAGCGGCACCTGGGTGTGCGCATGGCCGCCGAGACCGGGGCCAACGGCCTGTTTTCCCAGTTTGTGACCTCCATCGCGCAGAGGCTGGACGATATGGATGGTGTCCTGGCACAGCGGCTGGAAGCCAATGTCATTGACCTGCTGGCGACGACCCTCAGTTATGCTGGAGAGAACCAGCGTCGTGACCTGCTGTGCAATGGTGTAAGGCAGGAATACCTGAGCAGGATCCGGCAGTTTATCCGCAAGCACCTCGGTGACCCGCGCCTGACGCCGGACTGGATTGCCGCTGCTCACAATATCTCAACCCGTTATCTGCACATGCTGTTCGAGGCGGAGAGCGTATCGATCTGCCGCTACATCCAGCAGCTGCGCCTGCAGGCCTGCAGCCAGGCGCTGGCGGACAGTGCCTTTGCCCGCTTTACCGTGGCCGAGGTCGCCTACCATTTCGGCTTCAAGGATGCCTCCCACTTCAGCCGAGCCTTCAAGGCCGAATTCGGCATGACACCGGTGCAATACCGGCGCGAGCGCGGTGGGCTGTCGGTAGGCGGCCCTGCAGGGTAGACCGCCCCTGCCTGCCAGTATGGTCGATGAATTCAGAGTGCAGGCGACCAGACACCGCCGGCACAGAACAGTAACTCGGCCGCCCTCTGCTCGATATTGTCGTTCACCCCGGTTCGGTGTTCAGGGTTTGTCGGTGCTTGAGCAGTGGTGCCATTATAAACAGCCACGACAGCACAAATATGGCAATGCCGGCCCTGATGACCGAGGCGTAGTGTCCCCCGTTGAGCAGCGATGCCGCAAAGGCCGGGCCCATGGCCAGGCCAAGCATTTGCGCGGCGATCGCATATACGACTACCCGGCCATACTGGTCGAAGCTTGCCATGGCGCCCAACAGGAATGGGTGGGTCATGTTCCAGGCAAAGTTGTACGCGCAGACAGTCACGGCGTAGGTCGTCGCTGTGAACGTGCCATAGAGAGCATACAGCACCAGTGATCCGCCGATGATGCCCACGCTGAGAGGCAGTATGCGGCCATAGCGATGCCCCAGGAGCGTGGGGACGAATGCGCCAGCGATTCCGAAAAACTGCGACAGCATCAAGCCGTTGGCCACTCCCTGCTCACTGACGCCCCCATTCAGGCCGATGAGGAACAGATAGGCCCAGATCACACCTTGGGCGAGGAAGTAGGTAAACATTGCGATGATGGCAAGCACCCGGAACACCTGCGGCAGGCAGATGGCGTCTTCCTCAACCTGTAGATGTTCCTCTCCGGAATCCGGTAACCGATTGATCAACGGCCAGCCACTCAAGGCAAACAGCGCAAAAAATACAATGACTCCCTGCATGCCAATTACATCGAACGCCTGCGGCATCACCCAAAGGCCAAGAGCGCCGTAGGTGAGAACGCCCATGATCATGTAGCCGAAATTGCGATCCGGCAGCCTGGTCAGGCCCATGATGGTGAATGTGAGCGACACCAGGCCGCCGGAACCGAGTCCGGCGATAAAACGGAGGCTGCTGAAGACGGTGGCGTCTGTTGTCATCAGCGAGGCGAGATTGCCGACGCCAAACAGCGCGATAGACAGCTTGAGTATGAGGCGCCAACTCCAATTGTGCCCACCTGCGGCCAATACAACGGTCGTGAGCGCGAGACCCCATATCTCTGCGGAGGCAGTATACCCGGCCTGTTGCTCGGAATATCTGTAAAACTGCACCAGACCCTGCACAAATCCGGGCTGTACGATAAACACTGATGCGCCAATCACGCCGAGATAGACCGTCGCGAACAGCGCACGGGCACTGTTCACATCAAGCGTGGGCCTGTTGCACTCGCTCACCATGTCGTACTCTCCAGTTATTGTTGGGCTGGTATAGAGCGCAGTATGCGCGGCGGAGGTTTTTGTGCCATCGACCAAAAGTATGACGGGGCATTATCCCAGTGTTGAATTTCCCAATCGCTTCCAGCGTGAGAGCTTGAATTTGATCGACTCTTTGTTCGATATGAGTTCGCTGGCATTTTACCTGGTGGGTCCGGACATGCGCCACCGAGGTGTGGTGCTGCACAAGCTGGACGCTGATGTAGAGCGATCCTATGCCAGCGACTTTCGCGACATGGATCCATTGAACCCGGCAAAGTTCTGCAACACTGAAGATCGCGTCGTGTGTATTGACGAGCAGATCGGCGAGGCTGAACTGCTGCAATCACAATACTACAGGGATTTCATGGTTCCCAATGATCATCGCCACGTGGCGGATATGCTGTTCCGTAGCGCTGGCAAAATTATCGCGGTGGTGACGATGTTGCGTGCTGCCTCCAAGGGGCCGTTTACGCAACAGGAGCTTGCCCACCTGCGCAAGCTGCAACCGTTTTTGGAGTACGCGCTTAACTGCGTGTACTTGCCAAAGCGGGTAGAGCAGCGGCGCGATGCCCAGGCTAGATTCAGCCTGACGGATCGCGAGGTCGACGTATTGGAGCTGGTTGTGGCTGGTGCCTCAAACAAAGAGGTCGCGCGGGAGTTGGGGCTTAGCCTGGCAACCGTAAAAACCCACATTCAGCATCTTTTTCAAAAAGCGGAAGTCTCTTCGCGGACGGCGCTGAGCGCCCGCCTGCAGAGTGATGTATTCGGCTCTGGAGGCCCTCATCCTTTTGGCGGATAGCGTCGCGGCAACCCCTGTCCTATCCTTCGCTCAAGCGTCAAGGAACGGATAAGTCGACGGAGCAGGTACATGCTGGGAGATCTAACAGGAAAGGTGGCCATCGTGACCGGCTCTGGCCAGGGAATTGGCGAGGGTATTGCGAAGGTTTTTGCAGCCGCGGGCGCCGGGATCGTCGTAGCAACACGTTCAGCAGGCAATGGCCAGAAAACTGTCGACGATGTTGTTGCAGCGGGCGGAGACGCGTTTCTGGTGCAATGCGATATTGGCAAGCGTAGCGAGGTCGAGCGTGTGGTCGCCGAGACGGTCGCACACTATGGCCGTCTGGATATCGCCGTGCATAATGCGGCAGTCTATCCGCTGCACACCGTGGACGAACTTTCGGACGAGGTGATGGAGGAAACCCTGGCCGTGAATATGAAAGCGGCGGTCTGGCTCACGCAGGCCAGCGTGCCCCATTTCAGGAGTCAGAATTTCGGCCGCCTGATCTTTACGTCCTCGGTGACCGGCCCGCGCGTGGCGATGCCTGGTACTTCCCACTACGCCATGTCCAAGGGCGGCATGAACGGTTTCATTCGCACAGCGGCGCTCGAGTATGCGCGTGAAGAAATTACGGTTAACGGCGTCGAGCCAGGCTATATATTGACCGCTGCCATGTCTGCGCTGGGTGATGAAGAGGACTTGGGGGCCATGGCTCGCTGTATCCCCAAGGGACATCTCGGGAAGCCTGAGGATATTGCCAACACCATGTTGTTCCTCGCCTCTGAGGAAGCGTCGTATATTACTGGCCAGACAATTGTGGTGGACGGTGGTTCAACACTTCCAGAAAGTCAGGTGGTTATGGATGGATTCTATGGACAATAGAGAACTGCTGGAGCGGCGTCACAAAGTACTGGGCACGCACTCGCCGCTATTCTACGAACAGCCCCTGCACCTGGTGCGCGGCGAAGGAGTGTGGCTGTGGGACGCCGACGGCAAGCGTTATCTGGATGTCTACAACAATGTAGCACACGTCGGCCACTGTCATCCGCGGGTTGTCGAGGCGCTGGCAGCACAGGCGTCGACGTTGAATACCCACACACGCTATCTACATGAGAATATCGTCAATTATGCGGAGCGGCTGACCGCCAAGTTCGACGATTCGCTGTCCATGGCGATGTTGGTGTGTACCGGTAGCGAAGCCAATGAGCAGGCTCTGCGCATGGCGCGGCAGCACACCGGGAAGCAGGGCATTATCGTAAGCGCATGCGCCTATCACGGTAATACCGAGGCAGTGAGTGAGCTGGGTACGGCCTTCATGCCCGAAGCCGCAACCTCCAAACGGGTAAAGGCAGTGCCGGTGCCGGATTCCTACCATGGTGTGGCGGGGGTGGCACAGGACGATCTCGCCGATGCCTATGCAAATTCGGTGAAGGGCGCCATAGACGCCTTTGAAGAAGAGGGTATCGGGTTTGCCGGTATGCTGGTCTGCCCGCTGTTTGCCAATGAGGGTTTGGTAACTCTCCCTCCCGACTACCTTCGGAAAGCTGTGGGACATGTGCACGCCGCCGGCGGGCTGTTCATTGCTGATGAGGTACAGGCAGGCTTCGGCCGCTCCGGCAAACACTGGTGGGGACACCAATTCGAAAATGTACTACCTGACATCGTTACGCTTGGAAAACCGATGGGTAATGGGCATCCGATGGCGGCGGTGATTGCACGGGCTGATCTCGTCGAGGCCTTCGGGGAGTGGGGTATGTACTTCAATACGTTTGGTGGCAATCCAGTTTCCTGCGCGGTTGGCATGGCCGTGCTGGATGTGCTCGAACAGGAGCAACTGCTGGACAACGCTGTCCAGGTAGGTGCCTTTGTCGCCGGTGGTCTGCGTGCGTTGCAGCAGCGCCATGACATCATCGGGGATGTGCGTGATAAGGGCCTGTTCTTTGCCGTTGAGCTGGTAGAGGACCATGGCAGGCGAGCGCCCGCGACCGCGGCAGCGGGTCGATTGATTAACGCCATGTGCCAACGCGGCGTCCTGATCAGCCGAATTGGCCCCCATGATAACGTCCTGAAGTTACGTCCGCCCATGCCGTTTTCGAAGGCCAATGCCGAGCAGCTTCTGGATACATTGGATACTTGTCTTGCCCAGTTGTAACAGGAGAATCCAATGACAGATTTTTACACTCTGGACGACTCGGGACAGGCGCTGGCCATGGGCAGGTTGGCCGAATGTGCATTGGCACAGTGGAATCTCCAGGGCAGCACACTTGAACTTATCAAATACCGTGAGAATGCCGTGTTCTCGGTCACTACAGCGGCTGGGCTGCACTATGCCTTGCGAATTCATCGCCATGCGTACCACACCGACGCCGAACTGCGCTCTGAGCTGCAATGGATGAGTGCGTTGGCAGATGCGGGCATCCAGGTGCCCACGCTGGTGCCCACGGTGACCGGCGAACCGTTTGCTGTCGTTGCCGTGGATGCGGTACCCGAGCCGCGGCAGGTCGACATCTTTGAATGGGTGGATGGCGAGCAGTTGGGCTCGGTAGAGCAGGGGGTCAGGAGCCGCGAGGCCGTGGTGGAGAATTACCACACGATTGGTCGCCTCGCCGCGCGGTTGCATAATCAGGCTATCGACTGGGTGCTGCCGGAGGGTTTCGTACGTCACGCCTGGGATATAGAGGGCCTGGTGGGCGATGCTCCCTTCTGGGGGCCCTTCTGGGAGCTGGAGGCGCTTACCGATGCGGAGCGCACGTTGCTGCTGGAAGCGCGCAAACGCGTACGGCAGGACCTGGGACACTATCGCTCAGATCCAGAGAACGCCAACCGCTACAGCGTAATTCATGCCGATTGCGTGGCGGAGAACCTGTTGGTAGATGGTGATCATATTCGGTTGATCGATTTTGACGATGCGGGTTTTGGTTGGCATCTATTCGATATTGCGACGGCCCTCTATTTTGAGATGGACGAGGAACACTTTCCCGAGGCCCTGGATGCGCTTATCGCCGGTTACAGAGAGCACCGGGAGCTGCCCGAGGCGCAGGTTCAGGCACTGCCACTTTTTTTTCTGGCGCGTGGCTTCACGTACCTTGGCTGGGTACATACGCGAGCCGAAACCCAGACCGCGAAGGAGATGACGCCGGCGTTGATCAGGATGGCCTGCAGGCGCGCCAGGGAATATATGTGTCCCAGCTGACGGCAAGTCAGGGGTAGCTGCACAAGCGAGTTTGCCTCTGCAGCCACCTGCATCAATGGAGGCGTTGTTGAAGTGACAAACATCGCTTGCCCAGGTAGCTGCGCGCATTCAACCGCAATTTTCATTTACAAGGTAATAAAGGGATCTCTTTTTAGAGGGAAATAGTATTTGACCCCAAGGGTTCATCCTTTTACGATTATTTGTCAGATGACCTAATAAGTCTATTTGGAATTCCGCTAGCTAAACCTGAGAGGTGTCTTGAGTGAAATCAACGAAGTTCTTCATAGCAATCTGGCTGCTGTTTTGTCCCCATTTATTTGCTGCGGACGCGGCCGAATTGGCAAGCTTCAAAGCCGCTATCGAAGCAAAATACACCATCAAAGAGGCAGCGTTCGCCGCGGCTGATGCCACGCCCATCATTAATAACTTTTACACTGTCGATGTGATTGCGACTGATAACGAAGGCAAAACCCTGATGGGCAGAGCTGAAATCCAGCCTCTCTACGAGGAGCTTGTGCAGGGCTTCAATGTACAAGTGGAATCGGTGCATACCTATGTCAATGGTGATGCAGGCTGGGATTGGGCCAATTTTCACGTCGTGCCCAAGGACCCGAACACCGAAGGATTCTCTTTCAAGATATTGTTCCTGTGGGAAAACATAGACGGCGAGTGGTGGTGCAAGGGCGATATCTATGTGCTCGGCGCCTTCGATGTTGAGAAGATCGACAGGGCGCAGCTCTGACGGCAGAGTGTTTCTGTCGGCTCTGATCACCTGGCTGCAGCATTGGAGGATTACACTGTGAGCGATAGCAAAGACACCAAGACAGACAAGCATCAAGAGCTTGGCCCCACGGTCACGCGGCGCGACTTCGTCGGGGGAACACTTGTTGGGGCGGGTGCTTCACTGCTGGCGATGAAGTCCCCCACCGCGCTGGCGCAGAGTCAAGGCAAGGGGTTCAAGCTGGGGCGTTCAATGCCCACGCCGTTGACCGGCTTGGGTCCTGATTGGACTGGTCCAGGCGGCATTGGAGATTATGCAGATGCGAACGGCAACACGCATGAATTGGTAAACGCCGCCCACACTATACGAAACCGCGATCTCAAGACCGCTGTGCGGTCCGCGGAAGACACGGGCGAGGAATACGATCTTGTTGTTGTTGGTGCTGGTTTTGCCGGGCTCGCGGCTGCCTACCGCTATCGCGTAGAGCGCCCGAACAGCAAAGTCATCGTATTTGATGCTGCTCCAATTTTTGGCGGCGAGGCCAGACAAAACGAATTCGAAGTGGACGGCTATCATCTCTGGGGGCCCCAGGGATCAAATGGCAACGTATACCCGATCAACGAAGCGATTGATGCCGGTTTTGGTGCACCCCTCTGGCGGGAAATGAATTTGCCCGAACACTTTGAATGGCAGGAAGCCGAGGGTCTGTCCAAAAAAATCACGATCCCCATGGACGTGTACAGCCCAATGCACATTGCATGGGAGAGCGCGGATCAGGCGTTCTTCTATGAAGATCATGGATTCGTGCTCAATCCCTGGCAGAACCGGTTTGCCGATGCACCTGTTTCGGACCAGCTGAAGCAGGACATGATCTGGATGGAGACCTATCGGCAGCCACCGCAACGCGATGATTGGCAGCAGTGGCTTGATTCCATGACCTACAAGGACTTCCTGGTCAATGAGATGGGCATCAAGAGCGATGTGCATACCTACTTGAATCCACAGATGGCGGCAATGGGTACCGGGCTTGGTTCGGATGTCGCGTCTGCCTATTCCGCCTATCGATTTTTACAACCGGGCGTGGTTGCCTACGATCGCTACCCGGGGCCCCCTTTCTCCGATCCAACTGATCGCGTTTGGTTGGCAAGTTTTCCAGGCGGAAACACGGGGCAGTTGCGTTACATTGTGAAAAACCTGATTCCTGCCGCCTTTCCCGGAGGGATGGGCCTGACGGATGTCCTGTTCGGTTCCGTGCAATGGGAAAACCTGGACAGGGCCAATGAGCCGGTTCGAATTCGCCTGTCCTCCATGGTTGTCGATGTCAGGCACATAGGCCACTCAGATTCAGCAAAAACCGTCAGCGTGACCTATCGAAACAATGGTCAGCTCAAGAGACTGACCGGGAAAAATGTGATTGTCGCTGGTCAGCAGCACCTCAACAAACGTATTGTCAGCGATTTGCCGCCGCAGCTGCAGGAAGCCATGGACACGTTCATGCATGCTCCGATAGCAACTGTGAATGTGGCGCTGAGGAACTGGAAATTCCTGGAAAAGCTTGGAGCCAGTGCGGTTCGCTGGTTTGGTGAGTTTGGCTGGTTTTTCAGTCTGCGTCGGCAGATGATCATTGACGGCAAGGCACCAATGCCGCTTGATCCATCAAAACCAACTGTGCTGACCATGTACAATTCTTTTTGCAATCCGGGATTGTCTCCCGAGCAACAGACAGTGGCTGCGCGGATGCAGCTGTTCGGCATGTCTTACAAGGAGATCGAAGAAAAAGTCGTTGATCAGTTTACCAAAATGTTCGCCCCCTACGGCTTTGACGCCAAGGGTGATATTGCGGGCATCGTTGTCAATCGTCAGGGGCACGCCTACGTCGTGTGTCCACCGGGGTTCCAGTTTGGCAAGGACGGTAAGCCCGCGCCGAGAGAGATTGTTCGCGAAGGCTATGGCAGGGTGCGCTTCGCGCATTCGGAACTGGAGGGGGCCCAGATGTGGGAGGGTGCTGTGGCAGAAGGAGAGAGAGCAGTCAGGCAGATTCTCGAGTTGGGTTAGCGCGGATCGCTGCCAGTGGCGATGGCGAGTGCGGCTTGGACGCAGGCCTCCACTAGTGCCTGCCGTCGGCGAGCATCCCCGTCCACATCGCGGATCAAGAGCAGCAGGCCCTCGATAAGCGCAGCAACCAGGGTCGCGCGCTGCCGGATCTGAGTTGCGGGGAGGTCGGGTTGCAGGGCCTGGATATGCTCGCTGAGCTGATCGATGTCAATGGCATAGAGCTCCCGAAGGTACTCACCCTCGAAGTCATCAAGGGAGCCCAACAGGGCCCAGAGTTGGATGAAAAATCGCTGGGTGGAACGCCGGGTTATATCTTCCATGTTCCACCGCAGGATGGCGGTCAAGCGCGCCAGGGGTTCTTCCGGCGCGCTGGCAAGGCAGGCGGCGTAGGTTGCGCGGTAATGCTCTCCAACATCCAGGTAGAGAGCCCGTGCCAGGTCTTTTTTATTGGGAAAATAGTACTGTAGATTGGCAAGGCTCACGCCGGCGCGATCTGCCACCGCGCGCATGGTGAATCTCTCCAGGTTTTCCGTGGTTAACAGGTCGCGCGCCGTGTGTACCAGTCGCTGCGCAGTCATGCGACCAGCCCGCCGCGTGGCCGTGCCTCTTTTGGCGCCACTTGTGCTGCTGGCTGTCGGCTGCGATTGATTATCCATAGTTTCACTGCTATATCTTGACAGGCGGGCCAAAGTGTAAAGCAGCGCCTGTGGCCTGTCGAATGACCCGAAAAGTGCTTTGCGCTTCGCTCAGAGTCAAGCCACGAGTTCGCTGGCGCGCAAACGCTTTCCTGCCAGGTCTGTTTAAATGAAGCGTTACGGGAATGCATAACAATCATGTGGAGAGGTATCGTATGACTAACGCCAGACGCCCCATTGCAACGGCCCTGACTCGCATTGCCGGTGGCTCCGCCATCTGCCTGCTGGCCAGTACGGTACAGGCGCAGGTGCTTGAGGAGGTGACTGTTACCGCGCAGAAGCGCGAGCAGAACCTGCAGGACGTGGGGATCTCCGTCACAGCCTTCAGCGGCAACCAGCTGGATGCGCTGGGAATGACCAGCTCGGTGGACATAACCCAGCAGGTCCCCGCCATGCAGCTGCAGACGTTCACTCCCGCGTTTACCATCATCAATTTGCGCGGCATTTCCCAGAACAATTTCCAGGACAATCTTGAGGCACCGGTAGCAGTCTATGTCGATGGGGCCTATGTTCCCAGCATGAACGCGATCAACGGTCAGCTGTTTGATGTCGACCGGGTAGAAGTACTGCGGGGCCCCCAGGGGACCCTGTTCGGGCGCAATACCACCGGCGGCCTGGTGCACTACCTGACCAACGGGGCAAGGGACCAGGAGTTCAACGGCTATATGCGTGTCCAGGGCGGTGAGTTCGGCATGCGCGCCGTGGAAGGTGCCGTCGGCGGTGGCTTCAGCGACACGGTTCGCGGGCGCCTGGCGGGCCGTTGGGAGGAAAATGATGGCTACACTAAGTCCGTGGTTCCCGGTATTCGCGATGCCCATGGCGCCGACGGCTACACCCTGCGGGGCTCGCTGCAGTTTGATATCGGTGATGACGTGCTGTTGGACCTGCGGGTCACCCGATCCAGGGACGACGATGTGCCCTCCGGCACCTACTCCATCAACTTCGCCGACTTCGACCCCGAGACCGGCCTGGGTGTCGATGTCCCCGGGCGTCTGACCGACGGGCTTGAGCATGCCTCGTCCATCGAGGGCAGTTACAGTCGGGAATCCACCAGCGTCACCGCAACCCTGACCTGGGATCTCGGGCCGGACATGGAGCTGGTATCCATTACCAACTACATGGACCTGGACAAGGATTATCTGGAGGATGCCGGTGGTGGCCTGTTCTTCTTCCCCTACGAGACCAACACCGACTTTGACACCTTCTCCCAAGAGGTTCGCCTGTCCGGGGACAGCGACCGCTTGCGTTGGCAGACGGGTTGGTACTACCTGGATATGACCACGGAAAACAGCCAGAGCGTCCGGGGTGCCGCTATTCTTGAAGGATCCGGGGCGATCAGCGATTCAGCCGTGCAGTTTACCGACACCGAGCTTGATTCCCGCAACTGGTCGGTATTCGGGCAGATGGAGTACGACTTCACCCAGCAGCTGACCCTGATTGCCGGCCTGCGCTGGTCGGACGACAAGAAGGACCTGGATTTCCTGCAGAGTTATGCGGAGCCCGATGCCGGGATTCCCTTGAGCCAAATCTTCGATATCTCCGCGGTGCCGATTGCCGGCCTGGATGAAATCGAATACGACGATTTCGCCGCGCGCGTTCAGCTCAACCACACGACTGAAAACGGGACCCTGGTGTATGGTTCCTGGAGCCGCGGCATCAAGGGCGGCAACTGGTCCATTGACCCCCTGGGCACCGTCGCCGCAATTGAACCCAGCAACCTCAAGCACGACGAGGAGGTCTTGACCTCCTGGGAAGTGGGGGTCAAGGCCGAACTCACAGACTTTGCGCGACTCAACGCGGCGATCTACTATTACGACTACGATGACTACCAGGCATTCTCGATTCTCGGCCTGACGCCCCAGGTAACCAACTCGGACGCGGATTCCAACGGCGGCGAGCTGGAGCTGACCATCAACCCCATGCCCGGGCTGGACCTGTTGTTCGGTGCGGCCTATATCAATTCGACCGTGGACGCGGTGCCCGATGTCTTTGGTGGCACGGTCAAGGCGGAGTTCCCCAACGCGCCCAAGTGGAGCTTCAACTCGCTGGTCCGCTATGAGTGGGAGCTGGCGGGCGGCCGGATGGCGGCGCAGGTGGATGGGGTCTGGAACGACCGGCAGTTCATCGAGGCCACCAACTCCAACATCTCCGCCGAGAATTCCTACCTGGTCTGGAACGCGCGCCTGTCCTGGGCCAGTGCGGGCGATACCTGGGAAGTGGCCGGCTGGGTAAAAAACGGGGGTGACGAGGAATACCGTCTGTACAACCTCGACCTCGGGCTGCTGGGAATCAGCGAGGAGGTCTACGCACCGCCGCGCTGGTACGGCGCCACATTGAGCTACAACTTCTAGCACTCATAAGAATTGACGGAGTCCGCATGAGCGAGTACCACATGATTATCAACGGCAAGAAGGTGGCGTCCACAGCCACCTTCCCGGTCATCAACCCCGCCACTGAGCAGGTAGCGGCCCAGTGCCCCAAGGCCACTGAAGACCACCTGGACCAGGCAGTGGCGGCTGCCCGGGCGGCGTTCCCCGCCTGGAGCGCGCGGCCGGGCGCCGAGCGCGGGGCCATCATTCACCAGATTGGCCAGGCGATCGAGGAGCACCAGGCGGAACTGGTGTCCCTGCTGACCCTGGAGCAGGGCAAGCCGGGTACCGGCTTTGCCGGCATGGGCGCGGCCTTCGAGATCGGCGGCACCCTGGCCTGGTGCCACGCCGCTGCCGATCTGGAGTTGCCGGTCGATGTAATCCAGGACAACGATGAAGCGCGCATCGAGGTGCACCGCAAGCCGCTGGGTGTGGTGGGCTCGATCACGCCCTGGAACTTCCCGCTCATGATTGCGATCTGGCATGTAATGCCCGCCTTGCGCAGCGGTAACACCGTGGTGTTGAAGCCCTCGGAGTACACGCCGCTGACGACTCTGCGGTTTGCGGAGATCATCAATGACCTGTTGCCCCCTGGCGTGTTCAACGTGGTTACCGGTGACGGCGCCCTGGGGGCGGCCATGACCAATCACCCCGACATCAACAAGATCGTCTTTACCGGTTCCACCGCGACCGGCAAGAAGATCATGCAAAATGCCTCCTGCAACCTCAAGCGCCTGACCCTCGAGCTGGGTGGCAACGACGCCGCCATTGTCTTGCCGGATGTCGATGTGGCGGCGATTGCCCCCAAGGTCTTCGCCACGGCCATGTTCAACAATGGCCAGACCTGCGCCGCCCTCAAGCGCCTGTATGTGCACGAGGATATTTACGAGGAAATGTGCGACGCGCTGGTGGCGCTGGCCAACAGCGTCACGACGGCGGATGGCAGCACCGATCCCGACTTCGGCCCGGTCCAGAACAAGGCCCAGTTCGCCAAGGTCTGTGCCATGGCGGACGAAGCGAAAGCGAGCGGCGCCCGTTTCCTGACCGGCGGTGAGCCCATGCCGGGTCCGGGTTACTTCTATCCGGTTACGATTGTGGCAGACATTGGTGATGATACCCGGCTGGTGCGGGAAGAACCCTTCGGGCCGATTCTGCCGGTGATGAAGTTCAGCGATGTGGAAGACGCCCTGCGTCGTGCCAATGACAGCCCCAGCGGGCTGGGCGGCTCGGTCTGGTCAGGCGACCCCCAGAAAGCGGCGGCGCTGGCCAGTCGCCTCGAGTGTGGTACCGCCTGGGTCAATACCCATGCCATGATCCAGCCCGACACGCCTTTCGGTGGTTCCAAGGAGTCGGGCATTGGCGTGGAGTTCGGGCGCTACGGTCTGGAGGAGTACACCAATATCCAGACGGTCTATATCAGCAAAACCTGAGACAGGACAAGCGACTATGTGGAAAGGACCTGAAATGCGTGTGCTGGCCGCTGTGTTTTCCGGCCTGATGGTGGCGTTGCCATCAATAGCCAGTGACCAACCGCCGCCGTTGCCGGTGGAGCCCATCGGTATCGTGGAGACCCTCCCGCGTGAGTACCCCGAGAGCTGGTTTTTCGTCCACGACGCCGCCTTCTACCACATGTCTGACGGCAAGGTGTGGGTGCTGGATACGGCAGAGGACAAGCTGGCCGAGCAGGTGAAGGGCAGCTTCAATGTGTCGATGATCGGCAATACCAAGCAGTCTGCCAAACGCGCCGAGATCTATGCTACGGAAACCTTTCAGCCTCGCGGCACCCGCGGCGCGCGCATCGATGTCCTGACCATCTGGGACCAGGTGAACCTGAGCGCGGTGGCCGAGGTGGTGCTGCCTCCGGGCAAGCGCTTCATGGGGCTGCCGGAGCGCGATGCGCTGCTCTTGTTGAACGAGGAGCGCTGGCTGGCGGTTGCCAACTTCAGTCCGGCGGCATCGGTGACCCTGGTGGACCTGGAGGAGCGCAGGATCATTGGTGAAGTCGCCACACCAGGCTGTGTCCTGACCTATCCGACGGGCAAGCGCGGTTTCAGTTCCCTCTGCGCCGACGGTCGCTTCCTGAGCACGGAGCTGGCGGCGGATGGCAGTGTGGTGGCGCAGGTTCGCACCGCGGCGTTTTTCGATTCAGATGACTCTCCGATATTCGAGCGCCCGGCCTATATCGGCAACATGGCCTATTTCCCCAGCTTTTCCGGGGAGGTGATTCCCGTCGATGTCAGTGGCAAGGTCGCTAAAGTGGGGCCTGCCTGGCACCTTGTTCCCGAAGAGGAGAGAGCGCAGAACTGGGCTCCCGGGGGTATTGGCATAACCGCGGAGGACGATCTCGGCCGTTTCTACGTACTGATGCACCCCGACGCGAGAGACGGTAGCCACAACGAGGGTGGCGCCGAGGTCTGGGTCTACGATCCGGCCAAGCAGGCCCGGGTTGCGCGCATCGCGCTGCGGGAGTGGGGCCTGTCGCTGGCGGTCAGCCGTGGTTCAGAGCCCAGGTTGCTGGTCACCAATCCCGTGGACATGAGCCTGGAACTGTACGATGCCCTGAGCGGTGAATTTCTCAAGACCATCACCGGTCTCGGCCAGAATACGCCGCTGATGCTGTTTGGTGCCCGCTAGCATGGTATTGCCGGAGGTGGTGGGCATTGCCCTCGCGGGGTTCCTTGCCTGGCTGTTGGCGACAGCCGGGATGCACAAGCTGCGGCACCCGGCCCAGTTCAGCGAGCTTGCGGCCCAATACCTGCCGCCGCCACTGCGGCCACTCTGGCGGGACCGGCTGGTATACCCGGTCGGAATCCTGGAAATTGCAGTCGCGCTGGCCCTGTTGCTACCGCAGACCCGTACGGCTGCAGCGCTGCTGGCGGCAACACTGTTGACCGGCTACGCCCTGATGATGGCCTGGCAGCTGGCGCAGGGGCGCCGTGACCTGCGCTGCGGCTGCGCCGGCCCGGCATCGGACGTCCTGGTGAGCCCGGCGCTGGTGCTGCGCAATCTGCTGATTGCGGCACTCGCGCTGTTGCTGGCGCTGCCCGCAGGGCCATTCGCGGTGTCGGCATCGGGCATTCTGCTGGCGCTGTGCATGGCCGGATTTTTCATCGGTCTGTACCTCGCTGCCGAACAATTGATAAGTAACAGCCAGCACATGGCCAGGAGCAGGTAAGCGTATGGAATGGTTGGTAATCTCGAACATCGTCCTCTGGATCGGTTTCGTCGCCATGGTTCTGGTGAACCTGGCGCTTGCCCGCCAGATCGGCGTTCTCTATGAGCGGGTTGCGCCGGCCGGTGCGCTGATGCTGAACCAGAAGCTGAAAGCGGGAGCCCCGGCTCCTGAACTCGCCCTGGCGACCCTGGACGGACGCCAGGCCAAAGTCGGTGGCGCTGGACGGGGCAAGTCCCAGCTGCTGTTTTTCCTGTCACCGGACTGCCCGATCTGCAATGAACTCACGCCCGCCCTGAAGTCAGCGGCCCGCGCCGAGTCGGACTGGGTGGAGCTGTTGCTGGTCAGCGACGGCGAGGAACAGGATCACGCGGGCTATGTGAAGCGCAAGGAGCTGGCGGGTTTTCCCTACGCGGTATCGGAAGTCGCAGGCAAGGCATTCGGGGTGTCCAAGCTCCCCTATGGAGTATTGATCGATGAGCACGGTACCATCGCTTCCATGGGCATCATCAATTCCCGCGAACACCTGGATAGCCTGTTTGAAGCCAAGGAGCGGAAGGTCGCGTCAATACAGGACTATATGAGCAAGCGCGAAGCTGTGCACTACGTGGAGGCAGACAAGGCATGAATTTCTTCGACAAGGTATTTGAGCAGCGTAGCAGGCAGCTCGCCCAGCGCAGTTCCCGCCGCGGCCTGCTGAAGGGGCTGGGCGCCTTGCTGGTCGGCGGTGCCAGTATCCCGCTGTTGCCGGTGGCGCGTGCCGCAGGTAATGAAAGCCCGGGTCGACCGCTGGAGGAGGGTGATCCCAGCAGCTGCGACTACTGGCGCTACTGTGCCATTGACGGTTTTCTCTGCGATTGCTGCGGCGGCAGTGCCAACACCTGCCCGCCCGGCACGGAAATGTCGCCGGTGACCTGGATCGGCACGTGCCACAATCCGGCGGACGGCCGCAACTACGTGATTTCCTATAATGATTGCTGCGGCAAGTCCTCCTGCGGCGCCTGCCTGTGCATGCGGGATGAGGGCGACCGCCCGGTCTACCGACCGGACAAGACCAACGACATCAACTGGTGCCTGGGAACATCCAGCGCGTCCTATCACTGTTCCACGGCCATCGTGGTCGGCGTGGCATTCGACGACTGATGGCCCGCCTGATCCTGTTACCGATTTTCTTCTGGTCAGCCCTGGCGCTGGGGACCGTCGACGACAGCGGCAGGGTGGTGTTCGATTACCAGATGAACTGCCAGGGTTGCCATACCCCGGATGGCGCCGGTGCCGGCAGCGTGCCGGCCATGAAGGGACATGTCGGCGTGTTTCTGCAAAGCCAGGAGGGGCGCGAGTACCTGGTACGCGTGCCCGGTTCGGCGACCTCGGCGCTGAGTGACGAGCGCCTGGCGGCAGTGCTGAACTGGATAATGTATGAATTTGCCGGCGACAGCCTGCAGTCGCCGTTTATTCCCTATACCGCTTCTGAGGTCGCCCCGCTACGCGAGAAACCGCTGAACGAAGTGGATGCCTATCGGGAACGTCTGTTACGCGCTATCGCTGGCGCCGATGCGAGAGAGTAGAACCTTATGAAAAAGCATTTGATTGTCGGTGCCGCGCTGCTTGCGGTTCTGGGGGCCGGGACGGCGCAGGCCGAGGCGCCAGCACAGGCACAGGCCTGCGTGGCCTGCCACGGCGCAAATGGCGTTTCCGGCAACCCGGAATGGCCCAACCTGGCGGGGCAGCATGAGACCTATCTTGCGCAGCAGATTACAGCCTTTCGCTCCGGCGCACGCGACAATGCCCTGATGGCGCCCTTTGTACAGAATCTGAGCGACGCGGACATTCAGGTTCTCGCTGCCTGGTATGCGAAGCAGGAACTCGCCACTGCAGCCAATGGTGACGCGGGGCTGGTAGAGCGCGGAGAGCAGCTCGCCGGCGCCTGTTCAGCCTGTCACGGCTTCGCCGGCAAGCCGGTCGCCGATGAGTGGCCGATACTTGCCGGCCAGCACGCCACCTACCTGCAAAACCAGCTGCTGGCCTACAAGAAGGGCGAGCGTGTCCATCCCCTGATGCAGGCGGCGGTGGCGAAGCTGCCCGAGAAGGAATTCGGCGCGCTGGCTGCCTACTTCAGCCAGCTGCAGCGCTGAGTGCAAACACTGGCCGGCAATGGACCCCTCGCGGGCTGACGTCACTGCACTGGAGGCGCTGCGCCCGCCGGCGCAGCGTGAGCTCGAGCCATCACTGTCCCCCCGCTTTGTCGCCTATGTACGCGACTATCTGCTGGATCACGGCATCGATCCGGAGCCCGTGTTTCGCCAGTGCGGCATCGATTCCAGCCGCAGCGAGGAACTGGATGCAGCGGTGCCGGCAATTCGGATTGCGAACCTGCTGGAGCTGGCGGCGCAATGCAGTGACAATCCCTGCATGGGCCTGCACATGGCCCGGCGCTATCACTATGAGTCCGCCAGCCTCCTGATCCTGGCCATGCTCGCTGCACCCTCCGTCGGGGATGGCATTCGCTGCCTCTGCCACTATGACCGTTACGTGGATACCGCGATTGCCATCGATTTCGATTTCGGCCAGTCGCTGGCCGAGTTTGGTTTCCACGTCATCGTTCCCGAAGGCGTTGCGGTCAACCAGCTGAACGAATACCTGCAGGTGTTCCTGGTCCAGGCACTCAACACCGCGACCCGGATACCGGTACCCGTCAAGCAGGTCTGCTTCAGCCACGACAACAATCAGAACGCGGAGGCGTTGCAGGATTTTTTCCAGGCCCCGGTGAAGTTTTCCTGCGCGGGTAACCGCCTGCTTTTCGATCGCAGTTACCTGCAGGAGCGCTTCCATACCAGCCACGCCCTGCTGCATGAAATCCTGGTCAACGCGATGAAAACCTATTTTGTCACGGAGCAGTCCTGCAACGGTTTCGTCGATATTCTCTGTCGTGAAATCATCCGCTGCGGTGCTGACGAGTCAGCGACCCTGGAAAATATTGCCGAGAGGCTGGCCATTTCTCCACGCACCCTGCGGCGCAGGCTGTCCAGCGAGGGTAGCAGCTTCCAGGAGGTCAAGAATCTGGCGCGGGCCAAGCGCGCCAAATACTATCTGCGACGCACCTCCATGCCTATCGCCGAAATCGCCTATGAGCTGGGCTTCTCGGAGCTCAGCGCCTTCAGCCGCGCCTTTCGCTCCTGGGTGGGGCAGGCGCCGCAGGCCTATCGCGAGCAGGGAGGCTCGCAGACCGGCGAATAAACCACGCCTCTGCGGCTCAACGTGGCCTTTGGTCAAGCTTTTGTCCACATCGGTCAATCGCCGGGCAAACAGCTGGGACTAACATCAGTGCTCCGAAAACGTTCCCGGAGCCCGACATGAAACGATCGACAGGAATCCGCGCAAAAGCGTTTGTGGCTGGCCTGCTCGCGCTTGCCGCGCAGCTCTCCTTCGCTGACTCCGCCCCCGCTGCCGCGGATACGATTTACCTCAACGCGCGCATCTATACGGTAAATCCGGATCAGCCCTGGGCCGAGGCCGTCGCAATCAGGGACGGGCGCTTTGTGCATGTTGGCGATCGAGCCGGCGCCGAGACCTATCGCGGGCCGGCTACCACAGTGGTCGACCTGCAGGGCAACATGGTCATGCCCGGTATCAATGATGCCCACGTGCACGCCCAGCGTGGCGGGGTAAAAAGCCTCTACGAATGCAATTTCCCGTTCTCCTCCACACCGGAGCAGATCGCCCGGCGGGTAGCTGAGTGCGTGGCGGAAAACCCCGACCTGCTGTGGATCCGCGGCGGCCAGTGGGACAGCGGTTTCTTCGATACCTACGATATGGAGTCGCCGCGGGCGTTTCTCGATGCTGTCTCCGGTGACAAGGCCGTATTGCTCAACGATGACAGCAACCACAACGGCTGGGTCAACAGCCGCGCGCTGGCCCTGGCCGGCATCGATCGGGACACTCCGGACCCGTCCGACGGTACCATCGTCCGGGACCCGGTGACCGGCGAGCCCAACGGTTTGCTGCTGGAAGGTGCGGAGCAGCGCGTCTCGGATCAACTGCCCGAGTGGAGCCAGGCGGAACTGCAGGCCGGCGCCCGTGAAGCCTTGCGGATTGCCAACAGCTTCGGTATCACCGGGCTGAAGGAGGCCTATTCCGAACCGCACGCGATGGCCGCGTTCCAGGCGCTGGAGGCGGCGGACGCGCTCACTGCGCACCTGGCGCTGGGTATCCAGACCCCCTACGGTCACCGCACCGGTCCGCTGGACTACGCTGCGATAGACGAGCAGCGTGACCAATACGCAAGTGACGGCCTGCACACCGCTTTTGTGAAAGTGTTCATGGATGGCGTGCCCACGGCGTCGCGCACTGCCGCGATGCTGGCGCCTTATACCTCGGAACACGACCACTCCGAGCCCAATCGCGGCATGCTGCACCTCGATCCCGAACTGCTGACACGGGATGTCATTGAGCTGGACAAACGCGGCTACACCGTCAAGATCCATACCGCCGGCGATCGCTCGGTGCGGGTTGCGCTCGATGCCATCGCTGCCGCCCGCGAGGCCAATGGCCATTCGGGTCTGCGCCACGAACTGGCGCACGCCGGGTATATCGATCCAGAGGATGTGCCGCGGTTTGCGCAACTGGACGCGGTAGCGGATCTCTCTCCCTACCTCTGGCATCCCTCGCCGATCATTGATTCCGTTGTCGCCGCCGTGGGCTCGCCACGGGGCGAGCAGTACTTCCCGGTGAGGAGCCTGCTCGAGGCCAAGGCGCCGATCCTCGCGGGCTCCGACTGGCCCGCCGCGGTGGAAACCATCGACCCATGGTTAGGCATCGAAGCCCTGGTGACCCGGCAGGACCCGCGGGGGAATTTTCCCGGCAGTTTCTGGCCCGAACAGGCCATCAGTCTGGGGGATGCGCTGCAGATCATGACCCTGGGCGGTGCCCGGGCCATGCGCCTGGAGCAGACCACAGGCTCTATCGAGGTGGGGAAATCCGCGGACATGATCGTGCTGGATCGGGATCTGTTCGCCATTGAACCACAGGAAATCAGCCAGGTCAGGGTGCTGCGCACCTTGTTTGCTGGCAACACCGTCTACATAACAAGCAGCGCGGAGGAATAACTCCGCGCTGTAACGCAGGAACGTATTCAACCACTGTCATTTTAGGGGAATTATCATGATCGATAGGCATCAGGTTACGGGATATCAACGCCACAAGCTCGGCACTGCGGTACTGCTGGCAACGCTGGCCACCGTCGGTACGGTTGCCAACGCCCAGATTGAAGAAGTGATCGTGACCGCCCAGAAGCGGGCCCAGAGCGCCAATGACGTGGGCATTACCATCAACGCCTTCACCGGCGACCAGTTAAAGGATTTCGGGGTGCTGACAGCGGAAGATATCGCCGTGCTCACACCTGGCCTGACGGTAAACGAAACCGCAGCGACCGGCGTACCCCTGTACACGATTCGCGGCGTCGGCTTTCAGGACTACTCCACGGCGGCCTCTTCCACGGTCGGCATTTACTTCGACGAAGTCGCCATGCCCTACACGGTCATGACTCGTGGCCTGGTGTTCGATACCGCGCGGGTAGAAGTCCTCAAGGGTCCCCAGGGTGACCTCTACGGTCGCAACACGACCGCGGGCCAGATCAACTTCATCAGCAACAAGCCCACCCGGGAATTTGGCGCGGGTGTCACCGCCAGCTACGGCAGCTACTCCACCTTCGATCTGGAGGGCTTTGTCACCGGCGGCAGCGACCTGGTCCAGGGCCGCCTGGCCTTCAAGACCATCCAGTCCAGTGAAGGCTGGCAGGAAAGCCTGACCCGCGACGATGAGCTGGGCGAGAAAGACGCCACCGCCCTGCGCGGAATCCTCAACTTCGACCTAAGCGATTCACTGCGCCTGACGCTGAGTGCCCACTATGTCAAGGATGAGTCGGAAAACAAGGCAAACACGGCCTACAGTGGTGCGCCGTTCGGGCTGGGGGAGTTTACCAATCCCTATACGCCCCTCGATCAGTACCTGCTGCCGACCGGCAGCAATTTCGGCGAGACCCCGCCCTGGTATTCCACCGGTGACAATGAAGCTGCAGACTGGACCAACAGCTACACCAGTCCGATCACCGGCAAGACCTTTGACATCAGGCCCCAGCGGGACAACGAGCTGACCGGATTCACGGCACGGCTCGAGTGGGACATCGCCGGCATGACCCTGACCTCGGTCACCGGTTACAATGAGTTTGAGCGGGTGGAAGCCAATGATTGGGACGGCGGCTTCTACAACGACTCCAGCAACATCAACACCACTGACCTTGAGGTCTTTTCCCAGGAGCTGCGTCTCGCGGGTGATGCCGGCCCGGTCAACTGGATCGCGGGACTGTACTATTCCCAGGATGAAATGGATGAGTACTACCACTATTTCATGTCCGACTCGGTGTTCGGTTTTGGCTCGATCCCCTGGGGTGTGGGCCTGTTCGCGGCGACGCCGATTCTGGAGCTGGATACCAAGTACAGCCAGGAAACCGAATCCCTGGGCGCCTTCGGCCATGTGGAGTGGCAGTTCACCGACGCCTGGCGCCTGACCGTAGGCGCCCGTTACACCGAGGAGGACCGGGATTGGGCCGGCTGTACCTTTGTCGCCGAGGACGGCAGCCTGGGTAACTTCCTCAACGCCAACTTTGGCGCCAACCTGAGTCCGGGAGACTGCGGGACCATCAATGATGATCCGTCCTCGCCGAACTTTATTTTCTCGGTTATTGGCACGCCCGACGTCAACAATGCGTTCCAGGTTTACGAGGACACCATCAGCACCGACCGCTGGATGGGCAAGCTGGGTCTGGATTATGCGGTGAATGAGGATGTGCTGCTCTACGGCATGGTATCCGTGGGCTTCAAATCCGGCGGCTTCAACGGCGCCAACTCCAACACGACCCAGCAGCTCACTCCCTATGACGAGGAAAAGTTGACCTCCTATGAACTGGGGATGAAGGCGACGATGCTGGACGGCCGGATGCAGCTCAATGCCGCCACGTTCTTCTACGATTACGAGGACAAGCAGGAGCAGGATGTTGCCGTGACCTTTGTCGGGAATATCGCTGGCCTGACCAATGTGCCCGAGTCGGAAATCACCGGTGCCGAATTTGATCTCAAGTGGCAGCCGCTGACCGGGCTCAACGTCAATCTGGGTGTCGCCTGGCTGGATACGGAAGTGACCAAGTGGAATGCGGTTGATCCGGTAGAGAGCAGCTGGCCGGTCACCGTGCGGCGGGATGTTTCGGGTATTGAGCTGGCACAGGCACCGGAGTGGTCCTATGCCGGGCTGGTCAGCTACGAGTGGCCGCTGGCAAACGGCCTGGTGATGGAAGTGGCTGGCGACGTCAGTTTTACCGATGAAACCTCCGGCGGTGTCTCCCCCGAGAACGCCACCGAGGACTACACCCTGTTCAATGCCCGCCTGGGTGTCGGTTCCGCCGACGGGCAGTGGCGCACCTTGCTGTGGGTCCGCAATCTTGCCGATGAGGACTACTACCCCGCGGCCTACACCGGTGGCAATGGTCCTTTCGTGCGCAGTTATGGCATGCCCCGGACCTACGGCGTAACGCTCAACTACAACTTCGGCGAGTAGGGCACGCAGCATGGATGTAGCGGAATATCTGCAGTACGACGGCCTGGGGCTGGCGCAGCTGGTGCGCCAGGGTGAGGTCACCGGGGCGGAACTGGCGGACTGCGCGCGCGCCAAGGCGGCAGCGTGCAATCCCCGGATCAACGCCCTGGTGGAGCTCTTCGAGGATGCCGGCGCGGGCGATGAGCCCACCGCGCCCGATGCCAGCTTTGTGGGGGTACCGTTTCTGATCAAGGACCTGGTGCTGCAGGCCCGGGGGCGCCGCTCCGAAATGGGCTCCCGGCTGTGTGAAGGCCTGGTGGCGCCAGCCGACTCCGATCTCATGGCCCGGTTTCGTCAGGCGGGGCTGGTGACCCTGGGGCGGACGACAGTGCCGGAGATGGGGTACAACTGCGCCACCGAGACCGTGGCCTGTGGCGCGACCCGCAATCCCTGGGATCTGTCGCGTAGCCCGGGTGGCTCCAGTGGCGGCAGCGCCGCGGCAGTGGCCGCCGGCATCGTACCGGTCGCCCATGCCAACGACGGCGGCGGTTCCATCCGTATTCCGGCGTCCTGCTGCGGCCTGGTGGGGCTCAAGCCGGGTCGCGGCCGGGTTCCCATCGGCCCGGGCGCCGCCGACGGACTTGGCGGCCTGGGTATTGAATTCGTGCTCACCCGCACCGTGCGCGATTGCGCCGCCATGCTTGATGCGGTGCAGGGTGCCGGCATCGGCGATCCCTACGTTATCGCGCCGCCGCAGCGTCCCTATGCGGAGTCCCTGCCGATACCCAGCGGGCTGCGAATCGCCTATACTGCCGAGCCCTGGTCGGGCGTACCGGTAGACCCCGAGATTCGCGCTGCTCTGGAGGCCACGGCAAGACTGCTCGCCAGCCTGGGCTATCAGGTCGAGCAGGTCGCGCCGGCACTTGATGCGGAACGCTTCGCCCAGGCCAATACGGATCTGTGGTCGGCCCACATAGCACACTGGGTGGTGGATATTTGCGCCGCCACCGGCCGCAGCGCCGACAGCAGCAGCCTGGAGCAGGCAACACTGGCAATTTACGAGCACGGCCTGGGCCTGTCTGCGGTAGACCTGTTGCACGCGGAGGATTTTTTCAATCTGGTCAGTCGCGACTTCGGTCACTTCTTTACCCGCCACGATATCCTGATGACGCCGACGGTGGCCCAGTTGCCCTGGGCGATTGGCGAGCACGCGTCCACCGGCGGCGCTTACACGGCCCGCAGCTGGACAGACCACGTCTTTCGCGATGTCCCCTTTACCGCCGTGTTCAACGTCACCGGGCAGCCGGCCATCTCCCTGCCGCTGGGGCGCAGCGAGCGTGGCCTGCCGTTTGGTATCCAGTTCGCCGCCAGCCACGGTCGGGAAGACCTCTTGCTGGCCTTGGCGGCGCGCCTGGAACAGATACAGCCCTGGCCGCAGATCGCGGATCAGCTCGAATTTCAATCCCGGATACGGAGTTAACACCATGCAGGCCGCCAGTCGGAAAACGGGCTTTGTCGCCCACGAACTCTATATGTGGCACAACACGGGTAACTATGCCGGGCCGATGCCCTACGGCAACCCGGTGCAGCCGGACACCCATGCGGAGAACCCGGAAACCAAGCGTCGCTTCCGCAATTTACTGGAGGTCGCGGGCCTGACGCCCCAGTTGCACACCATCGCCCCCAGGGAGGCCACGGAGGAGGAAATCCTGCGCTTCCACACCCGTGAGCACCTGGAGAAAGTGCGGGCACTGAGCGCGTCGACAGGAGGCGATGCCGGACCCTTTACCCCCCTGGGGCGCGGCAGCTACGAGATTGCCATGCTGTCCGCGGGGGGCGTGCTTGCGGCGCTGGAGTCCCTGATGGCGGGGGAGGTCGACAATGCCTATGCCCTGGTGCGGCCGCCGGGGCACCATGCCCTGGCGGACATGGGTATGGGTTTCTGCCTGTTCGGCAATGCGGCCATCGCAGGATTTCATGCCTTCGAACGCTTTGGTCTGGAGCGTGTTGCCTTTGTCGACTGGGATGTACACCACGGCAATGGCACCCAGAGCGCCTTCTACGACGATCCGCGCGCGCTCACCATCTCGGTGCACCAGGACAATTGCTTTCCGCCCGACTCCGGTTATCGCCACGAAAATGGTGCCGGCGCTGGCACCGGCTTCAACATCAACGTGCCGCTGCCCCCGGGCTCGGGCGTGGGGGCCTACGAAGCGACCTGGGACCGGGTAGTGATCCCTGCACTCGACCGGTTCAAGCCGCAGCTGATCGTGGTGCCCTCGGGCTTCGATGCCGGCGCCTACGATCCCCTGGGGCGCATGCAGATGCACAGTGATGGCTATCGCAGCCTGACCCGCAAGTTGCTTGCCGCCGCGAATCGCCACTGTGACGGCAGGCTGCTGATGTGCCACGAGGGCGGTTACAACACCTGGACCGTACCGTTCTTTGGGCTCGCGGTCATGGAGGAGCTCAGCGGCGCCGTGACCGGCACCATCGATCCCTTCCTGGAAATGCACGCGGCGCTCGGTGGCCAGGACCTGCAGCCGCACCAGGCCGAGGCCATCGCCCTGGCGGAAGCGCTACTGGACAAGCTGCCGGAGTGTGCGTGACATCCCCATGGCCAGAGCGATTCCAATGACCAAAGCAGAACCGTTGGCGGCGGTGCAGGCCGTCGTCCGATCCTATGTCGATGCCTGCGCCCGGGGCGACGTGCTGGCACTGCGGGCCCTGTTCCACCCCTCGGCAATATTGAGCGGTTATCTGGCTGGTGAACTGGTTACCGGCAGTCCCGAGCCCTTTTTTGCCGCGGTAGGTGCCAACCCGGCGCCGGTTGATTCGGGGCTGCGCTACGACACCCGCATTGATACGGTGCACATCGATGGCCGCATCGCCACTGCGGTATTGCGCGAGACCGGTTATCTGGGCATGGATTTCGTAAACCATTTTCAGTTGCTGGAAGCCGACGGGCAGTGGCATATTGTGGCGAAGTTGTTCGAGTCAACGTAAGGGGAGATAGCCGCAGTCATGAGACCCGCCGGCCGGGGCGAACTGGATTCGCTGTACTTCGATTACACCGAGTATCCCTTTAGCGCCCCGGCCGAGCTCACCGGTGCCAGCCCCTGTCACCCTGTCATCATCGCCGGGGCCGGCCCCGTGGGCCTGACAGCGGCGCTGGCGCTGGCGCGGCTGGGTGTGGCCTCGGTAGTGGTGGAAAAGAAAAACACCGTCAATGACGGCAGCCGGGCAATCTGTGTTTCCCGCTACAGTTTCGAGACCCTGCAGCAGCTGGGTGTGGTCGAGCCCTTTGTGGCCAAGGGTCTGGGCTGGACCAGCGGCCGCTGCTACTTCCGTGACCAGCTCATCTACCGCTTTTCCATGCCGCATTCGGAGGACGAGCGCTTTCTGCCGATGTACAACATCCAGCAGCAGTACATCGAACAGTTTCTCATCGATGCGGCCGCCACCTACCCGGATCTGATCGACATCCGCTGGTTGTCAGAGGTCGCGGCAGTCAGGCAGGGCGAAGCCGCCGTGGAGCTCGACATCTCAACCCCGCAAGGCAGCTACCGCCTGCGCGGAGAATACCTGCTCGCGGCCGATGGCGCTCGCAGCACCGTGCGCAACCTGCTCGGTCTGCGCCTCAACGGGCGCAATCTGCCCGGCAACTACGTGATCGCGGATATTCGCATGGATCACGACTTCCCCACCGAACGCCGCTCCTTCTTCGAGTCCTCAGCCAATCCCGAGGCCACGATCCTCATTCACCGGCAGCCGGACAACATCTGGCGGGTGGACTGGCAGGTGCCCGCGGAGGCGGACCTGGAGGAGGCGGTGGCGGAGGCGACGGTGCGGGCAAGGGTAGCGGCGATCCTCGCCATGGTCGGCCACGAGGGGGGCTGGGAACTGGAGTGGTGGAGCATCTACACCGCCAATACCCTGTGCCTGGATGATTATCGCCACGGTCGCGTGCTGTTTATCGGCGACTCCGGCCACATCGTCCCCATCTTTGGCGTTCGCGGTCTCAACAACGGCATTGCCGATGCCGTCAATGCGGCCTGGAAGCTGGCTTACACCTTGCAGGGGCGGGCCGGCGCGGGACTGTTGGACAGTTTCACCCCGGAGCGGCGCGGCGCGACCCTGGATGTGTTCCGCAACGCCGGCAAGAGCTCGCGATTCATGACGCCCCCCACCAGGGGCTACGGCCTCATGCGCAAGGCGGTGCTGGAACTGGCGCTGACCGAGGACTTCGCCAAGCCCTTTGTCGACCCGCGGCAGGTGCAGCCCTGGATCTACGATGAAAGCCCGCTGACCAGTGCCACGGGGCATGGCGAGTTGTTCCCGGGCGGCCCTCCGCCGGGGGCGCCCCTGCAGAATGTGCGCCTGGGGGAGAATGATTACCTGCTCGACCATATCGGTCCGGGGTTCACTGTGATCTATTTTGCCGCTGGGGGCGACCTCGATACGGAGGTCGAAGACTGGCTGTCTGCCTTGCGGGGGATCGACCCCGGGCTGGCAGTGCTGGTGGTGGCAGGGGAAGCGGGGGCCAGCACGATGGCGGGCGGCGAGTCCCTGGCCGACCCGGGGCGCCAGCTCGCAGTCCGCTACGGCGCGGCGCCGGGTACCCTGTACCTGGTGCGCCCGGACCGGCATGTTGCCGGGCGCTGGCGGCGGCCGGAGGAGCACGCCGTCAGCGCCGCCCTGCACCGGGCCCTGGGAGGGTACGCATGAAGCAGACGCTTGAATTTGGCGAACTGGAACAGGTCTACGATCTGCTGGCGGCCGCCATCGACGAGGCCGGGCCTGAACAGGAGGCCCTGTTCCTGGCGAAACTGGCGCTGCTGCTGGCCCGGCAGGCCCCGGATGTGGATTGCATCCGGGAAGCCATCGCGACCGCGCTCAGGTCGTGAACGCTTTCCGCAGCCCGTCCCAGCAGCGGATGTAGTCCCGCTGCCGCAGTTCGGTATCCAGGGCCCAGGGCGTGGGCTGGTACAGGTAGCGCGACTCCAGCATGAAGGCGAGCGTATTGTCGTAGCGCTCCGGCGCCAGCTTCGCCGCACTCGCCTTCTCGAACACCGCGGCCTCCGGACCGTGTGGCGACATGCAGTTGTGCAGGCTGCTGCCACCGGGGACGAAACCTTCTTCCTTGGCATCGTACACACCCTCGATCAGCCCCATGTACTCGCTCATGATATTGCGGTGGTACCAGGGCGGACGGAAGGTGTCTTCCGCCACCATCCAGCGTGAGGGAAAGATCACGAAGTCGAGGTTGGCGACGCCCGCCGTATCCGACGGCGAGGTCAGCACCGTGTAAATGCTGGGGTCCGGGTGGTCGTAGCTCACCGATCCCATGACGTTGAAACGCGACAGCGTGTACTTGTAGGGCGCCGAGTTGCCGGTCCAGGCCACCACGTCCAGCGGCGAGTGGCCGATGGCGGCGCGGTACATGTGGCCACCGAATTTGCACAGCAGTTCGAACTCTCCCTCGAGTTCCTCATAGGCTGCGACGGGATACTGGAAATCACGATCATTGGCGAAACCGTTGGCGCCTACGGGGCCGCGCTCGGGCAGGGTCAGGGGAGCGCCGTAGTTCTCGCAGATATACCCCCTGACGGGGCCCGCGGGCAGGTCGACCGCAAACTTCATGCCCCGTGGCACAACGCCGATGTCGCCCGGCTGCAGGTGCAGGCGCCCGCATTCAGTGCGCAGCAGCAACTCCCCCTGTTGCGGGATGAACAGCCACTCGCCATCCGCCGAGTAGAAATAGCGCTGGCCCATGGACTCGCTGGCCGCGTAGAGGTGAATACCCAGCCCGGTCTGGGCCAGGGCATCGCCGCAGGTAGCGATGGTGGTCAAACCGTCCAGCAGGTCCACACCGGCACCGGGGAGGGGCAGGGGGTCCCAGCGCAGCATGTTCGGTGGCGTCGGCCCCGCCAGCGGCCCCGTCTGGATTCTCTGGCCAGTCCCGGTGCAGGGTTCATAGTCGCCCTGCACCACGGAGGGACGGATACGGTAGAGCCAGCTGCGCCGGTTGGCCGCGCGGGGTGCGGTAAAGGCGGTGCTGCTGAACTGCTCCGCATACAGGCCGTGGCTGACCCGCTGCGGGTTGAAGCGCCCGATGGGCAAGGCGCCGGCGATTGCCTCGGTCTCATGTTCATTGCCAAAACCGTTGAGGTAACTGAGTTCCAGGGTGTTCAGTGTCATCGCAGTATCACTCTTCAATGTGGATCTGGCCGGCAATTGCCAGTGCCTGTTCCAGGATGTGCTGGTCGCCGACCTGATTCGCCAGCAGCAGAATCAGCCGGGCATTGATGGCCGCGCTCTCGGCATCGCTGCGGTCGCGGTGGACATCCGCCAGGGCGGCGTAGAACGCGTCCGCATCGGTGAAGTTGGTGTCGGTGTTAAGCTTGCTCATGCGGCCTGCTCCTCTGCCAGGTCCTGCCCCAGCGCCCGGTGCGCGGCCGCAACCACGGCATCCGCGTCCAGCGTGCGCCAGCGGGCGCAGACATGCTGGTCCGGACGTATCAGGTAAGCGCTACCCGGCCGCAGGTCATAGCGCTGGGCCAGGACGCCCTCGCTATCCACGACCTCATTGTCCTTGCTGCCCTGCTGCCCCTGGGGAAGGATCCACAACACATCGGTCCGGTTCCCCTCCCGCTTAAGACGGGCGAGGGCGGCTTCCAGTTGCTGCCCTGCGCTCGCCGGCAATGTGCCGTAGAGCAGCAGCACAAAGCGATTGCCCAGTCGCTGCAGCAACCACTCCTGTTGGCCCCCGGCGCCTGTTATTGGAGCATCCTGGCAGGCCGCGCCGGGGCGCATACGCGGGTCGAAATCTGCCTGGTCAGCCGTATTGAGCGGCGTGTCGTCGTAGGTGCAGGGGGTCGACAGGCGCCCGCTGTTCACCAGGCTGCGGGCAAAGGGATAATCCCGGGCCAGGTCCAGCACGGTGTCCCGGAACAGGCGGGTGGCCGCATTTTTCGGGGTCATGAAGTCGGTGGCCCGCGTGGAGTGCAGGATGTTTTCCCGGGCACCGTGCTGGCGCTCGGTGTCGTAGGTGGCAAGCAGGGCAGGCGGCGCGCGCCCATCGAGAATTGCTGCCAGCTTCCAGCACAGGTTCTCCACGCCCTGCAGGGCCCCGTTGGCGCCGCGGGCACCGAAGGGAGAAACCTGGTGCGCGGCGTCGCCCATGAACACAACGCGCTGGTGAATGAAGGAGTCCATCTTGCGGCAGCGGAAGGTGTAGACGCTGGCCCACTCCAGTTCCCACTTGCGCTCCTTGCCCAGCATGGCCTCGACCCGCGGCCGGATGTTCTCTATTTTCTTTTCCTCATCGGGGTCCGCGTCCCAGCCCAGCTGGAAATCGATCCGCCAGACATTGTCTGCCTGCTTGTGCAGCAGGGTGGACTGGTCGGGATGGAAGGGTGCATCGAACCAGAACCGGCGTTCCGCCGGAAAATCCGCCTCCATGACGATGTCGGCAATGAGGAAGCGGTCCTCGAACACCTGTCCCTTGCTCTCCAGGCCCAGGGACTCGCGGATCGGGCTGTTGGCGCCATCGGCAACCAGCAGATAGTCACAGCTGAGGCGATAGGGCCCCTCCCGGGTCTCGACCACGATAGTCGCCCGGTCGGCGCTGCTCGTTACCTCGGTCACCTTGTGCAGCCAGCGCAGGTCGATGAGCGGCATCTGCCGGCAGCGATCCACCATGTATTCCTCGAAGTAGTATTGCTGCAGGTTGATGAAGGCGGGGATCTTGTGGTGCTGTTCGGGAAGCAGGTCAAATTCATAGATCTGCTCTTCGCCGAAGTACACCCGGCCATGCTTCCAGATCACACCCTTGTCGATCATCGGTCGGGCGCAGCCGTAGCGATCGCAAATCTCCAGGGTGCGCTTGGCGATGCAGATGGCCCGGGAGCCCACGCTGACGGTGTTGTTGTCGTCCAGCACCACCGTCTTGATGCCCTGCAGGGCGAGGTCCATGGCCGCCGCCAGGCCCGCAGGGCCGCCACCGACGATGATCACCGGGTGGTGCACCGGTGCGGCTGCATCCTGGTCAGGGCTTCTGCGGTAGGGATACTCCGGGTTGGTGTAGGTGCTCGCCATGCTGCGCATCCTCTGGGGTCTGGGCCTTGCTTATAGTTGCAAACGAGATTAAATATATCGGATAGGCGATCCGCTTACAACAGGTGTAATCTATTTTGAAAGGAGTTTATGACGCCATTGTGCTTTCTCTGGCGTCGTGATTAAAGTTGGCTATGCAACTAGTCTGTGCTATGTTGCCTCTATTGTTTGACTGACAGGACGAGTGTATCCATGGCCAAGAAACCGTTTGCATCCTCCGCCGACCTCGGCGAAAAAGTGGAAACCCTGGAAATCCTCGCGGATGGCGTCTACGCGCTGACCGCGGAAGGCGATCCCAATATCGGCGCGATTGAAGGCGAGGATTTTGTGGTTGCCTTCGAGGCGCGCGCGACACCCCGCGCCGCCCGTGACTGGCTGGCCAGGCTGCGTGAGCACACCGACAAGCCGGTCAAGTACCTGGTACTGTCCCACTATCATGCGGTGCGGGTGCTCGGCGCCTCCGCGTTTGAGGCAGAGTCGATCATCGCCCACGAACAGACCCGATTCCTGATCAACGAGCGCGGCAAGCAGGACTGGGACAGTGAGTTCGGGCGCATGCCGCGGCTGTTCCGGGAGCCGGAGGGTATCCCGGGCCTGACCCACCCGGATATTGTCTTCAATGATCGCCTGGAAATTCCACTGGGCGGTGATCGCGGCGACCTGGTATTGCAGTACTGCGGCCGCGGCCACACGGCGGGTGACATCTGCGCCTGGCTGCCAAAGCACAAGATCCTGTTTGCCGGTGATCTGGTGGAGGCCGAAGCGGCGCTGTATACCGGTGATGCATTCCACTTCGACTGGTCCACCGGTACCCTGGACCAGGTCAAGGCCTTTGGTGCCGAGACCCTGATCGGTGGGCGCGGGGCGACGGCAAAAGGGCGGGCGGCGGTGGATGCAGCGATTGAGCAGACACGCGGTTTCCTCGAGGGCATGATCTCCAAGGTCGGCGAAGTGCACCGGGCCGGCGGCAGCCTGAAGGAAGCCTTTGAGGCCACCCACACCCACCTCGAGCCAAAATTTGGACGCTGGCCCATTTTCGAGCACTGCCTGCCCTTTGACGTGCAGCGCCTGTGGGACGAATTTGAAGGGATCGACTGGCCACGGATCTGGACGGCAGAGCGCGACCAGGAGGTCTGGGACCAGCTGCAGGATTGATGTGCGCCATGGAGAGCCGGCAAGTGGCTGAACCAGCGCGACGGGAACTGCAGCTCGAGAGTTTCCTGCCCTATCTGGTCAACAACCTGGCGGACCGGATCAGTACCGGACTGTCACGTATCTACGCCGGTGAGTACGGGCTGAGCATTCCCGAGTGGCGCGTGCTGGCCAATCTGGCGGAGCACGGCGTACTCAATGCCAAGCAGATTGTCACGACCACCGGAATGGAAAAGAGTAAGGTCTCCCGGGCAGTGAAGACGCTGGCTGCCCGGGGCCTGCTGGTCCAGCGCCGCAAGGAGGAGGATAACCGTGCCCGGGACCTCGCCCTGACGGCGGCGGGTCTGGCGCTGTATGGGGAC
The DNA here is from genome assembly GCA_947258585.1 of uncultured Haliea sp. Classification (GTDB taxonomy): domain Bacteria; phylum Pseudomonadota; class Gammaproteobacteria; order Pseudomonadales; family Halieaceae; genus Haliea. The sequence goes on along the minus strand of CAMYIZ010000047.1, from coordinate 156,769 downwards.
CTGGTGCCCCACGCGCTGGCCTGGGAGGGCCAGTTGCTGGACTGCCTGTCGGTGAGCGAATACCGCGATTTCATGTATCTGTTGGGCAAGCTGCGGCAGCGGGCGGCAAGCCTGGAGCAGGAGTCACCGGCATGAAGGCACTGGACCAGTCGCGTTTGCAGTTCGTCTACGATCCCCTGGTCTACCAGCAGGGCGTACCTTTCGAGGCGCTGGCGGCCTTGCGCGCACAGGGGCCGGTAGTTTGGGTGGAAGAGCATCAACTGCCCCAGTGGCCGGGTGGCAAGGGATTCTGGTTTGTCACCCGCCACGCGGAGGTTCAGCAGGCATTGAAGAGCGCCAGAATCTTTTCCTCGCAGGTGGGCGGTACCCAGCTGCGGGATCCGGCAACGCCGGACGACCTCGCCTACGTGCAGCAAATGATGCTGAACATGGACCCGCCGGATCATACCCGCCTGCGCCGCATGTTGATCAATGCCTTTACCTCGCGGGCAATTCGTCAGCTGGAGGACAGCATACGCCAGCATGCCGCCGCCATCGTCGAGCGGGTGATCGGTGGGGCGCAGGCCGGCGAGTGCGACTTCGTCAAGGACATCGCCTCCGACATGCCCCTGCTGTGCCTGGCGGACATCTTTGGCCTGCCCAGCGAGGACCGCTACCTGATGTTCGACTGGGCGAACCGGGTGATCGGCTATCAGGATCCGGAGTACGCAGGCTCCGCGCGGTTCGACGCTTCCCGCGGCACCCCAATGGCCAAGGAGGCACTGAAGCGGCGCCCGCTACCGGATGCCGAGGGTCGCATGCCGGACCCCCGGTCCCGGCACGGCATGGACGATCTCTACTGCTATGCGCACCTGCTGGCGGAGTACAAGCGCGAACACCCGGGTGACGATGTGATGTCCATCCTGCTGGCACAGATTGACGAGGAGGGTGGCAAGCTCACCATCGCCGAGTTCGAGAACATGTTCTGGCTGTTTGCGGTGGCCGGCAACGAGACCCTGCGCAACGCCATTCCCGGAGGCATGCTGGCGCTGCTGCAGCACCCGGCTGCGTGGCGCGAGCTACAGGACACTCCCGACCTGGTGCCGGGGGCGGTGGAAGAGATGCTGCGCTGGTGGACCCCGGTGATGAACTTCCGGCGCACCGCGGCCGAGAACACCAGTCTCGGTGGCGTGGACATCCGGGCCGGCGACAAAGTGCTGCTCTCCTTCCTGTCCGCCAACCACGACGACAGGGTATTCAGTAATCCCGCGGTGTTTGACATCCGCCGCGATCCCAACCCGCACCTGAGCTTTGGCCACGGCCCCCACTTCTGCATTGGCGCGCAGCTGGCAGTGGCGCAGATGCGGGCGCTGTTTACTGAGCTGGGGCGCAGGTTTGACCACTTCGAGCTGACCGGAACACCGACCTTCCTGCGTTCCAATTTCCAGCGCGGGGTGAAGACACTGCCGGTGCGCTGGCGGGCCAGGCAATAGGCAAGCCCTGGGCGCCTTGGGCTGAGCCGGGTTATTCGTCCCGGCTGGCATTCGCCAGGGACACGATATAGGCCTGTATCGCTTCTGTCTCCGCTTCACTCAGGGTATCGGCAAAACTCGACATGCCGGCATTCTCCAGCAGGCCTCCCAGCACGATGTCCTGAAACAGCGCATGTTTTTCCAGGGTCATACGTCGCAGGTCGGGCAACATCGGTGTGCTGCCATACATGCCGTGACAGCCCCCGCAGTTGTAGACATACAGCAATCGTCCACGCTCCAGTGTGGCGGCATCTGTCGCCAGCTCGGGCTGGGGCGGTATCGGCCCTCGTGGCGGGACGGGGGGTGGGAGTGGCACTGGAGCCCCATCCAGTTCAAATACCAGCAACCGGCCGGCGTTATCAAAGTCGAGTAGCGCCTCGTCGCCTCCCAGGGTGTTGAAGGCGGGGCCACCCCAGCCGGCCATGACCGCGATGTATTGTCGGCCATCGATAGCGTAGCTGATCGGGGGCGCGATCATGCCTGTGCCAATGGGCAGCTCAAGCAGGACTTCGCCGCTTTGGTCGTGCAGTGCATAGAGGTGGCCCGTGGCGGTACCGTGAAAAACCAGGCCGCCTGCGGTTGCGAGGGCTCCCCCATTCCAGATATTGGCGGTTTCCTTCTGCCACACCAGCTTCTGTGCCACTGGATCCCAGGCCTTGAGATAGCCGCGGGTGGGAGGAATGTCCTGGTCCCCGGCCAGCTCCTCGAGGTTGTCTACCCCGAATTCAAACCACTTGTCGCCTGCCTCGTTGTGTACCCAGCCAGCCTCGCGCGCCGGTATGTACACAAGCCCGGTGGCGGGACTGTAGGACATTGGCTGCCAGTTGTGGCCACCTGCAGCTGAAGGGAATACATATTTGGCCTGCTCGCTGTAATCCGCAAGGCCGGTGAGAACGGGGCGCCCCGAGTCGAGGTCGACATGACTGGCCCAGTTGGCAAAGACGTATTTTTCGGCCGAGATCAGCTCCCCATTGCCACGATCCAGAACATAGAAAAAGCCGTTCTTGGGCGCCTGCAGCAGCACTTTGCGCAGCCGGCCCTCAATTTCCAGATCCGCCAGAATCATGTGCTGGGTGGCCGTGTAGTCCCAGGAGTCACCGGGTGTAGTCTGGTAATGCCACGCCAGGCGTCCGCTGTCCGGTCGCAGGGCGAGGATTGAGGCGAGGTACAGATTGTCGCCGCCGCCGGGGCTGCGGGCGTAATGGGACCAGGGGCCACCGTTGCCGGTGCCGACGTAGAGCAAGTCGAGCTCCGGGTCGTAGGCCATGGAGTCCCATGCGGTTCCGCCGCCGCCCTGCCAGTTGCTGTCGGGGGACCAGGTGGTCGCCGCCTGTTCCAGCTCCGGGTGTTCGAAGGGGCCGCTGGCGCTGCCGGGAACGGTAAAGAAGCGCCAGTCCAGTTCGCCGCTGTCGACGTTGTAGGCGCTGATATAGCCGCGGACTTCAAATTCTGCGCCGCCATTGCCGATAATCACTTTGTCCTTGACGACGCGCGGCGCACCGGTGATGGAGTAGAACCTGTCGCGATCAACCAGCGTGTCGACGCGCCAGAGCGGTTTGCCATCGGCAGCATTGAGTGCGACCAGATAGCCGTCCAGGGTGCCGACAAATACCTTGCCCTGCCACACGGCGACGCCGCGATTGACGACGTCACAGCACAGTTTCTTGCCCCAGGCCCGATCTACCCCGGGGTCGTGTTCCCACAACAGCTCGCCGGTGCGCGCGTCCAGTGCGCGCACCCGGGACCAGGTGCTGGTGGTATAGATGATGCCATCGACAACAATGGGCGTGGCCTCCAGGCCGCGGCGGGAATCCATCGGCGCTTCCCAGGCCAGCCCGAGACGGGACACATTGTCGCGGTTGATTTGGTTCAGGGGGGAGTAGCGCTGTTCGTCGTAGGTGCGCCCATGAACCAGCCAGTTGCCGGGTTCGCTGTCCGCGTTCGCGACCCGGGCCGCGTCAACCTGTGCAGGTTTTGCCGGGGAGCGGCTATCCGCAACACCCGGTGGCGGCTTGCTGTCGCAGGCTGCCAGTGCCACCAGTGCGAGTATCCCGAGCAGGCGCAGAAGCCTGAACACTGTCGTATTGGCCGTGGCCAAACCTGGCTGTTTATGCATTTTTTACACTCCCTGGCCCCGATTTTCATCGACACCCGAATACTTTTGTGCTTTTCTCAAAGGGTTGCTTGAAGCTTAAAGTTTTTGCCCAACAAACACCATACAATCAGATCGGCACAATATTATGCGGAGACCGGCAACGGTTGTGCCGGCTTGCGTTTCCGGGGGATATCTCATGAACAACAGTTCCAACAACAGCAAGCGAATTGCCCAGGCGGTTGCACTGGCGACACTGGCAGTGACTGGCTATGGCCAGGCACAGGAGTTCAAGGGCCTGGAAGAAGTCGTGGTCACCGCATCCAAGCGCGCCCAGACGCTGCAGGACACCGGTATGTCGATAACCGCCCTCAGCGATGTGGAGCTGGAGCGCATGGGAGCGACCTCCTTTCTCGACTTCGCCGTGCGGGTACCCAACCTGGCCATTGCCTTTGAAGCGGACGGGCGTTTCGACTCCAACTCACCGGCCATTCGCGGCATCTTCGGGCAGGATACCACCGGTTTTTATATCGACGATACGCTGGTCAATGCCTCGGTGCTGCCCAAGGTGCTGGATGTCGAGCGGGTAGAGGTCCTGCGCGGGCCACAGGGCTCCCTGTACGGCGCGCGCTCCATGGGTGGCACTATCCGCATGATTACCAAACAGCCGGATCTGCAGGAAGTCTATGGCAATTTCCACAGCAGTTTGTCGTCGGTCAAGGAGGGTGATCTCAACCATGTTGTGGATGGTGCGGTCAATATTCCGGTTATTCCCGATGTTTTTGCCCTGCGCTTGGCGGCCTATGCCGGCGCCAATTCCGGAATTTTCGACCGGGAATACCAGCCGACCTGGATCGAGGCGGGCTCGGGTGCAGTGCGACGGAACCCGGGGGCCGCGTTTGCGACCCGGGAAAACGTCGATGACGAGGACTACTGGGGCGTGCAGCTGGTGGGCAAGTGGATGCTCAGCGAGCGACTGTCGTTCATCCCGAAATTTCTCTACCAGGAAATCGACGCGGACGGTCTGCCGCTGGCGGACATCGACCCGGAGAACACCACCGAGCTGCGCTTTTACGATGTGCCGGAGAACGGTTCCGACGAGTGGTACATTGCCAGCGGCACCTTCAACTGGGAGCTGGACGCGGGTACCATCGTGTCGACTACCTCACTGTTTGATCGCACCACGGATGAAAACGAGGAGCAGGGCTCCTTCATTCACTGGCTGTTCAACAACGTGATAGAGATTCCCATCGACCCGCTGTTCGGGCAAATCAACACCCAATCCGAATACGAGTTTGTGGCGCATGAAACCCGGTTTACCAGCGAATTTGACGGTCCCTGGCAGTTCTCCGGGGGCATTTTTTACCAGGATACCGAGTACCGGCGCATTTATCCGCCGGCGTTGATCCCGGGCATCAACAGCGCGGTAAACGACTTCATCGGCGTCCCCATCGATATTGTCCCGGGCGACTTGATTTTCGAGACACTGGAGGTATTTGAAACGCGGGAGTGGGCGGTCTTCGGTGAGTTGACCTACAGTGTGAACGAACGGCTGTCAGTCACCGCGGGCGGTCGCTACTACGATACCGCAACGGAATTCATTGCCACTTCCGACGGCTTTGCCAACGATGGCTTCAGTCAAGAGAGCGGCGAGCAGGATGAGTCCGGCTTCAACCCCAAGGTGTTGGTGGAATACGACATCAACGACAACGTGAACATGTACGCCAGCGGTGCGAAAGGTTTCCGGATCGGGGGCGTCAACGGTAATTTGCCCCTGGGCCTCTGCGGCGAGGAGTTGGCGGACCTGAACATCGACCCCTCTGCGACCCCGACCTTCGACTCCGACGAGTTGTGGAGCTATGAGCTTGGCTTCAAGTCAACCTTTGCCGACAACCGCATTTCGGTGAACGCCGCTGCCTACTTCATCGACTGGACCGATATCCAGCAGCTCAATCGCCTGGCCTGTGGCTTCCAGTTCACCGCCAATGCCGGTGAAGCAGAGAGCCAGGGTTTTGAGGTAGAGGTCAGTGCGGCACCGATAGAGGGACTGACCCTGAGCCTGGGTGTGGGTTACACCGATGCCGAGATCACGGATGACGGCGGTGTGCCGGGCGTCCGGGTTGGCGACAAGATCCAGGGTATTCCCGAATGGACGGCGACAGCGTCCGCGCAGTACATATTTGCGGTCGGTGGCGGTTGGGACGGACTGGTGCGAGCCGATGGCAACTATTACGGCGAAAGTTTCAGTGCCAACAATGCCACCTCCCTGGCGGACGCAAGGGTGCGGGACTCCTGGGAGCAGTTGAACCTGCGCGCAGGGGTGATGAATGACAACTGGGAAGTGACGCTGTTTGCGACCAATGTCAACGACGAGCGGGCCAACCTGGCGGACAACCGTTCAATCGCTGCGGAAACTCCCGGACGCCAGCGGCTGGTGACCACCCGCCCGCGCACTTTGGGCCTGGAAGCCCGTTACCGGTTCTAGCGGCTGGCAACACTGCCTGTAGGCGCGGAGGGAAGGGCCTCCGTCCGCGCCTACAGGTAAATGATCATCGACTGCTGCGGGGCCTCCGGGTTGATCAGATCCACCCGCTTGTGGCGTATGCGGAAGCCCTCATCCGCGCTCACCAGGTGGTGTTCGCAGGTTCCCGCGAAACAGCGCTGCTCCTCCCGATACCACATGATCACGTGAAAGTTACAGGTCACCACCAGGTCTCCCGCGTCGTTGTTGCCGCGCAGCTGGATATTGCCCAGCAGGTGTGAACTGCGCACCGGCCAGTCCTTGGAGGCGGCGCGGGGATGGACGAAATTGCGGCGCCGGATTTCCATCATGACCCGGTCATCGTAAATGTGGGAAATGTGGTTGAGCGGATCGGTCTGCCCCTCGGTGGCGGGCAGCCAGTAGGTGCCGTCCTCGGTAAACAGCGCCATCCAGCGCTCCAGGTCGGGGCTGTCCAGCAGGGAAGCTTCGTGGTAAAGAAACTGCTCGATGGCCTTGATGTCTGCGTTGCTCACTGGAATGCCTCCCCGGTCATGTACTCGCGCCAGGCCTTGTACTGGGTGCGCATGTCGAGGTCGCTGGTGCCGCCACCGACAACGCGGTCCTCCAGTTGCTGGTCGCGCCCGTACTGGCGATGAAATTCGACCCATTCGCTGGCACTGGACTGCAAGCCCTCCTGTGCCCGCCGGTAGACCTCCAGGTCGTCCGGGCCCACCATACCTGCCGAGGAATTGATCAGCCGTGAGTAGAGCAGGGTGCGCTGCAGCATTTCCTCCGGTGCTCCCTTGAGGCGGAAGGACCAGGTTTCCACCACAAAGCGGTCCACCGCGATGGGGCGCACGACGCGGATGTTCTGCACCGCGGTCTTGATCGTCAGCGAGGGGTAGTACAGGGTGTTGTGGGTGTTGAAGGAGTAGATTTCACGGGTACGCTCCTCGCCGTAGGCCTTGACCATGGCCTCGTGGTAGGCGGGCAGCACGGAATAGTCGGCGTGAATGCTGGTCTTGCCGCCGTCGTAGTGATGTCCATAGGGAAACCCGGTGATCCCGGAGTCCTCGAACTTTTCGTAGGAGGAACCAAAGGGCGGAATGATTTCCGCTTCGCTGCGCTGTTTGACCGCAGTCGCCGGCAGCGAGGCGATGTAGTCCTCCGCCGCCTGCACCACGGACTGGTGCACCACCATCGGGTGCATGGTGTCGTTCAGGTTTTCCAGAATGAACTTCCAGTTGCACTGGTGTTCGTACCGCAGCACGCCGCCCGCCACTTCCACTTCACCTTCCGGGGCGCGGTCGCAGAGGTTGTCCAGGCAGTCGACGGCGCCGCCAAGCCAGGTCTTCAGGTCCGGTGCGGCGGCGGACAGGGTGGCGAAGACGAAGCCCCGGTAGCTTTCGGCCTGGGCCACGGACTGCATGCTGTAGCAGGGATCGCTGCTGTCGAACCCCGTTCCGTCGTAACCGCCCTCGTTGGGCACTTTCAGCAGGCTGCCGTCGTGACGGAAGGACCAGCCGTGATAGGGGCAGCGGAAAGCCCCGCGCACGTTGCCCTGGCGGCTCTCCACCAGCTTGGCGCCCTTGTGCCCGCAGCGATTGTGCAGCACGTGGACGCTGCCGCTCTTGTCGCGCACCATGACCACCGGGATCTTGTGGGTGATGTTGGTGGTGAAATAATCCCCGGGCTTGGGCACCTGGGATTCGTGGCCGATGAAAATCCAGGCCTGGCCCCAGATGCGCTGCATCTCCAGCTCAAAGACCTCCGGGTCCAGGTACAGGCGCTTGTGCAGCCGGGTCGGCTGCACCAGACCGGCGATTTCTTCGGTGCTGATTATTGTTGTCATGATGTGCCTCCGTTTACAGGGACAGTGAACCCAGGCTGGCGCCGCCGCAGACCATCAAGGTCTGTCCGGTGACAAAGCCGTTGTCCGGATGGTTGAAGAAGCTGACGGCCCGGGCCACATCTGCCGGTACACCCAGCCGGCGCACCGGAATACTGCGGGCCATGCTGTCCAGTTTCGGGCTGTCCTCGGGGACAACTTCGTGGAACATTTCGGTGGCGCTGATGGGGCCGGGTGCCACGGTGTTGACGGTGATGCCGTATTCCCCCAGCTCCAGGGCCCAGGTGCGCGCCATGCCCATCATCCCGGATTTGGTAGCGGAATAGCTGGTGCGGGTCTGCAAGCCGAGGGCTGCGCGCGAGGTGATCAGGATGATGCGGCCGAACCGGCTGGCCTGCATGGCAGGCAGGAAGGCCTGGCTCAGGGTGATGGCCGCGCCGATGTGCACCTGGGACAGGTAATCGTAGTCATCCAGCTTCACATCCGGCAACAGGTCCGGGCGGATCAGACCGGCGTTGTGCACGAAGCTGGTGACGTCGTGATCTGCAGCGACCTGCCGGGCGATCTCCGCAGTGGCATCGCGATCGCTGAGATCCAGTTCGATGTTGCGCAGACCGGCGTGGTCAAGGGCCAGCGGGCGCCGGGCCAGGTTGACCACTTCCAGGCCGGCGTCGAGAAAGGCCTGGCAGATGGCCGCTCCGATGCCGGTACTGCCGCCGGTGACGACGATGGTTTTGTGCGCTGGCTGCATATCAGATGCCCTCGGGTTTGATAGCGGGTTCGAGCAGGCCGAGCCCGGCGGCGATTGCGTGGCGCTGGTCGCGGCTGTCGACAGGAGTGTCCGCGGCTACCGCGATCATGACCGCGTTCAGTGAGCAGTCGGTGTGGGTGAATACCTGCACCGCAGTACCCACCGGAAGCCTCGGGTTCGCTGCGGTGCCAAAGGTCGCCATTGCCAGGTGGGCAAAGACGATGACGCCGCCGTCCAGGCGCACGCTGGCTACTGGCCACGGCTTTTCCACCAGGCGCCGCTTGAAATATTCCCACAGGCTGTGGTGCAGTTCGATGCTGCTCACCAGGTGGCCGCTGCCGCGGGTGGAGCGCCAAACCAGGGCGTCGCCGAGGCACTGCCGGCACAGCTCCCGCGGGGGATATTGCACGGTCCCGCAGTCCCTGCAGTGCTGCAGGGCCAGTGCCACGGGCAGGTTGGCGGCATTGAATGCGCTGCCCAGGGCTGTGCGCTGCTTGGGCGGGCGCGCCAGTTTGCGCAGGGAGGGCCGGTTCCGCTTCAGCCGGCTGCGCATGGTGGGCGTAGTGCTCATCCCTCACTCCTTGCCAGAATGGCCGCGGCGGAACACAGTCCGCGGTCGTAGTTGATCATGCCGAAGCCGCTGACCATGGCGTGGCGTGCCTGCTCGACCTGGTTGGCGCCGGCTCTGCCGGTCAACTGACGCATGCTCTCGACCACTCCGAGGTAGCCTGCCGCGGCGCCCGCCTGGCCAACCGAGAGCTGGCCGCCGGAAGTATTGTGCGGCAGCTTGCGCGCCTGCGGGCCACTGCCATCAAAGCGCAGATCGGTGTCCCGTACCCAGCCCGGCGCGTCGCCCTTGGTGCAGAAGCCGAGGTCTTCCATCTGCAACATGCTGATGACCGGGTAGTCATCGTAGGTCTGCAGCATGTCGATTTCCCCCGGACCCAACCCGGCCCGGTTCCAGAGTCGGTCGGCATACTCTGTCCAGCCACCGCGCAACTGTATGTCGTCGTCCCGATGGGCGTTGTGCAATTCATCCGCGGCCAGAATCCTGCACCAGTCCAGACCCAGTGACCTGGCCCGCTCCTCCGACATCACCAGGAAGCCCTCGCCGCCGGCACAGGGCATGACACAGTCCAGCAGGTGCAATGGCGAGGCGATGGGGCGCGCCGCCAGGTACTGTTCCAGGCTCAGGGACTTGTGGCCCAGCAGGGCGGCGGGGAAATGGTTGGCGTTGTAGCGCTGGGCGACCGCGATGGCGCCGAAATCCTCCCGGCGGGCGCCGAACTCGTCCATATAGCGCTGGGTAATCATGGCAAACGCGGCGTTGGGGCCGCCGCCGCCATAGGGAAAGGAGGCGTCGATGGTGAAGTTGCTGAAATTGGCCGCAGTAGCTTCGAAGGCGCGGTGCGCCGCGCCATCCCCGCCGACGCAGGCAATGACCTCGGCATCCCCGGCCTGGATGGCGCGCGCTGCCCGGCGCAGGGCGAGGATGCCGGAAGCGCCGCCGTAGGGCATTTGCTCGATCCAGCGCGGGGTGAGCTGGAAGTGCTGGGTCAGGGCGATGGCGGAGTCGGCGCCCAGGGAAAAGCTGGAGACCGCCAGTCCATCGATGTCATCGGCGCCAAGCCCCGACTCTGCCAGCAGCAGGCGCAGGGTACTGCCAATAAACCAGGCTGCCCCGTGCGGGCTCTGCCTTGCGTAGCCGAAACTGACCGGTGTGGTGAGCGCAATGCCGCCGTAGTCTTTCATGATGCCGCCTGGCGCTTCTTCAGCGCGCGTGTGTCGACGCAGTCGCCGGCGGCGACCCGTTCCCCCACCAGGGTCTTGATCTCGCCCCGGCGCGGCTTGTTGGAGGCGGTCACCGGCAGGTCGTCGCAGAACAGCAGGTATCCGGGTGCCTTGTAGTAGGCCAGCTGCTGCAGGCAGTGGCGGACAATATCCGCTGCCAGTGACTCCTGGTCCGAGGCCTGCCCGCTGACGACCACAGCGGCTGCGACCTCGTCACCGCGCAAATCATCGGGCACCGCGGTTGCCACCACCTGCTGGACAGACGGGTGCGACAGCAGGGCCGCTTCGACTTCCAGCGCCGAGATGTTTTCCCCGGAGCGCCGGATCACGTTCTTGCGCCGGTCGACAAAGTACAGGCTGCCGTCGGGACCCTCGCGCACCACATCGCCGGTATTGAGCCAGCCGTCCTGCCAGATTTCCGCGGTGGCCTCGGGGTTTTTCAGGTAGCCGGTAAAGAAGCCCCGGCGCGGATCCGGACCCGCGGCCCGGACCCGCAACTCCCCCGGTTCGCCAGTGGCAACCGGGTGCTTGTTCTCATCCACCAGCTGGTATTCCAGGCTGTCGGGGGCGCGGCCAAAACAGCAGCTGCCGACATGGCGCGGTTCATGGTTGGCGATGATGCTGCCGCCGACACCGGACTCGGTCATCGCCCAGGCCTCCAGCAGGGGAAAGCCGAAGCGCTGTTCGAAGAGCGCGTGATGTCGTGGGTTGACGCCGGCGCCGAACCCGAAGCGAATGCGGCCTCGGCAGTCATCATCGGGACCGGGCGGCAGTTCCAGCAGAATGGCGGGCAAGACCCCGAGGTAGTGCAGGATGGTGGCGCCGCTGTCGCGCACGGTTTGCCACCACTCCCGTGGGTGGAACCGGTCCAGCTGTACGATACAGCCCGCGCTCATGATCATCGCCATGCTGGATACCGCCATCGCGTTCATGTGGGTAAGGGGCAGGGGGGTCAGCAGGCGCTCCTCGCCCTGGCGCAGGGATACCAGTCCGTCGAGGCTGTTGTACCACTCGCCGGCGTAGAGAAAATAGCTGTTGTTGAGAATGCAGGCCTTGGGCTTGCCGGTACTGCCGGAGGTATACAGCAGGGCGCACTCGGGATCAGCGGGGGTCTCGCCCGGGTCAGCGGCGGCGCTGGCAGCGGGAATTGACTCGGAGCGATTGCAGTCGACCACGGGAACCGGCGTCGCAAGGCCGGCGCCGAGTTTTTCCAGGCGCGGCAACAGATCCGGCAGGGCCACCAGCAGGCAGGCCCCCCCGTGGCTGAGGAAGTAGCCGATCTCATCGTCCTGCATGTCCCTGCTCACCGGAATGACGCTGCAGCCAAGGCTGTTGAGTGCCAGCCAGTGGAGGAAGAAGTCGGCCCGGTTGTCCAGCATCAGTGCCACCCGCAGCGGGTAGCCGTAACCGGCGTCGCGATAGCAGCCCGCGAGGCGGTCTATTGCCTCCAGCGCCTGCCGGTAGCTGAGATCCACCGGGCCGTCGGCGTAGGCTCTGGTGGCCTGCAGCGGGATATGCAGGAACGGGCGCTCGCCCGCGCTGGCTGCGGTTGCGGCAAAGATCAGGTAGACGCTGCTCACAGGCTGCTCCTGTACTCGGCTCATTTGACCGCGGTCACCTCGATTTCCACCATCGCCTCGTCTTCTATCAGGGCTGAGACCTCGACCACGCTCATGGCCGGGAAATTCTTGCCAATCACTTCCCGGTATACCGGGCCGAGTTCGGCGAGACGGCTCACATAGGCCTGCTTGTCGGTGATGAACCAGGTCATGCGGGTGATGTGCTCCGGGCCAGCGCCCGCTGACTCAAGTACAGCGCAGACGTTCTGCAGAGTCTGTTTCACCTGGGCGATAAAGTCATGGGTTTCGAAAACGCACTGGGCATTCCAGCCGATCTGGCCCCCGACGTATATGGTTTCAGTCCCCTTGGCGAGTATGCCGTTGGCATATCCGCTCGGTCTTGGCCAGCCCTCGGGCAATAGGGTAGTGTGCATGATGGCGCTCCGTATTTTATTCCACGTGGGGCTGGATTATATTTTAAGCCTAAAATATAATCCAGCCTCGTGGGCAAGTATCTTTGCCGCTGCTGAACAACCACTGTCAAAACAGGGAGAAGACTTATGACTGCAGACCTGCTCAGGGATTTCGCATCGGCACTGCTTACCGGTGGCGTCAAGATCGTGGACCTGACTGCCACACTGTCACCCGAAACCCCGACACTGCCACTACCCACCGAGTTCGGCTGGGGCGAATCCTGGCCTTTCAGCATGGAAACCATCTCCCGCTACGACGAGAAGGGGCCCGCCTGGTACTGGAACAACCTGCGCTGCGGGGAGCACACCGGCACCCACTTCGACGCGCCCATACACTGGGTTACCGGGAAAGATCACGAGAATCACGCCACCGACACCTTGCCCCCGGAGCGTTTTGTCGCCCCGGCCGTGGTTATCGACGCGGTTGCCGAAGCGGAAGCGAACCCCGATTTCCTGATGACCGTCGACTTCATCCGCGAGTGGGAAGCGCGTCACGGGGAAATCCCCGCTGGCGCCTGGGTGCTCTATCGCACGGACTGGTCGAAAAAGGTCGGTACCGAGGGGTATCTGAACCAGCACGGCGACGGCTGCCACACGCCCGGCTGGGATCCCGCGACCGTGGCGTTCCTGGCGGAAGAGCGCGATGTCATCGGCGTCGGGGTAGAGACAGTGGGCACCGACTGCGGCCAGGCCTCGGCCCAGGAGCCCATGTTTCCCTGCCACAATCTGATGCACGGGGCCAACAAGTGCGGCCTGGCCAGTCTCTGTAACCTGGACCAGTTGCCGCCCACGGGCGCAATCCTGATCGCCGCGCCATTGAAGATCCGCGAGGGCTCCGGCAGCCCGGTACGGGTGCTGGCCCTGGTTCCCGGGAGCTGATAGCACATGGCCGAGCGTTCGTTTGCCCAGGAAGTCCTCAAGCTGCGTGCCGGGGACGGCGAGGTGTTCCGCGGGGAGGGCATACTCGCTATCACCAAGGCACTGCTGCAGTCCGGTGTGTCCTATGTCGGCGGCTACCAGGGCTCACCGATTTCCCATTTGATGGATGTGCTCAACGACGCCCGCGAAATCCTCGGGGAACTCGGTGTGCACTTCGAGGCCAACGGCAGCGAGGCCACCGCCGCGGCCATGCTCAGCGCCTCGGTCAATTATCCGCTGCGCGGCGCGGTAACCTGGAAATCCACGGTGGGCACCAACGTCGCCTCCGACGCCCTGTCGAACCTGGCCTCCTCGGGCGTCACGGGCGGCGCCATGGTGATCGTCGGCGAGGACTACGGCGAAGGCTCCAGCATCATGCAGGAGCGCACCTACGCGTTTGCCATGAAAGCACAGATGTGGCTGCTGGACCCGCGCCCCAACCTGCCCAGCATTGTCGACATGGTGGAGCAGGGCTTTGGCCTGTCGGAGGCCAGCAATACGCCGATCTTCTACATGATGCGCATTCGCGGCTGCCACGTCACCGGCGAGTTCGTCGCCCGCGACAACGTCGCGCCCGGGTTCAGCAACCGCAACCCGGTGCAGCCCCGTCGGGAACCGGAAAAAATCATCCTGCCGCCCCATGTCTATGCCCAGGAGCGGGAAAAAATCAGCCAGCGCCTGCCCGCGGCACTGGCCTATATCAAAGAGCACAAGCTTAACGAGGTCTTTCCCGGCCGGCACCAGCAGATCGGTATCATCGTCCAGGGCGGGGTCTACAACACGGTCATCCGCGCCCTCCAGCGCCAGGGTCTCGCGGATCCGTTTGGCAACACCGAGATTCCGCTCTATGTGATGAATGTCGCCTATCCCCTGGTGCCGGATGAGCTGGTCGAATTCTGCCGCGACCGGGAGCAGGTGCTGGTGCTGGAGGAGGGGCAACCGGAGTATGTGGAGCAGGGCATCCACACCGTATTGCGGCGTGCAAACGTCGATACCCGGGTCCGCGGCAAGGACGTGATGCCCATGGCCGGCGAGTACACGGGCCAGGTCACCCTGGAGGGGATTACCCGCTTCCTGGAGCAGGCGGCGCCGGATATCACCCTGACCCTGTCGGCGACTGACGTGGAAGCCCTGCGCAACCCCCTGACCGAAGACGACCAGCAGGCGCTGCTGGCCAATGTGCCGCCGCGGCCCTCCGGGCTGTGCACCGGCTGTCCCGAGCGGCCCCTGTTTTCCGCCATCAAGCAGGTGCAGAAAGAGCTGGGACCGTTCCACATCAGTTCTGATATCGGTTGTCACTCCTTTGCCACCCTGGCGCCCTTCAACCTGGGCAATACCATCATGGGCTACGGCCTGTCGCTGGCCAGTTCCTCGGGCATTCGCCACAGCCTGCCACACAAGTCCATCAGCATCATGGGTGACGGTGGATTCTGGCACAACGGCCTGACCAGCGGGGTCACCAGCGCGGTCTTCAACAAGCACGATGGGGTACTGGTGATTGTCGACAACGGCTACTCCGCCGCTACCGGTGGCCAGGATATCCCGTCGATGGTGGAGCCAAACCAGATCATTGCCACCACCCTGGATGCCGCCTCCGCCAGCCGCACGGACGCCCAGTCCATCGAGGCGGCATGCCGCGGTGCAGGGGTGCGCTGGCTGCGCACGGTCAGCACCTACAGCATCGACGCGATGATGGATACCCTGCGCGAAGCGCTGACCACCCGCGAGCCGGGCCTGAAGGTGATCGTGGCGGAAGGCGAGTGCATGCTGAACCGTCAGCGGCGGATCAAGCCGCTGATGAAACAGGCCATCAGTGGCGGCAAGCGCACAGTGCGCGCACGGTTCATGGTCGACAGCGACACCTGCACCGGCGACCATGCCTGCATCCGCATATCCGGCTGTCCGTCGCTGACCATAAAGCCCAATCCCGACCCCCTGCGGCGGGACCCGGTGTCCTACGTCGACAACAGCTGCGTTGGCTGCGGCGTCTGCGGCAGCAACGCCCACGCCGCAATCCTCTGTCCGTCCTTCTCCCGGGTCGACCTCATCTACAATCCCGGCCGGGTCGATCGGTTTGCGGCCAGGATGCGCGGTGCCGTCATCGGCTGGCTGCAGGCCCGCACCGCCCGCCGGCAACAGGAGACCGCGCTGTGACCAACCCGTCCGGAACCATCAACATGATCCTCGCGGCGCTGGGTGGTGAAGGTGGCGGAGTGTTGACCAACTGGGTCATCGACGTCGCCGACCGCGAGGGCTGGCTCTGCCAGTCGACTTCACTGGCGGGCGTCGCCCAGCGTACCGGCGCTACCATCTACTATCTCGAGCTGTTTCCCCGGGATCGCCTGCAGGGTGATGCCCTGCCGGTGATGTCGCTGTTTCCCGCCCAGGGTGACATCGACATCGCCATCGCCTCGGAGATCGCCGAGGCCGGGCGCATGGTGCAGCGCGGTTTTGTCACGCCCGAACGCACCACGTTGATTGCCTCGGACCACCGGGTGTACGGGATCACCGAAAAAGAGCACCTGGCCGACGGTATCGTCGATGCGACAGTGCTGCAGAACGTGGCCAGCCAGTACGCCCGGAACTACATCCACTACGACATGCTGGCGCTGGCCAATGAACACGGCACGGTAATCTCGTCAGTGCTGCTCGGGGCCCTGGCCGGCGCCGGTGTGCTGCCCTTTGCCAAGGACAGTTACCGCGCGGTCATCAGCGCCACCGGCAAGGCGGTGGCGAGCAATCTGGCCGCCTTCGAGGCCGGCTATGAACGGGCCAGCGCAAGGGGCGTGGAGCAGTTCCAGCCGCCCGCGCCGGCACTCGACCCTGTCGGGTTCCAGCTGCCCGCTGCGACCAACAGCGAGGGGCAGGCCCTGCTGCAGCGCCTGCGGGCGTTTCCCGAAGACTGTCACGAGATACTGTACCTGGGCTTGCAGAAGCTGGTGGATTACCAGGACTTCGCCTACGCCCACCAGTACCTGGACGAGCTTGAAGCCCTGCTGGCACTGGACGCCGGCAGCGCTGAACACCACGCCCTGGTCAGCGAGTGTGGCCGCTACCTGGCGCTGTGG
This sequence comes from uncultured Haliea sp., assembly GCA_947258585.1. Lineage (GTDB taxonomy): Bacteria > Pseudomonadota > Gammaproteobacteria > Pseudomonadales > Halieaceae > Haliea. The sequence continues at coordinate 140,275 of CAMYIZ010000047.1, read as the reverse complement.
ATGTGCTACGAGGACATTCCGCGGGTCGCCCAGCTCAAGACCCGGCCCGACCGCGTGGCGAAGATCAGGTCGGAGGTCCAGGCAGAGCCGGGGCAGCTGTTCGCGGTAACCGAATTTTTCCGCCCCCGGGTCGAGGAAATGTGTGCGCTGTTGCCTGCCCCGCTGGGGCGCCGGGTGCAGGCATCCCCTGCCTGCAGGCGGGTCCTCGGCTGGTTTACCGGCGGCAAGCGCCTGCGTACCAACACCATCAGTGTCTTTCTGCTGTTGCGCACGCTGGCGGGGCTGCGGCGCTGGCGCCGGTCGACGCTGGGCTACAGCCATGAGCACGCACTGATCCAGAGCTGGTTGCAGGCGGTGCGAGCTGCCGCGGGCAGCGATCAGGCCCTGGCGCTGGAGTTGGTGGAGTGCGGACGCCTGGTCAAGGGCTACGGCGACACCCGGGCGCGCACCACTGCGCAAATGCAGGCCATCCTCGCCCAGGCCGTCGCTGGCAACGTTTCCGCGAGCGATATTGCGGCCCTGCGTGAAGCCGCGCTGGCGGATGATGAGGGACGGGCCTTCGCCCAGGCCATGGCGGCCTAGCGCTTACCTGAGAGTATCGGGGTTGCGCTCGGCGAGGATATCGATCGTAAAGCACATCACCCGCTCGTTGTACTGGTTGAACGCTTCGTTGCGGCTCTTGATGATACCCCAGCGGTCGCGAATCACCCGGTCCGGCTTCTCGATCACCTCGTAGGTGAAGGTGATGGTGTGCCCGGGCCGTACCGGCAGGAACCATTCCAGGTCCTGCAGGCCCATGCCGGCACCGTTGCGTCGCCCGTCCTGAACGCCGCGGGCAAAGTTTTCCATGTAGCCGACCATCATCTTCATCCACATGGCCGTCAGCTGCCAGCCGGACGCCACCAGGCCACGATAGGGTGTTTCCAGCGCCGCTTCCGGATCTGTGTGGTAGGCCTCGGGACTGTATTTGCGCCCGAACTCGATGATTTCCAGTTCGCTGAAGGTGTGCGAACCAAAGACGTGGAATTCGCCGAGGGGAATGTCCTCGAACCAGCGGCTGCGAATGTAGGGCCTAGCCTGCATGGGCAGTTTCCTCCATGGCAACCAGCAGGCGTGCACTGAGCTCGATGACGGCTTTATTGTGCTGGTTGAAAACGACCACATCCAGGTCCAGGCTGCCGGCACCGTTCAAGCGCGACGTCTCTTCGCGGCCGGTCACCGTGACCCGTGCCGACAGAGTATCGTCGGCGAAGACCGGCATTTTCCACCGCATAGTCGGCACAGCGGCTATGCCGGCTATCGGTAGTGCCTGCCGGTGCAGGGAGTCTGTGAGCAGGCGCATCATCAACGCCGCCACCTGCCAGCCGCTGGCGCACAGGCCGCCGAAAATCGAGTCGGCCGCGGCATTGCTGTCCAGGTGATAGGGCTGGGGGTCGAACTCGACGGCGAATTCCAGGATATCCTGCTTGCTGATCTCCAGCTGCCCGGTTTCGAACTGCTCACCGGGCTGGATGTCCTGCCAGTATCGGGTCATGTCGACGGCTTCCTCTGCGACTCGGGGATGGGTCCCGCGAGGTCGCGGCGCAGGAACCAGCGGCGCTACCTTAAACCATCCCTGTGCCGGCCGTCCATTATCCGCTCACTGGCAGCTCAGGAACCCGTGAACGCCGCCAGCGCCTGGCGCGCAATGATGGTCTGTTGCACTTCCGAGGCACCCTCGTAGATGCGCAGGGCGCGTATGTCCCGGTACAGCGATTCGACAATGTTGCCCCGGGTGACCCCTTTGCCCCCGTGCAGCTGCACGGCGGCGTCGATTACCAGCTGGGCGGACTCGGTCGCGTGCAGCTTGGCCATGGCGGCTTCCCGGGTCACCCGGTCGGCCACACAGTCCTTGGTCCAGGCCGAGCGGTAGACCAGCAGCGCGCTGCTGTCGATGGCCAGCGCCATGTCCGACAGCTTGCCCTGTACCAGCTGCAGTTCGCTCAGGGTACCGCCAAAGAGTTTGCGGCTGGTGACATGGGCCAGGGTTTCATCCAGGGCCCGGCGCGCCATGCCCAGGGCCGCGGCAGCCACCGTGGAGCGGAATACATCCAGGGTTGCCATGGCGATGCCGAAGCCGCGGCCCGGTTCGCCGATCCTGTTTTCTGCGGGCACCCGGCAGTCACTGAAGCGCAGGGTGGCGAGAGGGTGGGGGGCGACCAGGTCGATCCGTTCGACCACCTCGAATCCGGGTGTGTCCGCGGGTACCACGAAACAGCTGATGCCCCTGGCCCCGGGGGCCTCTCCGGTGCGGGCAAAGACCGTGTAGAAATCGGCGATGCCGCCGTTGGAGATCCAGGTTTTCTCGCCGTTCAGGACATAACTGTCGCCGTCTTCACGGGCGCTACAGCTCATGGCCGCGACGTCGGAACCCGCCTCTGCCTCGGACAGGGCGAAGGCCGCCAGTGCCTGGCCAGCCGCCACCGGTTGCAGGAATCGCTGTTGCTGGGCCGGGGTTCCGAACAGGGATATGGGGCCGCTGCCCAGGCCCTGCATGGCGAAAGCGAAATCCGCCAGGGCGTGGTGGCGACCGAGGGTTTCGCGGATCAGGCAGAGGCTGCGAACATCGAGCTTCTCCAGTTTACCGCCGCCGCTGGCCGGTACTGCGTAGCGGGTGAAACCGGCGTCGCCCAGACCGCGCACCAGATCAATGCAGGTTCCATCGAGGTCTTCGTGCTCCCGCGCCACCAGCGCCGGGACGTGGGCGCTGGCCCAGGCGTCAATCTCGGCTGCCAGCGCGCGGTGCGCAGGCTCCAGGAAGGGCCACTGCAGATAGCTGCTGTCACTCATGCGGAATCTCCTCAGTTGCCCTCGAACACCGGGCTCTTTTTCTCGACAAAGGCGTTGTAGGCGCGGACGAAATCGCCGGTCTGCATGCACAGGGCCTGGGCCTGGGCTTCCGCCTCGATGGCCTGGTCCACGGACATGTTCCACTCCTGTTGCAGCTGGGTCTTGGTGATGCCATTGGCGAAGGTCGGTCCGCGGGTAATGGCCTGGGCCATGGTCATGGCGGTGGCGTACGGATCGTCGCTGACGCTGTTGAAAAAGCCCCAGCGCTCTCCCTCGTCGGCTTTCAGTGAACGCCCGGAGTAGAGCAGTTCGCTGGCGCGCCCCTGGCCGATGATGCGCGGCAGGATGGCGCAGGCGCCCATGTCGCAGCCCGCCAGGCCGACGCGGTTGAACAGAAAGGCTACCTTGGCGTCGGGGGCCGCATAGCGCAGGTCGCTGCTCATGGCGATGATGGCGCCGGCACCGGCGCAGATGCCGTCGATGGCGCTGAGTACCGGCTGCCGGCAGGCCCGCATCGCCTTGACCAGGTCCCCGGTCATGCGGGTAAAGGCCAGTAACTGCTGCATGTTCATTTTCGTCAGTGGGCCAATGATTTCGTGGACGTCGCCACCGGAGCAGAAGTTGCCACCGGCGCCGCGAATAACCACCGCGTGGATATCCTCGGCGTAGACCAGCGCCCGGAACAGGTCGCGCAGTTCGGCGTAGGAGTCAAAGGTCAGCGGATTCTTGCGCTCCGGCCGGTTGAGAGTAATGGTGGCGACGCCGTCGGCGGCCTGCCACAGGAAATGGGTGGCCTGGTAGTCAGCGAGTTGCGAAGTCTGCATGTCGATTCCTGTCTGGTTATTGAGTCTGTGGCTTCAGCCGGTTTCGCCACCGCTGATGGACAGCGCCTGGCCGGTTATTGAGCGCGCCGAGTCGGTACACAGCCAGAGTGCCGCCGCGGCGACTTCCCCGGGTTCGATCAGGCGGCCCTGGGGGTTGGTGTCGGTAAAGGTCCGCAGCGCCTCGGCTTCGGTGCGCCCGGTCTTCTCCACAATCCCGGCGATGGCAGTGCGAATAATGTCGGTATCGGTGTACCCGGGGCAAATGGCATTGACCGTTACTCCCGTTTTCGCCAGTTCCAGCGCCAGGGCCCGGGTCAACCCGAGCACGCCGTGCTTGGCGGCACAATAGGCGCTGACGTAGGCGTAGCCTTTCAGCGAGGCGGTGCTGGCGATGTTGATGATACGCCCCCAGCCCCGATTGCGCATGTCTCCGACCACCTGGGCGCAGCAGTGGTACACCGCGTTCAGGTTGACGTCCATGACCTGTTGCCACTGCGCGGCGGGCATTTTATGGAAGGGGCTGGTGGGGGCGGCGCCGGCACAGTTGACCAGGATGTCGATGGGCCCGAGGGCCTCGCTGGCGCCGGCAAATGCGGCACTGACCTGCTCCGGGTCGGTGACGTCACAGCTGGCGCAGTGGTGCCCTTCGGCGTGGTCCACCACCGTCGCCTGCAGGGCCTCCAGGCGTCGGCCGAGGAGGCTGACGCGAAAGCCCTGCTCCAGCAGGCTGCGGGCAATGGCGGCGCCGATGCCGCTGCCCGCGCCCGTTACCAGTGCGTGTTTCACAGCGGTGCACCCGCTTCCCGGGCCCGCTCCAGGTTGAGGTGCAGCTGGCGGTAGCCGAGGAAGTACTGGTGGGGTTCGGCGACGCCAGTTCCCCGGAAGCCCATTTCCGCCGCGGCGCGCAGAGTCCAGTTGGGATCTGCCAGGTGCGGCCGGGCAAGGCAGACGAGGTCGGCACGGCCGGCGGCGATAATGCTGTTGACATGGTCGAGCTCGTAGATGTTGCCCACGGCCATGGTGGCCATGCCACCCTCGTTGCGGATGCGGTCGGAGAGCGGGGTCTGGAACATGCGTCCGGGCAGGGGTTTCGCGGCGTGGGAAACCTGGCCGCTGGACACGTCGATAATGTCTGCGCCGGCATCGCGGAATGCGCGGGCAATGGCCACCGCATCGTCGTCAGTGTTGCCGTCTTCGCCCATCCAGTCGTGGGCGGAGATACGCACGGACATGGGGCGGTCGGCGGGCCACACCGCGCGCATGGCGCGGAACACCTCCAGCGGGTAGCGCAGGCGGTTCTCCAGGCTGCCACCGTACTCGTCGGTGCGCTTGTTCTGCACCGGTGTGATGAACGCCGAGATCAGGTAGCCGTGGGCGGCGTGCAGTTCCAGCATGTCGAAACCGGCGCGGGCGGCGCGCTGGGTGGACTCGACAAACTGGTCCCTGACCATATCCATTTGCTGCCGGGTAATGGCCTCGGGGACCGGACTGTAGGTATCGTAGGGCAGGGCGCTGGCGGACAGCAGCGGCCACTGCTCCGCTGCTGGCAGCGGTTCGTCAAGGATGGCCGGATCCCATTTCCAGGGCTCCTTGGTGGCGCCTTTGGCGCCGGCGTGCCCCAACTGCATGGCAAACCGGGCTTTGGTATGCCGATGCACGAAGTCCACGATCCGGGTCCACGCCGCTTCCTGCTCGTCATTCCAGATTCCGGCGCATCCGGGGGTGATGCGGCCCTCGGGGGAGACATCGGTCATCTCGGTGTAGACAAGCCCGGCGCCGCCCTTGGCCAGGCTGCCGTAGTGTACGAGGTGCCAGTCGTCGGGCAGGCCGTCGACTGCGCTGTACATGGACATCGGCGATACCACCACCCGGTTGATCAGGGACATGTCGCGCAGCTTCCAGGGCAGGAACATCGGTGGAATGGCTTCGTCGCACTGTTCCCCCAGCACCTGGCGGGCGAGGTGTTTTTCCATGCCCTCCAGCCATGCCTTGTCACGCAGGCGCAGGTTTTCGTGGCTGACCCGCTGGCTGCGGGTGAGCATGGAATAGTAGAACTGCCTGGGCTCGAAAGCGCGGGCGTAGCGGGGTACGTTTTCAAACCACACCATGGCATTGCGGGCACTGCTCTGCAGCCGCAGGGCGTCGACCTCGCGCTCCGCCTGATAGGCGTGCAGGGCCTCCGGCACGGAGACGCCGGAGTTCAGGTGCTGCGCCAGCGAGATGGCATCCTCCAGCCCCAGCTTGGTGCCGGAGCCAATCGAGAAGTGGGCCGTGTGCGCGGCATCCCCGATCAGTACGATCCGGTCATCCTTGACCCAGTTGCGGCACAGCACCGCGGGAAAATTGATCCACGCCGAGCCGCGAATATGGGCGGAATTGGTCAGCAGCTCATGGCCGTCCAGGTAGGCGGCGAAAATACGCCGGCAGGTTTCCGCGCTTTCCTGGTGGCTCATGTGCTCGAAGCCAAAGGCGTCGTAGACATCCGGGTTGCACTCGACAATGAAGGTCGAGGTGTCCTGGTCAAACTGGTAGGCGTGGGCCCAGATCCAGCCGTGCTCCGTTTCTTCAAAAATGAAGGTGAACGCATCGCGGAAGGTTTGCTTGGTGCCCAGCCAGACAAACTTGTTGCTGCGCACGTCAATCTCGCACTCGAATGTCTCCAGGTCACTGTTGCGAATTTTTGAATTCAGGCCGTCGGCGGCGACGATGACATCTGCGTCGGCAAAGCGGGTGTTGACGTCCTCGGGAGAAAACTCCGCTTCGAAGTGCAGCTCCACACCCAGTTCACGACAGCGCTCGTGCAGCATCTGCAACATGCGCTTGCGGCCCAGCCCGATGAATCCGTGGCCGTCAGACCGCTGGACTTCGCCCTTGAAATGGCAGTCGATCATGTCCCAGTGGATGAACTCGTCGATGATCCGCCGGGCGCTGACCGGGTCTGCCTGCGTCAGGTTCTCAACGGTCTGGTCGGAAAAGACGACGCCCCAGCCAAAGGTGTCGTCCGGGCGATTGCGCTCGTACAACTGGACTTCGTGGGACGGGTTCTGCAACTTCATGCAGATAGCCAGGTACAGACCAGCAGGGCCACCGCCGAGACAAACTATCTTCATAGGACTCTCCAACTCACCGTCAGGGCAGAGCGACTGCTCGCCAGGTTGACAACAATAGTTTAAGCTTAAAAGGAATCAGTATAATAGTGCAAACATTTTATGTTTAAAATATATGGACCACACCGTGACAAATAAACCGTCCACAGCCGAGCGACTGAACCATGAAACCCGCTTGCATGAAGATGACCACCATTCGATCAAGCTCTGGCTGCGCCTGCTGACCTGCTCCAGTCTCATCGAATCACGCTTGCGCGGTGCCCTGCGGGAAGAATTCGACACCACCTTGCCGCGCTTCGATTTTCTGGCGCAGCTGGAGCGGGTACCCGAGGGGCTCACCATGGGGGAGCTGTCCCGCCGTCTCATGGTTTCCGGTGGCAATGTCTCGGGTATCGCGGCGCAGCTGGTGGGGGAGGGCCTGGTGGATCGCAGCCCGCTGCCCGACAACCGCCGCACCTTCATGGTCAAACTGACGCCGAAGGGGCGCAAGGCCTTTGCTCGCATGGCGCAGCGGCACGAGCAGTGGGTGATCGGCCTGTTGGGGCATCTCGATGGCGACGAAGTAGAACAGCTCATGCGCTTGTTGGACCGGATAAAGCAGGGCGTGCAATAGCGTCCACCCGGGGCGTCTTGCACAGCAAACATTTTATATCTAAAATGTTTGCTGTCGCGAATTGGAGCCCTGCCAATGTGGAAGCCCCCCGAGAGAATCAAGTACACCGCTGTTGAGGACGATTGGCCAGACCGCACCGAGGCTGCGGACAGCCTGTTGTTTTCACCCCTGCAGGTCGGGCCGCTGGCCCTGGAGCAGCGCACCTGGGTACCGGCGATGGTGCCCTGGCGCTCCAATGAGGAGGGTGAGGTCACGGAGGATGTCCTGCAATGGTATGAGCGCTTTGCCCGGGGCAAGCCCGGCGTCATCGTTGTCGAGGCTACCGGTATCCGCGATGTTCCCAGCGGTCCCCTGCTGCGCATCGGTGACGATCGCTACATCCCGGGGCTGGCCCGGCTGGCGGAAACCGTGCGCAAGGCCAGCGGCGGCAAGACCCGGCTCCTGATCCAGCTGATTGACTTTCTGACCATCCGGCGCCGTCCGGAGCCGGAAAAATTCCTCGACCGTTTTTTGCAGGTCACGCCCGACCACCGCCGCGCGCTCGACCTTGAGGACGCGCCGGAGGCCAGCGTGCGGGAACGTTTGCGCGGTCTCGATCCCGAGGCCCTGCAAGCGGTACTCAGCACCAAGGAGTGGGAGGACATGCAGTATGGCTACCGGGAGAGGGTAACCGATACCCACGTACCGGCAATCGCAGAGCTCCCCGCCACGCTGCCCGGCCTGTTTGCGCGGGCCGCGGCGAGGGCGCAGGAGGCGGGCTTCGACGGCGTTGAACTGCACTATGCCCACGCCTACACCATGGCATCGTTTCTCTCTGCGACCAATACCCGGGACGATGGCTACGGCGGCAGCAGGGAGCAGCGCATTCGCCTGCCGCTGGAGGTATACGGGGCTGTGCGCGAAGCGACGGGGCCCGGTTTTGCGGTGGGCTGCCGTTTCCTCAGTGACGAGATCATTGGCGGCGGCAGTGGCCTGGCGGATGCCGGGTACTTTGCCAGCCGGTTTGCCGCGGCGGGTATGGATTTCCTGTCCCTGTCCCGGGGCGGCAAGTTCGACGACGCGAAGCAGCCCAAGGTTGGGTGGGCCGCCTATCCCTATACCGGCAAGAGCGGTTACGAGTGCATGCCGGGTTATATCTCCGACCAGCAGGGACCGTTCGGCCGCAACATCGGCCCGGTGGAAAGCATTCGCCAGCAGCTCCGCACAGCCGGTCTGGAGACGCCGCTGGTGGTGGCGGGGGGGATTTTCGGTTACCGGGCCGCGGAGGATATCCTGCAGCGCGGCCAGGCCGATATTGTCGGCCTGGCGCGCCAGGCCCTGGCGGATCCCGACTGGTTTGAAAAGGTCAGGACGGGGCACGGGGCGGAAGTCATCGTCTGCCGCTACAGCAACTACTGCGAGGGGCTGGACCAGAAACACAAGCAGGTCACCTGCGAGCTGTGGGACCGCAAGGATCTGGATGAGCCCGGTATCAGGCTGAGCGAGGATGGCAAGCGGCGACTGCTGGCGCCCCTCTGGCGCGCGCCGGAGGATTGAGTTCAGCGCCGGATCGTGGGGAATCGCGCCGCAAAGCTGGCGCTGGCGGGGGGCAGGGCGCCGTTCCCGCCCTCGAGACGGCCCGTGATGTACTCGGTGGAGGCCGGGGCCAGCAGCTGGTACAGCTTGCCGGTGAGGGTCAGGGCTTCGGCTCCCGGCCAGCCCGGCGGCAACAGCTCCTCCGGGAGTGGCGTGTCGTGGAGCAGCGCCCGGCGATAATCGTGAATGAGCAGGGTGCGCACGATGAATGCGACCTCCGGGTCCAGCTGCTGTTGCCGCGCGGCCCAGCGCTGCAGGGGACGAAAGTTGTCGAGGAAGCTGCGGTATGCCGCCGCCGTGGCGTCGAGTTGCCAGCTCTCGTGCACCAGCTTGCGCAGCCGCCTGGCCGAACCCAGCGTGGAACTGGTGGCGTCGAACAGCATGACCTTGTCGCCGGCGTCGAACTCCTCCAGCGTTTCCTGCAGGGCCCGGCCCGGGCTGCCGGGCTTGGCAAAGGTGCCCGGCGCGATGGCGCGGAAACCCTGCCAGTTGAGGCTGCGGCGAAAATTGTCCCGGTCACCTTCGGCGATGGCGAGGGGGATGAGGATCTGCCAGTGTCCCTCCCAGGCCGTGTCCTCAGTGGCGTAGATGCGCCGGGCGGCGCGCTCGTACTCGGCGTTGCCATGGGCGGTGAAGCGGTAGTAGCTGCGGCGCCCAACCCTGTCGGCCTCCAGCCAGCCCTCCTTGACCAGGCGAAATACGGAAGTCCGGACCAGCCGCTCATTCACGCCGAGGGGGGCCAGAGCCTGTACCAGGCTGCCCAGCCAGAGGGTGTGACCGTGCTGGGACGCGGTATCGCCGAACAGGGTGATGATCAGCGAGGTACTGCGCATCGGCTTGCGGTCCCTGAACTTCTCCAGCAGGCGCCTGACGGCTGGCGGGTGTGCCACGGCTGTACCTCTCGCGTTCTGTAACGGTGCTCGCTGCCGGAATCCGGCAGCCGAAGGCGGCATGATACAGTGCCGGGGGCGGATTACCCAGCCGCCGCGCTCCGGAATAAATGATACATAAATATTGATACCTAAAACAAAAGTGTATTATATTCACCGGCACAATAAATCTGTTGTCCGCCACCACGGAGCTTCCATGAGCAAAACGCCCTGTCTCGAACCGCTGCATGCGATTGAAACGGCGAGCCTGGACGAGCTGCGCTCCCTGCAGCTGCAGCGCCTGTGCCAGTCCCTCGCTCACGCCTACGAAAACTCTCCCGTGTACCGGGCGAAATTCGACCAGCAGGGTGTGCACCCCGACGATTTGCAGACCCTGGAAGATCTCGCCAAATTTCCCTTTACCACCAAGAGCGACCTGCGGGACAACTACCCGTTCGGGATGTTCGCAGTGCCCATGGACAGGGTGGTCCGGGTCCACGCCTCCAGCGGTACTACCGGCAAGCCGACAGTGGTGGGATATACCCAGGGGGATATTGATATCTGGGCGGACGTGGTGGCCCGCTCGATCCGTGCTGCCGGCGGCCGCGCAGCGGACAAGGTTCACGTCTCCTATGGCTACGGCCTGTTCACCGGTGGCCTGGGAGCCCACTACGGCGCCGAGCGGCTCGGCTGCACCGTGATACCGATGTCCGGTGGCCAGACCGAGAAGCAGGTCCAGCTGATTGTTGACTTCGATCCGGACATCATCATGGTCACCCCGAGTTACATGATGAATATCGCCGACGAGATGGATCGGCAGAATGTGGATACCCGCAAGTTGTCACTGCGCGCGGGCATTTTTGGCGCCGAGCCCTGGACCGATGCCATGCGCCGGGAAATGGAGCAGCGGCTCAACCTCGACGCTGTCGACATCTATGGCCTGTCCGAGGTGATGGGTCCGGGGGTTGCCCAGGAGTGCCTGGAAAGCAAGGATGGACCGACCATCTGGGAAGATCATTTCTACCCGGAGATCATCAATCCCGATACCGGTGAAGTCCTGCCGGATGGCGAGGAGGGGGAACTGGTGTTCACCAGCCTGACCAAGGAGGCGATGCCGGTCATACGCTACCGGACCCGTGATCTCACCAGACTGCTGCCGGGGTCCGCACGCACCATGCGGCGCATGGCCAAGATCACCGGGCGCAGCGACGACATGCTGATTATCCGCGGCGTCAACGTATTCCCGTCCCAGATCGAGGAGCAGCTCCTCGCGGTGGAGGGCCTGGCGCCGCACTATTTCATCGAAGTGACCAAGGAAGGGCATCTGGATGCGATGGAGGTGCATGTGGAAATGGCTGGCGCCGCGTCAGCCAGCGAGATGCAGCGCGCGGCCCAGGCCCTGCAGCACCGGATCAAATCGATGATCGGCATATCCACCGCGGTGAAGCCACACGCCCCCGGCGTCATACCCCGTTCCGAGGGCAAGGCCAGGCGCGTGTTCGACAAGCGCCACTGAGGTCCGGGGCGGGCTCAGCCCCGGCCGTTGAGCGACTCCAGCCCATTGCCCTCGGCCGCCAGCTTGCGCAGCAATGGCGCCGGTTCCCAGCAATCATCCCCGGTAAGCTCGCGCAGCTCCTCCAGTCTGGTCACGACAGCGTCCAGCCCCAGGCTGTCGGCATGGAACATCGGCCCACCGCGCCAGCTGGGAAAGCCGTAACCGTTGATATAGACGATATCCACGTCGCTGGGGCGAGCCGCAATGCCCTCCTGGAGAATGGCCGCTCCCTCGTTGACCAGGGCGAGAATCAGCCGGTCGACAATCTCCTCGTCCTTGATCTCCCGCTGCGGCACCTGCCACTGGGCCGCGATCTCCCGCAGCAACTGCTCGACGTCCGGGTCCGCCTGGCGCGCCCGGGTGGCGGGATCGTAGCGGTAGTAGCCGGCGCCGGATTTTTGCCCCAGGCGCTCCATCTCCACCAGGGTGTCCGCCAGCGCGGACTCCAGTACCGAGCGCGACTCGATGCCCTGGTCCCGACGCGAACGGTAGCCGATGTCGAGTCCGGCCAGGTCACCGACCGCGAGCGGACCCATCGCCATGCCCCAGCTTTCCATTGCCTGGTCGACCTGGGTGGGTGTCGCTCCCTCGAGCAGCAGCAGCTGTGCCTGGCGGCCGTAGGCCTGCAGCATCCGGTTGCCGACAAAGCCGTGGCAGACGCCGACGGCAACCGGGATCTTGCCGATGGTGCGGGCCAGTTTCATGAAGGTCTGCACCACATCGTCGGCGGTTTTTTCCGCCCGCACCACTTCCAGCAGCTTCATCACATTGGCAGGGCTGAAGAAGTGCGCGCCGATTACGTCCGCGGGCCGGCCGGTGGCGCCGGCGATGGCGTTTACATCGAGATAGGACGTGTTGGTGGCCAGGATGCAGCCCGGCTTGCAGCTGGCGTCAAGCTTGCGAAAGACCTCCTGCTTCACCGCCATGTTCTCGAATACCGCCTCGATCACCAGATCCACATCGGCGATATCGCCGTAGTCCAGCGTCCCCCGGATAGTGGCCAGCCAGCCTGCCACTGCCTCGGCAGTAAAGCGACCACGCTTTACCGAGTTGGCGTAGTTCTGGCGGATTTTCTCCAGGCCGTTGTCCAGGTAGTCCTGGCGGGTCTCCACCAGTGTTACCGGGATGCCGGCGCTGGCAAAGCACATGGCGATTCCGCCGCCCATGGTGCCGGCGCCGATTACCGCTGCACTGCGGACCGCCCGTAGGGGGGTGTCCGCCGGGATGTCGGGGAGTTTGCTGGTCGCGCGCTCGGCAAAGAACACATGGCGCAGGGCCGCGGACTGGGGCGAGGCCTTGCAGGCAAGGAAGCATTCCCGCTCGCGCGCCAGGCCGTCCTCCAGGCTGGCACTCAGGGCAAGCTCCACCAGTTCCGCGATATAGCCGGGCGCCGGCTGACCGCGGAACTTGCGCGCGGTTTGCTGGCGGTGACGGGCCAGGAAGTCGGCTTCCGCCGGCGGCGGTACCGGACGCTCCCCGGTCGGGCGTACCGGCACTGCCTGCGCCAGCAGGTTTTGTGCCCACTGGACCGCTGCGGGCTCCAGTTCCCCTTCCAGCATGTGGTCGAGGAGGCCCGCTGCCAGGGCCTGCGGCGCGCGGATCGGCGCCCCGCCGGTGATCATTTCCAGCGCCAGCTCCGGGCCGACCAGTCGCGGCAGGCGCTGGGTCCCGCCGGCACCGGGCAGCAGGCCCAGCTTGACTTCGGGCAGTCCGAGCCGGGCGTCGGGCAGGGCCGCGCGGTAGTGGCAGGCCATCGCCAGCTCGAGGCCGCCACCGAGGGCGGTGCCGTGCAGGGCCACTGCCACCGGTTTCGGAAAGCTCTCCAGGGCGGCGATGACATCCGGAAGACTCGGTGCCTGCGGGGGCTTGCCAAACTCGGTGATGTCGGCCCCGGCGATAAAGGTTCTGCCGGCGCACAGCAGCAGCAGCAATTCGCTGTGGTCAGTGCGCGCCTGCTCCAGCGCCCGGATAATACCCTCGCGTACAGGCTGCGACAGTGCGTTCACCGGTGGGTTGTCGACGCGGATGATCCCCAGGGTGTTGTCCAGCGCATAGTCTACGGGCGTGTTGCTCATGTTTTCTCCTTGTCGAGGTCATGGTCAGTGGCGCTCATCAGGCGCCCTGAAGTATTACATAAAGCTTTACACAAGGTAATCATTGTGTATCATAAATGGCGCCCTGGCCCGACGGCCAGGCAGCGGTAGTTCCAGCGGCACATAATACAGGAGAAGCGCATCATGAAGTTGCACAGTTATGTCAGTGGCCAGTGGCAGGAAGGAACCGGCAGTGGTGTTACGGTGCGCGATGCGGTGACCGGCGAAGCGGTCTGCGAGGTCAGCAGCGAAGGCATCGACTTTGCCGCGGCGGTGCGCCACGGGCGCGACGTGGGCGGTCCCGCACTCCGCGCCATGACCTTCCACGAGCGCGCAGGCGCGCTCAAGGCAATGGCGAAGCAACTGATGGCGCACAAGGAAGATTTCTACGCCTTGTCGGCCCGCACCGGCGCCACCCGCGCCGACGGCTGGGTGGATATCGAAGGCGGCATTGGTACGGTATTTACCTACGCCAGCCTGGTCAGCCGGGAAATGCCCAACGATGTGCTGATGGTGGAAGGGGACGTGGAGCGCTTGTCCAAGGGTGGCAGTTTTGTCGGCCGCCATGTCCTCACCTCCAAACCCGGCGTGTCGGTGCATATCAATGCGTTCAATTTCCCCTGCTGGGGCATGCTGGAAAAGATTGCTCCCAGCCTCGCGGCCGGTGTGCCGGTGATCGTCAAACCGGCAACGCCCACCGCCTACCTCACCGAGGCCATGGTGCGTGAGATCATTGCCGGCGGTTTCTTCCCGGAGGGTGCGATTCAGCTCATCTGTGGTTCTACCGGTGACCTGCTTGAACACCTTGTCGAGCAGGACGTGGTCACCTTTACCGGCTCGGCCACGACCGGGCGCAAGCTGCGTACCCATCCCAACCTGGTGGCCAATTCCGTGCCGTTCACCATGGAGGCCGATTCGCTGAACTGCGCCATCCTGGGTGCAACTGTTGCAGCCGACGACCCGGAATTCGAGCTGTTCGTCAAGGAAGTCGCGCGGGAGATGACCGTCAAGGCCGGGCAGAAGTGCACGGCGATTCGTCGGATCATCGTGCCCGCCGCCCAGCTCGATGCGGTGGCTGCGGCCCTGCAGGCACGCCTGGACAAGATCACGGTCGGCGACCCCGCTGCGGAGGGTGTGCGCATGGGGCCGCTGGTGGGCAGTGACCAGGCGCGGGACGTCCGTACCAGCGTCGAGCGCCTGGCGACCGAGTGCGAACTGGTCTACGGTGGCGCGGAAACATTGTCTCTTACCGGCACTGACAACAGCAGCGGCGCCTTTTTCCCGCCCACGCTGTTGCGCTGTGACGACCCGCACGGCAAGACGCTGGTGCACGAGGTCGAGGCCTTCGGTCCGGTCAGCACCTTGATTCCCTACCGGGATATTGACGACGCAGTCGCCATCGCCCGTCTCGGCAAGGGCAGCCTGGTCGGCTCCCTGTTTACCCACGACGACAGCGAGGCACGGCAGGTCATTCTGGGCACTGCTCCCTGGCACGGGCGCATGCTGGTCATCAATCGCGATTGTGCCGCGGAGTCAACCGGGCATGGCTCGCCGCTGGCACAGCTGGTGCACGGCGGCCCCGGGCGCGCCGGCGGTGGCGAGGAACTGGGCGGTCTGCGCGCGGTGAAGCACTACATGCAACGCACGGCCATCCAGGGCTCGCCCACCACGCTGATGGCGATTACCGCGGAGTACCACGCCGGCGCCCGGTCCTATTCGGACGATGTGCACCCCTTCAGGAAGTACTTCGAGGACCTGCAGGTGGGCGAGTCCCTGCTGACTCACCGGCGCACGGTCACCGAGGCAGATATCGTCAACTTCGGCTGTATCAGCGGTGATCATTTCTACGCCCACTTCGACGAGATTGCCGCCCGGGACTCGTTTTTTGGCAAGCGTGTCGCCCACGGCTACTTTGTGATTTCAGCGGCGGCGGGGATGTTCGTGCATCCGGCTCCCGGCCCGGTGATTGCCAACTACGGTCTGGAGAATCTGCGTTTCATCGAACCGGTGGCGCCCGGTGATACCATTCGCACCCGGCTCACCGTGAAGAAGAAGATCAAGAAGGCCAGGCGGGGCGAGGAAAAGCCCAATGGGGTCGTGGTCTGGGCTATCGAGGTGACCAACCAGGCCGATGAGCCGGTTGCCATCTACGATATTTTGACCCTGGTGGAACGCCGCGAGGATTGAGGAGGGCTCTGCCCATGAGCTGGGAAAATATCGAATTCACCATCGACAAGGGTGTGGCGAGACTGGTGTTGAACCGGCCCACCGCGCTCAACAGCTTTACCGCCGCCATGCATGCGGAGGTGCGGGACGCGCTGACCCGTGCCGCCGACGATCCCCAGGTGCGGGCGGTACTGCTCACCGGCGCGGGCAGGGGTTTCTGCGCCGGCCAGGATCTCAATGACCGCGCGGTCTCGGCAGGCGACGCGCCGCCGGACCTGGGCGATTCCGTAGAAAAGTACTACAACCCGCTGATCCGTCTGCTGACCGGCATGGAAAAGCCCGTGATTTGCGCGGTCAACGGCGTTGCCGCGGGTGCCGGCGCCAACATCGCCCTGGCCTGTGACATTGTCATTGCGGCCCGCTCCGCCAGCTTTATCGAGTCGTTCGCCAAGCTGGGCCTGATCCCGGATTCCGGCGGTACCTGGATCCTGCCGCGGCTGGTCGGCATGGCCCGGGCGAAGGGGCTGGCGATGCTGGGGCCGAAGGTGTCCGCGGAGCAGGCCCTGGCCTGGGGCATGATCTGGCAGGTGGTGGAGGACGACGAACTGCAGGCCACCGCACTGGAACTGGCGGAAACCATGGCCACCCAGCCCACCCGGGGGTTCGCCTTCACCAAGCAGGCGTTCGCCGCCTCGGCGGCCAATAGCCTGGATGAACAGCTCGAACTGGAAAAACACCTGATGCGCGCCGCGGGCAAGACCGCCGACTACCGGGAGGGCGTTGCAGCCTTTCTGGAAAAGCGGCCACCGCGTTACCGGGGGGAGTGATGAGCGAGACGCCGAGTCTGGCCCAGGCCTGCGGCGATGCCCTGTGGCGGGGCGACCACGCCTGTCGCGCCCTGGGCATTACCCTGCTGGATATCGCGCCCGGCAGCGCCACCATGAGCATGCAGGTGCGCGCCGACATGGTCAATGGCCACGACATCTGCCACGGCGGCCTGATCTTCACCCTGGCGGACAGCTGTTTCGCCTACGCCTGCAACAGCGAGAACCACAACACCGTTGCGGCTGGTGCCCGCATTGAATTTTTGGCCCCCGCCCGGCTGGGCGATGAATTGACCGCAGCGGCCAGCCAGGTTCAGCAGGGCCGGCGCAGTGGCGTTTACGATGTCACTGTGGTCAATCAGACGCAGCAGACCATTGCCCTGTTCCGGGGCAACTCCCACCGTATTGGTGGACACCTTGTCGATGTTTCAGCTGGAGAGCATGACTGATGCAGGAAGCTTTTATTTGTGACGCCTTGCGCACCCCGATTGGCCGCTACGGCGGCGCCCTGGCGGCTGTGCGTACCGATGACCTCGGGGCCATACCCCTGCGCGCCTTGATGGCGCGCAACCCGGGCGTGGACTGGGAGCAGGTAGACGATGTCTGGTTTGGCTGTGCCAACCAGGCCGGCGAGGACAATCGCAACGTGGCGCGGATGAGCAGCCTGTTGGCGGGCCTGCCGGTGACGGTACCCGGGGTCACCGTGAACCGGCTCTGCGGTTCGGGTATGGACGCCATTGGCAGTGCCGCCCGGGCGATCAAGTGCGGCGAGGCCCAGTTGGCCATTGCCGGCGGTGTCGAGTCCATGTCCCGCGCACCCTTTGTCATGGGCAAGGCGAGCTCCGCTTACGGTCGCGATGTCCAGATGTACGACACCACGATCGGCTGGCGCTTCGTCAATCGCCTGCTGCAGAAGCAGTATGGCATCGACTCCATGCCGGAGACTGCGGAAAACGTCGCCGAGCAGTTCAGCATTGAGCGGTCGGCACAGGATGCCTTTGCCCTGCGCAGCCAGCAGCGGGCGGCGGCGGCCCAGGCGGCGGGCGTATTCGACGCCGAGATCACCCCGGTCAGTATTCCCCAGCGCAAGGGCGAGGCCCTGCAGGTCATCCGGGACGAGCATCCCCGCGAAACCACGCTGGAAGCCCTGGCCAAACTGCCGACACCGTTTCGCGACGGCGGTACCGTGACCGCGGGCAACGCCTCGGGGGTCAACGACGGCGCCTGTGGGCTGCTGATTGCCTCCGCGGAGGCGGCGCGCAGCAACGGGCTGGAACCGCGCGCCCGGGTCGTGGCCATGGCCAGCAGCGGCCTGGAACCGCGCATCATGGGGTACGGCCCGGTCGAGGCCACGCGCAAGGTACTGCGGCTGGCGGGTCTCGAGCTCGCGGCGATGGACGTGATCGAGCTCAATGAGGCTTTTGCGGCCCAGGGACTGGCGGTGTTGCGCGGCCTGGGACTCCCGGACGATGCCCCCCACGTCAACCCCAACGGCGGGGCCATTGCCCTCGGGCATCCGCTGGGCATGAGTGGCGCGCGGCTGGTGACGACCGCCATGTATGAACTGCAGCGCCGCGGCGGGCGCTACGCGCTGTGCACCATGTGTATCGGGGTGGGGCAGGGTATCGCCCTGGTGATTGAGCGGGTTTGACGGCAAGTTGACAGGAGAGTGGTTATGACAACTGAGCATCATGAACAGGACCTGGCGGCACTGGAACAGCGCTTCCAGGCGCGCATAGACGCCGAGGAAAAAATCGAGCCCAAGGACTGGATGCCGGAAAAGTACCGGCAGAACCTGATTCGGCAGATTTCCCAGCACGCCCACTCGGAGGTGATCGGCATGCAGCCGGAGGGCAACTGGATCACCCGGGCGCCGAGCCTGCACCGCAAGTGCATCCTGCTGGCCAAGGTCCAGGACGAGGGCGGCCACGGTCTCTATCTGTACAGCGCTGCGGAAACCCTGGGGGCCAGCCGTGAGGAGATGAATCAGGCCCTGCACGACGGGCGCGCCAAGTACGCCTCCATCTTCAACTATCCCGCCCTTACCTGGGCCGATATCGGCGCCATCGGCTGGCTGGTGGATGGGGCGGCAATCGTCAATCAGGTCTCCCTGCAGCGTACGTCCTACGGCCCCTATGCCCGCGGCATGGTGCGGATCTGCAAGGAAGAGAGTTTTCACCAGCGCCAGGGCTACCACATCATGATGACCCTCGCCCGCGGCACTGCGGAACAGAAAGCCATGGCCCAGGACTCGCTGAATCGCTTCTGGTGGCCCTCGCTGATGATGTTCGGTCCCCACGATGCGGAGTCAGCGCACTCGGCGCAGTCGATGAAGTGGAAGATCAAGCGGCAGAGCAATGACGAGCTGCGGCAGAAGTTTGTCGACCAGTCGGTCAAGCAGGCGGAGGTCATCGGCCTGAGCATCCCCGACCCCGACTTGCAGTGGAACGAGCAGCGCGGACACTACGATTTCGGCGACATCGACTGGGAGGAGTTCAACCGCGTCATCAATGGTGATGGACCCTGCAACCGGCAGCGTCTGGCGCACCACGTCAAGGCGCACGAAGAGGGCCAGTGGGTGCGCGACGCGATCAGCGCCCACGAGGCGAAAAAACGGCAACGCAATGACCGCCAGGCGGCGTAGGGGGCAGGACCATGTCAGAACACATGAAGCTGTACGAAGTGTTTATCCGTTCCCGCCGCGGCCTGGACCACAAACACGTGGGCAGCCTGCACGCGGAAGATCCCGCCCAGGCGCTGGAGTATGCGCGCGACGTCTACACCCGGCGCAGTGAAGGCGTCAGCATCTGGGTGGTCAATTCCTCGGATATCGTCGCGTCCCAGGAAGGCGACTGCGAGAGCTTTTACGACCCCCTGGACGACAAACCCTATCGTCATGCAACGCACTACCAGTTGCCGGACGAAGTCAACAACATGTGAGGTGTTGACATGAATGCCGCGAATAGACACGAAGCCGTCCTGCAGTATGCCGTGCGCCTGGGCGACGATGCCCTGGTCCTGGGGCACCGCCTGTCGGAGTGGTGCAGCAACGCCCCGTTCCTGGAAGAGGACCTGGCGCTCACCAATGTGGCCCTGGACTACATAGGCCGCGCGCGCATGTTCTACAGCTATGCCGCCGAGCTGAGCGGCGACGGGCGCAGCGAAGACAGCTTTGCCTACCTGCGTGACTGCCGCGAGTTCACCAACCTGCTGCTGCACGAACTGCCACGGGGCGACTTTGCGTTCACCATGGCCCGCCAGTACCTGGTGGATGAGTATGCCCTCGCCTTTATGGAGGCGCTGCTGGAATCAGCGGACCCGCAGTTGGCCGGTATTGCCGCCAAGGCGGTGAAGGAGTCCCGCTACCATTTGCGCCGCAGCCGCGACTGGATGCTGCGCCTGGGCGACGGCACCGAGGAAAGCCATCGTCGCCTGCAGTCGGCGATCGATGACCTGTGGGGCTATACCCACGAATTGTTTGAGCTCGATGAGCTGGAACAGGAGCTGGTCGCGGCGGGTATTGCCGTTGACAGTGCCGCCCTGCGGCCTGCCTGGGACGCCGCGGTGCGCGCCACCCTGGACGAGGCCACCATCGCCGTGCCGGCGGGAGACTGGTCAGTGCGCGGCGGCCGGCAGGGCATCCACACGGAATCCCTGGGTCACCTGCTGAGCGAGCTGCAGTTCATGCAGCGCGCCTATCCCGGCCTGGAATGGTAAGTCGGCGATGGTGACGGTGGAAAACCGGATACCCGCGTTACCGGCGGAGGAGCACGAGCGCCGACAGCGCCGGGCGGCATCGCCTGTACCGGCGCTCTGGGACCTGCTGGACGAGGTCAAGGATCCGGAGATCCCGGTGATCAGCCTGTGGGAACTCGGGGTGCTGCAGGACATCGAGCAGCGCGGTGAGGCCGTAGTCGTGACCATAACTCCGACCTATTCCGGCTGCCCCGCGATGACGGTGATGGCGGAGGACATCGTCGCTGCACTGCAGGTCGTCGGCCACAAGCAAGTGGTGGTGGAGACCCGGCTGTCCCCGGCCTGGTCCACCTCCTGGATGACCGCGGCTGCGCAGGACAAGCTGCGCGCCTGGGGCATCGCCCCGCCGGCCTGTGGCAGTACCGGTGTCGCTGTCGTCAGCTGTCCGCGCTGTGGTTCGCCGGATGTGCGCCAACTCAGTGAATTCGGTTCCACGGCCTGCAAGGCGCTGTACCAGTGCAACAGCTGTGCCGAGCCCTTTGATCACTTCAAGCCCATTTAGGACCAGCCCATGGCAGACATGCAATTTTTTCCCCTGAAAATCGCCCGTGTCGAACCCGAGACCGACCTCGCCATCAAGGTGAGCTTTGCGGTGCCCGAAGAGCTGCGCGAGCGTTTCCGCTTCCAGCCCGGCCAGTACCTGACCCTGCAGCACACGCTGGACGGCGTGCCCGTCAGGCGCTCCTACTCGATCTGCGCCGGCATCCACGATCCGGCACCGCAGGTGGCGATCAAGCGCGTCGAGGGGGGCCTGTTCTCCAATTTCGCCAACGACCAGCTGCAAGCCGGCGATACGCTTGAGGTCATGCCGCCCCAGGGCAGCTTCTATGTGCCCCTGGACGCGGGGCGGGCGCGCAACTACCTGTTCATCGCCTCCGGCAGCGGGATTACCCCGGTGATCTCCAATATCAGCTCGATCCTGGCGGAGGAACCCGACAGTCGCGTGACCCTCCTCTACGGCAACCAGCGCACCAACACCATCATGTTCCGGGAGGCACTGAGTTTTCTCAAGAACCGCTACCTGACCCGCCTGCACTGGGTCAATATCCTCAGCCGGGAAGACCAGGGCGCGGATATCCTCAACGGCCGCCTGGACAATCGCAAGGGCGGGGAGCTGAACCGGCGCCTGATTGATCTGAAAAGCTACGACGAATACTTTATCTGCGGCCCGGAGTCCATGATCTCAGAGGTGTCACGGGGGCTGCGCAGCGTCGGGGTCAGCGAGGCCAACATCCACTACGAGCTGTTCGCCTCGTCGGCCGAGGATGCCGAGGCAGTGATCGCCAAGCACCATGCCCGGGCGCGCGATTACGCCGGCCAGGCCAGCGACGTCACCATCGTCATGGACGGTCGTGCCAGCACCTTTTCCCTGGCCGCAGACGGCGAGAACGTCCTCGACGCAGGCCTCAACCAGGGCCTGGACCTGCCTTTTTCCTGCAAGGGCGGGGTCTGCTCCACCTGCAAGGCGAAGCTGGTGGAAGGCGCCGTCGACATGGACATTACCCACGGCCTGGAGCCGGGCGAGGTCGAGCAGGGCTTCATCCTGACCTGCCAGGCGCACCCGATCAGCGACCGGATCGTGGTGGACTTCGACCAGAAATAGACGTCGCGCGGCTAGGGCAGGCGGAACGCCACCAGTGCGTCGCCGGTCCTGGAGCCCAGCATGCGGTTGCCGCCAGCGGCGATGACGACGTACTGGGTGCCGTCGGCGAGGGTGTAGGTCATGGGCGTCGCATGGCCGCCGGCGGGCAGCCGGGCTTTCCACAATTCGGCGCCGGTGTCGGTGGCAAATGCCCGCAGATAGCTGTCGGTAGCCGCGCCGATAAAGGTCAGACCGCTGGCGGTGACCAGGGAGCCGCCGCTGTTGGGGACCCCGAGGTTCAACCACAGGGGGAAAGGCGCCAGGTCGCGGGTGCCGCCCAGGGGGACTTCCCAGGCTTTCTTGCCACTGGTCATGTCGATAGCCGTCAGCACACCCCACGGCGGCCTGTTGCAGGGCGCGCCCAGCGGCGACAGGAAAGGGCGCCGCCGCACCGCATAGGGAGTATCCAGCTGCAGTTCCACCGGGCCGACGAAATCGGGGGATTCCACCACCTCCCGCGGGATCAGCTCGATAATGGCCGGCACTCTGGACGTGTTGGCCAGCAGCAGCTTGCGCACCGGGTCCCAGCTGACACTGCCCCAGTTGCTGCCGCCCATGAAGCCGGGGTAAACCAGGGTTGGAGTGGTCCCGATGGGAGTGTAGAGGCCCTGGTAGTTCAGGGTGCGGAATTCCTTGATACAGGCCTGCTTGTCGAACCAGGCGAAACCGAACAGGTCGCTTTCGCTGAGTTCGGTGGGATGCAGGGGCTCCGGCAGCAGCGGCCAGGGCTGCGTCGGCGACAGGGCCTCCGGTGCCGGTCCACCCAATGGCGCGGGGCGCTCCTCGACCGGAAACAGGGGCTCGCCGGTCTCCCGGTTCAACACAAACAGGAATCCCATCTTGGTGGCCTGCACCAGCGCCGGTATCGGGCCTTCAGGCCCGGGGAAATCGAACAGCACCGGTTGTGATGGTACATCGTAGTCCCAGATATCGTTGTGTACGGTCTGGAAATGCCAGACCCGCTTCCCGGTATGGATATCCAGCGCCACTACCGAGCTGCCGAAAGCGTCCATACCGTCCCGCTCCCCGCCATAGTAGTCTCCCGCCGGATTGCCGGTGGGTATGTAGACCAGGCCGCGTTCAGGGTCGACGGACAGCGGTGCCCAGGCATTGGGGCTGCCGGGGGTATAGCTGTCCGCCAGCCGCTTTTCCGGCAGCAGCGCTTCCCAGTCCCAGACCAGGGCGCCAGTGCGCACGTCAAAAGCGCGGATTACCCCGCTGGGGACCCCGCCGCGGCGCAGGTCCGCCACATGGGCGCCGGTGATGATCAGCTTGTCCACCACCAGAGGAGGCGAGGTGAGTGCATATTCCGCCGGTCTGGCATCGCCCAGCGCCGCCGTCAAATCGACCTCGCCGTCTTCGCCGAAATCAGCACAGGGTTTGCCAGTGCTGGCATCCAGGGCCAGCAGGCGCCCGTCCAGGGTGCCGGCGACGATGCGCGCGGCACAGGCCTGCCCGGCCATGTCGGGGCTGGCGTGGTAGGCCACCCCGCGGCAGGTGACGCTGTAGAGGCCGCGCAACTCGGGGTCGGCGGCATAGTGCCAGCGCTCCGCACCGGTGGCCGGGTCCAGCGCGATGATCCGGTTGCGCGGCGAGCACAGGTACAGCGTGTCCTGGGCGAGGATCGGGGTCACCTGCATGGCCGGGCTGTTGAATGTATCGGGGAAAGACTCTGGCGCCAGGTCTCCGCTGTGGTAGGTCCAGGCGAGCTGCAGCCGGTCGACGTTGGCCGGCGTAATCTGCTGCCCGGCGGAGAAGCGGGTACCGCCCGGGTCGCCGCCATACTGCGACCAGCCCTGGTGGGGCTCCCACAAGGATGCTGGCAGTGCCGGTGGCGCCGACGGTACCTCAGCGCCGCAGGCGGCGAGCAGGGCGGCGCAGGCGAGGCCCGCGAGGAGAGTGGGGCGGCGGGGCAGCGGGCGCATGATGGAGCGTCCTCCTTGACAAGGCTAACTGGCTGGACCAGCGGCGGATTCTGCAGCCGCAGGTGCTTGTTCCACGGGCGGGAAACTTTCCAGCGCCCGGGGATTGCACTAGTCTGGTGAGCACAAGAAAGATAAGCAATTGCCGGAGGATAGCCCTTTGTACGATCTGCTGATTTGTAATGGAAAAATCGTTGACGGCACCGGTCGGGCGGCCTTCGAAGGCAATGTGGCCATTGTTGACGGGCGCATCGTCGCCGTCGGTGAGGTGTCCGGGCAGGCACGCCGGGAGATCGATGCCCGGGGCCTGTTGGTTGCCCCCGGCTGGGTAGACACCCATTCGCACATGGATGGCCAGGCCACCTGGGACCCCTATTGCAGCCCGGCTTCGAACCACGGCATTACCACCCTGGTAATGGGCAACTGCGGCGTGGGCTTTGCCCCCTGCAAGCCCGATGACGCCGAGCGCCAGCGCATGATCGAAGTCATGGAAGATGTCGAGGACATACCCGGCGCGGCGCTGGCGGAGGGGATTACCTGGGAGTGGGAAAGCTTCCCGGAGTACCTGGATGCCCTCGACCGGATGCCCCGGGCTATCGATATCGGTGCCCAGGTCCCGCACTGCGCGGTGCGCACCTATGTGATGGGTGAGCGGGGGGTGCACAATGAACCGGCCACGGATGCAGATATCGCGCAGATGGCGGCCATCGTGCGCGAGGGCCTGGCCGCCGGAGCGGTGGGCTTCACCACCTCCCGCACCCAGCTGCACACCACGCGCACCGGCGAGGTCATGCCCGGTACCTATGCCGACGCCAGCGAGTTGCTGGGTATCGGGCGGGTGATCGGCGAAACCGGCCAGGGTATTTACGGCCTGGTCTCGGACTTCAGCAACTGGGAGGAGGAGATGGCATGGATGAAGCGTCTCTCCATAGACAACGACTGCCAGGTGAATTTTGTGCTGTTCTACCGCTCCGAGGCGGACTGGCCGCGGGTCCTGCAGCAGCTGCAGTACGTCAAGGAGGCCCGGGCCGAAGGCGCGCGCTTGATTCCTCACGTCGGCGCCCGCCCGGTCAATATCCTCATGGGCTGGGAAGGCACGGTCAACCCGTTCATGTTTCACCAGGCCTACGCACCGCTGGCGGGGCTGGAGCCGGTGGAGCGCCTGCGACAGCTGCGCGACCCCGCCGTGCGCGAGGCCATCGTGGCGGAAACACCGCCGCACCTGGGTCACGACATCATGGACAAGATCGCCACCGGCTTCGACAACATCTATGTGCTGGGTGATGAGCCCGACTACGAACCGGCCCTCGAGGACAGTGTTGCCTTTCGGGCCCGGCAGGCGGGCGTGACACCCGCCGAGTTTGCCTATGACGCGCTGCTCGAGAAAGACGGCAAGCGGATGCTGTACTGCCCGTTGTTTGGCTACGATAACCGCAACCTGGACCGGCAGATGCAGATGCTGGCGGACGAGAATGCGGTGATCAGCCTGGCGGATACCGGCGCCCACTGCGGCGTACTGTCGGATGCCAGTATCCCCACCTGGCTGCTCAGCTACCTGGTGCGGGACCGCCAGCGCGGCGCCCGCATCGGCCTCGAGCAGGCCGTGCAGATGCATACCCGGGATACGGCGCGCTGCATGGGCCTCGCCGATCGCGGCACCCTGGAGCCCGGCATGAAGGCCGATATCAACATCATCGACCTGGAGCAGCTGGCGATTGAGACCCCCGCCGTGATCTACGATTTACCCGCCGGGGGCCGCCGCGTGTTCCAGGGCGCCAGCGGCTACCGCTACACCATCGTATCCGGGGAAGTCATCATGGCCGACGGCGTCCCCACCGGCGCGCTGCCAGGGCGTCTGGTTCGCGCCGGGCAGGCGACGAACCCCGGCCAACCCAACAAGCGCAACATCAACAATCCCAATGAGGAAGCAGCCTGATGATCAAGGTCAATATAGAAAAGGAGCTGGATGCCCCCGTGAGTAAAGTCTGGGGCTTGCTGGAGAACTTCGGCAATCTGGACTGGTATCCCGGCTGGGACCGGATCGAGGTCATCGGCAGCGGCGTCGGCATGACCCGGCGCATCCACATGACCGGCATGGATCCGTTAGACGAGATCCTGGAGACCATGGACCCGGAGCGGCGCGCATTCAGTTACAGGATTCCACAGATGCCGATGCCGGTCAGCGAGTACCGGGCCTCGGTCGAAGTGAAGTCAATCGACAACGGCGAGCGGACCCGGGTGCACTGGCGCTGCGAGGCAAAGCCGGAAGGTATCGACGAGGCGGAAGGACAGGCGATGCTGGAGGGCGTTTACGCCGACATGCTGGCCAAGCTGGAGGCCGCTGCCAAGCGCTAGTCTGGTGCTCCGGCGCTGGTGATCAGGGTGCTGGCCGATACCAGATGGGCGACGTGTAGGCGCGCTCCTGGTGCACCAGCGGGGTGCCCGCGGGAATCGTGGCGCCCAGCCGGACCTGGTCGTGCAGGGTCCAGCGGGGGGTGGGAATCTCCAGCACCCGCAGGTAGTAGACCGCGGGCTGGGCGGGATCGAAATCCGGGTCGGTCCACACAGTTGCCAGCTCTGCCTCGCCAATGGTGTTGGCGTAGCTGGCGCTGTCGAGGTCGACAGTATTTCCGACCGCTGCAAGTTTGCCCGCTGCATCCCGGCTGCGGGAACCGGACCAGACAACGTCATACACCTGTTCCCGGGACTCACCCCAGCGGTCAATCCAGCCCTTGACGACCTGGATCCGGTCCAGGTTGGCGCCGTCCGGCTCCTTCAGCGCGGAGACCATGAACACAGGCGCCCTGTCCGTGGTGGGCGGCGAGGGCAGTTCGCCGCCCATGGGAACGCCTTTCTGATAGCCGCGCAGGGCAGGGTGGGGGCCGGCGAGGTCTGCGGCTGAATAGTCCCAGCCACCGAAAAACCGCACCCGGATTCGCGGCCCCGTGGTAGCGTAGACCTCGCGCCGGCGCATGGCATCGAACAGCGCCTCCCGCGTGTTTTCGGTTGCCCAGACCGCGGCATAGCCCGCCGCCAGCTGCATGGCACTGTTCATCTCCGCTTCCGGGATGCCCCAGAGTTTCCCCGCCCGTTCCGGGGAGGGCTCGTGGGTGGCCATCTTGCCCCAGTAGTTGTCTTCCTCCACCGCGGCCAGCGCGGTATGGGAGTCGGAACTGCCGATCATCCCGAACTGGAAGGGGTTGACCCCCAGCTGCTGCTCCAGTTCCAGTCCCAGCTGCAGCGCCGGGCGCGCATACTGGTAGCGTTGCATGTCGTCCCGCTGGGGCTCGCTCATTTCGATATTGAACTGGTCCCAGGTGCCGTAGTCGGCGAATTCATCGGTGGGGGACAGCAAGGGGTGGGCCTCGCTGTCGCCCTTGATCTGGGTGACCTCCATCAGCGGCTCCCAGCGGCTGCGCTCCCGCGCGTACGCCTCGCTGATCGCCTCGCCCCGGTAGGTGGTGGGCGCAAACATCCGCCCGCCGCTGAGGTTGCCGTTGTGGGGGATGGCCAGCGCCTGGCCGCCGGTCCTGGCTTCGTATTCCGCGAGATACTGCCAGAGCGCCTGGGGATCATCGCTGTCGAAAGCGGAGAACGGCGTAACCTGGTTGGCCCGGTCGGCGCCATCGCGGAAGATCACCACCCGGTGCAGGTTGTCGCCGTCCGGCATCGATGACCACTCAAAACCCACCAGCGCGGTGAACAGGCCCGGTACGTTGGCTGCGTCCGCAATGCGGTTGTTTTCCTCCCAGGGGGAGGGCAGCGAGTCGGGCAGGGTAACCAGGGGCTTGCCCGCTGCATAGGACGCGCCGATATCCAGCATCATCCGCCCGAAGGCGATCGGGTCGCCCCCGGTGAGCACCCGGCGCCAGCCCTGCGCTGTCTCGTTCTCAAGAATGGCCGGTTCGCCGGCACGAATGCGGGGCATGATGCCCAGGTATTCGGCGTGGTCGGAGACCACCAGGAAATCCAGCGGCCGGTTGATCCGGGCCTGCATGCCGTTGCTGGCGGTGACGGTCTCCCCGCGGGCAAACCGGTAAGCGCGCTCAGGCCCCATATTCCTCGCGCCGAACAGATTGGCGTCCAGCGAGACGGAGCTGTGCAGGTGGGTGTCGCCCCAGAACACCTGGTCGGGATAGTGTTGTCCCTGCCAGGGGGAATACCCGGGCTCGGCGACGGCGCCGTTTGCAACCAGCAGGGCGGCGCCCAGTGCGCGGAGATACTGTGCCGGAGTTGGCATGCTGTCACCTTCTGTCTTATCGATTATTATTGCGGAAAATCCGCCGCCCGGGTCAAGCTTTCCCAGCGGTCCAGGTTGGCGTTTTCCGCCGCAAGTTTTTCCCGGTAGGTCGCCAGCACGCCGGCGCCGAGCAGCAGCTGCGCGGGCGGTTCCGCCATGGTGAACAGCTCGACAAAAATCCTGCCGGCGCGCACCGGATCTCCCGGTTGTTTACCGTCGATCGCAGCGATCATATCAAGACGCTCGTGCACGTGCCGGTAGTCATCAATGACGGCCCCGGAGCGCTGCATGGAGCGGCCCGACCAGTCGGTGCGGAAGGCTCCGGGCTGCACTGAGCTCACGTGAATACCCAATGGGGCGACTTCCTTCTGCAGTGCCTGCATCAAACCTTCCAGGGCATACTTGGAAGCACTGTAATAGCCGGTGCCCGGATTGGCCATGATGCCAGCCTGGGAGGAATTGTTGATGATGTGTCCGCTGCCCTGTTTGCGCATCACAGGCAACACCGCCCGGGTCAGCGCCAGGGCGCCGAAGAAGTTCACCTCGAACAGGGCCCTGACGGCGTCTTCTTCGCCTTCCTCGATCGCCGCGACATAGCCGTAGCCGGCGTTGTTGACCAGGGCGTCGATACGCCCGAACCGGTCCAGGGTCGCGGCGACACAGGCGGCAATGTCTTCACTTGAGCAGACATCGAGTTGCAGGGCGATGGTCTGCTCGGGGTAGCGTGCACAGATGTCCGCGACGGTCTCCGGCTTGCGCGCGGTCACGGCCACCAGGGCACCGCCTTCCAGGGCGGCCAGGGCGATCTCCCGGCCAAAACCGCTGGAGCAGCCCGAGATCAGCCAGACAGAATTTTTCAGCGTCGCCATGCTAGTCCTCCAGGCGCCAGGCGTAACTCTGCGCCCGCTCGGTCAGTTGCTGCTGTCGCTGGCCAGCGGTCAGCCAGTGGTGGTCACCAGTCAGTTCCTGCCGCAACCGCTCCAGCGGTACCAGGCGCTGGTGGACACCGAGGTCCGCGCCGGGCTTGCCGCCCGCGAACTCTGCCCAGCGCAAGGTAAGGATACCCTCGTCGAGGTCTGAGGGGTCCAGCCAGTTGTGCACATCCGGGTCCCGCAGGCTGAGCACAAAGGTATAGGTCCCGTCCGGGTTTGCCCGGGACTGGTGCCGGTTCAGGCAGCCGCTGCGGTCGGTAATGTAGTTGGTCGTGCCCCAGATATTGGTGATCGGGGCGATAAAATAATCCGCGCCGCCGAGGCTGATATCCAGCACCAGGGCGGTGTCTGCGTCCGGCAAGCGGAAATAGCCCATGATGTAGATCTGGTTGCGCAGGGCGCCATCGCTGTCGCGATCGATGGTGAACTCGAAGGCGTTGACCGGCCCGTCCATGGCCTGCCGGTTCCAGCGGGTGGTGGACTCCGCCCAGCGCTGCATGTAGGCCTTGATGCGTTCGAGATTTTCACTTTCGCTGAAGGGCGGGCGCTCCGGGGCGGGCCCCAGTCGTTCGATCTCCAGCTCATTGGCCCGGTCGCTGCCCCAGTTGGCAATCACGTCGCGAATGTAGAACTCATGGCTGCCGGGCGGTGACTGGATATGGTTGCGACGTCCCGCCGCAGCGCTGGCATCTACCGTGACCTCAAAGCAACCATCCGCGTCCACGTCCAGCTCCTTGCCATCCAGCAGCCCCAGGGTCTGCATTTCCGGCCCCCACAGGGTGAAGTAATTTTCCACCAGGCGCTGTTTCGCGACCCGGCCCCGGATCACATAGCGCTGGTCATGGCTGATGGGTATCACCCGGTAGATCGAGTCCGGGTTGTCGATACCCCAACGGCTACCGGGAATGTCCTCCCCTGCCAGCCGGTGGGGCAGGCGGCTGATCGTGATGACCTTCGGGTAGAACGGGTCCTGGTTCAGGGCCCATATTGTGGCGCCAAACATCACTTCCTCGAACGCCCAGTCGAAGCAGCTGCGCATGGTGGCGCTGGGCGCCGCGTGCTGCAGCCAGAACTCGCGCACTGCCTCGCGGGTGGCGACAATCTCCGGGTGGCGGTAGTAGCGCAGGGCCAGCAGTTCATGCTCGCGCTGCTGCGCCGTGTTGATGGGATTGTGTTGTCGTTGCATGGTTTGCCTCCGGGCCGGGGCTTCAGTATTCATAGATGACATCCAGGCCGTACATCCGCGGCAGAATGAAGGAGTCGGTGGCGAAGCCCAGGGCGCCAAAATCGATGCCCCATTCCCGGTATTCCTTGTCCGCCAGGTTCTTGCCCCAGGCGGAGATCCGCAGTGAGCCGGAGCCGAGGTCAATATTGGTCAGGCTGGCGCGGGCGTTGATCAGGGTCTGCTTGCCCGCCGAGTCGTACAGGTTGTTGATGGGGTGGAAGTAGCGCTCACTGTTGTACGATGAATCAGCCTGCAGCACCAGTTGGCCAAAGGAGAAGGGCTCGAAGGTGTATTCGGCGATCAGGCTGGCGTTGTGCCGCGGTGTGTGAATCGTCTTGGCAATGCCTGAGATATCGACGTTCTCGGTGCCGCCGCCCACGCCGGTAACTGGGTTGCTGGGTGTTGTGTCGAACTCCTTGATGTTGTTGTCGATAAAGCCGTAGCTGGCCTTCAGCAGCAGGCCCGTTACCGGGATCAGGGTGACCTCGAGCTCCGCACCCTGGGCCTCGGTTTTGCCCGCATTGGCAATGATGGAGGAGGCGCCGCTGGAGCCGGCCTCGAACTGTGTTACCTGCTTGTCTTCATAGACATAGTGGAACAGGGCGGCATTGACCCGCAGCTTCCGATCCCAGAGATCGGACTTGATCCCGAGTTCGTAGGAGGTCACGTTCTCCTCGTTGAACGGTGTGGAAAAGGCCCGGGCGCTGGCGGCGCGGGCGTTGAAGCCCCCCGAGCGAAATCCTCGCGCCAGGGTAAAGTAGCTGTTCAGGGTATCGGTCGGCGCATAGCTGACGGTGAGTGCCGGGGTTACGTTGGACCAGGAGTCGTCGCCAATGACCTCTTCAATGCCTTCATTGCGCTGAATCGTCGAGTTGCGCAGGAAAGAAGTCTTCTGGTCGCGTGTGTAGCGCAGGCCAAGGGTGACGTCTACCTCTTCGGTCGCCGCATAAGTCAACTGGCTGTAGGCCGCTACCGAGTCGTTATCCGAGCCGTAGATAAACACCGGCGTCGACAGCAGTGTGTCCTTGCCGAAGCAGGCCAGCGGGTTGGAGAACGTGGGATCCTGGCACAGGAAAGATTGCGTCCCCTGGTCGAGTCCGCCGTAGGCAAAGATGGCGGGCAATACGAAAGACTGGGGGTTGTCCTCGTAGGTTTCCTCCTCAAAGTAGTACAGGCCCAGGGTATATTGCAGGCGATCATCCAGCGCCGTGCCCAGCATCTGGAATTCCTGGGTGAACTGGTCCTGCCGGCTTTCGCGACTGGCAATGAACAAGGGGACGAAATCCCCCGCCGGAATGACACCACCCCTTCCGTTGAGTACGTTCACACCATCCGAGCGGAAGCTGCCGTATTCATTCTCGCTGGTTCCCGAATCCCAGTCGCGGTGGGCGGTGATCGATTTGAGGGTGAAGTTGTCGCCGGCCCACTCGACAGTCAGGGCGTGGCCCTTGATGGTCGAGTAGTTGGCCGCTGAATCAGAGAACGGCATCGGCAGACTGCCCTGGCGATTGGGTGAAGCTACCGCGGCTGCCTGGGCGTAGATCGGGCCGCCGAGTCCCTGCTGGAAGGGCCGAATGTGGACCAACTGCACAATGGCCCCGTTGCTGTCCCGGTCCGAGTAGTCGAATACGTAATCCGCTGTCAATGCGTCGGTGGGGCGCCAGCGCAGAGCAAAGCGCACGGCGTCGGAGTTTTTGGTTTCGCCGAGCTTGTTGTCCGCCCCGGAGTTGTCCAGCCAACCCTCCCGCTTCCAATGAGTGTAGGACAGGGTCGCGCCAAAGCCGTTGTGCATACCGGTGTCGACTGAGGTTTCGCTGCGCAGGTAGTCGTAGTTGCCGACAGAGAGTTTTTGTCTGAAGCCGAACTCCTCCCCGGGCTTGCGCGTCACCAGGTTGATCGCGCCACCGATGGCGTTGCGGCCATACAGCGTTCCCTGGGGACCGCGCAGCACTTCAATGCGCTCGAGATCGACTGTGTCGAAGGAAGCCCCGGAAATGCGCGCGATATAGACCCCGTCCGCATACAGGCCCACCGTGGGCTCGGTCAGCAGTGACGGGTCGGTAGAGGACATGCCGCGCATGCTGTAGCCGTAATTGTCAGAGCTACCCGGCGGTTTGCGGATTTCCAGGTTGGGGGTATAGAGCGCGACATCGCCAGGTTCCCGGACGCCTATTTGCTGCAGCGCACCTATGTCAAAGGCGGAAACCGCGATTGGGGTTTCCTGCAGGCTTTCCTCGCGCTTCTGCGCCGTAACAACAACCTCCTCCAGTGCCTGGGTGCGCACGCTTTTGTCGGGCTGGGCCAGGCTCGGGGTGGCGGCCAGGTAACAGCTGGCCAGCACCAGGGGGAGGGAATACTGGTAACTATTATTTCTCTTATTCATGTCATGGGTCTCCGGTTGCTCGGGTCAAGCGGGATGAACTGCAGGATTCCCGGATGTACTAAACCAGGTATCGTACATGCCCCCTGATAGTAAGCGCGGTATCATTTATTGCAAGCCAGTATCGAAGGCGGCAGTCAGTGGTTCAGATGTTTAGCCTGTCAGCGCAGCTCGATCGCCACACGCTCAATCCGGGCGCCCGTGAGGAGGTAGCCAACAGGAGAGTCTGCCGGGTAGCTTCCGGCAGGCGAGCCGGTATCGACACCGATATCGAAAGTCTCATCAATGGAGTAGAACCCCGGGGGTGTTGCGGGTGTGCGCTGCTGGCCCAGCGATTTGTCACCCAGTTTCAAGGTGAATTGGCCACCCTGGCCGTAGCCGCCACCGTCGTAGTCGAAGGCGAGTGTGACTCTCTGCTCCCCAGGCAATAGCGAGTGCGTTCCCGTGATGCGGATACTCGCGACCTCGAAAACCCGGTATTCGAATACGGGCCGACCGTCTGCATCCAGATACAGGGACCAGCCGCTACCGCTGCCCCCCAGCGTGGCAATGACACCCCTCGGGGGGGCACTATGGTCAGGTGCCACGACCAAGTCAGCCGCAAGCTCCCAGGAGCGATTTAGCATGCCAGGTGCGCCGCTCTCCGGGATGGCCACTGCTCCTTCGTAGAAGGTGAAGTGCTGGCGATCGCCCCGTAGACTCGGCAGCGGCGCGCTACCGCGCACCGCCAGGGCGTTCCGCAGCGGCAGGATTCCGACCCGTTGTGCTTCACTGTGGAAGAGCGCTTGCAAGGCCCGCAATTTGTCAGGCCTTTGCTGTGCCAGGTCTTCGCTTTGGCTGAAATCCTGCTCCAGATGGTAGAGTTCCCAGACATCGTCCGCGAAGGGGGTGGGAGATACCGGTAGCCCCACATCCCACGGCAGCATGCTGTGGCGCGCCGAGGCCATCCAGTCTTCGTGGTATATCGAACGGTGGCCGTGGACTTCGAAATACTGGGTGTCCTTGTGCTCGGGAGCTTCCGGGTCGGCAAAGCTGGGCAGAAGGCTGGCGCCATCCATGGGCAGCTGCCGGACACCGCTCACGGTCTCGGGCAGCGACAGGCCGACGGCATCGAGAATAGTCGGAGCGATGTCGTTGACATGTGAGAACTGGCTGCGCAAGCCCCCATGGTCCTCGATACGGCGTGGCCAGCTGACGACCATTGGCGTCCGGGTTCCACCGAGATGGGACGCAATCTGCTTGACCCACTGGAAGGGGGTGTTGGTAGCCCAGGCCCAGCCTGCAGGATAGAGCGCAAAACTGTCGGGGCCACCAATCTCGTCAAGTTGTTCGAGCTGTCGCGAGAGCGGCTCCTGCATGCCCTGCAGGGCGCCCAGGTAATTGATGCTTCCCTCCGCACCGCCTGCGCCCTCGCCACCGTTGTCTCCCACGAGATAGATGAACAGGGTGTTGTCGAACAGCCCCAGTGTCTGCAGGGTATCCACTATCCGGCCGACCTGGGAGTCGGTGTGGCTGAGGAAGCCGGCAAATGCCTCCATCATTCGTGCCGCCACGATCTGCTCGTCCGGGCCCAGGCTGTCCCAGGCTGGGATACCATCGTGGCGCGCTGTGAGCTGGGTGGCGGCGGGAATGACTCCGAGCGCCTTCTGGCGCCGGAACGTTTCCTCGCGAAGTACGTCCCAACCCTGCTTGAAGGCCCCGCGATAGCGACTGATCCATGGCTCCGGTACCTGCAGCGGTGCATGGGTAGCGCCGGGAGCAAAGTAGAGAAAAAAAGGCCTTTCTGGCGCCAGCGAGTTCTGCAGTTTTAACCAGCGCACAGCCTGGTCTGCCAAGTCCTCGGTCAGGTGATAGTCCGCCCCCGGCGGGCGGCGTATCGCGGTGGTGTCCTGATACAGAGTAGGCTCGAACTGGTCGGTTTCGCCACCGAGAAAGCCGTAGAACTTTTCGAATCCCTGGCCTCTGGGCCAGCGGTCAAAAGGCCCGATCGGCGATGCCTCCCAGTCTGGCACCAGATGCCATTTTCCGAACAAAGCCGTGCCGTAGCCGGTGCTGCGTAACAGCTCGGCAACGGTAGCGGTCTCTGGCCGCAAGATGCCCTGGTAGCCCTCATAGGCGTTTGAGGAGTTGATCACCGCACCGACATTTGCAACGTGGGGATCGCGTCCGGTTAGCAAGGATGCCCGGGTCGGTGAACACAGGGCTGTCGTGTGAAATCGGTTGTAACGCAAGCCGCGTTGAGCGAGGTGTTCAAGCGTCGGGGTGTGGATGGGGCCACCGAAAGTGCTTGCAGCGCCGAAACCTACATCATCCAGCAGAACCACCACGATGTTTGGCGCCTCTTCGGGGGGGTGTCGGACTTCAACCTCCGGTCTCGTCTCCGGCGCACTGGTCGCTGGCATTGTGGCAGCGGGGGAGAACAGGGTCACAGCCAGCAACAGTGGCAACACGATGCGGCACCTGGTAACGAGATAGACAGTGGACAGTTGCATATTATTATCTCCGACTAGCCGGTGGGCCGGACTGCTCCAGTTCTGGAGCGTGTTCAGCAGCCGTAGATAGTAAACGGGGTATCAAATATTGCAACTCCTTCGTCAGTTGATGACGACCTGCTGAGCTTGCAACTGCCGGTGAGTTGCGCGAGGTGGCTTAGAGTCCGGCCGGATGCGACAGTGGGACCTGGAGCTTGAGCGCCTTGGCTGTGTACGCGAGGTCCTGTTGCAGGCGCTTGAGCTTTCGCCGCCCGACGATGCGGCAGTAGTCTTGCTCAATGCTGGCGAATGCGGCCAGCAGGGCGGCGATAAACGCCCGGCCTCTGGGGCTGAACGTGACCAGGCGCACCCGCTTGTCCTGTGCATCCACGGTAACGGTGACATAGCCGAGGCGCTGCACCGAGCTGACCTGCTTGCCCGTTGCCTGAAGAGAAATAGCCGCAGAGTCAGAGAGCTGGGACAGGGTCATGCCCGCCACGCTGAGATGGCTGACCACGGCGAGGTGGTCGATGCGTACATCGGTGTATCCGGCGGCCTCCATGACGGCTGCACAGCGCCGATGATAATCATCCCCCAGCAGCTGCAAATAGCGGCCGATGTTGTGTGAGATGTAGGTTTTGCTGTTGCTGCGCCGCCTTTCCGGTTGTACAGAGTGCAGGGCTTGCTGGCCACTGCTCGCGATTTCGATATTCAGGGCGGTCAGGAACTCGTAGAGATTGACCTCAAGAGCCAGCAGAGCGTCAGCGCCGAGAATCCTGGAGTAGGCCCGATAGATCTGTTCAATGATCCTGCTCGAGTCCTGCAGCAGTTCAATTCCACGCGGCGTATAGCTGATCAGGGTGGCGCGGGCATCCGTTGGATCCCGGTGTCTCTGCACCAGCCCCATGGATTCAACATTCTCCAGCAGCTTCGCCATGGCCCTGTGGGTGACACCTGCCCGTGCGGCCAACACGGTGAGCCTGGTGCCCTCCAGGCCGAGATTCCTCAGGACTCCGCCGTGAACCGGGCGAACGTCCGCATAGCCCTGTTCGCGGTAGGCCGCCAGTACCCTGGCCGAGAAATCGTCGGCGAGTGCAATCAGCCGGTGCCCGAGGTTGTTCCGGCGCGCAGTATCCAGCGCAGCCTGTGACACTGCGGGTTTCTTCACAGCGTGTTGCCCTGGATGCCCAGCCCGGTGTTCAAGCTATGGGGCCTGTTGGGCACGGTCAAGCCACTGCCAGGGCACTGCGGTCGCTTTCGCGCCTGGCCAGGTCAGCGGGGAGCTTGCGGGCCCCGAGGTAGAAAAGGGCGATCGCGATGAGGCCTGTCATTGAAGCCAGGACCATGGCATAGCGCAGGCTCTGGTCACCGAAGCGGGGAGCCAGCAGGTCACTGGTCAGGCCGGTCAGGAACGGGCCGAGGCCCAGACCGATCATGTTCAGCACAAAGAACAGGATCGCCGAGGTCAGGGCGCGCATGGAGGGTGGCACCAGCGCATGGGACATGGCAATGCAGGGACCAAGGTACATTGCAGTGAGGATGTTGGTAAACACCAGAATGGCCAGGAGGTGGGTCGTGTTGTCTGTCAGCAATACATACAGGTAGGGGCCGAAGGCGATCAGGCCGCCGTACATGGGAACCCACAGGTACCAGCGCGGGTCGCGCGCGCCGAAGCGGTCACCCAGGTAACCCCCGAGGTAAGTGCCCAGGGCGCCACCGACACCGGAGACCAGGGCCAGCACCACGCCCACCTGGGCAATGCTGAGTCCGTGGTTGCGGATCAGGAAGGAGGGAAAGAAATTGCCAACGCCGTAACCCACGAAGGCGGTCAACGCGCAGCCCACGGCGATGTACCAGAACGACGGCAGCTGTTTCAGCACCGCCAGGGTTTCCGCGAACGTCGGCCGCTGCGCAGTCTCAGCGGCGGTGTCCCAGCGTCCTCGTATCGGTTCCTGTACCGTGAACCTCAACACAATGGCGAACAGCACTCCCGGGATACCTACTACCAGGAACGCCATGCGCCAGCCAAAGGCTTCGGCGATTACCCCGCCAAACATAAAACCGAACAGAATACCGACATAGATGCCGGTCGAGTAAAAGGAGAGCGCCCGGCCACGCTGTTCCGGGGGGAAATAGTCGCTGATCATCGAGTGTGCGGGGGGGCTGCCGCCCGCTTCACCAAGGCCGACTCCAATCCGTGCCGCCAGTAGCTGACCGTAGTTCTGCACAAAGCCGGACAGGGCGGTCATGCCGCTCCAGACCGCCAGTGCCAGGGAGACGATGTTGCGGCGGTTGCCGCGGTCCGCCCAGTAGGCGATGGGAATGCCGGCGGTAACGTAGATCAGGGCAAAACTGAAGCCGCTGAGCAACCCCAGCTGGGCATCTGACAGCCCCATGTCGGCCTTGATGGGCTCCTGCAGGATCACCAGGATCTGGCGGTCGATGAAGTTGAACGCGTAGACGATGGTGAGCATGACCAGGACAAAACGCTTGTAACCGGCCGAGTAATCCTGTGCCATCTGGCTCACAGTCGGAGTTCCTTGTGTTTTTATGTCCCGCCAATATAGCGTTTGTGCAGGTCAGGTCAAAGCACGAGTTCCGCCATGTTGCGCAGCAGGTTGCTGTCGCCGTTGATCAGCAGGCTGGTGACCGGCGAGTTTTCCCAGTCGCGAATTTTTTCCCGGATCCGGTCGCGGGGACCGCAGAGGGAAATCTCGTCGGCGAACTGGTCGGGCACCAATGCAATGGCCTGGTCGCGTTTGCCGGCAAAGAACAGCTCCTGGATCTGTTCCGCCTCGTCCGCAAAGCCCATGCGTGCCATCAGTTCCTTGTGGAAATTGCGCGCTTTGGAGCCCATGCCGCCAATATAGAAGCCCAGCATGGCCTTGACCGGGTAGAGCGCCTCTTCCAGATTGTCATTGATGTTGCACAGGACCAGCGCGGGGATTTCGAAGCCGGGCCTGGCCTTGCGCAGTTGATCAGCGTAGACCTCCTGCCGGTAGGGTGAGTAGTACAGGGGTAGCCAGCCATCGGCGATTTCCGCCGTCTGCTCGACGTTTTTGGGACCCTCGGCGCCGATAAAGACAGGCAGGTCGGCCCGCAGTGGATGCACAATCGATTTCAGCGGCTTGCCCATGTTCCAGGCTCCGGGGCCCCGGAAAGGCAGGGGATAGAATTCGCTGTCGCTGGTTACCGGTTCCTCCCGGGCCAGCACTTTGCGGATGATCTCGACGTAGTCCCGGGTCCGGGTCACCGGCTTGCTGTAGGGCGCGCCGTACCAGCCTTCCACGACCTGCGGGCCGGAAACTCCCAGGCCCAGGATCATACGCCCTCCGGACAGGTGGTCCAGTGCCATGGCGGCCATGGCACAGGCCGTTGGGGTGCGGGCGGACAACTGGGCCACAGCGGTCCCCAGGCGGATGCGCGAGGTCTGGCTGCCGATCCAGGCCAGTGGGGTGAAACAGTCGTTGCCCCAGGATTCCGCCACCCACACCGAGTCGAAGTCCAGGCGCTCTGCCTCCTGGGCCAGGGACACCAGGTTCGGTGGCGGCTGTGCGCCCCAGTAGCCGAGTTGCAGTCCCAGGGAAAGCTTGCTCATGCGCTGTGTCCTTTGCTGGATATCGGGTGCTTGTCTCGCAGCTACTCTACCTTATTCAGGGGAGGCGACAAGGCGCCAAAGCGGCCATGCTGGCTGGCACAAGCGCTCAGCATCGGTGTTAATCTGGCAGCCGATTGGATACACTCGCGGCCACGACAGGCGACAGGGATCAACACGCAATGGCGGAATTGACGCATCTGGATGCGTCGGGCACGGCCCGCATGGTGGATGTGGGGGACAAGCCCGAAACACGGCGCGAGGCGGTGGCAACCGCGCGGGTGTCCATGGAGCCGGAGACCATGCGTTTGCTGCAGGCCGGGGCGCATGCCAAGGGCGATGTGCTCACTGTGGCCCGCATTGCCGGCATCCAGGCAGCCAAGAAATGCTCGGAGCTCATTCCCCTCTGTCACCCCCTGATGTTGAGCAGTATCGACCTCGATTTTTCCCTGGATACCGCAGCCAGCGCCGTGAATATCACCGCGCGCTGTCGACTGGAGGGCAAAACCGGGGTGGAAATGGAGGCCTTGACCGCCGCATCGGTAGCCGCGCTGACCATATACGACATGTGCAAGGCCGTCGATCGCGGCATGGTCATCGGCGAGATCTGCCTGGCGGAAAAGCGCGGCGGTCGCTCGGGAGACTGGCAGCGCGAGGTCGGTGAGGTCTGATGCTGCGGCTACTGTTTTTCGCCCGGGTGCGGGAACAGCTTGGCTGCGACCGGCTGGAAGTGCCCTGGTCGGCAGACGCTGCCACGGTGGAGAAACTGCTCTCCCATCTGCAGCAGCGCGGCCCCCAGTGGCAGGCTGCGCTCGGGCAGCCCAATCTGCTGATAGCCGTGAACCAGTGTGTCGCGGAGCCGGCCGACTTGCTGCGGGAGGGTGACGAGGTGGCATTCTTCCCTCCCGTGACTGGCGGCTGAGCAGTGGCTGCGGTGCTGCAGGCACAGGTGCAGGAGCAGGCGTTTGATCCTGCCGCCCTGCATCGGTCGCTGAAGGTCGCCGACTGTGGCGCCGTGGTTGAATTCACCGGCTATGTCAGGGGCGGGGAGGGCAGCGCAGCGGTGACCACCCTCGAGCTGGAGCATTACCCGGGCATGACTGAGCGCAGCCTGCAGCTCATCCTGGAGGACGCGGCGGCGCGCTGGCCACTGCTCGCGGCGACGGTGGTCCACCGGGTTGGGCGGCTGGCGCCGGGCGAGCCCATCGTTTGGGTCGGCGTCGGTGCCGCTCACCGGGGCGAAGCCTTTGCCGCCTGTGACTTCATTATGGATTTTCTCAAGACCCGGGCACCCTTCTGGAAGAAAGAGCACGGCCCCGCGGGATCGGCATGGGTGGAGGCGCGCAGCAGCGACGATGAGCGCGCTGCGCGCTGGCAACCCCCGCAAGGAAGTTCCCGGTGAACCGATATGTGTCAATAACAGTACCAACAGTGGAGTAGGACATGGAGTTGGATGGACGTGAGTTTCGCAATGCCCTGGGGCGCTTTACCACGGGGGTGTGCCTGATTACTGCGGTGAATGAACAGGGAGAGCCGCTGGCGCTGACCGCCAACTCCTTCAGCTCGGTGTCGCTGGACCCGCCGCTGGTACTGTGGAGCCTGCAGAACAACTCGGAAGTATTCGATGTGTTTGCGGGTGCCGGGCACTACGCCATCAACGTCCTCGCAGGAAACCAGCAGGAGCTGTCCTCGCGGTACGCGCGCAAGGGCGATCACATTCTGGAACCCGGGCACTTCACGCCGGGCGAAAATGGCGGTGCGCCCCTGATCAACGACGCGCTGGTGAGCTTTGAGTGCAGCCTGGATGCAACCCATCCCGGCGGCGACCACCTGATCATTGTTGGGCGCGTGGATGCGATGCAGGTGCGCCCGGAGGGTGAGCCGCTGCTGTTTTACAGCGGTGCCTATCGCGCGCTCGCCTGACCGGGACGATAACGGATAGTGGATGTGATTAAGTTCTGTACCAGTTGTGGCGCCGAGGTCGGCCTGCGAATCCCCGAAGGGGACGACCGTCAGCGATTTGTCTGCGTTTCCTGCGAGACCATCCATTACATCAACCCGCGGGTCATCGTCGGCTGCGTGCCCGTCTTCGAGGGCAGGATACTCCTGTGCAAGCGCGCCATCGAGCCCCGTCGCGGCTACTGGACCCTCCCCGCGGGCTTCATGGAAAACGGCGAGACCACAGTCCAGGGCGCTGCCCGGGAGACCTGGGAAGAGGCCCGGGCCCGGGTGAGCGATCTGGAGCTGTACCGCATATTCGATGTGCCCCATATCAGCCAGGTCTACATGTTCTACCGCTGCGAGGTGGTGGATGGTGCCTTTGGCGTGGGGCCCGAGAGCAGCGATAGTGGGCTGTTCCTCGAACAGGATATCCCCTGGGACGAGATCGCCTTCCCGGTTATCCGCGAAACACTGCAAGAGTACTTTGTCGACGTCACTACCGGGGACTTTCCGGTCAGGGTGTCGGCCATTGAGCGCAGGCGTCCCCGGGACTGACGCGTCCCGGGGGCCAGCTGCAACACGACCAGAAGGAGAGCAGGCAATGGCATTTCCCAAGCTTGGTAACCTGGCACCGGCGTTTTCCCTGCCCGACCAGGACGGCAAAACCGTGACCCTGAAGCAGTTTCGGGACAAGAAAAACGTGGTGCTGTATTTTTACCCCAAGGCCATGACCCCGGGCTGTACCGTGCAGGCCTGCGGCATTCGCGACAGCCAGAAAGCGCTGGCCAAGGCGGATACGGTGGTTCTTGGCGTGAGTCCGGACCCGGTTGCGCGCCTGGGAAAATTCATTGAGAAGCAGGACCTCAATTTTACCCTGTTGTCAGATGAGGACCATGCGGTTGCCGAGAAATACGGCGCCTGGGGCCTGAAGAAATTCATGGGTCGGGAGTTCATGGGCATACTGCGCACCAGTTTTATCATTGGCAAGGACGGCCGTCTCAAGCATGTGATGGACAAGGTTGCCACCAAGACCCACCATGATGACGTCCTGCAGCTGATCAAGGAGCTAAAGCTTTAACCTCATGGTTGCGTTTACCCTCAATGGCGGCGACGTCAGTCTCGAAATCGACCCGCAAACCCCGTTGTTGTGGGCGCTGCGGGACAATCTGGGCCTCACCGGTACCAAGTTTGGCTGTGGCATGGGTCTCTGCGGCGCCTGTACGGTGCACCTGGATGGCGCCGCCGTGCGCAGCTGCTCCCTGCCGCTGGCGGCGGTGGCCGGCAAGGCGGTGACGACCATCGAGGGGCTCGGCGGCGAGCACCCATTGCAGCGGGCGTGGGTGGAACACAATGTACCCCAGTGCGGTTACTGCCAATCGGGGCAGATCATGTCCGCAGCGGCTCTGCTGGCGGCCAACCCCGCGCCCGATGAGGCCAACATTCGCCAGGCCATGGCGGGCAATCTGTGTCGCTGCGGTACTTACCACAAAGTGCAGCGGGCTATTCTCAGCGTAGCCGCCGTGGCGCACTGGGAGCCGGCGGTGGAGGGGGAAGCGTGAACCTTACCCGGCGCCAGTTTATTCGCAATGTATCTGTGGCAGGCGGGGCGCTGACGCTTGGCTTTCAGTTAACGGGCTGCTCGGAAGAGCCGCTGCTGCTCGGCAGTGAAACCGATTTCCGGCCCAACGCGTTCCTGCGCATCGACACCGATGGCACGGTCACGCTGCAGATTCCGAAGGCGGAAATGGGGCAGGGCATTGTTACCGGCATGGTGACCCTCGTGGCCGAGGAACTGGAGCTGGACCCGGCCGCGATCCGCTACGAGATGGCGCCGGTACACGGCGCCTTTGCCGACCCCGAGATGCGCCTGCAGATTACCGGTGGCAGCGCTTCTATCCGGGTGTATTACGATATCCTGCGCCAGGTCGGCGCCAGCGCACGTGAAACCCTGATCGTCGCCGCCATGAACCAGACAGGGCTGGCGCGAGACGCGCTGCAGGCCCGCGACGGCAGTGTCATCAGCAGAAGGGACGGCGCCGTGCGCATTGCCTACGGCGAACTGGTGCCGGTGGCGCGCACTTTGCCCGCGGTGACTGGCGTCATGTTGAAGCCCGCCTCGGAGCAGAGGCTTGTCGGCCACTACGAGCAGCGCGTGGACGCGGAGGCCAAGAGCAACGGTACAGCGCAATTCGGTATTGATGTTGCACCGGAGGGTTGCCTCACTGCGGTGTTGCTGCGCTGCCCCTGGTTTGATGGTGCCGTCGAATCCTTCGACGCCGCTGCCGCGAGCGAGATGCCCGGTGTCGAGGCGGTGTTTGCTACCGAGCACGGGGTGGCGGTGGTGGCCGACGGCTACTGGCCGGCGCGGCAGGCAGCGGCCAAAGTCGATGTTCGCTTCACCCCGCCAGCCGAGGGCCTGCGTGACAGTGGCGCCATTGCCCGGGCCATGGCGGCGGCGCTGGACGGGGACGACTTTGCCAGCGTGCGCGATGAGCCGGGCTCCGGCCCCGAGGACGGCACCCTGGTGGAGGCGCGCTACGAAGTGCCGTTCCTGGCGCATGCCCCGATGGAGCCGCTCAACGCCACCTGCCGTCTCACGGCCAGCGGCTGCGAGGTCTGGGTCGGCACCCAGGCGCCGGACGTGGCGCGGGATGCGGCGTCCAGGGTGCTGGGTGTGCCCCGGGAGGCCGTGGTCATCCACAATCAGTTTCTCGGCGGTGGATTTGGTCGCCGGGCAGCCGCCGACAACGTCGCTGAAGTGGTGGCGATCGCACGTGAACTCAAGCGGCCGGTAAAACTGGTGTGGAGCCGGGAGGACGATATCCGTCACGACTGGTACCGCCCGGCCATGGCCGGACAGATTCAGGCGCGGGTAGGCGCTGGGGGAGAGGTCAGTCACTGGCGCCATCGCATCGTGGGGCCGAGTATCAACCAGCAAGTGCTGCCCAAGCTTGCCGGTAGCATGCTGCCCCAGTGGGTGCCGGCAGGGGCAACTGCGCTGGCGGGCAAGCTGGCGGCAGGCAAGGACTTCGCCTCGGTAGAAGGGGCCAAAGAGCTGCCCTATAACTTTGCCGGGATCAATGTCGAATACCACAATCTGCCGGTCCCGGTTCCTCTGGGGTACTGGCGTTCCGTGGGCCACAGCCACACGGCGTTTGTGGTCGAGAGCTTCGTCGATGAACTGGCCCACAGGGCCGGACTTTGCCCCCTGGCCTTTCGTCGCCGCTACCTGGCTGAGGATGCGCCGGCGCGCAGGGTGCTGGATGCAGTGGCCGAGGCAGCGAACTGGGGCAAGGCGCCGCCGGGACGTTTCCAGGGGCTGGCGGTGCACGCATCCTTCCACTCCGTGGTGGCCGAGGTGGTGGAGATATCGCTGGAGGACGGCAAGCCCAGGCTGGAGCATGTCTACTGCGCCGTGGATTGCGGCCAGGTCATCAACCCCGATATCGTCAGGGACCAGATGATTGGCGGTATCGTTTTTGCGCTCAGCGCTGCACTGTATGGTGAGATCACTCTCAAGGATGGAGCGGTCGAGCAGGGCAACTACCACGACTATCCGGTGCTGCGCCAGAACGAGGTCCCGGCCATGACCGTGGTACTC
Organism: uncultured Haliea sp.; assembly: GCA_947258585.1. Taxonomy (GTDB): domain Bacteria; phylum Pseudomonadota; class Gammaproteobacteria; order Pseudomonadales; family Halieaceae; genus Haliea. The sequence continues at coordinate 96,115 of CAMYIZ010000047.1, read as the reverse complement.
ATCGACAGCGATGCTCCGCCTACCGGGGTCGGTGAACCCGGCACCCCTCCGGCGGCACCGGCGCTGGCCAACGCGATCTTCGCCGCGACCGGGGTACGGCAGCGCCGTCTACCTCTGCAGCTCTCCTGACCGATTTTTCAACGCTTGACGGCGCCCTCGGGGCGCCTCAAACTAATGGTCATTAGCCCCGAGGCGAGCCGGCGACGGCTCAGGAGAGCAGCATGGCCACTTGTCCCCATATCAACCTCAACGATCCCGACACCTTTCGCGGCGGATTGCCGCGTGAGGCCTTCCGCCAGTTGCGCAGGGACGCGCCTGTTTACTGGCACGAACCCGACAACGATAGCCCGGGGTATTGGGCGGTAACGCGCCAGGCTGAGCTGGATTATGTGTCGAAGCATCCGGAGCTGTTTTCCTCCGCCGAGCGCACCTGCATGCTGCAGAACCCGACGGCGGAAGAAATCGAAATGATGCGCATGCTGATGATCAACATGGACCCGCCGAAGCACCTGAAATTCAGGCGTTTGGTGCGCTCCGCCTTTACCCCGAAGAAAGTGGAAAGCTATGAGCCTCGCTTCCGGGAGATCGCCCGGGACATCCTGGACCGCGCGGTGGTCAACGGTCGCTGCGATTTCGTTACGGATATCGCGGCGGAACTGCCGCTCATCGCCATCTGCGAGCTGATGGGGGTGCCGCTGGAACGGCGCCAGCGCCTGTTCGAACTGACGAATATCATGCTGGGAATGGACGACCCGGACCTGAGCACGTCCCAGGAAGACGGCATGAACGCGATGATGGAAATGTTCATGCTTGGTCTGGAGCTGGCGGCCCAGCACCGGGAGAATCCCTCCTCCGGTATTGTGGGTACCCTGCTGGAGGGCACGGTGGAAGACGAGCCGCTGACGGAAGAGGAGTTCTGCAACTTCTTCCTGATGTTGATCGTGGCGGGGAACGAGACCACGCGCACCGTGACGAGCCAGGGCATGCGGATGCTGCTGGAGCATCCGCAGCAGTTCCAGCAGCTGGCGGATGACCCGTCGCTGGTGCCGGATGCGATAGAGGAGTTCCTGCGGTTCAACCCGGCGGTGATCGCGTTCCGGCGCACTGCCATGGAAGATACCGAGCTGAATGGTGTGCAGATTCGCAAGGGGGACCTGGTGCAGCTGTTCTACGGCGCCGCCAGCGCTGATGAAGCGGTATTTGTGGACGGCGACAACTTTGACATCCTGCGCAACCAGCGTGAGGATGTGCGCAATGGTCACCGCGCGTTCGGCGTCGGCCAGCACTTCTGCCTGGGGTCGCATCTGGCGCGACTGGAACTCACCGCGATCTTTGACGAGATCGTGCGTCGCATCCGCAACCCGCGCCTGGACGGCGAGATCCAGTGGCTGCGATCGAACTTCATCAACGGCATCAAGCACATGCCGATTGCCTTCGACCTGGCCTAGCAGGCTGCGCCGGCGGCGGCCGGCACCGGTTCATGCTATTGTGCCCCGGGCTGAATTATCCGCCCCGGCCTGGTCGCCGGTCTTGGTGTCTCCGGCGGCAGCGAGCACAATGACCGCTCTATAATTCGAGGAGGCTCCCGCAAATGCCCATGCCGCAAGATATTGGCGTTATCGATTTGATGCTGGCCGTGCCCGGCGACGATAACAGCCACTTCTACGAGTGGATCAAGCCCATGCTCATGGACAGGCAGAGCCATGAGATGTTCAAGATGCCCGCCCAGTACATGTTCAAGGATATCCCCAAGATCGATGGCCAGGAGGATTACGTCGCCTACACCGTCGCGCAGATGGACAAGCACAATATCGAGCGCGCAATGATCGGCATCGGCCCCTATGCCGAACAGCACAAGGAGGCCTTGCGCCGGTTCCCGGACCGCTTTTTTGCCTGTTATGAGGCCAACCCCAACAATGGCATGGACGAGGTCCGCACCATCGTTGCGCTGAAAGAAGAGTTCGACATCAAGGCGGTGACTGCGTCCCCGGCGATGATTTGCCCGCCGGTGCCGGTGAACGACAAGAAGTGGTATCCGATTTACGCCAAACTGGTGGAGCTCGACATTCCCTTCTGTCCCTGCATGGGTATACCCGGGCCGCGCCTGCCGTTTGGCCCGCAAAAGGTGGAACTGCTGGACGAGGTATTGTGGTTTTTCCCCGAGCTCAATATCGTTACCCGGCACGGCTGCGAGCCGTGGACGGATGTGGCCTGGAAGCTCATGCTCAAGTACCCCAACCTGCACTACATGACCAGTGCCTTTGCGCCCAAGCACTACCCGAAGGATATCGTGCATTTCGCCAATACACGCGGTTCCGACCAGGTCATGTACGCGGGGTACTTCCCCATGGGCCTGTCCCTGGACCGCATTTTCAGCGAGATGCCCGAGGTGCCATTCCGCGATGAAGTCTGGCCGAAATTCCTGCGGGAAAACGCGATCCGCGTGTTTAAACTGGATACTTGAGAAGGAGTGTTGTGATGGAATATGCCGAGGTTGAAGACGCGGTTGACGCTCCCGGCTTGCGCCTGGTCCTGACGGCGGGCGTACCCGGGCCCTGGGGCGAAACGGCCAAGTCCCTGTTCGACTTCAAGGGGCTCAGCTATCTGCCCGTGCGCCAGGAGGCCGGTGGTGAAAACGCCGCGCTGAAGTCCTGGACCGGGCAGACTTCGGCACCGGTGGCAGTCTACGATGACCTGCCTCCGGTCTGTCACTGGCTGGATCTATTGCACCTTGGGGAACGCCTGGCGCCGGAACCGGCCCTGCTGCCCGTCGATCCCGCGCTGCGGGCCGAGGTGCTGGGCCTGTCGGCGTTGATAGCCGGGGTCGACGGATTTGGCTGGCAGCGTCGCTTGCAGCTTTTCATACCGGGCATGAGTCTTCCAGAGCCGCCGCCGGGTGTCGTGCGCATGGCAGCCAAGTATGCCTGGAGCGCAGAAGCGGCTGCAGTGGCGGGCGCCAAACTGGCGGCTATCGCCGGCTTGCTGGACCAGCGCCTCGCCGCCCAGGAAGCAGCGGGGCGCGAGTGGTTCGTGGGGGAGCAGCTCAGCGCCGTGGATTTCTACTGGGCCAACTTCGCGGGGATGGTCAAACCCCTGCCGCATGAGGTCAATCCCATGCCCGACTACCTGCGGGGCATGTACGAGTCGGGTGCCGAAGAGACGGCGCAATGGTTGACCCCGCGGCTGCTGGCGCACCGGGATCGCATGTACCGGCAGCACATCAGTCTGCCGCTGGTTTTCTGAGCCTAGCAACTACCAATAAAAAGGAAAGCTGCCATGTTGTCGCAACAGGATATCTCCGACCGTCTGGAACTGCAGGATCTGGTGTTTTTCTACTCCCACCTGATCGACAGCAAGTCGTTCGATACGCTTCGCGAGGTGTTTACCGAGGATGCCCACATCGATTATTCCGCCTTTGGCGGCTCGGTGGGCAACCTGGAGGAGACCATTGCCTACCTGAAACAGGCGGTGGCCGACGAGATCTTCCCCAATTCCCAGCATTTGAACGCCAACCTGCAGTTCGCCGTGAGCGGCGACAGCGCAACGGGACGCGTGATGTGTTTCAATCCGATGGAAATGAACCTCCCGGACGGTGGCCAGCAGGTTTTCCTGATCGGTCTGTGGTACGTGGATGAATACCGCCGCACTCCCGCCGGCTGGCGCATCAGCCGCCGCGTAGAGGAAAAGAGCTGGATATTCAACGCACCGGATTTCATGAACCTTTGAAGGCCAGGGCATGATTGACCTCTACACCGCACCGACGCCCAACGGCTACAAGGCCTCCATCGCGCTGGAGGAAATGGAGTTGCCCTACGAGGTGCACACCATCGACCTGGGTGCCGGGCAGCAGAAAACGGCGGAGTTTTTGCGGATCTGCCCCAACGGCCGCATTCCCGCCATTACGGACCGGGATGAGGACGATTTTGCCGTGTTCGAATCCGGGGCCATCATGATCTACCTGGCGGAGAAGAGTGGCAGGTTCCTGCCCACGGATGTGCGCGGCCGCTCCCGCGTGCTGCAGTGGCTGATGTTCCAGATGGGCGGGGTAGGCCCGATGATGGGCCAGGCCAATGTGTTCTATCGCTACTTCCCGGAAAAAATCCAGCCCGCCATCGATCGCTACCAGACCGAGGGCCGGCGCCTGTTCGAGGTACTGGACCGACGCCTGGGCGAGAGCGAATTCCTCGCCGGAGACTACAGCATCGCCGATATGGCGAACTGGGCGTGGGTCAGGACGCACCGCTGGTCAGGCATCTCCATTGAGGGCCTGGACAATCTCTCCCGCTGGATGGGAGCGATTTCCGACCGGCCCCGTGCCCGCGCCGGAGTCAAGGTGCCGGTGGATATCGCCGAACTCATGGATGCGAAGAAAACCGAGGATGCGGAGGCGTTTTCACGCCGGGCCCGCTCCATGGTCACCGGCGCAGGCCCCGGGGACTGAGGCGCCGACCCTGTTGCTGCGGCGGGCCCGCCGGCAGCAGTGCTCTCAGGAATGCGGCCACTGCTGCAGGTGCCGAGCACGGATTTCCTGCTTCAGCAGTTTGCCGGTGGCATTGCGGGCCAGTGGCTCAGCGGTCAGCAACCACTGGGTAGGCACCTTGAATCCCGCCAGGTGCTCCTTCAGGTAGGCAGTCAGTTCCTCCGGCTTCAGGCCGGGATCGCCATATACCGTCGCTGCGAGCTCTTCCCCCAGTTCGGGGTGCGGGAGGCCATACACGGAGGCCTCGCGCACCTGCGGGTGGGCGGTGAGCACACCCTCCACTTCAATCGGGTAGATGTTTTCGCCGCTGCGGATCACCATGTCCTTGATCCGGTCCACGATGTGGACGAAGCCGTACTCGTCCATGTAGCCGATATCGCCGGTGCGCACCCAGCCGTCGACAAAGGTTTCCGCCGTTGCGGCGGGCAGATTCCAGTACTCACGCGCATTGGTGGGGCTGCGCAGCATCAGCTCACCCGCCTGGCCCGGGGGCAGGGTGTTGCCGTCCGAATCAATTGCGCGCAGGTCGACGATGGGCGACAGGGTGCCGGCGGCGGTGGGGCAGACCCGATAGGCCTCGCCGGTGCAGCTACTGCCGGTGGCATTGGTTTCGGTCATGCCGTAGCCGGTGCCGGGGTAGGCGTGGGGGACCTTGCCGTAGATCAGGTCTTTCAGGTGTGGCGGGCAGGCGGTGCCGCCGGCGCCGAGGGAGTACAGGCTGCTGGTATCCGTGCGTTCGAATTCGGGTGACTCCAGCATGGCGATGGTCATGGCCGGCACCCCGGTGAAGACGGTGATACGCTCGCGTTCAATAACCTGCAGGGCGGCCACCGGGTCCCACTTGTAGAGGATGCTGGTCTTGCGTCCGCCCCGCAGGTTGAGCAGAAAGACGGCGTAGCATCCCGAGACGTGGAACAGTGGCACTGAGAGCAGGGTCGAAGGCTCATAGCCCGAGGACATCATCTTGCCAATGATGTCCGGGTTGGCCATTGCCGACATGTAGGCCATCAACTCGAAGTTGTAGAGGGCCTGGGCAATGGCGAAGTGGGTAGAGGCGGCGCCCTTGGGTTTGCCGGTAGTGCCGGAGGTGTACATGATCATCACCAGGTCGTCCGGGCTGATGGTCACCTGCGGGCACTCTGCCGGGCCTGCCCGGGTGACCTCCCAGGTGTCGGCGCCACGGGTGTCGGCGCCAGCACTGCGGGCCACGATCGCTGCGCAACCCAGTTCCCGCAGGCGCGACCGCACCAGGGCCAGTCGCTCCGGGTCGCACACCACCAGGCGGGCGCCCGCGTCACCGAGGGCGTAGCCCAGTTCCTCTGCGCGTCCCCAGCTATTCAGGGGCACCACCACCGCTCCCACCGACACGGCGCCGACGAAGGCAAACATCCACTCCGGGTAGTTGCGCATGGCGATGGCGACCCGGTCCCCTGGTTTGATACCCGCGGTATTGACGAGGTAGTGGGCAAAGCGGTCGGCGGCGGCGAAAAACTCGGTGAAACTGTAGCGCTCATCCTCGTAGGTAATGGCGGTTCTGTCGCCATGCGCTCGGCCGGCATCCAGGGCCGTGCGGAGGTCCACGGGCGCGTTGCGGTAGCAGCGCAGTTCGGCGCCGTTGACGGTCCGGGGCTCGATTTCGAAGGGGGCCCCCGGGGCCGTCAGTTGCTCACAGGCAGTACGCAGGCGGGTGCTGATAGCGGCGACTTCATTCATGGTGATCTGGGGTCTCCCGGTCGTCGTCAGGTTGCAGGGCAGGAAGCGGAGCTGCAGGGATGATACACAAGGGTGGTGTCCGGGGGCAGGGTAGCTGGCGGGGCGCGGCGAATTGAAGCGAGCTGGTCCATTCCGTTACACTGCGCCGCTGCGTAAACACCGGGACGGATTGTGGCAACTATTATTACCTGTAACACCAACGGCATTCGTGCAGCGGCCCGCAAGGGGTTCTTTTCCTGGCTGGCGGAGCAGAGCGCCGATGTCGTCTGCATTCAGGAGACCAAGGCCCAGGAAGAGCAACTTGCGGACCCGGTGTTCAGCCCCGAGGGCTACTATTGTTTCTACAATGATGCGATCAAAAAGGGCTACAGTGGCACCGCGCTGTATTCCCGGGTTCGGCCGCGGCAGATCGTCACCAGCCTGGGCTGGGAGTCAGCTGACAGTGAAGGCCGCTACCTGCAGGCGGACTACGAAGGGCTCAGCGTCATCTCCCTGTACCTGCCTTCGGGTTCCAGCAGTGAGGCGGCACAGGCGAAGAAATTCGATTTCATGGCCCAGTTCTACGAACACCTTAAGGGTCTGCGGCGCAAACGCCGCGAGTTCATCATCTGCGCGGACTGGAACATTTGCCACCAGCCCATCGACCTGAAGAACTGGAGGGCCAACCAGAAAAACTCTGGATTTCTCCCCGAGGAGCGCGCCTGGCTGGACCAGGTCTACGACAAGCTGGGCTACGTCGATTCCTTCCGCCTGGTCAATACCGAGCCAGAGCAGTACACCTGGTGGTCCAACCGCGGCCAGGCCTGGGACCGGAACGTGGGCTGGCGTCTGGACTACCAGCTGATCACGCCGGGACTGGTACCAGCCGTCAGGGGAGCGGATATCTACAAGGCCCAGCGCTTCTCTGACCATGCGCCGCAGATCATGGAGTACGACTTCGAGCTGCGTGCCTGACCGCTGCGTGCCCACCGCCCGCATTGCAGGGGCAGGGGTTTCACTGTACATTTGCGCCTGTCTGTAAGCTCTCGCAAGCATCTTCCCGCTTTGCCCGCCAACAAGGAGTTCCCATGAGTTTGTTCATTGCCAGCGCCCACGCCCAGGCCGAAGGTGCCGCCGCCGGTGGCGGCGAAATGTTCCAGATTGTGTTCCTGGTCGGTCTGTTTGCGCTGTTCTACTTCATTGCGATTCGCCCCCAGCGCAAGCGCCAGAAGGAACACGCGCAGATGGTTTCCGCGCTGGGCAAGGGCGATGAGGTGGTCACCAGCTCCGGTATCCTCGGCCGCATCACCAGCCTGGATGACAACTACATTGTGCTGAACGTCGCCAACAATGTGGAGATGAAGTTCCAGCGTATTCATGTCCACGCCGTGTTGCCGAAGGGAACGCTCAAGTCCATCGGCTGATGGCTGCACTTGAGTTGCCGCCACGGGTCGATCTGGCCCGTCGGCCCACCCCGCTGCACTACCTGGCTCGGGCCAGCGAGCGCTGGGGGCAGGGCCATCGGCTCTGGGTCAAGCGCGACGACCTGAGTGGTTGCCTGCTCAGCGGCAACAAGGTTCGCAAGCTCGAGTTCATCGTCGCCCACGCCCTGGCGGAAGGCTGCGATACCCTGATTACCTGCGGCGGCGTGCAAAGCAACCACTGCCGTGCCACCGCGTTCGCCGGCGCCCAGTCGGGGCTGTCGGTACATCTGTTGCTGCGCGGGGAGGAGCCCGCTGCCAGCGAGGGCAACTTCCTCCTGGACCAACTGGCCGGCGCCACCATCAACTGCTACCCGAAGCGCCAGTATGTCAGCGAGTTGCCGGATCTGTTTGTCCATTGGCAGGAACACTATGCCAGGCTGGGACGCAAGGCGCTGGCGATTCCCACGGGTGGCAGTGACGGGCTCGGTGCCTGGGGCTACATCGCCGCCTGTGAAGAGCTGAAGGCAGATCTCGCCTCTGCGGACATCGACAGTGCCCATCTGGTCACTGCCACCGGTTCCGGTGGCACCCAGGCCGGGTTGACGCTCGGCGCCAGTCTCTATGGCCTGCCCCTGACCGTGTGGGGCGTCAATGTTTGCGACGACGAGCAGTACTTCCTGGACAAGGTGGCGGCGGACAGCGCCGACTGGCGCAGCCGTTTCCCCGCAGTACCACCTGTAAGCCCGGAAGTCCGGGTGCTGGACGGTTACGTGGGGGAGGGTTACGGTGTCGCCGGGCCGGAAGTGTTCGCGCTGATCGCGGAACTGGCCGCCCTCGAGGGCCTGCTGCTGGACCCGGTCTACACCGGCAAGGCCTTCCAGGGCATGCTCGCCGAACTCGCGGCAGGGCGTTTTCGCGACTGTCGCGATATCATTTTCCTGCACACAGGCGGTGTTTTCGGGGTGTTCCCGCAGGCACAGAATTTCAAGCTTGCCGGCGCCAGTGTGCGCGGCTGAGCTCCGGGGGCGGGCGCAATGAGCGAAATGATCACAACCATTAACAGCTGGGCCTGGGGGCCGGTGATGCTGGTGCTGTTGCTGGGAACGGGTCTGTATCTCAGCATCGGCCTGCGCTTCCTCACCCTGCGCAATATTCCGCGGGCATTTGCGCTCCTGCTGGGCGGTCGGGAAGGGCACGGCAAAGGTGATATCTCCCCGTTCAGCGCCCTGATGACGTCCCTGTCCGCCACCATCGGCACCGGTAACATTGCCGGGGTGGCGACCGCCCTGGTGCTGGGCGGCCCCGGGGCCCTGTTCTGGATGTGGATCACCGCCCTGGTCGGCATGGCGACAAAATATGCCGAGGCCGTCTGTGCCGTGCGTTTCCGGGAACAGGATGCCGAAGGCAATTACAGTGGCGGCCCCATGTACTACATTCGCAACGGGCTGCACAAGCGCTGGCACTGGCTGGCCTGGGCCTTCGCGATCTTCGGCAGCCTGGCCGGCTTCGGCATCGCCAATACTGTGCAATCCAATTCCGTGTCCCAGGTGCTGCAGGACTCCTTTGCCGTGCCGCCGCTGGCCACTGGTCTGGTGTTGATGGTGCTGGTGGCGGCGGTGATCCTCGGTGGGGTGAAACGTATCGCCCGGGTTGCCAGCTGGCTGGTCCCTTTCATGGCCCTGAGCTATATCGTGATGGGCCTGATAGTCATCATCACTCACCTCAGCGCGGTGCCGGCGGCGGTTGCGGTGATCGTGGAGTCCGCCTTTACCGGGTCCGCTGCCACCGGTGGTTTTGCCGGCGCCACGGTCTGGGCGGCGATCCGCTTCGGTGTCGCCCGCGGGGTCTTCTCCAATGAGGCCGGCCTGGGGAGTGCTCCCATCGCCCATGCCGCGGCCCGCACCGACCAGCCGGTGCAGCAGGGCATGATTGCCATGCTCGGCACCTTTATCGATACCCTGGTGGTCTGCACCATGACCGGTCTGGTGATCGTGATCATGGACGTGCTGCCCTCGGGGGTGAGTGGCGCCAGCCTCACTTCCATGGCCTTTGCCGGCGGCATGCCCGGTGGCCAGTACGTGGTCTCTCTGGGCCTGTGCCTGTTCGCTTTTACCACCATGATCGGCTGGTCCTTCTACGGTGAGCGCTGCGCGGTGTTCCTGTTCGGGGTGCGGGCGAGCCTGCCGTTCCGCCTGTTGTGGGTGGCGGTGATTCCCGTGGGCACACTCATAGAGCTGGAGATGGTGTGGTTGATCGCCGACACCCTCAACGCCTTTATGGCCATCCCCAACCTTATCGCGCTGCTGTTGCTCGGACCGCTGGTCTTCCGCATCAGCCGCGACTACTTCAACGCCGGGGACCGCTGATGGCGAGCGCGGATGGCAGTGCCAAGCTGGTTATCGCGATCTCCTCCCGGGCGCTGTTCGACCTGGGCGAGAGCCACCGCGTGTACCAGGAAGAGGGCTTGCAGGCTTACTCCGAATACCAGATTGCTCGCGAGGAACAACCGCTGGAACCGGGAGAGGCCTTTCCCCTGGTGCAAAAGCTGTTGCGCCTGAATACCCTGCTTGGTGACGACGGCCAGGTGGAGGTGGTGCTGCTCTCGCGCAACAGTGCCGATACCGGTCTGCGGGTGTTCAATTCCATTCAGCACTACGACCTGCCGATCAGCCGCGCCGCGTTCTGTGGCGGGGAGAGCCCCTGGCGCTATATCAACGCTTTTGGCTGTCAACTGTTCCTGTCCAATGAAGCGGAGGATGTCCGCTACGCCCTGAACTGCGGAGTGGCCGCGGCGACCCTGGTATCCAACAAGGGTGGCAACAGCAGTTCCGACCAGCTGCGCTTCGCCTTCGACGGTGACGCGGTCGTGTTTTCGGATGAAGCCGAGCGGGTCTTCAAGACGGAGGGCCTGGAGGCATTTACCGCCAGCGAGCAGGCAGCGGCCAGGACGCCCCTGAGCGGCGGTCCCTTCAAGCCATTCCTCGCCGCGCTGCATCGCCTGCAACAGGCCTTTCCCGCCACCGAGGCGCCGATTCGCACGGCGCTGGTGACCGCCCGCTCGGCGCCGGCCCATGAGCGGGTGATCCGCACCCTGCGCGCCTGGGACATCCGCATCGACGAATCCATCTTTCTGGGTGGGCTGAACAAGACCGAGTTCCTGCGCGCCTACCAGGCGGATGTGTTCTTCGACGACCAGGAAACCCACTGCCAGCTGGCCAGTCCCCACATCGCTACAGGGCATGTGCCCCACGGGGTGGCGAACAACTAAGCAATTTTTCTATCCGTTATTCCATTGCTGTTGGCAAATCGTCTGTCTAAATACTATTCTTTATAAGCGTCATGGGCCCATCGCAGGTGAGGGCCGCGCCCAGGGGAGTCAGTCAGGCCATGAAACTGCAGCAATTGCGCTATATCTGGGAAGTCGCTCACCATGAGCTCAACGTCTCGGCAACCGCCCAGAGCCTGTACACCTCGCAGCCCGGCATCAGCAAGCAGATCCGCCTGCTGGAGGACGAGTTGGGGGTGGAGATATTTGCCCGCAGCGGCAAGCACCTCACCCATGTCACTCCCGCCGGGGAGGCGATCCTGCAGGCGGCGGGGGAAGTGCTGCGGAAGGTAGAGAGTATCAAGCAGGTGGCCCAGGAATATTCCAACGAAAAAAAGGGCAGCCTCTCCATCGCCACCACCCATACCCAGGCCCGCTACGCGCTGCCCGCGACCATCCGCTCCTTTATCGAACGCTACCCCGATGTGTCACTGCACATGCACCAGGGCACGCCGATGCAGATTTCCGAGATGGCCGCGGATGGGACCGTCGACTTTGCCATCGCCACCGAGGCGCTGGAGCTGTTCAGCGACCTGATCATGATGCCCTGCTACCGCTGGAACCGCTGTGTGCTGGTGCCCCGCAACCATCCCCTGACCCAGCTCTCGGAGCTGACCCTCGAGGACGTCGCCGAGCACCCGATCGTGACCTATGTGTTTGGATTTACGGGGCGCTCCAAGCTCGATGAGGCTTTCGTCGCCCGCGGCCTGGTCCCCAGGGTGGTCTTCACGGCCGCCGATGCCGATGTTATCAAGACCTATGTTCGGCTCGGCCTGGGGATCGGCATCGTGGCTGCCATGGCCTACGATGAGCGCGCCGATGCCGACCTCGTGGCTCTGGACGCGACCAGGCTGTTTGCCAGCAGCGTGACCAAGATCGGCTGCCGCCGCGGCACCTTCCTGCGCGGCTACATGTATGACTTTATTGAGGATTTTGCCCCGCACCTGACCCGCGAAGTGGTGCAGCAGGCCTTCTCCCATCCCAGCAAGACCGAGCTCGACGAACTGTTTTCCCACATCGAGCTGCCGGTTTACTGATTTTTTCGCTCGTCCCGCTTGTGGCGGCTGGCACCCTTGGGTAGATTGTCCCGCTTTCGCATCCGAGTTGGGAGAACGACACGTGGAATTGGCCTGCCTGGACCTCGAAGGGGTACTCATACCGGAAATCTGGATCGCCTTCGCCGAACGCACCGGTATCCCCGAGCTGCGCGCCACCACCCGGGATATTCCCGACTACGACGTGTTGATGAAGCAGCGCCTGCGCATCCTCGACCAGCACGGCCTCAGGATCGACGACATCCAGGAGGTCATCGCCACCCTGGAGCCACTGCCCGGCGCGGCGGACTTTCTCGACTGGCTGCGCGAGCGTTTCCAGGTGATCATTCTCTCCGATACTTTCTACGAATTCTCCGCCCCCCTGATGCGCCAGCTTGGTTGGCCGACCCTGTTCTGCCACCGTCTGGAGGTCGACGACAGCGGCCGGGTGGTCGACTACAAGCTGCGCCAGAAAGACCCCAAGCGCGCGTCCGTGCAGGCCCTGCACAGCCTCCACTACCGTATTATCGCCGCCGGCGATTCCTACAACGACACCACGATGCTGGGGGAGGCCGATGTCGGCCTCCTGTTCCACGCGCCGCAGAACGTGATCGACGAGTTTCCGCAGTTCCAGGCGGTGCACGACTTTCCGGCGTTGAAACAGGCATTCGTGGACGCCAGCAACAGGCCCCTCTCAGTCTGACCCGACCCGACCTGACCGGGCCGGGTTACCGGCGCGTAGCGCCTGGCGCCTGGCGCCTGGAACGCGCGCTGCCCATGCTGCGGCCTCCCGGGACTCGCCGTGAATACATCCATGTAGGCTCGTAGGCGGCGTCCATGCCGCCTACGGTCCCGGGAGGCCGCAGCATGCACAGCGCTTCACTGCTCGGGTGAATTCGGGCTTCCCGGTAATAGACTTGGGTAAAGTTCTCAGGATTGGGTGTTTTTCAGGTCCGATGTACTCGGTGTCAGAGGGGGGCGTATGGCTGCGGGGCTTGCGGGACCGTTGAGCGCATGGATGCGCGATACGAGCCTACAAGGACGTACTTGCGGCGAGTCCCGCAAGCCCCGCAGCCAGACGGCACCCTGGTCCCGGATCCGAATTCCATTAGAACCAGCCAGGAGTTACGGGGTTCGACCCGCAGCTACCTGAACCGCTGCTCCAAAGTGCTGAGGAATCGCCCGACCTTGTCGTAGGTCTCCTGATACTCCTGATCAGCCTCCGAGTCCGCCACAATCCCGCCGCCCCCCCAGCAGCGCAGGCTGCCGTTGTTGGCGACCAGGCTGCGGATGGCGATGTTGCTGTCCATGTGGCCGTCCGCGCTGATATAGAGGAGTGAGCCGCAGTAGGCCTCGCGGCTGTAGGGTTCCAGTTCGGCAATGATCTGCATGGCGCGGCGCTTGGGCGCGCCGGTGATGGAGCCGCCGGGGAAGCTGTCGCGCAGGAGGTCGAAGGGGCTGCGATCCGGCGCCAGTTCGCCGCGGATTGTGCTGACCAGGTGGTGCACGGTGGGGTAGCTTTCCAGGGCAAACAGCTGATCGACGCGGATGCTGCCGGGCACGCAGCTGTGGCCGAGATCGTTGCGCAGGAGGTCCACGATCATCAGGTTCTCGGCGCGGTCCTTGGGGCTCTCGCGCAACTCCCGGGCGCTGCGCAGGTCGCGATCTGCATCCGCGAATCGAGGACGGGTGCCCTTGATGGGACGGGTTTCCACCTGCTGGCCCTGCAGGGACAGGAACCGTTCCGGCGACAGGCACAGCAGCGCCTGCTGCGCGCTCAGTTGCAGGTAGCCGGAAAAGGGCGCTGCAGCCACTTCCCGCAACACCCGGTAGGCGGCAAACGGATCGCCGCTGCAGGGTGCCTCGAAACGCTGCGCCAGGTTCACCTGGTAACAGTCCCCGGCCTGGATATAGGCCTGGATCCGGGCAAAGGCCGCCCGGTACTGGTCGCGGCTGATTCCCGAGACAAAGCCGCCCTGCAGCTGGAACGTGCCATCTCCGCTTGCGTGTTGCGCCGACGCCAGCCGCTGACGAAGCTCCCTGCGGGTCGCGGCGCTCACCCAGGGCAGGGAAACCAGCACGGATCGCTGCAGCAGGTGGTCCTGGATGATGCACCAGTCATAGGCGCCGATATGGGCGCCAGGCGTGGAAATGCGGTCGGCCTGCGGGTGCGCGATCCCGTGCAGGGCGTTGCCCGGCTCGTAGCCCAGATAGCCCAGCAGGCCGCCGCAGAAGGGCAGGCGCTGGCCCGCTGGCGCGATGCCGGCATAGCGTTCCCGGTGGTAGCGGGCCAGGTCGTCAAAATAGCTGCGCCAGCTTGCCGCGGGGTCCGCCGCGCGCGGTGCCAGCGGTGTCCCTGGCCCGGGATCTGCCACCAGAATGTCATAGCGGCCATTGCCGGCCCAGGGCTGGGCGCTGTCCAGCCAGGCCGGAACTGGCAGATCGCGCAGGGCAGTGAACAGGCGGCCGCTGTCGGGCTGCCAGGCAAGCTCATCGAAGTGCAGGCTCACAGGTCGTCACCGGCAGGGGAGGTCACCGCAGCACAATGTTGACGCTGAGTATTTGCGTAATTGCAGCGCCAGAAAACTACGCAATCCGCGGGGGAGGAGGGTAAAAGGCAGGGCATATGCAGTATCTTTCGCTGTCGCGTTAGCGGGCCGTTAAATTGACATTCCCACGCCTTGGAATTAATGTGGTGCGCCGAATTTGAGCCGGGACTTCATCCTAAGCCCGGCCGCCGTCACATGTAAACCCGGGAACCTCGACAAGAGGGTAAAGGCAGTCGCCGGCTTGCCACAAGCCGGCCCTGCACCAGCATGGAAAACAAAATGAAGACAAGCACTGATACCGACCTGATTGCCTCTCTCAACAACCCATTTGCCACCGAGGATGAGCGGGAGTTCAAGGTGCCAGGCCAGCTCGCGTCGGAGCCCGGTCTCTATGAGAAGGCACTGAAGGCTGGCTGGGAACTGCAGCAGCGGCCCCTGCGAGCAGCGGGTGTGCGCAATATCCAGCGCCAGCACCAGAAGAACCGGATGACGATCTGGGAGCGAATCGACCACCTGGCGGATGAAGCACCCACGGTGCTGTACCAGAACTGGGGCCCCAATCTCGACGGCGCCTCCCTGGTTACCGCCCTGATCAAGGTCAATGGCCGCGACGTCGCTATCTATGGCCATGATTTCACCGTCCGCGCCGGTTCCATGGACGCGACCAACGGCAAGAAACTCGCGCGCCTGTTCGAGCTGGCGGCGAAGCGCAGGATTCCCCTGGTCGGCCTCAACGATTCCGCGGGCGCCTATATCCCCGCGGGCGTTGGTGGCCTCGACGGTTATGCCGACGCGTTTACCGCCCTGCGCAAGGTCAGCGGCGTGGTCCCGAGCATCATGTGCATGTTCGGCTTCAACGCCGGCGGTGGCTCCTATCTGCCGCGCCAGGGCAGCTTCCTGATCCAGCCCAATGACACCTTTTTCGGGCTCACCGGTCCCGGTGTCGTGAAATCCGTGCTCGGCGAGGACGTGACCCCCGACGAACTCGGTGGCCCCGGTGTGCACAGCCAGAGTGGCGTGACCGATTTCGTGGTGCCGGATGAAGTGGCGGCCCTGCGCAAGGTGCGTGCCCTGTTGAACTACCTGCCCGACAACAACAGCAGTGCGGCACCTTTCCTGGCCACGTCGGACCCCGTGAGTCGCAAGACCTGGGACATCGACATCCTGCTGAAGAAGGCGTTCAACTCTCCGACCGGCTATAACACGCCGATCGACATCAGCATTCTCATCCAGCAGCTGTGCGACCACGGCGATTTTATCGAAATCCAGGCCGAGCGCGCGCGCAACACGATCACCGCGCTCGGTCGCCTGGGCGGCAACGTGGTTGGTTTTGTGGCCAACAACTCGGCGGTGGCCTCCGGCCAGATCGACATTGCCGCCGCCTACAAGAACGCGCGGTTTATTCGCTTCTGCAACCTGTACAACATCCCCATTATCTTCCTCGAAGACACCACCGGCTTCCTGCCCGGCAAGGAGCAGGAGGCCGGCGGTATCGTCCAGGCTGGCCGCGCCATGCTGGATGCCATCGTCGACCTGCGCACGCCGCGCTTCCTGGTGCTGGTGCGCAACGCCTTCGGTGGTGCCTACGCCTCCTACAACAACTATCCCACCGGGGCGGATTTTGTTGTCGCCCTGCCGACCACCCGGGTGGCGGTGATGGGGCCGGCGGGTGTCGAGTACGTCTACAAGGATGAATTGCGCAAGATTCGCGCCGGGGTGGCGGACAAGATCGCCGCCGAGACCAGGGCACAGGTCAGTGCGGGGCTGGCGCCCGAGCAGGCGAAAACTGCCGCCACCCAGCTGGTCAACGCCTGGGTGCGCTCCGAGGAACAATTGCTGGCCCAGCGCTATGAGCAGGAGCTGATGAATCCGAACGAGGCCCTGAGCCTCGGCTCCATCTCCCAGATCGTGATGCCATCGGACCTGCGTCAGGTGCTTGCCGAGCACATGGACTTCTGCCTGCGCCACTACACCCCGGAGCCGCTCACGTCCGTGCAGCGTGAGTTCCACTAAGCCCGCTCCAATAAGACAGACTGAGGAAAGATCGCGTGTCCAACGAATATTATCTGCGCAACCCCCTGATTCACCGCGACCGCCGTCTCGCGCGCCAGCCTTCGCCCTGGGTGGCGCAGTTTGACTGCAGCGACCTGCGGCCGCTGATCATCTGCCGGGGTCCTATCCGCAAGGAGGCGATGGATGTCTTCAGCGAGATGGGAATCGCTCATTTTGGCATCCTGCTGTCCGAGAAGGATTCCATCGTCTACCAGAACGCACTGGCCCCAGAGCTGCGTTCCCTGACAGACCCGGACCGGGTGCACCGGGTACCGGATTACACCGGCGCCAACAAGGAAGAGCGCGACCAGCGCATTGCGCAGATCATCAGCATTGCCCGCGACAACAATTACAATGCAGTATTCGCCGGCTACGGCTTCATGGCCGAGGACGAGACCATGGTTGCGGCCATGGAGCGAGCCGGTCTCAACTTTATCGGCCCGTGCTCCCGTACCGTGCACGACGCGGGCCTGAAGGATGAAGCCAAGCGTACCGCACTCAAGTCCGGTGTTTCAGTTACACCCGGGATCGACAATGGCACGGCCCTGACCCTGTTGAAGAAGTACCCGGATGTCGCCGCACTGTCCGCACTGTGCGAGGCGGAAGGCCTGGCGGTGGACCCGGATTTCCTCGACGACGAGTCGATCAGCATTGAAGACAAGGCCGACAAGGTGCTGGCCGCGTCCTACAGCAAGGGTATCGACCTGTACACGGTAGATGAGCTTTGCGAAACCCTCACCGAGGCTGTGGGCCGCATGCAGGCGGACTATCCGCGCAACCGGGTGCGGCTCAAGGCCATCAGCGGCGGCGGCGGCAAGGGGCAGCGCATTCTCGGCATCGGTCAGGCGGAGCGCACCGCGGAGCTGGTCCGGGAAATTCTCAATGAGGTAAAGACCACCGGCGTTGGCGACAACAAGAACGTGCTGGTGGAGCTGAATATCGAAACGACTCGCCACCAGGAAATCCAGGTGATCGGCAATGGTGACTGGTGCATCACCATGGGCGGTCGCGATTGCTCCCTGCAGATGCACGAGCAGAAACTGCTGGAAGTCTCGGTCACTGTGGAGTCCCTGCGCAGGGCGGTGGAGCAGGCTGAGGCGGCGGGCCAGGAGATCGAGGCCCGGGTGTTGCGCCAGGACCTGGTTACCCTGGAAGAAATGGAAGACGAGGCCGCCCGCTTTGGCGCTGCCGTGGGTCTCGATTCGGTGTCCACGTTCGAGTGTATCGTTGACGGTGACAAGCACTTCTTCATGGAGATGAATACCCGAATCCAGGTTGAGCACCGGGTAACCGAGCTGTGCTATGCGCTGCGCTTCAGCAATCCTGAGGATGCCAACGACAGTTTTGTCGTCGAGTCCCTGGTGGAAGCCATGGTGTTGCTGGCGGCCCACGGGCCGAAACTGCCGAAACCGACCCGCGTCCTGCGCCACAACGACAGCGTGGAAGCGCGCCTCAACGCCACCAATCAGGCACTGCAGCCTTCCGCCGGTGGCGTGATTGAGTACTGGAGCGACGCGGTGGAAGGGGAAATCCGCGACGACCAGGGTATCAGCCTGCACAACCCCGACACCGATGTGTTCATGAAATACACCCTGGCAGGGGCCTACGATTCCAATATCGCCCTGCTGCTCACGGTGGGCGAATCCCGGCTTGAGACCTACGAGAAAATGGCGGAGACCATCCGCCGCACGCGCATGCGCGGCAAGGATCTCGCCACCAACCTGGAATTCCACTACGGCCTGGTGAACTGGTTTATCGGCCAGAATATCAACGCCCGGCCAACCACGCGCTTTATCGTGCCCTATCTGACCGCCGTCGGTGAGCTCAAGGACCAGGCCAACAATATCGACCTGGATTTTGCCTGGCGGGAGATCTCCCGTGCCAGGATCAAGGGCCTCGGTGAGGCGGCTGCGAAGGCTCTGCACAATGCGATGGAGTTGAAGCAGACCCTGTTGCTGCGACCCCTGCACCGTTTGCTGGATGAGCCCCACGTGCTCAGCGGCTGGCTCAGTATAAACCGCGATTGCTATACCGTGATTGACGGCAAGCTGAGCTGGAACGAGAACCCCATCGAATTGCTCGCGGACACCTACCATTTCCTGCACATGGACTATATCCCGGGCGCGCCGGCCGCCAGCATGATCTGGGACCACGACCACGACATCCTGCAGCAGGCCCTGGACTTCTACAGCGAACTCAACAACAGGGTCGATGCGCCTGACTGGATCGCGCTGCAATCCCTGTTGGCTAACGACACCGCGCCCGCGGGCTTTACCGATGCCAGCTGGAGCCAGGTGCGCTCAGCACACCTGGGTTTTCAGGCCGGCGTCGATATCATGGCGGTCCTGCCCAGTATCGCCGAGGCCACCGGATACTATGAGCTCTCTGTGAACGACGACCTCAGCATCCACATCCCGGAAGACCTGCTGGATCCCGAGCACCAGGCCCGCATGGCCAAGGTGCTGGTGCCGCCGGTGGCGGCCCGTGGCGACGAGATCCTGGCCGAGAGTGGCGGCATGTTCTACGGCCGCGAATCGCCCCAGCACGAACTGTATGTGTCCGAGGGCGCGCATTTCGAGGCCGGCGACCCGCTGTATATCGTCGAGGTCATGAAGATGTTCAACAAGGTCTACGCACCGTTTGCCGGCACCATCGACAAGGTGCTGGTGGATTCCGACGGCGTCATCATTCACAAGGGCCAGCCCCTGTTCAAGATCACCCCGGACGAGAAAATCGAAGTCGTACCCCCGGAACAGATCGCCGCGCGCAAGCGCGAACTCACCGCGGGTTTCCTGCAGCAAATACTTTGAGAGGCAGACCATGATTACAGCGCTGGACCATATCGCTATTGCGGTCCCGGACTTCGACAAGGCTATAAAGCGTTTCATGGAGGACTTCGGTCTGCCCTTCGAGGGTACCGAGGACGTGGCGCCGGCCAAGACCTCCACGGCCTTCTTTCCGCTGCCCCCGACCAATATCGAGCTCGTGCACCCGCTGAACGGCGAGGGGCCCATCGCCACCTACCTGGAAAAGCGCGGCGGCGGCCTGCATCACCTGTGTTTTCGTTCCGACAATATCGAAGAGGATGTAGCGCGATTGAAGGCCAGGGGCTACCAGTTCCTGTCGGATGCACCGACGCCCGGCGCGCACAACTCCAGGGTGATTTTCATTCACCCGAAGAGCTGCGACGGCGTCCTGATCGAAATCAACCAGCCCGCCGACGAACACTGAGCGGGCCCCGCGGAGACATTACCATGAGCGACAAGATCTACGACCCGGCGAGCGCCAATCCCGAGAGCTGGCGCGCTGAAGCGGAAAAGGGCCTCAAGGGCAAGGGCATCGAGGCGCTGACCTGGCACACGCCAGAGGGAGTCGATGTCAAGCCCCTGTACACGGCCGAGGACCTGGAGAATCTCGAGTATACCAACACCATGCCGGGGCTCTCACCCTACTTGCGCGGCCCCCAGGCCACCATGTATGCGGGGCGGCCCTGGACCATCCGGCAGTACGCCGGCTTTTCTACCGCCGAGGAATCCAATGCCTTTTACCGCAAGGCTCTCGCAGCCGGCGGCCAGGGCGTGTCGGTGGCCTTTGATCTGGCGACCCACCGCGGCTATGACTCCGATCACCCACGGGTGACCGGCGATGTCGGTAAAGCCGGTGTCGCGATCGACTCTGTCGAGGACATGAAAATCCTGTTCGACGGCATCCCGCTGGACCAGGTCTCGGTGTCGATGACCATGAACGGCGCGGTGTTGCCAATTCTGGCGGGTTATATCGTTGCGGCCGAAGAGCAGGGTGTCAAACAGGAGCAGCTTGCGGGCACTATTCAGAACGACATTCTGAAAGAATTCATGGTGCGCAACACCTATATCTATCCGCCGGCGCCGAGCATGAAGATCATTGGCGACATCATCGCCTACTGCTCGCGCAACATGCCGCGTTTCAACACCATTTCCATCTCCGGTTACCACATCCAGGAAGCCGGTGCCAACGCGGCACTGGAGCTGGCCTACACCCTGGCTGATGGCAAGGAGTACATACGCACCGCCCTGTCGGCGGGCCTGGATATCGATGAGTTTGCGCCCCGCCTGTCCTTTTTCTGGGGCATCGGCATGAATTTTTATATGGAGATCGCCAAGCTGCGCGCGGCGCGCCTGTTGTGGGCGCGGATCGTCAGCGAGTTCGAGCCGAAGAATCCGAAAAGTTCCATGCTGCGCACCCACAGCCAGACGTCCGGCTGGTCGCTGACCGAACAGGACCCCTACAACAACGTGGTGCGCACCACCATCGAGGCCATGGCGGCCGTGTTCGGTGGCACCCAGTCCCTGCACACCAATGCCCTGGACGAGGCCATCGCGCTGCCCACCAACTTTTCCTCCCGGATCGCCCGCAATACCCAGCTGATCATTCAGGAAGAAACCGGTATCACCAAGGTAGTCGACCCCTGGGGCGGCTCCTACATGATGGAAAGCCTGACCCAGGCTATCGCCGACAAGGCCTGGGAGCTCATTGAAGAGGTCGAGCAGGCCGGTGGCATGGCCAAGGCGATTGAAACCGGCATGCCCAAGTTGCGGATCGAAGAGGCGGCGGCGCGCAAGCAAGCCCGTATCGACCGGGGCGAGGATGTTATCGTCGGAGTCAACAAGTACCAGACCGACGACGCAAGCGAGGTGGATGTCCTGCAGATCGACAACGATGCGGTGCGCACTTCGCAGCTGGCGCGGCTGGCCAGCGTTCGCGAGAATCGCGATGAGGCAGCAGTGGAGGATATCCTGGAGCAGATCTACCAGGCTGCGGTCAGCGGCAATGGCAACCTGCTGGAATTGTCCATCGAGGCGACCCGGCGTCGAGCCACGGTAGGGGAAATCTCTTTTGCCATGGAGCGCGAATTCGGTCGATTCAACGCGCAGGCCCAGACAGTATCCGGCGTCTATGGCTCGGCCTTCCAGCAGGACGAAAACTGGCAGGGAATCAGCATGGATATCGATGAGTTCGTCGCCAAATACGGCCGTCGCCCGCGCATGCTGGTGTGCAAGATGGGTCAGGATGGCCACGATCGCGGGGCCAAAGTGGTGGCCACGGCCTTCGCCGATGTGGGCTTTGATATCGACCTGTCGCCCATGTTCTCCACCCCGGAGGAAGTGGCGCGCCAGGCGATCGAGAACGATGTCCACGTGGTCGGCGCTTCTTCGCTGGCCGCCGGTCACAAGACCCTGGTTCCCCAGCTGGTGGAAGAGCTGCGCAAGCAGGGTGCGGGCGACATCGTGGTCATTGCAGGCGGTGTCATCCCGCGCCAGGACTACGACTTCCTGTACCAGGCCGGGGTCAAGTGCATCTTCGGCCCCGGGACCCCGATTCCGGTCTGCGCCCGGGAAGTGCTGGACGCGGTCAACGAGGCCCAGGGCGCGGCTTGAGACCGTGACCAGCATTGATCTCGAGGCGCTGCGGGGTGGAGATCGCCGGGCCCTGGCCAAGGCCATTACTCTGGTGGAAAGCTCCCTCGATTCGCATCGCGACCAGGCCCAGGAGGTACTGGAGGCGCTGTTGCCGGACACTGGCAACAGCATCCGGGTCGGCATTTCCGGGGTGCCGGGTGTCGGCAAGTCGACCTTTATCGAGACCTTCGGTCTCTACCTGATCAGCCAGGGCAAGCGGGTCGCGGTACTGGCGGTAGATCCCAGCTCACCGATTGCGGGTGGCTCCATCCTCGGCGACAAGACCCGCATGGAGGAGCTGTCACGGCGGGACGAGGCCTTTATCCGTCCATCTCCATCCGCCGGCGCCCTGGGCGGGGTGGCGCAGAAGACACGCGAAACCATGCTCCTGTGTGAAGCTGCGGGTTATGACGTGATCCTGGTGGAAACTGTCGGGGTCGGCCAGTCGGAGTACCAGGTGGCCGGCATGGTGGACTTCTTCATGGTACTGATGCTGCCCGGTGGCGGCGATGAGCTGCAGGGAATCAAGAAGGGCATTCTCGAACTGGCGGACGCCCTGGTGATCAACAAGGCCGATGGCGACAGCGTGATGCTCGCCAAACAGGCCCGCCAGCACTACCTGTCTGCCATGCATCTGCTGCGCCACAGCAGCTTCTGGACTCCCCAGGTGGTGACCTGCTCGGCACTGAAGAACCAGGGCATCGATGCAGTCTGGGGCATGATCGTGGACTATTATTTCCAGGCCCTGAAAGCCGATGCCTTTCAGCGCAAGCGGGCCCGGCAGAGCCGGGACTGGATGCGCCAGCTGTTGCACGAACTGCTGTTCCAGCGCCTGCAGCAGAATCCGCGTATCAGGTCCCTGTTGCCGCAACTGGAGCAAGCTGTAGAGGAGGGGAGCACCACGCCCTACCTGGCAGCGCGACAGTTGATCGAACTGCTGTAGGCCAGTGAACACTGTGTCGAACAGCAGACTGCGAGCGGATTGACACCCTATGCGTTTTCAGGCACTGGAAAAACTTATCAACCTGAGTGACAACTACCGCCGCCACTTCCGCATCGACCAGCTGGCGTTGCTGTTGATACAACAGGACGGCGAGCTGTACCTGATCGAACCGCGCTGTCCCCACCGCGAGCATCCGCTCGACACGGCCCGCATCGAACAGGGTGTGCTGGAGTGCCCCCTGCACCACTACCGCTTCGCCCTCGCCGATGGACAACTGCTGCACGCCTCCGAGGAACCCTGTCGCCACCTGAGGACCTGGCCGTTGGTCTACGAGGGCAACGAAGTGGGCCTGCTGCTGCCTGACTGAAGCAGTCCACGGGCGGCGGACGCCGTCCATCACCAGCTGGAGCATTGCACATGTACCCCGGACTGAACCTGATCCTGTTCCTCGGCCTTTGCCTGCTGCTGTTCCGGCTCCGTCGCCAGGGCTGGAAGCTGTCCCGGCAGATCCTGGCCGGACTGGTGGCGGGGGTGCTCTTTGGGCTGGGCCTGCAGTGGACCTACGGCGCGCAATCTCCGGTTGTTGCGGCCACGCTGGAGTGGACCGGGGTCGTGGGCGCCGGCTATATCAACCTGCTGCGGATGATCATCATGCCCCTGGTGCTGGTGATGATGGTCGCGGCGGTGCTGAAGCTGCGTGACGTCGCGGACCTGGGGCGTATTGGCGGGGCTGTGGTAGGCCTGCTTATCGGTACCACCATGATCGCTGCCGTGATCGGGATCCTGGTGACCAGCGCTTTCGGTCTCACCGCGGACAGTATCACCCAGGGCGCGCGGGAACTTGCCTCCGCCGGCGCCCTGACCCAGCGCTATGAAACCGTGGCGGACCTGGGCCTGGCGGACATGCTCGTCCGCTTCATACCGTCGAACGTGTTCTACGACCTGACAGAAGCACGTCCCACCTCCATCATCGCCGTGGTGCTGTTTGGTATCCTGTTCGGTATCGCCGCGCTCGGGGTGGCGAGGGAGCACCCTCAGCGCGGCGCGCAGATCGAGAGCTTCGTGGAGACCGCGCGGCTGGTCGTGATGCGTCTGGTGCACCTGGTCATGGCCCTGACGCCCTACGGTATCCTGGCCCTGATCAGCGGCGTGGTGGCGAGCTCTGACGCCGCCGATATCGCCAGGCTGCTTGCTTTCGTCCTGGCCTCCTACCTGGCGATCGCCATCATGTTTGCAGTTCACGCAGGCTTGCTGTTCCTGCACGGCGTCAGCCCGGCCACATACTTCAACGCTGTCTGGCCGGTGCTGGCCTTCGCCTTCACCTCGCGCAGCTCGGCGGCGACCATTCCGCTCAACGTGGAAACCCAGGTGGAGTCCCTGCGGGTGGCGACACCAATAGCCAACCTGTCGGCAACCCTGGGGGCAACGATTGGCCAGAATGGCTGTGCCGGTATCTATCCGGCCATGCTGGCGGTGATGATCGCGCCGTCCATGGGGCTGGATCCGCTGGCCCTGGATTTCATGGCGGGCCTGGTCGGGGTGATTGCGATCAGTTCCTTTGGCGTCGCCGGAGTCGGTGGCGGGGCGACATTTGCCGCCCTGATCGTATTGCCGGCCATGGGTTTTCCGGTGACGGTGGCGGCGGTGCTGGTTTCCATTGAACCCCTGATCGACATGGCGCGCACCGCGCTCAACGTCAATGGTTCGATGACCGCCGGCGTGGTCACCCAGCGCTGGCTGGGCCGTAGTATCGGCAAATGACTACAGCGGTACGCTGCGGAACTCGATGTGCGGCGCGCTGTGCCGCCAGAGCTCCTCGAACAGGTCCCGGTGGTGACTGGCTTCAGCGCGTGAGTTCGGCTCCCAGAAGCCGGACTTGTCGCTGTCGCCCGGCTGCCAGAGGATACCGCTGCGGTCCCGCAGCAACAGGGTCTGGCCTTTCCAGTCCGGGTGCTCGGTGAGTTGCTGGAGGCGCACCGAAGTGGGCAGGCGCCGGGCCAGGGTGAGCAGTCGGTGCCCGCGCTGGACCATCGGGCGCCAGTCGCTGACCAGGATCCTTACCCCGGACTGGCGCGAGTGGCGGGCCAACTCGCTGATCGCGTCGACCAGCGGTTGCCGGTCAAAGACACGGTGATCCAGATCCGGCGACAGCAGGCACAGTTCACGGCTCGCTGAACGGCACAGGGCGACGGCGTAATCGGCGAAGGGTTGCGGGTAGCCGACACCGGCCTCGAAACCCTCCGGTGCGGGCCGAAGCAGCTGCCGGCGCATCGCGATATGGGCAATGCCGGCCTCCTCGAAAGGCTGGCCGCTGCTGGCAAATCCGGCGCGGCGGTAGAAGTCCGACGCATGCTGCTGGGCATGGAGGTAGACTTCCTCCAGCCCCGCCTCTGTTGCGGCGTCCACCAGGGCTTCCAGCAAGCGCCGGCCGGTACCCCGCCCGCGCTCTGGTGCCAGTACCGCAAGCCGGCCAATTTTACCGTCTGGCAACAGGCGGCCGCAGCCCACGGGGCGCTCACCGCGCAGGGCTATCATGTGCGTGGCGCTGGCGTCGCGCCCGTCCCATTCGATGTCCGCGGGAACACCCTGCTCGCGAACGAACACGGTTTCCCGCAATTGACGCATAAGCTCGCTGTCCGCGGGCCAGTCGGCACGCCGAATCAGCACATCCTCACTCTCAATCGACATCCAGTCCACCCATCGCTATCAGGAATTCCAGCAGCTCGTCGGCACCCGTCCCTGCCGCCAGTATGGACGAAACTGTGAGGCTTTGCCCGGCGCACAGGGCGATGAGTGGTTCTCGCAGGTCGTGGGAACAGCGCTGGCTCTGGCCATTGACGAATACGCGCAGATTCGCTCCCAGATCCTGCCACGCCACCCGGGCCTCGCCTGCGATGTTCACCCGGGCCCGGGGGCGGCGCGCCCGCTGCAGGCTGCGACGCAGGGATTTCTTGTCTGGCGTATCGAGTTCGATTTCGGTGACCACCTCGCCAAACCACAGCGGGTCATCCTCCCGGGCAAGCAGGCTGCGCAACTGCGTGATTGCATTGTCGATATCGGGTGTGCTGATCTCACCCGGGCGCTCGGCGATGCCCCGTCCGCCATCGTGCAGCAAGCGGTGGTCAGCCAGGGACTCCAGACACACATCCGTCCAGCGGGAGAGCAGGTCCGCGAGCCTGGGTGCCCGAAAGCCAATGGAGAAGCAGGTGGATTCTCCCACCGAGATGCCCCAATGGGCCACTCCCGGCGGCACATAGAGAATATCCCCGCACTGCAGCCGGTGCTCTGTGTGGCAGTCGAAGTGTTCGAGCAGTTTCAGCTCGTCGTGGGGCAGTAGCGGACTGGTCTCGTCGCAGCGCTGGCCCAGACGCCACAGGCGCTCGCCCGCACCCTGCAGCAGGAATACATCGTACTGGTCGTAGTGGGGCCCGACACCGCCGCCGTTGCTGGCATAGCTGACCATGACATCGTCCAGGCGCCACCGGGGCAGCCCGTTGACCAGGCTCCGCAGGGCAGCCACCTCTGGCAGCAACTGGTCGACACCCTGCACCAGCAGGGTCCAGGGCTGGGCATAGTCAAAATCCCGGGCGCTGAAGGGTCCGTGGCGCAGCTGCCAGGCGCCGTTGTCGCAGATCACGATACGCGACTCGACCTCGGCTTCCATGGCCAGCCCCGCCAGCTCCTCGGCACTCACCGGCGGCTGGAACCCGGGTATCGCGTTGCGGATCAAAAGTGGCTCCCGCTGCCAGTGCCGGGCCAGGAAGGCGGCGGGGTTGGGCAGCAAGCCAGGCTCGGCCATCTCAGGATTTCTGGATGGCGCGAGCCTGGGCGGCGGCGTTGCCGGTGTAGCTGGCCGGCGTCAGCGCCAGCAGCTGCTGTCTGGCGTCCTCGGGCAGAGCCAGCTTGCCGATAAAGGCCTGCAGGGACTCCCGGGTCATCGCCTGGCCGCGGGTCAGTTCCTTGAGTTTCTCGTAGGGCTTTTCTATCCCGTAGCGGCGCATGACGGTCTGGATGGGCTCGGCGAGCACTTCCCAGCTGTGATCGAGATCTTCAGCCAGGCGCGCTTCGTTCAGCTGCAACTTGCCGATCCCCTTGAGGCTGGCCTCGTAGGCAATCAGGCTGTAGCCGCAGCCCACGCCCATATTGCGCAGCACCGTGGAGTCGGTGAGGTCGCGCTGCCAGCGGCTGACCGGCAGCTTCGCGGCGAGATGCTGGAACACGGCATTGGCGAGGCCGAGGTTGCCCTCGGAGTTCTCGAAATCGATCGGGTTGACCTTGTGCGGCATGGTGGAGGAGCCCACTTCGCCGGCGATGGTGCGCTGCTTGAAATAGCCCAGGGAAATATAGCCCCAGATGTCCCGGTCAAGGTCCACCAGAATGGTGTTGAAGCGGGCGATACCATCAAACAGCTCCGCCATGTAGTCATGGGGTTCGATCTGGGTCGTGTAGGGGTTCCAGCTGAGGCCGAGGTCGCTGACGAAGGTTGCCGCAGTGGCCTGCCAGTCGATATCGGGGTAGGCGGAGAGGTGGGCGTTATAGTTGCCCACCGCGCCGTTGATCTTGCCCAGATATTCCATGGCTTGCAGTTGCTCCAGCTGGCGGCGCAGGCGCGCCACCACGTTGGCGATTTCCTTGCCCATGGTGGTAGGGCTGGCGGTCTGGCCGTGGGTGCGGGACAACATGGCCGCGTCGGCGTGGGTGGTCGCCAGGTCAGCCAGGGCGGCGATCAGCTGGCGCATGGCGGGCAGCAGGACGTGCTCCATGCCATCGCGCAGCATCAGGGCGTGGGACAGGTTGTTGATGTCCTCGGAGGTACAGGCGAAATGCACGAACTCGGAAACGGCCTCCAGTTCCGCGTTGCCGGCAAAACGTTGCTTGAGGAAATATTCCACTGCCTTGACATCGTGATTGGTCGTTGCCTCGATATCCTTGATGTGGCGCGCGTCAACGGGGCTGAAATCACTGGCGATAGCATCCAGCGCTGCGGTGGCAGACGGGGACAGGGGCGGAACCTCCTCGATACCGGGCATTCGCGCCAGTTGCTGCAGCCAGCGAACCTCCACCAGTACCCGCCGCTTGATCAGGCCGTATTCGCTGAACACCTCGCGCAGGCTGGCGGTTTTGCCGCCGTAGCGACCGTCGATGGGAGATATCGCGGTGAGGGCAGAGAGGTCCATGCTGTGCTCCAAAAAATAGTGGTGAATGTTAAATCACGTCCAGTTCGCGAGACAGTGCCTGCGCTCGCTGGCCGATGGCCCGCCGCTGCAGTACCAGTTTCCAGCGACGGCCGCCCAGTTGGCGCCAGAGGAAGGTCGCGCGGATGCCCGCCAGCAGGAGGGCGCGGATCATATCGGCTGTCTGGCGGTTTTGCAGGTGCTGGGCATTGCCGCTGACCTTGATACGAAACTTGAGATTGCTCAGCGTGTCCTGGTAAATGCCGGATACGCTGTGGCAGATGTCATTGGCGTGGGCGGCGAAATGCTCGGCGCGGAAACTGGCATGCTCAAGCCTGGAGCGGACCACTGCCATCATCGCGGGGTCCGCCGCAAACTTGCGCTCCAGATACAGCAAATTGAAGATGTAGCGCACCATGTCCCGCTGCTCGGGAGTGTGCTGGTTGTGCAATACCATGGCCAGCGTGTCCAGTCCCAGCCTGATTCCCGCCAGCCCGCCATAAATGGATTCGACGTTGTCTGCCTCAAAGGCAAACAGGCTGTTCAGCGACGCCTGCAGGAACTCCGGGGGGCAGGAGCCGGTGCGCGATACCTGGTCAACAAGGCGCGCAGCCTGGGCGACGCCGGCCAGGGCCAGGGTCTGCTCATCCAGCGCACTGCGCGGAGGATGGCCGCCCTCACTCGGTGCGTTCAATGATGCCTCCCCCGAGACAGCGCTCGCCGCTGTAGAACACCACAGATTGGCCGGGTGTGACAGCGCGCTGGGGTGAGTCGAAGTCTACCCGGCAGCCGCCGTTGCCGGCAGTCACGGTGCAGGCCTGGTCCTCCTGGCGATAGCGAACCTTGGCGGTACAGCGCAGGGGCAGGGCGGGAGGTTCACCCGCGATCCAGCACAGTTGGCCTGCATCCAGCCCGCTGCTGAACAGGGCCGGGTGCTCATTGCCCTGGGCCACCAGCAGGATATTGCGCTCCAGGTCCTTGCCGACCACATACCAGGGCGCATCGTCGTGATTGGCGAGCCCGCCGATCCCCAGCCCCTGGCGCTGGCCTATGGTGTGGTACATCAGGCCCTGGTGGCGACCGAGGACCTCGCCCTCGAGACTGTGAATGTCGCCGGGCTGGGCGGGTAGATACTGCTGCAGGAAGTCCCGGAACCGGCGCTCGCCGATAAAGCAGATGCCGGTGGAATCTTTCTTGTTGTGCGTTGCCAGACCGTGCGCCTGCGCCAGGGCCCGCACCTCGGGCTTGGCGATCTCACCGATCGGGAACAGGGTTTTGGCCAGCTCACGATGCCCGACGGCGTGCAGGAAGTAGCTCTGGTCCTTGTTGTTGTCCAGGCCGCGCAGCAGGGTGGCCTTGCCCTCGCAGTCACCCCGGCGCGCGTAGTGGCCGGTGGCGATGGAGTCCGCGCCCAGCATCAGCGCGTAGTCGAGGAAGGCGCGAAACTTGATTTCCCGGTTGCAGAGTATGTCGGGGTTTGGCGTCCGGCCGGCCCGGTACTCCGCGAGGAAATGCTCGAACACATGGTCCCAGTACTCAGCGGCAAAATTGGCGCCGTGCAGGGTGATGCCCAGCTTGTCCGCCACCGCCTGGGCGTCTGCGTAATCTTCCTTTGCGGTGCAGTATTCGGTGCCGTCGTCCTCCTCCCAGTTCTTCATGAACAGGCCCTCCACCTGGAAGCCCTGTTCGCGCAGCAGCAGGGCGGCGACTGAGGAGTCGACGCCGCCGGACATGCCGACGATCACTTTGGTGGCTGCGTTGAGGCTCATGGCGGTGCAATCAGGTCCAGGGGATAACGGAGTCCGCTGCGGTACTGCTCGATGGCGGCGATCACCAGCGGGCTGCGCATTCTAGCAGAGTTGGCCAGGATTGCCTCGTATTCGAGCCAGTGCACCGCCAGGATGTCCGGGTCCAGCTCCGCGCCCGCCTCTGGCGCCACTGCGCGGGCCCAGAAGGTGGTGCGATAGTAGGTCGCGCCATTGCCGGGCGCGGTGTAGAGCGCCAGCCCGAGCACGCCCCCCAGGGACACATTCCAGCCGGTTTCCTCCAGGGTTTCCCGCACTGCCGCCTGTTGCAGGGACTCGCCCGGCTCAAGGTGTCCCGCCGGTTGGTTGAAGACCAAGCTGCCGCTGGTTTTGTCCCGCTCCTCCACCAGCAGGAAGCGGCCCTCCATTTCGACCACGGTAGCGACGGTGACATGGGGGTACCAGTCAGTCATGGCTGTCTCCGCCGTGAGCGCAGCGGCGCGGGTTTCCGCGCGGGGCTGTGCACGGTGAGGCGGCGGTGCTCTCCGGGTGCCAGCCCTTCGAGGCTCCAGTCGCCGACCCGATAGCGAATCAGGCGCAGGGTGGGGAGGTTCACCGCCGCGGTCATGCGTCGGACCTGACGATTGCGGCCCTCGCGGATGCGGATCTCCAGCCAGCTGTCGGGTACCGTGAGGCGCTGGCGCACAGGCGGATCCCGGGGCCACAGCCCGGCGGGCTCGGGTATTCGCCGCACCCGTGCGGGCAGGGTGAGCCCGTCCCTGAGTTCAACGCCGCTTTCGAGGTGGTCAATGGCGGCGTCCTCCGCCACGCCTTCGACCTGGACCCAGTAGGTTTTCCACAGCTTGTGGCGAGGGTTGGCGATGTGCTGCTGCAGCAGCCCGTCATCAGTCAGTACCAGCAGTCCCTCGGAATCGTGGTCAAGGCGACCGGCAACCCGAAAACCCGGCGCCCGGAGGAAGTCGGCCAGGGTCTGGCGCGGCGTCGCCGCCGCCGCCGTTGATTCCGGATCTCCCGGGTCCCGGTCGCTGAACTGGCTCAGCACCCGGAAGGGCTTGTTAAAGAGAATCAGTGCGGCCATCTGGACTCCACGGCGCTGGCAAAAAACTGCCCCCGGTTAAGCAGAAAGATCGGGAAACCTGATACACTAGGCGCCGTTTTGACGGGGCATCTTGCTAGGATACCGCACCCCGAGACTCAATGGACCCACATCTACGGAGAACAATCTATGGGCTACAAGCATATCCAGGTGCCGAAGACCGGTGAAAAAATCACTGTCAGCGGCGACTTCAGCCTGAACGTCCCCAACAACCCGATCATTCCCTACATTGAAGGCGACGGCATCGGCGTGGATATCAGCCCGGTCATGATCAACGTGGTCGACGCGGCGGTAGAGAAGGCCTACGGCGGCAGCAAAAAGATCTCCTGGATGGAGATTTACACTGGCGAAAAGGCGGCCGAGCTGTACGACGGTGACTGGTTCCCCGAGGAGACTCTGGCGGCCATCAAGGAATACTCTGTCGGCATCAAGGGCCCACTGACCACCCCGGTTGGCGGCGGTTTTCGCTCCCTGAATGTGGCTCTGCGCCAAGAGCTGGACCTGTACACCTGCCTGCGCCCGGTGCGCTGGTTCGAGGGCGTACCTTCTCCCGTCAAGGACCCCGGCGCCTGCAACATGGTGATCTTCCGGGAGAACTCGGAGGACATTTACGCCGGTATCGAGTACCAGGCGGGCACCCCGGAAGCGCAGAAGGTGGTCGATTTCCTGCTCAAGGAAATGGGCGTGACCAAGATCCGTTTCCCGCAGGAAGTGGGCATCGGCATCAAGCCGGTTTCCGAGGAGGGCACCAAACGCCTGGTGCGCAAAGCAATACAGTACGCGATTGACCAGGACCTACCCTCGGTGACCCTGGTGCACAAGGGCAACATCATGAAGTTCACCGAAGGCGCGTTCCGCGACTGGGGTTACGAACTGGCCCAGCAGGAATTCGGCGGTGAGCTGCTGGACGGCGGTCCCTGGGTGAGCATCAAGAATCCAAACAATGGCAAGGATATTGTCATCAAGGATGTGATTGCCGACGCCATGTTGCAGCAGATCCTGACCCGTCCGAAGGACTACAGCGTGGTCGCCACGCTGAACCTGAACGGCGATTACCTGTCTGACGCCCTGGCGGCCCAGGTCGGCGGTATCGGCATTGCACCCGGCGCCAACCTGTCCGACACCATCGCCCTGTTCGAGGCGACCCACGGGACTGCGCCGAAGTACGCCGGCCAGGACAAGGTCAACCCGGGTTCCCTGATCCTGTCGGCAGAAATGATGCTGCGGCACATGGGCTGGAATGAAGCGGCGGACCTGATCATCAAGGGCATGAACGGCGCCATCCAGAAAGGCACCGTCACCTATGACTTCGAGCGTCTGATGGAAGGCGCGACCCTGGTAAGCTGCTCCGAGTTTGGTCAAAAACTGATCGACAATATGTAATTCCGCTCGCGGCGTTACCAATAAGGGCTCGTGGCGACACGGGCCCTTTTTTGTGTGCCGTTCTGCGCGATGTTTCTCTGATGACTACGGCGCTTCGTAGGCCGGGCCGCATGCGCTGCGGCTGAAGCGCAGAGTCCACTACTGGGCCTCGGTGTGACCCGCCCGCCGCCACGCAACCTTGAATTGACTTATAATGAGCCCATATCCACTATCTGTGCATGACAACGACGTGAGAGGCAAGGTGTGAACGAGGTACCCGTAGTCGGCCATTGGCGCTTGTCCTCCGGCGACGAGAAGCGCGACAACGACGGCGGTCTGGCGCTGCAGGAGTCCAAGCCGGAACTCAAGAAGCCGCCGCTGTTCAAAGTCATACTGCTGAACGATGACTACACGCCCATGGAGTTCGTGGTGGAAGTGCTGGAAGTGTTCTTCCGCATGAACCGCGAGCAGGCGACCCACGTCATGTTGACGGTCCATACCAAGGGCAAGGGCGTATGTGGTATATACACAAGGGATATTGCCGAGACCAAGGCGGCCCAGGTAAATCAGTACGCGCGGGAGAACCAGCACCCGCTGTTATGCGAAATCGAGGCATCGGAGGGCGAGTAGCCCGGGAGTGGTAAAGTATGCTGAGCAAAGACCTGGAACTGACGCTGAACGAGGCATTTCGGGAAGCAAGGGCCAAACGTCACGAGTTCATGACGGTAGAGCACCTGTTGCTGGCGCTGCTGGACAACAACGATGCCATTCGCGTCCTGAAAGGCTGTGGCGCCGACATCAAGGCCCTGCGCGGTGACCTGGTCGAATTCGTGGATGCCACCACGCCACTCATTTCCGAGGACGACGACGAGCGCGAAACGCAGCCGACGCTGGGGTTTCAGCGAGTATTGCAGCGTGCGGTGTTTCATGTCCAGTCCTCCGGTCGCAGCGAGGTCACCGGCGCCAACGTGCTGGTGGCCATCTTCAGTGAGCAGGAAAGCCAGGCTGTCTACTTCCTCAAGACCCAGAGCGTTGCCCGCCTGGATGTAGTGAATTACATCACCCACGGTATTTCCAAGGTTTCCGAGGACAACGACGGCGGCGAACCCGGCCCCGCCGGCGCCGAAGGGGCCCCGGCGGAAGACGGCGAGGGTAACCCGCTGGACAACTATGCCACCAACCTCAATGAGGAGGCCCGGGCGGGGCGCATTGATCCCCTGATCGGACGTATTCCCGAAGTCGAGCGGGTGGCCCAGATCCTGGCGCGCCGGCGCAAGAACAACCCGCTGCTGGTGGGTGAGTCCGGAGTCGGCAAAACCGCCATCGCCGAGGGTCTGGCGAAGATGATCGTCGACGGCGAAGTGCCGGAAATGCTCAAGGACAGCGTGGTCTACTCTCTGGACCTCGGGGCGTTGCTGGCGGGCACCAAGTACCGCGGCGACTTCGAGAAGCGGTTCAAGGGCCTGCTGGCCAATCTGAAGAAGCGCGAAGGGGCAATCCTGTTCATCGACGAAATTCACACCATTATCGGGGCCGGCGCTGCCTCCGGCGGTGTCATGGATGCCAGCAACCTGCTCAAGCCGCTGCTGACCTCGGGCAAGATGCGCTGCATAGGCTCTACCACCTTCCAGGAATACCGGGGCATCTTCGACAAGGACAAGGCCCTCAGCCGCCGCTTCCAGAAGAT
Organism: uncultured Haliea sp.; assembly: GCA_947258585.1. GTDB lineage: Bacteria > Pseudomonadota > Gammaproteobacteria > Pseudomonadales > Halieaceae > Haliea. The sequence continues at coordinate 62,093 of CAMYIZ010000047.1, read as the reverse complement.
AGACGTCATGGAGCCCAGCCCGGATGACGCCTACAAGATTCTCAAGGGCCTGAAATCGCGATTCGAGGAGCACCACGGCCTGCGTTACACCAACAAGGCGCTGCGGGTGGCAACCGATCTGTCGGCGCGCTATATCACCGACCGTTTCCTGCCAGACAAGGCGATCGATGTGATCGACGAGGCCGGCGCCTATCAGCAGCTGCAGCCGCCGTCCAAGCGGAAAAAGGTTATAGGCGTGGCGGACATCGAGGCGGTGGTGGCGAAAATCGCCCGCATACCGCCGAAATCCGTCAGCTCGGATGACCGCGAAACGCTGCAGAAACTCGAATCGAACCTGCAGATGGTGGTGTTCGGCCAGGATCGGGCGATCAGCAGCCTGGCGACCTCCATCAAGCTGGCCCGTGCCGGTCTGCGCTCCGGCGACAAGCCGATTGGCTCTTTCCTGCTGGCCGGGCCCACCGGCGTGGGCAAGACCGAAGTCACCCGTCAGCTGGCGCGGCTGCTGGGTCTGGAGCTGATCCGCTTCGACATGTCGGAATATATGGAACGCCATACCGTGTCGCGCCTCATTGGTGCGCCGCCCGGCTACGTGGGCTTTGACCAGGGGGGCCTGCTGACGGACGCGGTAACCAAGCACCCGCACGCAGTTATCCTGCTGGATGAAATCGAGAAGGCGCACCCGGAAGTGTTCAACCTCCTGCTGCAGGTGATGGACCACGGCGCCCTGACCGACAACAACGGCCGCAAGGCGGATTTCCGCAATGTCATCCTGGTGATGACTACCAATGCCGGCGCCGAGAGTATCAGCCGCCGCAGCATCGGCTTTACCACCCAGGATCACAGCACCGACGGGATGGAGGCGATCAATCGCATGTTCACCCCGGAGTTCCGCAACCGCCTCGACAGCATCGTGCAGTTCGAGCCGCTGGGTGAGGACGTCATCCTGACCGTGGTGGACAAGTTCCTCACCGAACTGCAGGGGCAGCTGGACGAGAAGCGGGTTACCCTCGATGTGGACGAAGACGCGCGCCTGTGGCTGGTGGAGAAGGGCTATGATCGCAACATGGGCGCACGCCCCATGGCGCGGGTCATTCAGGAGCACATCAAGAAGCCCTTGGCGGAGCTGGTGCTGTTCGGTTCCCTGGCCCAGGCAGGTGGCGTGGCCCGCGTGAGCGTGAACAAGGCGCGCGATGGGCTGGAGGTGTTGGTCGAGGAGACCGAGGCCGAACCGGCCTAGGGCCCCTTCTGGGGCCCGGGGGGAGGCCTACCGCTCGCGGTAGGTGATACGGCCCTTGGTCAGGTCGTAGGGAGTGAGTTCCACCCGAACCTTGTCTCCGGTGAGAATGCGTATGTAGTTCTTGCGCATCTTGCCGGAAATGTGTGCTGTCACAACGTGGCCGTTTTCCAGCTGCACACGGAAGGTGGTGTTGGGCAGGGTATCAATGACCTCGCCCTCCATTTCGATCTGGTCTTCTTTTGCCATGCGGCGGCAGTCCCTCGTAAAATCAGGGGCGCATTTTGCCCTAAAGCTGCCGCCGGCACCAGATCAATCTCCGGCAAAACTGCCGCTTAGTTGCCGAACAGCTTGCCAAAAGCCTTGCCGATCTCCTTGCCCGCATTTTCAATGGGGTTGGCCTGTTCTTCTTCATCCGGCTTGTCGGCCGCTTTCTCCGCGTTATTGCCCCCGAGAATACCTGACATGAAGCCACCTTCGCCGCCTCCGACGGCGTCGGCGCCAAACAGCCCCCCCAGCCCACTCAGGTCCGTCGGTTCAGCGGGCAGGACGAAGCGGGCATCGGCGACCTGTGTCTCGCTGATGGAGGTGACGCGCATGTCTTCCCCGTAGCGAAGTACGCCGAGGTTCTGCGCGGCCAGCTGGCTCTGGAGCCGATCATGGGTCCCCTGCTGGGCGAGCATGCTGGACATGGTGGATGCCATCCTGTGCACCGCGTCGCGGAAGCCCATCGCCCGCCGATCCGACGAGAGCACCAACTCGGCCTGCTGGCGGTTGCCTTCATGATCGGTGAAAGTCAGGTTGTAAACCTCGCCCTGGATACCGGCAACGGTTTCACGGCGGCCGGTGGCGTCCAGGGATTCAACGTTGACGGCTGCCATATCGGGAATGGCAGCCTGGGCCATGTTGCCGAACATGGACAGGGTCTGCTTGACGTCGATAACCATGACCTCGCCATCGTTGTCGGTGACGGCGTAGACCTGCTCGCCCCGCACCAGCATGTAGCTGTTCTCCTGGTTCATGTCGATGCGCAGTTGGTCACCCTGGTATTCGAAGGTCATCGTGTTACCTTCCGAATCGACCACCTCGGCGATATCGGCGCTGGCCGGCACGGCAGCCAGGCCAAGGGCCAGGAGAAGGGTGGGGTACAGGGCGTTGCGTCGTGCTGTGATCATCTCGGTGCTCCGTATCTGGGTTTCTTATCTACGCGAGGGCCGTGTTGCCCCCATTCTGGTCACTAGTATCGACCCTGAGCCCGTTTAATGCCAGCCATGCGCCGCGCGATGCGCCTCAACCGCTGCGGATTGCCTGGTAGGCGGCCAGGGCGGCCTCCCTGGCCTCACGGTGATCAACCATGGGGAGGGGGTAGGTCGTGCCCAGCACGACTCCGGCCTCCTTCAACGCCTCGGCGGGGGCCTCCCAGGGGCGGTGCAGCCAGCGATCGGGCAAACTGGCTATTTCCGGGACCCAGTGCCTGACATAGTCGCCGCCAGCGTCGAATTTCTCGCCCTGCGCGACCGGGTTGAAAATACGGAAGTAGGGAGCCGCATCGGCGCCGGAACCTGCCACCCATTGCCAGCTGCAGGTGTTGCTGGCCGGGTCCGCGTCCACCAGGGTATCCCAGAACCAGCGTTCCCCCGCCTGCCAGTGGATCAGCAGGTGCTTGGTCAGAAAGGAGGCAGTAACCATGCGGATACGATTGTGCATGTAGCCGGTTTGCCAGAGTTCACGCATACCGGCGTCCACGACCGGATACCCTGTCTGGCCACGTTGCCACGCACGCAACTGGGATTGGTTGCCCAGCCACGGAAAGGCGGCGAACTGCGCTTTGAAAGGCTGTTCGGGTAGCGTCGGGAAATGGTAGAGCAGGTGGTAGGAGAATTCGCGCCATCCCAGCTCGCTGAGAAACTTGTCGACCTGCTCCTGCCGCTGCGGATTGCGTGCTGCGAGTTCCCGTGCCTTGTGCCAGACCTCGCGAGGCGATATCTCCCCGAAGCGCAAATGCGGCGACAGTCGGGACGTGGCCTCTTCCGCCGGGTGGTCACGGCCGCTGGCGTAATTCCCGATTCCGTGGCGCAGGAAATGTTCCAGCGTCCGCCGCGCGCCCGTGGTGCCGGGTGTCCACAAGGTTTTCCAGTGCGCGGCCCAATCCGGCTGCTGTGGCTGGAGACCCCAGTCCGCCAGGGAATCACAGCGGTCCGGCGCCTCGGCCCAGGCGATGTCGACGGGGGCACGCAAGGGCTGCCCGGGCTCCTGCTGACGGCGACAGTGGCGCCAGAACGGGGTGAAGACCTTGAACGGTTCTCCGGCCTGATTACTGATGCTGTCGGGTTCGTGCAACAGGCAGCCGGGGAAGCGTTTGACCCTGGCGGTACTGTCGAACTGCGTTCGCAACTGTTGTTCCAGGGCAGTTTCCCACGGCGTGTAGCTGCGACTGAAATGGATCGCGCCCGCGCCACTCGCCTCGACCAGCTCCCGCAGGCAGCTGGCGGTGTCGCCCCTGCGCAGCACCAGCTGGCCGCCGCTGGCGGCGATGTCCGCAGCCAGGGCCTGCAGGCTGTGGTGCAGCCACCAGCGACTGGCTCCGCCGGGGGCTCGCTCTCCAGCGCTCTCCTCATCCAGAATATAGACCGGCAGCACGGGGCCATTGGCGGCGGCGGCAGCGAGGCCCGGCAGGTCCACGAGGCGAAGATCGTTGCGGAACAGGTAGATCGTGGTGGTCATTGCGCTTGCTCCAGGTTGCTGCGGGAATCCGCTGCGGGGCTGTCTGCCAGGGCATCGAGCAGCGGTTCACAGGGAGATGCCAGCTTCAGGCTGGCGATAGGATCGGCGCGGGTGACGCCCGGGTTGATCAATACCAGGGGTTTTCCGGCAGCGTGGGCCGCGCGACAAAAGCGATACCCGGAATAAACCTGGAGGGAGGAGCCAACCACCAGCAGGACATCCGCGCCCTCGATCGCCGAGCTCACACGGGTAACCCGGTCGTTCGGTACCGTACCACCGAAGAATACGACGTCGGGCATCAATATACCGCCGCATGCCAGGCAGGCGGGAACCGACGTCTGGCGCGCCAGCGCATCCGGCAGGGTCATGTCGCCATCGGGCCTCGTTTCGGCGCTGGCCACAGGCACGGCGAGATGGGGGTTTTCCTGTCCCAGGCGCAGCTGCATGGTTTCGCGCGCCGAATATTCGCCACAGGCCAGGCAGCGGACGCGGTCCAGGCGCCCGTGGAGATCAACTACAGCGCGGCTTCCCGCGCGCTGGTGCAGGCGGTCGACGTTCTGGGTGACCAGCAGCTCGACAGCGCCGGCATCCTCCAGCCTGGCCAGCGCCCGGTGCGCGGCATTGGGCCGGGCATCGCGGATTCCCGGCCAGCCGAACCATGAGCGGGTCCAGTAGCGCTGGCGGGTGGCTGGTTCCAGCAGAAAATCGCGGTGCTGAACAGGTTCGCTGTACAGCCACTGCCCGCCCGCATCCCTGTAGGTCGGGATACCGGAGCTGGCGCTGATACCGGCGCCGGTGAGCACGACCAGTCTTGAGCGCTCTGCCAGCAGTGCCCGCAGCTGTTGCAGTTCAGATGCGAATTTGTTCATGATGGCGTTATACGTGACGCGTGAGGAAACAGGGTATGCATATCCTTATCACCGGAGGTACCGGGTTTATTGGTCAGGCACTGGTCGCGCAGCTGCTGGGCGGTGGGCACCATATCACCATCCTCAGCCGCGGCCGGCATCGCGACACCTCCCAGTGTACCTACGTGCGATCGCTGGAAGAACTGTCTTCGGACTCCGCTCCCGACGCGGTAGTAAACCTCGCCGGCGCCTCCCTGGCGGGAAGGCGCTGGACGCGGGCCTACAAGGAGGAAATCGCTGCCAGCCGCGTGGAAGCAACCCGCGCGCTGGTCGACTATTTTGAGTCCAGCGCACAGACTCCTCGGGTCTTGCTCAGCGGGAGTGCCATAGGGTTTTACGGGGCGCACGGAGACGAGGCGCTGACGGAGGAAGCCGCTGCGGGCCGCGGCTTTGCGAGCGAGCTCTGCCAGGCGTGGGAGTCGGAGGCCCTGCGGGCCGAGGCCCTGGGCGTAAGAACCTGCCTGCTGCGGCTGGGAGTGGTCCTCGACCGGGAGGGAGGCGCCCTGCGGCAAATGGCGATGCCCTTCCGCTTCGGCGTCGCGTCCTGGCCAGGTACAGGCCACCAGTACCTGAGTTGGGTACACCGGGCGGATGTGGTGGCGGCAATCACCCTGCTGCTGGAGGACGACAGCCTGGCGGGCGCGTTCAATATCACTGCGCCGGGTCCGGTCACCCAGCGCGATTTCTGTGCAGCGATGCAGAAGCATTTCCGCACGCTGCCGGCGATGCCGGTGCCCGGCACGGTCATGCGCTTGATGCTGGGTGAAATGGCCGAGGAACTGCTCCTCACCGGTCAGCGAGTGGTCCCGGCTGCCCTGGAGGGCGCTGGTTTCACGTTCCGCTATCCTGGAATAGAGCAGGCGCTCGCTGCCATTTTCACCACTCACGCGGGGGAGAGGCTGCCGTGATCCCGGGCCGCATCGCGCACGGTGGCGTTGCGGCTCAGCTTTTCCAGCGCCGAGCGCTCGAGCTGCCGCACCCACTCCCGGCTGACGCGCATCTTGTCGGCCACCTCGGCCCGGCTCAGGGGCGGTCCACGATGCAGACCCCAGCGCGCGATCACAACCTCCTGTTCGGCGGGTTCCAGATTGTCGATCTCCTGTAACAGACAGCGCTGCAGAGACTCGGATTCCGCACGAGCCGCGATGTCCTGAAACGGGCCGCCGGGCACGCTGTCCAGGAGCGACTCGTCATCGTCTTCATACTGGGGCTGATCCAGGGAAAGCGCCATATTGCGCAGCTGTCGCAGCTGGCGGGCTTTTTCCGGCTCAATGCCGGCGGCGCTGGCGAGCTCTTCCTCGCTGGGCTCTTCACCGGTACTTGACCAGATAGCATTGCGCTCCCGGTACAGCTTGCCAACCTGCTCACGAACGTGTGTCGGGTAGCGAATCAACGCGGCGCCGTCATTGACATAGCGGCGGACAGCCTGCGAAATCCAGTTGTAGCAGTAGGTGCTGAACCGATAGCCCTTGTGCGCCTCGAACTTTTCCGCGGCGCGGATCAAGCCCAGGGTTCCCTCCTGGATCAGGTCGCGGTAGGGCGCACCCTTGCCCAGGTACTTTCCGGCTATGGAGTAGACCAGTCGCAGGTTGTGCAGGGTCAAGGTGTCTCGCGCCTGGTTGAAGCGCGACAGGGCCAGTTTCAGCGAGGCGAGCTCTGCGGGCTCCAATTGGTAGCTGCGACTGCCCTGGTCTATCCCCTCAGCGGCCGCTTGCCATGCCAGAAGGGCATCAGCCACCCGGCATTTCGCCGGGTGGCTGTTGTGGCGGCTGACCACGCTCGCCATGCCCACCAGCAAGCTCGCGGGCAGGGCCATCTCGGTAGCGATCTCGGAGGCGCCGGCGTGATCAGCCGCCGCCAGCGCCGCAGCGAGCTGGGAAACAGTGCTGGCGTGTGCTCCACCGGGCAGGAAAGTGACCAGTTCGCGGCGCAACAGGAAGTGGTGGTCGCGATTGTCAAAGTCTCCCACGTCCGGGGGCTGGGCGATGATCCGGTCCAGTAAATCCCGAACATAGGCGCGGCCGCCAGTGCTGTCGAGCAATAGCGTTTGGATACTGGCTACCGCCTGCCACTTGCTGCCGTCGATGTCGCGTTCCTGATCGGCACTCAGCAGGGGATAGCGGCGAGCTTCTGCAAACAGTCGCTCCAGTTCCCGGTCGTCAGTTTCAGTCTTCCAGTTATCCACAGAACAGCTCCTTCCTGGTTTGCCGTTGATACGGATTGGCATGCCTTCTTGGACAAGAAAACCGGACAGTTGTCCAGATAACATGCGAACACAAGCTGGGCAAGTCATCCATCCGGAGCCAGAAGGCGTAACAACAGCAACTCCTATTGAGGCGCAGAACTATGGATCAGGCTGTTATGGAACCCCGCCCCCTGTACGGGATTGGCACCGTTGCCCGTCTTACCGGACTCAAGCCGGATACCCTGAGGGTCTGGGAGCGACGCTACGGTTTGGGCGCCAGTCACAAGTCGGCGACCGGGCGGCGCCAGTACACCCAGGCTGACCTGGAGCACCTGCAGTTGATTGCTGCGCTGGTCAACAGCGGCTCGCGTATTGGAGAAATCGCCTCCACCGAGCGGAAAACACTGGAAATGCTGCTACGCAACCGCGGCAAGAGCGGCCGCGCGGCCGTTCCGCCCCCCAAGCCCAGGGTTGTCTTTATCGGCCCACAGCTTTGCGAGTGGCTGGATGAGCACCAGGGCTGCCTCGCCGGGGTGGACGCTCTGCTGGTGCGGATGTCTCTACCGGATCTGAGCCCACAGGTCTGCGAGGATATCGGCCGGGCCGACTCGCTGGTGGTCGAATGCGCCACCCTCAGCGGATTGCAGACGCGTCAGGTCGGCGACCTGATGCGCGAACTGGACGTGGAGCGGGCTCTGGTTACCTACCAGTTCGCCAGTGATCGCTGGCTGCAGGCCCTGGAGCAGCAGAACATTGCCGCCACCGCCTATCCCCCGGATCCGGCTTACCTCGCGTTTGAACTGGCTCGCAGTGTTGCCGACAAGAGCGTGAGCCAGGGCGACTCCAATCTTGGCGACCTGATGACGGCAAAGCCGCGTCAGTTCAGCGAGGTACAACTGCGTGCCGCGCGCCAGCTCAAGAGCACTCTCGACTGTGAATGCCCTCGGCACATCGCCGACCTGATTCGCTCTCTCAGTCACTTCGAGGACTATTCGTCCAGTTGTTCCGTGGAAAACTGGCACGACGCCGCGGTGCACGCCTGTATCTATGCCTACACCTGCCAGGCACGCTGGCTGATGGAGCGGGCCCTGCAGGCGGTACTGGAAGAGCGCGGTGAAGAGTATCAGGGAGCGCTCAGGGATCTTGCGGACAGTCCGGTGGGGGATGCAGCCTGAGCGGGTTCAAGTCGCGCTATCGGAATCGGTGGGCGGCGGCTGCCGCCCCAGCAATAGCGCCTGCCAGCGCGGGCTGTCACGCACTACCCACGCCCACAGCAGGATAGGTGCCACGGTAGGCACAATCAGGACGCTGAACTGGTACAACAGCCCGATGACGGCCGGTGGCGGTAGCGCTGATGCCTGGTGCAGCAGTGGGCCGACCGCCACCATGACATCCTTGAGCGCAACGGCGATAAAACCGACGAACATCAACACCCACAACACCAGCAGGCTTCTGGCGTAGCGCTCGAGGGAAGCTTCAATTGAGCTGGCAAAGTGCAGCGCCGTGTAGAATGGAATGGAATAGGACAGGAGTCGCACACTCTGCGGGAATACCAGCTGGTAATCGGCCTCGGCAAGGGCGACGACATCGTTACCGATCTCGCCAAACTGGCTGAACACCATCAATTTGTTCTGGTCCAGTACGACAGACTCGATGATAGCCGGGAATGCCCATGGCAGGGCGACCTGTGCCAGCCACACAGCGGGAGCCGCGGTCAGGGCACCAAGGGCGTACCAGAGCGCGAAGCAGGGGACCATCAGCAGGATGACCAGCCCGATAAAGCGATACAGGGTCATGCGCTTGCGACCGGGCGCCGCCGTTCCAGGAAACGCAGATAGAACACAAAAACGACGAGCACATCCAGCATGATAAACACCGGCCACAGGTAGAGATGCGTCCAGTTGAAGATTTCATAGTTCCACTGCCCGAGATAAAACAGGCTGATGATGCGGGCTATATTGAGAACCTGAATGGTGAGGAAACCCGCCAGTATCGCACCGAGCCGGTAGTGCCAGGGAGCAGGGTAGGCGAGAACCCCGGCAATCAGCACAATGGCTGCTTCGACCCCGTTACAGCCGGATTCGATGGAGACGGCGAAGTTATTGACACTGTGGGCGATCACGCGGCCGTAGGCGAGTACGTCACTGTCGAAGGGGGTGATCAACGCGGCGCTCAGGGTGGCAAGTGATGCGGTAAAAGGCTGGATAACCGCCGCCTGCACCGGGTGTAACATCTCGACGGTGAACAAGCTCACCAGCACGGCCAGGAAGATAATAATGAATTTCGTCATGCGGGTGCTATTATGCTCTCCACTGCCTGATCAGGGTCGGTGTCGAGGATAACACAGGGGAACGAAAAGGTGTCACAGACTGCGCGCGCCATAGGCATTGTGGTTACCCTGGCCATGCTGGTGTTCAGCGCGTGGATGTATCTGCAGACCGGTGACTGGGTGGCCCTGCTGTTCGCCGTGTTCAGCCTTGGCTACGGCGTGTTCTTCTTCTCCATCACCCCGCGCGACAGGGACGCACCATGAAGTTCGGGGGCACACGGCTGCTTATTGTTGCGCTGGCTTTTTGCCTTGTCGGTTGCGGCAGCCTGCTACAGGGTATTGAACCCCCCAAGGTCAGCGTGGACAGCGTGCGCAGCCTCCCCGCCGGAGACGCTGGGCCGCGCTTTCAGATAGTCCTGCGTATTGCCAACCCCAATGCGCGGGCGCTGGATATTGCCGGCATCAGCTATGGCATCCATCTGTTGGGCAGGGAACTGGTAAGCGGAGTCAGCAACCAGGTGCCTCGTATAGAAGGGTATACGGAGGAGCGGGTCACTATTGACGCCGGAATCAACCTGCTGGAGCTGCTGCGCCTGCTGGGCAATCTGGGCCACAGCAGCAGTGAAGCCCTCGACTACAAGTTTACGGCCAAAATCGACTTTCGCGGGGTACTGCCAACCCAGTATGTCGAGGACAGCGGCAGCATCGCCCTGAACTGACATCGACGCCTCCGGCGCCGACAGTTCTAGCCCAGCAGTGACTGGGCGAAAATCAGCAGAATGATGACCGGGCAGACCACGCGGACATAGCCGGGCCAGATTTTCCAGAACAGGCCGTGTTCGACCCGGTCACTGCCCTTGCGCACTTCCTGCAGCAGCTGGTCGCGGTGCCAGATCCAGCCCACGTAGACGCAGAAAACGAAGCCCAGCAGGGGCTGGCTGTAGCGTGTTGTGGCCGCAACCACCAGCCCGAACAGAGCCTCGAAGTTGAGCAGGATGACCGTGCTGGCGATGGCGATCAGGGTGCCGATGACGACCACCGCGCGCTTCCGACCCACCCCGTGCTCCTCAATGGTATAGGCGACCGGCACTTCCAGCATGGAGATGGAGGAGGTGAGGGCCGCGATACTCATGAGGAAGAAGAACAGCAGGCTGACCACCACCCCGGCCAGTCCCATGGTGTCGAACAAGCGTGGCAGGACATTGAAAATCAGCGTGTCCTCGGAAATCAGTTCCCCCGTTGCGGTGAATATCTCCACGCCGTTGTGCAGAGCCACGTACATGGCCGGCAAAACCAGGAAGCCGGCGAGTACCGCGATGCAGATATCGACCAGGGTGACAAGGCCGCCCACCACGGGCAGGTTTTCCCTGTCGCTGATATAGGAGCCGTAGATCAGCATTGTGCCAACCCCCAACGACAGCGAGAAGAATGCGGCCCCCAACGCGTTCAGGATGAGGTCCGGCGCCAGCGCCCGCTCGAAGTCTGGCAACAGGTAGACCCGCAGTCCATCCATGGCGCCTTCCAGCGTAAAGACATACAGCACCAGCAGCACCAGCGAGATCAGCAACATCGGCATCAAGCGGCTGGACCAGCGTTCGATACCCTGCTGTACGCCCTCGGAAATGATCCCGACGGTGAGGGCCATGAAGATCAGCATGAATCCCAGGTTGCGGGCAAAGCTGAACTCGGTCAGCCACTCGGCGAGGCCGTTGAAGCGAAACAGCTCCGAGACTGCTGCCACGCAGTGGGCCAGCATCCAGCCTGCCACGATGGCGTAAAAGCTGAGAATAAAACTGGCGACGATAAAGCCGGTGATGCCCGTCGCGGTGCCAATCCGGCGCGTGACGCGGTTGGGGGAGATCAACCGCAGTGCGTTCACGGCATTGGCGTGGGCGTGGCGACCAATGATCAGCTCCGCCATCAACACCGGGTAGGCGAGGGTAAAAGCCAGAATCAGGTAGACCAGCAGGAAGGCTGCACCGCCATTGCTCGCGGCCTGGGTCGGAAACCCCCAGATATTGCCAAGTCCAACGGCGCTTCCGGCCGCCGCCATGATGAAGCCCAAACGCGAGCTGAATTCGCCCCTAGGAGATGCCATAGTCTGTCCTGCCTGCGGCCGCCTTATTGTGCAGCGAAGTGTAGCACGATGCCCTGTCGCCTAGCCTAGGGCGTGACTGCAATCAGGCAGGGATGGGTGGCGGTCTTGTTGCGCTTGCCGATGCCGAATATTTTCATCGCCAGGCGCGGCAGGAACAGCATCGCCTCGGTGTAGATATCCAGGGTGGCGGTGACAGGCGACACCGAGGTTCGCGGGCTGGCCATATTTCCCCGCAGGCTGATGCTGGAAGGAATCTGGATACTGCGGGATTTCGAGCGCGGGGTCAGAGTCAGGGCCAGGGTTTTGGCGGGCAGGTTGAACTCGCCAATACCGGTGGCGATCATATTCGGCGATTCGATGAAGATGTCTCTGGTGCGCGCCACACCGTTGTCCACCGCGAACTGGGCCATCACGCAATCGAGGTAGGTCGATTCCTCTCTGGCAGCGCCGGAGAACAGCCAGGTGAGTATGCCGGTCGCCAGTACGTCGTAGGCAGCTCCCTCGACCGTGGCGGCCTCCAGCGCGACGCCCACAGTCCCGTCCAACTGGCTGAGCAACTCGGCCCCGGTGAGGCCCTGTCCACTGAGGCCCCCGCGCAGGTTCAGCGAGCCGCTAATGTCGGTATCAATGCCCAGATCCCGGGAGAGCGTGTTTAACGGAATGGATTCCGCCTGGCCGGCGACACTCAGTCCCGGGGGGCTGACGCTGATGTCGATAACGCCCCGGATCTGTGCGGGTGCCCTGTCGTAGACAAAATCGAACTCCCGCAGGAGGTAGGTGGTACCGGCGCCAGTGATGTGGATATTGATATCGTCGAAGCGGCTTTGATCGCCCTGCAGGCTCCCCAGCGCCAGGCGCAGGTCCACCGGGTAGCGTGGTGCAAGCTCCAGGATTTTTTGCAATGAGGTATCCTCGGCGACAGGCTCGAGAAGCTCTGCGGGCCTGTAATTCGCCTCAGCGGTACCATCCGCCTGTAGTCCCAGATCGCGCAATTTCGCCAGCGGTGAATCCACACTGGCATTGAGGCCGGTCAGTTTGCCGTTGCTGTGGGTAGCGTCGAGCGCAAGGTTCAGCGCGGTTTCTCCCACGCGGGTGGTACTGGACAGTTTTGCGGTGGCGCCGTCCATGATCAGCGTCAGATTGCCATCCACGGGAGCCAGCGGCAGACCGCTGAGTGCCTTCAACACCTCGCGATTGCCGCTGCCGAACTCCAGCGCCAGTTCACCCCGCAAACTATCCGGGCTGTAGTCTGCCGTTCCAGCCAGCTGTAGCCGCAGGGGAGAGGATGCCGGGCTGGACAGCTTCAGGTCCGACAGGGCGAACCGGTTGCCGTTGGCAGCGATGGTGAAGCCCCCGCTCAGGGTGCCAAGCTCTATGGGGGCCGTTGCTCCCGGCGCCAGCAGGGCCAGGAGGCCGTCCACATCCACAGATTCAACGGTGTTGTCGAGGGTGAGCTCCCGGGTACCCGCAAGGTCCCGCGCGTTGCCCCGGGCGGTGATGCCCAGCTGCTTGCCCGACAGTGTGGCGTTGATATTGTGCAGGTCCAGGCGCTGATCGCGCTGTCGCGCCGTCGCTTGTATGTCCACCTTGCCCAGGGCCGGCAGCGCCAACCCGGCCAGCTCCGACAGGGCCCCCAGCTCTGCCGCCCGCAAATGCAGTCTGGCCTGGCCACCCCTGGGTTGGTAGTCCTCGGCGCGGTGCAGTCGCAGGCTCGCGTCCCGAAACGATACGCTCAGCTGTTCATGTAGGACCTTGCCGTTACCTGCAGTGAGCACAAGTTCTGCACCGGTCCCGGACAGCCCCGCGCGAGCTTCCAGGGCAAAGCCCGTGGGTAGTCTTTGCCCGACCCAGGCCGCCGGAACCGAGAGGTCCGGACTGGCGGCTTCAAGCTTTAGCTCGATTCCCTGAACGCCTGCCGGATCTCCCATCCGGTCGAGGTCAATCCGCGCCACCTCGCCAGCCGCGCGCAGCAAGGTGCCATCAACAATCCCGAGCTGTGCCTTGATATTCCGCAGGCTGAGAGCGCCGGACGCTTCCTCCAGCTGGGCCGACAGCTGCCAGGGACCTGGATCCATGCCCAGGGACTTTCCCAGCCACGGATCCAGCACCGCCAGCCCCGGAGCGAAAGCATGCAGAGTAAAGCGGGCGTCGGCAGGGAGGCGGGGACTGCCGAGGCTGCCGGGGCCGGAGGACCCGTTCAGGGTGATCCACAGGCCCTCGCTGCTTTCGGTGACGATGGTGAGCTGGTCGATGGCGGTCGCCGCCAGCGTCCCCGACAGTGCAATACTGGCCCTGATCCCGCCCAGCGGCGAGAGGTCGAGATCGAGCCAGCGCAGGAAGTACTCAAGCGAGTCCATTTCTCCGGATGCGATGAGTGCCAGCTCCGGGTCCGCGCTATCTTCCCGTTTCAGGTCGCCACTGGCCTGGAAGAAATAGGCGGGGCGGTTGTCCAGCTCGAAGCCGGCATCGGTGAGCTCATAGCCTTGCAGATCGCCAGACAGCCGTCCGCGCAACGCCAGGGCGCCAGCCAGCGGCGGCGCGCCGGGAAAAGCGGCGAGCAGGGTCGATATCTGCGCGAAACTGGCGTTGACAGACAGATCGTAATGTACTGATTCTGCGTCGGCTTCCAGCATTCCCTCCAGCTGGGCGGCGCTGTCCACCGTCTCCAGCCGCGCCTTGAAATTTACCCCGCCGCGGTTCAGCTCCTGGCGAATCGAGGTCAGTGCCAGCGAAACCTCCAGTGGTGACGTGTCGAGGTCGGCGCGCAGGGTGGCGGCGAATCCATCGCTGCCCGTGCGCTGCCCGGATAGCCCCCGGATGGGGAAGATCGACACATCACCGTGCTGGTTGATGACGTGGATCGTCCCGACCTCAAGTTGCCGCGGCAGGAAGCGCAGGTACTGCAGCCACTGTTCCGGCGTAGGGTCCTCAGTGGCATCATCCGCCGAAACATAGACTATGACACTGTCCGCGCTGAGAGCGGTGTCGAGCAGCTGTCCCCGCCAGAGGTCTTGCAGGCTGCTGCTGCCTTTGAACCCGAGGACAGAAACCAGGGCAGGACCCGCAGCACCCTGCTGGTAGAGATGGAGTGATTCCAGGCTCAGCTCGACTTCGCGCGGGCGGGTTTCCAGGCCCCGGAGCTCCAGCCTGAAGCTGCTGAAGCGCTCCACTCCCCACTGCAGCGTGGGTACCAGCAGTCGCGGCGAGTACAGCAGCGTGACGCCAGCCGCCAGCAATGCCAGCAGCAGAGTCGCCAGCACAACGGGCACAATCCAGAGCTTGCGCATGTCCACCACACCGCAGAAATCAGTTGTCCGCAGTGTATCACGCGACGACAGCGCAACTTGTTCATCGGAAGCGGTGTGCTATCATGCCGCGGCTCCGGATCTGGCGCCCTCCCAACATGCCCGGGTGGTGAAATTGGTAGACACAGGAGACTTAAAATCTCCCGATCATTGCGATCGTACCGGTTCGATTCCGGTCCCGGGCACCAATAGTTTATATAAAACAATCACTTATAGAATAAAATTAAAATACCCTACAAAAAACCATATCACCTGAAAATGGTGCTTTCCTGCCCCTTGCGGTACGATGTTCTCACCACTGACCGCCCAATCATACGACTCGGTCCAATGTTTGCACCAGACGAGGTAGTAATCCGGTTTGAACAAGCCGCTTCGCTACTACCGCCGTAAATCCCCACGGCCACTCGAGGTCTCGGAGCCGGTCTGTTGATGAGTTACCAAACTCTACCTAGAGGGTGACCCGAATACAGGGGGTTCTACCCCACTTCCACGGGCGGTTCTAAAACGGCTCCGTCCTTGCCGGTGCTTAGGGAGAATGTTTCTGTCAACCATGCCCATAGGTGTGGGCATCCTTGTGCCCGTGGTCCAAATGCTCGAATTCCAGTGTTGAATGGCTGATGTTGAATTCCTGCGCCAGAGCCTGTTTTATCCTGTACTTGATATTCTCAAGCTGATCCCATGCGCTTTCCTCGATAATCACATGGGCCTCCAGCGAGGCATCGTGTTCGCCCATCTGCCAAAAATGCACATGGTGAAGGTCGATAACGCCTTCGATGCTGGAGAGGGTAAAAATGACGGAATCGGTATCGATGTCCACAGGGCTACCCAGCATGAGTGTTCTGATGGTGCCGCCGATTTCCGTCAGGCCCAGGTAGAGAATGTAGCCCGCGATGCCGATGGTGATTGCAGGATCAACCCAGCGCATGTCGTAGAGTAAAATAAGGGTCCCGCCAATGACCACGGCGACCGACGCGAGTGCGTCCGACAGATTGTGAAGAAACAGTGCGCGGATGTTGACGCTGTCTTTTTGCATCGAATAGGTGAGCAACGCTGTCAATGCGTCCACGGCCAAGGCGATACCACCAAGCCAGACGACCCACCAGCCCTTTACCTCTGGAGGATCGATTATCCGCATGCCACCTTCGTAAATCAGGTAGAACCCGATAATAATCAAGGTAGTGTAGTTGATGAGGGCTGCAACGATTTCAATGCGTCCGTAACCAAAGGTCATCTTTGCGTCAGCCGGGCGGCGCGCAATTTTTTGCGCCGCGAACGCGATGACGAGTGATGCCATGTCTGAAAAATTATGCAAGGCGTCGGCGATAAGGGCTAGACTGCCGGCGAAGATACCTCCCCCAATCTGAGCCAAGGTCAGGATCCCGTTCGCCCAGATGGCGATAGCAACGCGTTTATCCTTGATCTCAGGGGTCATATGCACATGGTCGTGACTCATTGGGTTAACCTTGTTGGTGGCTATTTATAAAAAAACATCTGCTGTATTTAACTTACTCTGTGCCTGGTCGACTGTGCCTTGGCGACTTTGTGGATGTTGGGCCATTGTTTACTCATCCTTTTTTGACAGTTTTCAGGAATTCCGCCAAGCCTGCTTCTGCTGCTTCATTGGTCGCAAACGGCCCGATGTTTTGACCTTCACGGGTTAAAAAATACCATTCGCTGTTAATGGCGTGGATGCGATGTGTTCTAAAGGGTGGAGCCTCCTTCGAGTCATCTTTTCGCTGCTTGGGTGAATCACTCATAATCTTTTCCAAAGTGTATATGGCAATCAACGAATGTCGAAAACATCATGGGGAGAGGCCTCCCCATGATGGCGCCGGGGTTAATTATCGCGGTCGTTCTCAAGGTCGCCTGTGGACGGTGCGTTACTAGCTCTCCTGCCATGCAATAGCGCATAGAGCACTGGGAGTACAAATAGCGTTAGTAACGTAGACGAGATAATCCCGCCGATCACCACTGTTGCCAGCGGACGCTGGACTTCGGCACCTGTACCGGTATTGAGGGCCATGGGCACAAAGCCGAGGCTTGCGACCAGGGCGGTCATCAATACCGGCCGCAGGCGGATCAGGGCGCCTTCGACAATGGCCTTCATCAGGTCACCCTGCTCGTGCCACAGATCGCGGATAAAGGCGATCATCACCAGGCCGTTCAACACCGCCACCCCGGAGAGGGCGATAAAGCCAACGCCCGCCGAGATCGACAGGGGCATATCCCGCAGCCACAGAGACAGAACCCCGCCGGTGAGGGCCAGTGGCACGCCGGTGAAGATGATCAGGGCATCCTTGAGGGAGCCGAAGGCCATCACTAATAGTGCGAGGATGATGGAGAGGGTTACGGGCACCACGATGGCAAGCCGCTGACTGGCGGACTGCAGTTGCTCGAAGGTACCGCCATAATCCAGCCAATATCCGGCGGGTAGCTTCACGTCACCCGCAATGCGTGCCTGTGCTTCCTCGACAAATCCGCCTAGGTCACGATCCCGCACGTTGGCGGTGACCACCACCCGGCGTTTGCCGTTTTCCCGGCTGATCTGGTTGGGCGCCGGAGCCAGCTCCAGCTCGGCCACTTCCGACAGGGGCACATAGCCGCCGTCCGGCAGGGGGACTGGTAGGTCCGCGAGGCTGTCCACATCCCGGCGGATGTCTTCGGGTAGACGCACCACCAACTGGAAGCGGCGGTCGCCTTCGTAAATCAGGCCGGCGTTTTCACCCCCGACACCAGCTGCCACCAGATCCTGGAGATCATCCACGGTCAGCCCGTAGCGGGATAGCGCCATGCGCTTGGGGTGTACCGACAACATGGGCAGGCCGGTCACCTGTTCGACCCGGGCATCGGCGGCGCCCTCCATGGACTCCACAACGTCGAGGACGTCGTTGGCCGATACCAGCAACTGGTCCAGGTCATCGCCGAACACTTTGATACCGAGATCCGCTCGCACACCCGAAATCAGTTCGTTGAAGCGCATCTCGATGGGCTGGGTGAACTCATATTTGTTGCCGGGAAGCATTTCCACCGCTGCTGCCATTTCCGCCACCAGTTCATCCTTGGTTTTGTCGGGATCCGGCCATTGGTCGCGGGGCTTCAAGATGACAAAGTTGTCCGCCACGCTCGGCGGCATGGGGTCGGTGGCCACTTCCGGTGTGCCGATCTTGGCGAACACCTTATCCACCTCAGGAAATGCCTTCAGCCGCTCCTCCAGCTGCGACTGCATCTTGATGGACTGCTCCAATCCGGTGCCCGGGATGCGCAGGGCATGCAGTGCAATATCACCTTCATCCAGTTGCGGTATAAACTCCGAGCCCAGGGTGGTGGCGAGCCAGAGACAAACCGCCACCATCGCCGTTGCGCCACCCAATACCAGCCAGCGAAACCTCATGGCCACGAGTAGCGCGGGCCTGTAGAGCGACTTGGCACCGCTGACTACCGGGCTTTCCTTTTCGCTGACCTTGTCGCCCATGAAGACCGCCACGGCCGCGGGCACCACGGTGAGTGACAGCACCATGGCCGACAGCAGGGCCATCACCACGGTGGCCGCCATGGGGTGGAACATCTTGCCCTCGACGCCGGTGAGGGCAAAGATCGGCAGGTACACCACAGTAATGATGGCGACACCAAACAGGCTGGGACGAATCACTTCGTTGGTGGCCTCGAACACCAATTGCAGACGTTCCTTGAGGGCCAACTGACCCTCGTGCTGGGCCTGGGACAGGCGCCGGATACAGTTCTCGACGATGATTACAGCGCCGTCGACGATCAGGCCGAAGTCCAGCGCCCCCAGGCTCATCAAATTGGCGGACACGCCCGTTTGCACCATGCCGGTGATGGTGGCGAGCATCGACAGTGGAATTACCGCTGCCGTGATCAAGGCGGCGCGCAGGTTGCCGAGCAAGAGGAACAGCACCACGATTACCAGCAGTGCCCCTTCGAGCAGGTTTTTCTCCACCGTGGCGATGGCCTTGTCCACCAGCGCCGTGCGGTCGTATACCGCCTCCACCTTGATCCCGTCGGGCAGCGACGGTTGAATGGCGTCCAGCTTTTCGGCCACCGCCTGTGCCACTGCACGGGAATTTTCCCCCACCAGCATCATGGCCGTGCCCATCACCGTTTCCCTGCCGTCGCGGGTGGCGGCCCCGGTGCGCAGCTCCTTGCCAATGGCCACTGCAGCTACATCGGCGATTTTCACCGGCGCGCCGTCCCGGTTGGCGATCACCACCTGTTCAATATCGCCAATGGTGGCCAGCTGCCCGGGCGATCGCACCAACAGCTGTTGGCCGTTGCGTTCGATATAGCCGGCGCCGCGATTGGTGTTATTGGCCCGCAGGGCGCTGACCAGTTCATCCACCGTGATGCCGAATTCCAGCAACCGCTGGGGTGACGGCGTGACGTGGTACTGCTTGTCGTAGCCGCCAACGGTGTTGACCTCGATCACGCCGGGCACCTGGGCCAGCTGGGGTTTGATGATCCAGTCCTGGATCTCCCGCAGTGCCGTAGCATCCAGCGGACTGCCATCCGCTTGAGTGGCGCCGGGCAGGGCTTCTACGGTGTACATGAAAATCTCGCCCAAGCCCGTGGCGATGGGACCCATCTCCGGCTCCAGGCCGGGAGGCAGGGCGCTCTTGATGGCGCCCAATCGCTCATTGATCAGATTGCGGGCGAAATAGATGCCCGTGCCTTCCTCGAAGACCACCGTCACCTGGGACAGGCCGTAGCGGGACAGGGACCGGGTATAGGACAGGTTGGGCAGGCCGTACAAGGCTGTCTCCACCGGGAAGGTGATGCGCTGCTCCGCTTCCAGGGGCGAATAGCCCGGTGCCTCGGTGTTGATCTGCACCTGGACATTGGTGATATCCGGCACTGCGTCGATGGGCAGGCGCTGAAAACTCCACACGCCCACGCCGACCAGCACCAGAATGAGGGATAGCATTAAAAACCGCCGCTCTACCGAGAGGCGTAAGATGGCATTGATCATAGTAGCCTCCTGGGTCAGTGGTCGTGGGATGCGCCGGATTTTTCGATATCGGCCTTGATCAAATAACTGTTTTCCACCACATAGCGATCACCTGCCTGCAGGCCGCCCAGCACCTCAGTCAGGTTGCCGTCGCTGCGGCCCAGCTCCAGTGGGCGGATCTCGTAGGTGTCATCCACCTGAATAAACACCACCGTCCAGTCCCGGAAGGATTGTAGGGCGCGGTTGTCGACGCCGAGGGAAGCCTCCACCGTTTCCACCACGATATCCCCGGCCACCAGCAACCCCGAGGTCAACAGGCCTTTGGTGTTGCCGACTTCGACCCGGGCCAGGGTGTAGGGCTCGTTGCCGGGTGCCGGCAGCAGGTGGCGGATGGTGCCCTCCCGGTCAATGCCGTCAGCCCTCAGTCGGACTTTCTGGCCAATGGCAACCTCGGCCCGTTGGCCGGGGAAGACCTTGAATTCCGCCCACAGAGTGGTCAAATCGGCAATGGCGAATAGGGATTGCTCACCGGCCATTTCCCCATTGCTGATCCGACGCTCAATGACGATCCCGTCGATGGGCGCGCGCAGCTCGTAGATTTGCAGGCTTTCGTTGGACTCCACTCGGGCCAGCACGTCGTCATGCTCGACCCGATCGCCCAAATTGACATTCACCTGAGTGGCCACACCGGGGAAACGGGCTCGCACCCGGGCTATCTGGTGCGGTGCCGTGGTCAGGCTGCCGTAGGTGGTCAGGCTGCGTTCGATGCTACTCGGCCCGGCTGCGGCCGTTGTGATACCTGCTTCTTGGGCGATAGCCGGGGCGATCCGGGTGCGTCCTTCGTGGGATTGCCAGTGCCAGCGGTAGTTCTTGCCGTCCATGGCGAGCGTGACCTCCACGTCGAAGGAGTGGGGTTCAGTGACCACGCCGTCCCCCAGCCAGTAGTCCCCCTGGTAGGCGAAGTCGAAAGTGTCCACTTGCCCGCCCAGGCGGGTGAGGTTGGCGTCAAGATCAATGCCGTCCGTGACGGCGCGTCCATCCTTGGTGACCCAGGCCCGGTATTCCGGGGGAACGCCCTGTTCAAAGATTTGCAGTTCGACGGTGGCGTCGTCCTGTTGCAGTAGTATGCCGCCGTGAGGCCCTTTAGCCTCGGCCTGCGATTCGTCCTGTTGTTCCTCGGCAGCGTGCAAGGGACTGATGGCAAGGTAGCTGGCCACCAGAATCAGACAGAATTGTTTTATCAGTTGCATGGTTTGAATCCTGAATTCGTGGGTTAGCGCGTCGGGGCGCCCGGGACAGTGGCGAGTGGCTGCGCCGTAAGTTGTTCGATCAAAGCCTGGTTGAGCAGGGCCGTGGTGGCAGCGTCGACCAGTGCCTGCTGTGCTGAGAGCAGCTCCCGCTGGGCGGCGGTCCATTCCACATAGCTGTAGCGGCCACCTTCGTAGGCGTCGCGGGTCTGAGTGAGTGCCTCGGTTAGGTCGGGAAGCATTTGGCCGCGGATTCGCTCAACAGTCTCGATGTTTTGTTGCCGCAAGTGGTAGGCGTCGAACAGGCGCGAATGGAGGCGCAGCAGGGTATCCTCCCTGCGGAATTGGACCTCATCCCGCGCCGCCAGAGCGGCCTGCACCTCGCCGCGATTACGCCGTCCGGAGAAGAGCGGCACTGAGAAACCAGCGGTCAAGGCGGTGTCATCCGTCTCTTCGAAGCGCCGGACGCCCACCTGCCAACGGATGTCGCTCTCGGACTGGCTGCGCGCCAGCTGAATCTCCGCTTCACGGATACGCTGTTCGCTGGCGTAGATTTGAATGGCGGGGCTGTCGCTGACCCGCTGGTACAGGGCATCGAAGTCGTCGGAGGAGTCAAACTGGAACAGATCGCCTTCCAGAATCTGAAAGTCCGGGCTGGTGTCGCCCCACAGGGAAGCCAGAGCCATTTTCCGGCTCTCGTATGCGGCTCGCAGACGGGACTGCTGAATACGACTCCGGGTGAGCGCGGCCTTGGCGCGCATGACCTCGGCCTGGGGAGTCGCCCCCCGGTCGGCACGTCGGGTGACGATCTCGAGGGTGGCCTCGGCCAGCGCCACGGCTTCAGAGGCCAGTTCGAGTTTTTCCTGCAGGGCCAGGGTGGCGACAAAGCGCTGGGTCACCTGTCCCAAGAGATCCAGAGTCTCGGCCCGGCGCTCAGCCTCGACCCGCCCGTATCGTGAGTCAACGACGCTGACTCGCGCCCGACGCTTGCCGCCAAGTTCGAGGATCGATGACAGGGACAGGGTGTACTCCGCCCCGTCAACTCCTTGCAGGTTGTCGCTGCCGAGGAAGTCTTCCACTTCCAGTCCGGCCTCCAGGGCAGGATTTTGATCTGCCGTGATGCGGCGGCCATCAAGACCCTGAAGGCGAAAATCGAAGACCTGGAGGCCAGGGTTTTGTGCCATGGCCCGCGAGAGAGCTTTGGACAGAGTGAGCGGTTTCTCCCCGGCGTGTGCAAGGGCGGAACCGAATGCCAGCGCTAGAAGACAAAAGGCATGGATAATGGAGTGGCACGGCATTGCGCGCCGCCCATTTTTCATGGGCATTCTGAAAAGCATGAGGCTGCTCCTACAAAAGTCTAAATGACAGTTGTTCCCCGGGTGGGGAGGGTATTCGCAGGCTCAGGAAATGGGAGGGCGGAAAAGGGAGGATTGAACCCCGGTGGTGAAGTTGGCTTGGTAGTCGGACAGTACTATTCCCGCAGTCACGCCGGAAATGTCTGTGAGGATTCCCAGCAACACCATGTGAAAGCAGCTATGGCTGTGATGGCAATGGTCCGCTGGATGACTGGGGCTGTCGGGAGACGACTTGGTTGTCTGGTTTTCGCTTTTAAAATCCGCTGATTCGTGTGAATGCTCATCATAATGTGGCATTGCGGGGTTGTGCGGCTGTGCCTCATAGGCAATAGACGCCACTGACTGCAAAGCAATCAACAGCGTCATTGCGACTATGAAACAGCGTTTAATCATGCAAGTGGTTCCGGAATTTGATCGTGAGCCTAGCAGAAAGGCAACCACATTGTAAGGACTGGACTCCCCTGGCGTTACGTGAGTCCGTAGTGCGATGCCCGGGAGTTCCGCGCAGAGCAGTTGTTGATCGCCACCGGGCGCACACCCAATACCGAACAGCTGAACCTGGAATACATCGGCGTAAAGACAGTGCGTGGCACGATTCAGTTGGATGAGCGCATGCAAACCAACGTGCCAGGTATCTATGCGGCGGGCGATTGCACCGACCAACCGCAGTTCGTCTATGTGGCCGCTGCCGGAGGTAGCCGGGCCGGGGTCAACATGACCGGCGGCGAGGCCATGCTCGATCTCAGTGCCATGCCGGTAGTGATTTTTACCGATCCGCAGGTGGCGACCGTTGGCCTGACGGAAGAGCGGGCGACCACGCAGGGCTTACGGGTCGATACTCGCGTACTCAGTTTGGACAGTGTGCCGCGCGCCTTGGTGAATTTCGACACCGCCGGCTTTATCAAGATGGTGGCCGAGCGCGACTCGGGGCGGCTGCTGGGAGTGCAGGCGGTTGCCGCGGAAGCTGGAGAGCTGATCCAGACAATCGTCATGGTGATGCGGGCCAATATGACCGTACAGGAAATGGCTGAAGAGCTGTTCCCCTACCTGACCATGGTGGAAGGGCTGAAGCTCTGCGCCCAGACCTTTACCCGAGATGTGTCTCAATTGTCCTGTTGCGCCGGGTAAGGCTGCGCTCCCGGCTCAGTCGGAATTACTGATCAGGCGCGGCAGCCAGCACAGATACGCGACCATGCCGAACAACTCGACCAGGGATTGGGAGACGATGACAACGATAGCGGCACGCCAGGGCTCCGGCAGTGACAGCGCCAGCGGCAGCATGACGAAGGAGTTGCGGGTACTAAAGCTGAAGATGAGGGTGCGGCCAGCCGCTGCGGTCAATCCGAATATCCGACTGAGGTATTTCCCGATTGTCGCGGCGAGCGCCAGGTAAAGCAGAAAGACCAGCAGTGCCGGCCACAGTGTCGCGCCCTCGTCGATAGCGAGACTGGCCTGGGAGCTGGCAATTAGGAAAACCACCAGGTCAAGCAATGGGACCGGCAACCATCCAAGCCCGCTGACAAGGGCCTTGGCTGGCGGATGCTTTTCTGCCAAGCGCTCGGTGAGCCAGGCCAGCACCAGAGGCGTGATAATCAAACCGAAAAATGCGGGCAGCAGATGGCTGCCGAGTGTGAGTTCAATGGCCAGTTCGCCCATGAACAACCAGATATAAATTGGCAGCAGTGCGAGCTGCGCTAACACCGGCACGTGCGCGGCGGCAATGGCGCGGGCGCTATCGCCGCGGGCCAGGCGGCTGAAACTGAGGAACCACTCAGTACAAGACACCAGTAGTATCAGCAACACGCCGAGCCGGATGGCGGGAATGTCCGGCAGCAAAAGCAGCAGGCCACCAATGACCAGCGGCACTAGGACAAAATTGCCCAGCAACAGCGCGGCGAAGAAGTGGCGGTCGCGAAACGCTGTTGTCAGGTGGTGGTTTCAGCTACGTGGCAACAAGGCGATCGCTGCTCGATACACGATTCGCAGGGATCTATGTCTCTGCATGAAGTCTAGCAGGCAACAAACAGTCGGGGCGCGAGGCGGAAGTCAATGACGAGGCTGACCGTCACGAGCACAGTATCCTGCGACACTGGAATCATGACCAGAGGGGGCTCGACCAGTGAATCGCAAGCATACCCAGGGTAGCCAACAGCGCGACAGTTCGCTTACTCATTTTCCCCGAGTTCACGCCGTGCCTATCGCAACCTGACGGCAACCCTCGACGCCAGAGGTCTCGACGAGACCACTATCAGCGAGATCGACGTTCTGCATGAGCCGCTACAGGCCATCCGCTGGGGTATCTTTGCCGTACCCGCCCTGTTGCTCATCGATGCGTCGGGTTACCGGATAGACCGGTGTTCACTCGAGTGAATGACTTTAACATTTACGCCAAGTTTGGCTGTTAACTGCTGTACGACTTCATCAATGATTGTAGCAGAATCCGTTATGACTTCGACCGGAACAAGCGAGATGATTCCGTAAAATCCAAGGTTTGGAGCCTCCGACAATCCCGGGGCGACTCAAACTAATACCGGCCTTGATCTTGTCAGTCGCTTCGGAGAAAGGTTCAGGTCGTGTCGGGGAAAAAGAGCGTAAACGTGGTTTCATTCCGGGCCGAGGCCGCCTCCACGCGACCACCGTGGATCTCAACTATGGACCGGACAATGGCGAGACCAAGTCCAGCGCCTTCGCTTTGTCGTGCCCTGGATGGATCGACACGGTAAAAGCGGTCGAAAATTTTGGAGAGGTGCTCGGCGGGTATCTCTGGCCCCGGGTTTTGCACACTCAGAGATACCTCGTGGTCCGAGAACTTGGCCAACTGTACCAGCACTTTTTCACCCCGCGATGTGTGACGGATGGCATTGGACAGCAGGTTGGAAATTGCTCGCCGCAGCATGGCGCGATCACCCTGGATGATCAGTGGCTGACCATCCAATTGCAGACGGACTTGATCCTCCTCAGCCAGTGCTTCGAAAAAATCGAATAGTTCATTGACCTCAGTGTTCAGATTTAGCGGAACCTGTGCAGGCTTGAGCAGGCCATGGTCACTCTGGGCCAGCCACAGCATGTCATTGACCATCTTGGCCAGACGCTCCTGTTCCTCCAGGTTGGAATAGAGGAGTTCACGGTATTCCTCGGGTGCTCTGGGCTTGCCCAGACCGACCTGAGTCTGGGTAATGAGGTTGGTAAGTGGGGTGCGCAACTCGTGGGCGATATCTGCGGAAAAATGTGACAGGCGGGTAAAACTGCCCTCCAGACGGCCGATCATGTGATTGAACGCGGTGACCAGGCCCTCTAATTCCGATGGGACCAAGGAAGGATCAAGGCGCACGTGCAGCCGGTCGGCCTGAATGTCTCCCATTCTGTCGGAGAGCCCGCGCAAAGGAGCATGGGCCTGATGCACGCCATACCAAGCCGCCAGCAGGGTCATGATGCCGGCAAGGCCCATGATCAGCCACAGACTTTGCCGGAACCTGTCCAAAAACCGCAGGTGAAAGCCGATATCAATGGCAGTAGTGACTGAGTAGCTCCGGCCCATGATGTCATTCTGCGTGAGTACGCCTCGGAAGGTATTGTCGTTCTCAGGCCAGGTTCGAAGGTTGCGCGCGTGAATCTCAGACACTGGGGTGAGGATATTTTTAGCCCGTGACAGGTTAGCTCCCGGAGTGCCGTAGATAACCTCGTCTTGCGGACCCCGTACTTGAAAATAGACTCCGTGATGCCCCGATATGGCATTGGAGAGGGCCTCGTGCCGTCGCGCTGGGTCATCGCCGGCATTCTGCAGGGCGTTGACCACGGATTCGGTCATCACTGCCAGTTCGCCGGCATCCTGTTCGGCGAAGTGGCGCTCGACGGCATTGAGCACCAGGTTTCCGATCAGGACGAGGCTGAGTCCGATGGCCAGCCCGACGAATACCATTACCCGGGCGGCCAGGGACAATGCTTGCCGAAAAAGCTGTCGAAAGGGTTGCCGATTAGGGTGTTTCATCGTCGCTTTCCACGTCAAGCTTGTACCCCATGCCCCGGACGGTGTGAATCAGCTTGGGCTCGAAATCGTCGTCAATTTTGGCTCGTAGTCGGCGAATCGCTACATCGATCACATTGGTGTCGGAATCAAAGTTCATGTCCCATACCTGGGAGGCGATCAGCGAGCGAGGGAGTACCTCACCGCGGCGACGGGCCAACAGCTCCAAAAGAGAAAACTCCTTGTGGCTGAGATTGATTTTCCTGCCTGCGCGTGTGACGCGGTGTTTGGGCAGATCGAGGGTAAGATTGGCAACGTGGAGCTGCTCCGACAAGGTGGGTGTGGCGCTGCGGCGCAGTAGGGTCCGTATTCGGGCCAACAGTTCGGCAAATGCAAACGGCTTGACCAGATAATCGTCGGCACCGAGTTCCAGGCCCTTGACCCGGTCATCCACGCTGTTGCGGGCGGTCAAAAAGAGCATCGGTGTCTGCCGGCCCGCTTCGCGCAGTGATTGCGCGATGCGCCAGCCATCCACATCCGGCAGCATGACGTCCAGAATGATCAGGTCGAAGGTTTCGGTCATGGCCAGATGATGGCCGTCTAGGCCATTGCGTGCGAGAGCGATCAAAAACCCGGCTTCGGCCAGACCCTGACGGAGATAGTCGCCTGTCTTGACTTCGTCCTCTACCACCAGCAGTCGCATAATGCATCGCTCCAGATCCGTATTAGTCCAGTCTAGCGGGCCGCACCCAACGGCAAGATTACTCCATGATTACAACATTGTAATGTAAGGGTCATCTGACAGACAGAGCTTGTTGGTTACGTTGATTGTGTTTCTGATGCTGGCAAGTCGCCCATCATATTTACATGCTCGAGGAGTAGACCATGAAACGCAAAGTTCTCTGTTGGCAGGTTTCCTTGGCTGTGCCGACGCTTTTACTGGGCTTTTCCGCTCAGGCACATGAGCCTGAAAAGCACATGAAGGAGGCCGAAAAACCGGAGTGTGCGGCGATGAAGACTATGGATCCTTCCAAGATGGACAGGGATGATCCGGTCATGCAAGCCATGATGCAGAAATGCAAGGAGGAAATGCATCAGGAAGAGGCCGGGCCGGAGGATTCCCATGCCGACCACTCTCGGCACCATGATAACGGCAACGCCAATAGTCCGGTCGAACACGAGGAGTAAACCATAGCCGGAATTTATTTATTCAGGAGGGAATATGCCATCTACCAAGTTCCTGTCGTGCATCAAATGTCTCGCGGTGGCTTCCGGCGTGGCTGTCGCGGCGGGCGTGGCGTTCATCTACTCGGGCTTCTATCCTGTGGGCGCGGATGACCGCCATACCGCGCTGACCTTTTGGGCATTGGAAACGCTGCGAGAGCGCTCCATCGCCAGGGCGTCGGCCGGTATCGAGGTGCCGAAGAATCTGAGTACGCCCGAGCGCCTGCTGGCGGGAGGCGCCGACTACAACGACATGTGTGTCAGTTGCCACCTCAAGCCGGGCAAAACCGAGAGCGATTTTGCCCTGGGTCTCTATCCGGCACCGCCGAATCTAACTCAGGCCGCACCGGGTCATGGCGACCCGGAAGCCCAGTCCCGGCATCGCTTCTGGACCATCAAGCACGGCATCAAGGCATCCGGCATGCCAGCCTGGGGGGCGGGACACGACGATGAACGCATCTGGAACATGGTGGCCTTCTTACGGCGACTTCCTGATTTGTCGCCCGGGCAATACCAGGTTTTGACCGCCCGTGGGTCCACTGATTCGGATCACCATTGACGAGGGAATATCGTGCAGTGCGAGGGATCCGTAGCCCGCATTACTATTGCGAAAAATACGAGGTTATGCGATGGAAAAACCAATAGCAGAAGGCCGTCGACGGTTTATCAAATCAGCAATCGGAACGGCATCAGCCCTTGCCCTGGCCAAAATCGCCCCGGCCTGGGCCTATCCAATGGGTCGAAGCTATGGCGAGGTCATCAAAGCCGACAATCCAGTCGATCTGCATATTCGCCGGGAAAACCTGAATATCGGTGGAAGAATCGGCAGGCCGATTACCATCAACGGTAACATGCCCGGGCCGCTGATCAGGCTGAAAGAAGGGCAGCGAGCCCGACTAAACGTCACCAATGCGTTGGATGAGGACACGTCCATTCATTGGCATGGGATCATTCTGCCCGAGAACATGGACGGCGTACCCGGCGTTAGTTTTCCGGGTATCAAGCCCGGAGAGACCTTTCATTACGAGTACGATGTTCAGCAGAGTGGGACCTATTGGTATCACAGTCACTCGGGACTGCAGGAACAGTTAGGTCATCTTGGACCGCTTGTGATTGACCCGGGGGACGGTGATATTGGTTCAGATCGGGAGCACGTCATTATTCTGAGCGACTGGACCTTTGAAGATCCCTACGAGGTATTCCGCAACCTCACAGTAGCGGAGGGGTATTACAACTACCAGCAGCGAACGCTGGGTGACACTCTGGCCGATATCCGCAGCCAGGGGCTGGCCAAAACCTGGGAAGAACGCTCCATGTGGAACCGAATGCGCATGAGTGCCCGGGATCTGCTGGATGTGACCGGATCCACTTATACCTATCTGATGAATGGTCGCGATAACGCAACCAACTGGACGGCGCTTTACAAGCCCGGGGAAAAAATCCGCCTGAGAATCATTAACGGCTCGGCCATGTCGTTTTTTGATTTCCGCATTCCCGGCCTTGAGATGACCGTGGTCTCGGCAGACGGCCAGCCGGTCAAACCCGTTACAGTGGATGAATTCCGGATCGGGGTGGCGGAGACTTACGATGTGATTGTTACCCCGAAAGGTGATCGACCCTATACGCTGTTTGCGGAAAGCTTGGATCGCAGTGGCTACGTGCGGGGCACACTTTCGACGGAATTGGGACAGGAAGCGATAGTGCCCGAATTACGATCGGTGCCGGAACGCGGCATGGCGGCCATGGGAATGTCCCATGAAATGAGTGGCATGGATATGGAGTCCTCTGGAAGGGATAAATCCGGCATGAAGGGCCACCATGGCATGCACGACAGCTACGACGAAAATATGAACAGGAAGCCGCAACAGCCTTCAGCGCCGGACCTCGGTATCGAGCACGCACCAGGCGGGCACGGCCCCGGCGCGGCCATGATCGCCAGAAACCCGGTCAGCCGGCTTAACGAACCGGGCGTGGGTCTTGAAGGTGTCAGTCATCGTGTGCTGGTCTACGGCGATCTTGTGGGTGCCCATCCCTGGCCAGACGAACGGGAGCCGGAGCGTGACATCGAGCTCCATCTCACCGGCAATATGGAAAGATACATGTGGTCTTTTGACGGTGTGAAATTTACCGAGGTCGATGGGCCGGTGCAATTTCACCATGGCGAACGCCTGCGTTTGATCATGGTAAACGACACCATGATGGACCATCCCATACATCTGCACGGCATGTGGATGGAGCTTGAGAACGGCCAGTATCCGCGCCCGAGGAAGCACACCATCAGTCTCAAACCCAGTGAAGTAGTCTCGTTGCAGATCAGTGCCGACGCACCCGGCAGCTGGGCCTTCCACTGCCATCTCCTCTATCACATGAAGGCGGGAATGTTCCGCGTAGTCAATGTCAGTTAAAGGGGGATCCATGAGGACTCTGAAAATTGTGATGTCTCTATCGTTGGCAGGAATGAGCGTTCCGCTGTTTGCCGGCCACGCTGAAGACCACTGGCCGGAGCCCATCAAGTCGTATCGCACCGGTCAGGTGCTGTTCGACCGACTGGAAGTTACCCGAACGGACAATGATGAGGACTTGATCGTCTGGGATATGCTCGCTTGGTACGGTGGAGATAGAAATCGAATCTATTTCAAGAGCGAAGGGGAGAACAGGTCGGATGACGGCGAGCCTGCGGAGCTGGAGAGTGCAGAGTTACTGGCCAGCCGCCTGATCGCACCATTTTGGGAAATACAAGGGGGGCTTGGTACGCGGGGATCGATCGCGTCGGGCGCAGAGCGGGAAAACTACCTGGTTTTCAGTCTGTTTGGTATGGCGCCCTATCGCTTCGAAATGGATAACTCTCTCACTGTCAACGAAGACGGAGATATTGCTGTGAACATCGAAGCAGAATACGATATTCGTCTGTCTCAGTTGTCGTATTTACAGCCACGTCTGGAGATGGGCGCGGCATTGACTGACGCCGAAGAGTATGACCGCCCCAGTGGATTCAATAACGTGCGTATGGGATTGCGCTATCGCTACGAACTGTCCAGAGAGCTTGCCCCTTACATTGGTGTCTACTGGAGCCGCGCCTTGGGCGACAAGGCTGATCGGGTTCGCGATCAAGGTGGCGATGAGTCCGAAATTGGCGTCGTTGTCGGCGTTCGTATGTGGTTCTAGCAAAATAGATTGAGCAAACAGACAACCGGAGGATTCATGGCTGAGGTGGAAGACAGAACAACGCGTTACAAGGAAGGAAGCCTGACGTTGCCAGGGACTGTGATGCTGGGCACCGGTGTCATGATCGGCGCCGGTATCTTTGCCCTGACGGGGCAGATGGCGCAGATGACCGGCGTGCTGTTTCCCCTGGCGTTTCTTGCGGCGGCTGT
Source organism: uncultured Haliea sp. (assembly GCA_947258585.1). Taxonomy (GTDB): domain Bacteria; phylum Pseudomonadota; class Gammaproteobacteria; order Pseudomonadales; family Halieaceae; genus Haliea. The sequence continues at coordinate 31,243 of CAMYIZ010000047.1, read as the reverse complement.
CATCGTCTCATTCAGCGCTTATTCCTACATCAAGATTTCCGATGCCTATCCATCCGCTGGCGGCATCGCAATGTATCTGCACAAGGCCTACGGAGACCGGTTGCCGACGGCCTTCAATGCCTTGCTGATGTACTTCTCGATGGTAATCGCCCAAAGCTTTCTGGCCCGCACGTTCGGCGCCTATACCATGCAGCTTTTTGGGGGCGACGAGAGCGGCATGATGGTGCCTGTTCTCGGCGTATCACTCATTCTCGCCGCCTTTCTGGTGAATCTTTCCGGTAATCGACTGATTCAGGGTGTGGCCTCCTTCATCGGGGTCTTGAAAATCGCGGGCATACTCATTTTCGGGCTGGTGGGAATCTGGATCGCTGACAGTCTTTCAGTCGACTTCTCAAACCCGGGCGAGACCGGGACCGTGGGCAATTTCCTGGGTGCGACCGCACTCGGGATATTGGCGTTCAAGGGCTTCACCACGATTACCAACAGTGGCTCCGAGGTGAAAGATCCAACACGGAACGTTGGTCGTGCCATCGTGATTTCCATCGCAGCCTGCGTGGTGATCTACACCCTGGTCGGCTTTGCCGTGGCGAGCAATCTTTCGCTTGCCGAAATTATCGAGACACGGGACTACTCCCTCGCCGCTGCCGCCCGACCGGCATTGGGCGAGTATGGCGTCTGGTTCACGGTGGCCATTGCCATGATGGCGACCGCCGGCGGTATTCTGGCCAGCATTTTTGCGGTCTCGCGCATGCTGGCAATGCTGACGGAAATGAAGCTGGTGCCCCACAGTCACTTCGGCATGTCGGGCAGCATCCAGAAGCACACGTTGGTCTACACTGTAGTTCTCGGCTTGGCCCTGACCGCATTCTTTGACCTCTCCCGGATTGCGGCGCTGGGTATCGTCTTTTACCTGATCATGGACATTGCCATTCATTGGGGCGTCATTCGCTACCTGCGCGAGGACATCGGGGCCAGGGCGTGGGTGCCAGCTACGGCGATTTTCCTCGATTTACTCGCACTCGGAGGTTTTGTCTGGGTCAAGCTGAATTCCGATCCCTTTGTAATTGGCGTAGCCATCCTGACGATGATCATTATTGCGATTGCCGAACAGATTTTCCTGAAAAGCTCGGCGCGGGCCAGGCAAACGGGTGAGGAGAATTCCCATGCACACCACCACTGAAACCCGGGCTTGAAACGGAGGATCATACATAATGGGAGATCACGTGTTTGGTAACACAATGTGGGCGGGGCACTGGCTGTGGATGCTGGTTGTTGCCGTTGTGGTCGTCACCCCTGTCTGGCGTATCTGCCAGCGCATTGGCTATCCGGGCTGGATGGGAGTCCTGATACTGATTCCCGTCGTCAATCTCCTTCTCCTTTATTTCCTGCCGTTTGCAGACTGGCCGGCCAACAAAGTGGGAGATCACGAAGACTGAACATCGGCACCCACACAAATTGGCCGCTGGTCGATAAAACCATTTTTTTTAGTTATAGAGGAACGAATCGATTATGGAAGTTAGGACGTTTTTTGACCTGATCGAATGGACCCGAAAACTGCATGCGAAACTGGCGGAATGCCTGGCCCATTGCGCTTCGCGCCACGGTGATGAGCGCGCCGCAATGCTGCTTGAGTATCTGGCGTCTCACGAAACTGAAATGGAGAAAATGGTGGCGGCCTTTGAACGCCAGGCCGACGCCAAAGCAGCACACACTTATGTCTATGATTACATACCGCACAACCCCATTACGACACATTTGGTGTGCGATGATCACTACGCCAAACTGGATGCCGATGGCATTAGCGCTGAAGTGTTTGATTTTCACGAGCAAATTATCAGTCTTTACCAATCGCTCATGGGTAAGGCAGAAATTCGGGAAGCCGCGGAACTTGTGCAATCGCTGCTGGCTATGGAAGAACACGAAACCAAGCGATTGGTCCGGCAGGTAGAGCGAATGGACGATTTGTAAGCAGCCGTGCTGGCCCGTTTGCTCATGTATCGGTTTGCGGTTGGCTGCGATCACTCCATCAGCAGTAAAGGCGCAAAGCCCCCGCCTGGGGTACGAAAATTGGTGGTCTGGCCCCGGTACAGCCTTGCCGCCGCCAGGAGTAGGGCGCCGCGATAGGTGTACAGGCGCACGTCCACCTTGAGCATGTCCCGCTCGCTATCCACCAGCACCAGACGCTCGGAGGGGGGCACATAGGCCTGAGCGACATAGTGACTATCGAGAATCCGGGCAAAGGTGCTTTTGGTGAGTTTACTGCCCCGGTACACGCCCTTACTGCCATGGCCCGCCACAGGTTTGAAGAACCACTGCCGTCGCTGTTGCCACAGCTCCTCCCCGTTACTGGCGGTGACCGGCACGGTGTGCGGAATGCCACGGCGAAGTAAATCGGCGTCTTCAGCGCTCAAGCCCCACTCCAGTAGGGTCGTTTGGTCTGACAATACGGCCAAATTGCGTTTGTCCCCGAACAGCCCATGGGTGCGGGGGTTGGGGGTGATAACGGCGCCGCCGTCCAACCAGGCCGAGCGCAAGGCGGCGTGTTCTGGCGCTTCCAGCCCAAAATCCACCAAACGGTTGTAAACCAGGTCGATTCGCTTGTCGCCAGCGTATAACGTGCCTGACTCATATCTGAGGTCAGAGGGTGAGAGTATGACGCATTCGATCCCATGATTTCGCAATAGCTGCTGCGCCAGTCGGAATTCGGGGTAGAGGTACTGCTCCGTAGGCTTATCATCGACGATCGCGATGCTCTCGGGGCGTTCGCTGCCCCGCTGGGCGCGCCATTCACTCTCGAACTGGGCGATCACCGCAGCATCGAAGTCTTCGGCCCAGGACGCACGCGTAGCGTCACCGCAGCATTGCAGTTGAGCTCGGGCGAGTACGGCATTAAGGAACGCGCCCCCGGCGTTGGTATTGACTTCGATAAGGCGGGGCCCTTCCTCGCCGAGGTGGAAGTCATAACCCATAAAGGCACCCACAGGTCCGGGATTGAGCTGTGCATTACGCGGGGCCCAGGACAGCACTCGTTGCTGATAGTCGGGGAGTGCGGCAGCGGTCTCCAGGGCCTGGACAATGTACTGCATATGGTCCAAATCCTGACCGGGAACGAAGACGGCGGCATTGGAGAAGAATTGCTGCCAGGTCGTGCTGGAAAGGATCTCCTTGGCATTTTCCCCCAGCTGGCTGACGAGATTGTCGACGATTGCCGGTCGATCGAGAGTGACGCAGACGCAGTGTTGGTTGAGCCTTTCTGCTTCTGTCTGTCCTGGAGCGTTATTGATTGATTGCAAGAGTTGTCCTCTGTTTTTATTGGCGTTGGTCTATGATTAGCGCGCATGCCAGTCGGGGTTTGCTTGTGGCACAATGAGGTTACCGTTACAGAGTCCCCGCATCAAATCAAATTCTGTGGCTATACCTATGCTTATGAGAGCGGAGAGTAAGAATGAAAGTGGAATGCTCGCCGCCGAGTGCGCTGGTAATGACATTCGGGTTTTTGTTGAGGGTGACACCCTGTTTGACGCCATGCTTTCCGATTTTTCCTCTGCGCGACGGCGGGTCTGGCTGGAGTCCTATATTTTTGCCGACGACGCTATAGGGCGGGAATTTTTGAAGGTTCTCACTGATTGCAGTCGACGTGGCCTGGATGTACGGGTGAGGGTCGATGCATTGGGCTCCAAGTTCGGCTTCTCCGGCGGATCGGCTCATCGCTTGAAGGCATCGGGCGTCAGATTTGTCTGGTGCCACCCTTGGCAATGGCGCAAACCCTGGTTGTTTCACCGGCGTAATCATCGCAAGCTCGCCGTGGTCGACGACGAGGTCGCGTACCTGGGCGGCTTCAATATCACGGCGCTCAACTCGAGAAGGGTATCCGGGGATGCCCGGTGGCGCGATACACATTTCCGTCTCGCCGGCCCGGTGGTTGACGATGCGCGCAAAGCTTTTGAATCCTTTGCAAGGGGAGATCTGGAGTGGCAGTGCGGTGGCAACGAGGATGGGATAACGCTGCTCACCAATCACGGTCGAGCCTGCCGTTTTCGCCTGCGTTGCCATCTGAAAGACCATTTCAAGGCTGCGCGCAAACGGGTGTGGCTCACCACACCGTATTTTGTGCCGGATTCGGGAATCCAGCGTGACCTATGCCGGGCGGCATCGGATGGTGTCGATGTCAGAGTGCTGGTGCCCGGAAAGAACGATGTGCCCTTCGTTCAATGGGCCGCGCGAGCGGCCTATTCCACGTTGCTGGCGTCAGGCATCCGGATTTTCGAATACCAACCCCGTGTATTACATGCCAAGACCCTGATCGTGGACGACGACTGGAGTACGGTGGGAACGGCCAACCTTGATTACCGAAGCCTGTTTATCAATCATGAACTCAATCTGGCGGCAGACTGCCACGCTCTGAATGCAGCCCTGGCGACCATCTTCGAGAGCGACCTGAATGAGTCGCTTGAGGTTCGGCAAGAGCCTTGGTCGCGGCGGCCGTTGAGCGCTAGAATGGCCGAATTCATCGGCTGGAGTGCGAGACATTGGCTCTAATGGCTACTTCGACCTGGATAACTGACCAATTGGTGAGTAGCTGCTTGCAATGTGCCTTAGTTTTTGTTTCTGGAAAACCAGCGGAACAGGGGAACGAACAAAACCGCGATATACCAACCGTATAAATAGACTTCCACCAGGCCAATCAGAAATCCCGGCCACGTAAGCCATTCGAAACCAGGCAACAACGGCGCCCACGCCTCATACATGCGCATCTGCACCGGAGCGAGCAGCCCAAAGCCCACGCACAGCAGGTAGCTGATAACCAGCAGCAGAGACAGGCTGTTGCCTAACGGGGCGATACGTAAATGGATGCCAGTTGCATTCGAATTATTCATATCGTATTTCCTCTCTTGGTTGTGGCATAAATGGCTTTTTACCCTTATCGATTCTGTGTTGAAGAGCGTGTTTCGTCAATGTGCCTGGTTGGAGTTAGAGCCTTTCCTTGGCCTGACTTGCCAATATTTCGAGAAGAATAGCCTGAGCTGTCTGACCGAAGAGCGATATGGCCGAGCATGTGTCGGCGCACCAGCCACATGATTAACGGTGGCAACAGCAACCATTGTAGCAGCGGGGCCAGGCCAACATCCAGCAGTGGAATGATCGGCATGGAGTCCGCGTACGCCCACCGTTCCAGTGGACCAGTCGCCAGCCATTCCAAAGCGATCGTCACGACGAGTGCCGTGACAACCAGAATGACGGCTGGCTTCCGCTCGCCCTCCAGGAGCCACTGCCGATTTCCACAGGCGATCGATGCCAGCCAGAAACTGGCCACTAGAATCAGGACATCGCCGCCCGTAGCCCGTGTGCACAACCAAACCACCGAGCCGTGAGATGCCTCCGCCATCCCGGTGAATAAGGGCACCTGCAGCATCTCCCAAACGAAATGCGCCAGAAAACCGAACCCCGCCAGTGGCAGTTCTGGAAAGCGTGGGTTGCGTCTGTATTCCTTGCCGATAAATGCCCCTTGGCGTATTCGTTCGATCATAAGCGGCTCCGGTTTTTGGTTTCCCCCATCAGTCCATTCAGAAAGCGTATTGGTTTCAGTGTTAAGAAGGCGTTACCTCATTGCCAGGTTCGAGGACGGCGTTTCTTGCTTGCATAAGTGCTATGCCGCAAAGGACGACCAGAATGCCCAGTGCCTGGACAGGTTGCAGCCTTTCTTCAAAAAACCAATAACCAATCAGCAGGCCAAACACCGGTGTTAGAAAGCTGAAGACGTTCAGTTGGTTCAAAGGCGCACGAGCCAGAAGTCCGAACCACAAAAAGATCATCGCAGGTGTCGCCAGTGCCGAGAGAATAAGCAGGGAGCCAGTGAACCGGATTGTCCAGCCAACGTTCCAGCGCTCACCGGCCAGTGCTGAAACGAGCAAGAGTATGCCGCCACCGATCAAAAGTTGGATTGCCATGGGTATGGCGATACCCCCTCCAGCTTCCTTTTTTAACAGAATATTACCTATTGCAGTTCCGATGGCCGCCATTAACACCCAGGTAATTCCCCAGAGGTAGCCGTCATTGTTGCCGCCGAATCCCGGCCACGACAGCAAGGCCACACCCAGGAAACCGATGACAAGCCCGGCTATCCCCTTGAGTTTCAGGGTTTCTCCAAGCCAGCCGGCGGCGATCGCCGCGGCAAAGAGGGGTTGAATACTTGCCAGTACCGTTGCCAGCCCCGGTGATAAGTGCCCGGCGCCCAGAAACATGCCGCCAAAGCCCATTGCCGTGTACGACAATCCAATCAATCCCAGGTGTCCCAGGTTACGGAAATTGAGCAGATAAGGCCCGCGACGCCGCTGCACAATGCCCACAAAGACAAGCAGCCCCCCGGCAAGAAAGGCACGCAAGGCGGCAAATGGCAGGGGTGGGGCATCCGGCAGCCCGATCACGATGAACGGGAAACAAATAGCCCAGAGCAGCGCAACCACGACCATCCATGCGACGTCGGAGGCTACTGGATGCGCCCTCATGATGACGACCCGGGGAGGTATTGGCGCCAATCCAGGTGTTCGTAGAGAGAACACGACATCAGGCCGAGTGTGCCGGCAAATAGCAGCTCCTCTACCGGAACACTGGCCACCATCCAACCGTTGAGGTGGTCCAGTTGCCAGACGTGGTCAACAATTGCCGGTTCATTTTGGCACCTGTCTTCGGTATGCGGGGGCAAGGACATGACGCTTCGGCCACTATTTCCTGGTATGGTTGGGTGTACGGTGACAACTCCAGGGCTCATGCTGGGCATTGTCCTTGACGTTCTGATCGACGAACCGGTAATACTCTTCCTTGAAGTGCGTCCACCTGTCATGCCTGGGTTGGATGCCGTGTTTCGTCAGAATTTCCTCCACGCAGTCGATACAGAATCGGGATGCGTCGTAGGCGAAATTAAGCCTGGCGGACTTTTCGTCGAAACTGACTTCATCCAGACCGTATAGCTGGTCAATCTCTGCTATGGCTGCGTTCACTTCTTCAGCGTCGATCGGCCTCAGAAGACCGAGATGACGAGTCACCAGGTTGACTTCGGAAACGCCCAATCGATGTTCTTTGTGTTTCATTAGCATGGCGCCTTCTGCTAGGGAATTGGTGCGTCCAGCGTCAGTGAAAGTCGGATGCTGGACACCTGAACCAACTATTTCCTGTGAATGTGCTTGCGCAGTTTTTTCTCTTCCGTCTGATGTTCTCCCATCTGCTTCATCATCATCTGCATCATATTCATTCGCTCACCCATCATGCTCATGCAGCCTTCCATGCTTTTCTGTTCTATGGTTTTACCTTCCATGTCCCCGTGCATCATTTGCATACCTTTCTGCATGGCGGCCATATGTTCCTGCATTAGCTGCTGGCGTTTCTCAGGGTCCTGTTCTTGTTGAATTCGGTCCATCAGAGCTTGCATTTCCCGCATATGGTCTTGCATGGCCGTCATTCCCTGATTCTGCATTTCCATAGGGTTGTCTTGCATTGTGTCACTGAGCTGGTGGTCATCCTGGGCGAAAGCTGGCGCGGCAAGGATGGCGGCGATGGTGAGTGCTCGGGTAAGGTTTTCCATGGTTATCTCCTGGGTTTAATTGCAAGGGGAGTATCCCCGTCTGGTTTGCCGGTGGTGACCTGGCAGGAAACTACGGCCGGTCATTCGGGTTTTTTCGGCCTTCTTCCAGCCCGAGGCGATAGGCTTCTTCCGCGTTTGGGTGTTGATGTTCGCCGTGACCGTTCTCTCCATGACCGTGCCCGCTATGGCCCTTGTGCATAAAGAGGTGCATCAGAGGGCACAGCAGGATAATCAGAAAGGGCAGATACGGCAGGACGTGAGCGCCGTGTTCCATGAAGAGAAAATAGAGTGCGGCGCCAATCAGTGTGAGCGTCGCCACGCCGTGAAGGCTGGTCCAGTATCCGGGTTTGGTTGCCATTGGTTTTCTCCTGTGCCGACTCTGCGGCCGCGCTGTTAAATTAGTGTCAGATTATTTATCCACATTCAGTTTCATCCGCTTGAGACGCAGGGAGTTGCCGATCACCGACAGGGAACTGGTGGTCATGGCGATCACCCCAATCATGGGATGGAGCAGACCCACGGCGGCAATGGGGATGGCCGCCAGGTTGTAGAACCAGGCCCAGAACAGGTTTTCGACGATCTTGCGGAAGGTGGCGCGAGACAGGCGAATCGCTTCCACCACTTTGGAGAGTTCGCCCTTCACCAGGGTGACATCCGCCGCCTCGATGGCCACGTCCGCCCCGGCGCCGATGGCGATGCCCACGTTGGCTTGTTTCAGCGCCGGGGCGTCGTTGATGCCGTCACCTACCATCGCCACCAGCTGGCCATATTTTTTCTGCAGCCGCTTGATGGCGTCCACCTTGCCTTCCGGTAGAACACCCGCCATCACCTCGTCTATCCCTACCTGATTCGCCACGTGGCGGGCAGTGCGCTCGTTGTCACCGGTGATCATGACGGTGTGAATGCCTAACGCATGAAGCGCGGCAATGGCGGCTTTCGAATCTTCCTTGATGGTGTCGGCCACAGCGACAATGCCGGCGGCACGATCGCCGGCGGTCACCAGCATGGCGGTCTTCCCCTCGTTTTCCAGCCGAACCATCGCCTCTTCGAGGTCGCCCAGCTCGATGTCCGCTTCATTGAGGAGCCGGCGGCTGCCGACGCGAATGAGTTGGTCGTCGACGCGGCCTTCCACCCCGCGGGCGGTAATGGCGCGGAAGTCGGTGACGGTGGGAACATCCAGGCCCTTGTCCCGGGCGCGGGTCACGATGGCCTGTCCCAGGGGGTGCTCGGAGCCGGCTTCCACCGACGCCGCGAATCGGAGCACATCAGACTCGTTGAAGCCAGCGGTGGCAATCACGTCGGTGAGCGCGGGTTCGCCTTTGGTGATGGTACCGGTCTTGTCGAGGACCACCGCCTTGATGTCCTTTAGGGACTGAATGGCTTCGCCGGAGCGGATTAGCACCCCGGATTCTGCGCCCAGTCCCGAGCCCACCATGATGGCAGTGGGAGTGGCGAGCCCCAAGGCGCAGGGGCAGGCGATCACGAGCACTGAAACTGCCGACAGAATACCCAGCATTAAGGGTGAAAGTTCCGGGTTGACCCAGGGCAGGAATTCGGCGCCCCAGTAAAGAATTGGCCGAAGCGGCTCGGCGAACAGCAGCCAGACCACCAGACTCGCCAGGCTAATGACAATAACCCCCGGGACGAATTTGGCGGTCACCTTGTCGGCGAATTCCTGGATAGGCACCCTTGAACCCTGCGCCTGCTCCACCAGCCGGACGACCTGTGACAGGAAGATATCGGCTCCCACGCGGGTGGCGCGCACCTGGAGCATGCCTTCCTTGTTGATGGTGGCGCCGATCATGACGCCCGTGCCCAGGGCAATGGCGCCGATCAGCGACAGACTGTCCGCCTGGTATTCTGATGTTCTGTCCGGCGTAGCTTCCATCTGATTACTCCCTGCCCAAACTGGCGCCCAGGTTGTAAATTCCCGCGATCAATACCCCCGCGAACCAGCACAGGACGAAGGTAGTGACCAGGCCCAGCGCGACCTGGGGAACAGGTACGCTGGTTTTCAGAATCGGCCCCACGTCGAGACCGTGTAACAGACTGTTGAAGAAGACCACGGCCTTGTCATGCGACACGGTAGCCATCGTCAGCATGCAGCCTAAGTAGAACAGCACGCCGGTCGCGCCGAAGGCCAGTCCCAGGTATTTGGGGTTGAGATACAGCGAGGGACACGACGGCGGCCGGACATTTCCTGAGGCGGGGCTGTCGTTCTGATCAGTGTCGGTGTTCATGGTCGCTCTCTCCGTTCTTTTCATCGTCGTGCATGCCGAAGTGCATCAAGTGGCAGAGCATCATTGCCCCAATCACTATGGCAAGCACCCAGCCGCTGCCCAACCCCATGGCGGGCAGGAGAAAAATCAGCAGCAGCGCCAGGGCGCAGCCGATTACCATCATCAGGATGTGTTTCATCGTTCTCTACTCGCTTTTGGATGTCATTGTGTTCATGGCGCGCCATTGCCCCCAGCGCGGGATGAACATCGGCACCCGCTTGCGGTAAGCGCGATACGTGTCACCGAATTCCTCTTCGACTTTTCTTTCCTCGCTTCTCGCCAGCAGGTAGTAAGCGACGACAATGACGGGGAACAGTGCGACGGAAAAAATGGTGGGCCAATGTACGATGCCCTCGCCAAAAAGCGCTACGAAGAGGCCGGTGTACTGCGGGTGCCGCACCAATCCATAGAGACGATCCGTGACCAGCCTGTTTTCCTTCTGGGCCTTGTGCAGTTCGCGCCAGCCTTCCATAAATATCCCGATGCCGACGAACAAGAGCGCGTATCCGAGAAGCATTGCGATCATCATGCCGGTCTCGCCGACACCCAACAGCGTGGACCAGAGGCTGGCGCTGAGATCACTCTGATCGAGGCCGAAAAACCGGACGAGAAGATAGATGGTGAGCGGAAACCCGTACATCTCGGCATAAAGTGCAATGATAAAGGCCTGCACGATGCCTGCGCTCGCCCATTCTTTCCAAGTTCTGGGCGCAAGGTAGCGGTAAAGAAACCAGGAGACTACGACGATCACGATCAGCGCGACCCCCCAGGCTCCAGTATGTGCAATGTGTTCTGTCATGATGAATTCCTGCTAGTTCGCTTTTGCATGGAATGGGAGGCGGGACCCGCCCGGACAAGCTCATAGTTTGACCCGCTTCAACAGTTGCGCGTTGATCGCCACCACCACCGTGCTCGCTGACATAAGCACCGCACCCACGGCCGGAGTGAGCAGGATGCCCCATGGCGCAAGCACACCGGCGGCCAGCGGAATCGCGAGGATGTTGTAGCCTGCCGCCCACCAGAGATTCTGGATCATCTTCCGGTACGTGGCCCTGCTCAGGGTAATGATCCGGGGAATGTCGCGGGGGTCGGACCTCACGAGCACGATGTGTCCGGCCTCGACGGCGACGTCAGCCCCTGCACCGATGGCGATCCCGATATCGGCCGTGGCCAGGGCCGGTGCGTCGTTCACGCCGTCGCCAATCATCGCAACTTTCTTCCCCTGGGCCTGAAGCTCACGAACCTTGTTGGCCTTGTCGTCGGGCAACACTTCCGCGAACACGGTGTCGATTCCAAGCTCCTTCGCGACGGCATCGGCCACGGCCTGCGCGTCGCCCGTCAGCATAGCCACCTGGATCCCCCTTGCATGCAGTGCCGCGATAGCTTCGCGGCTCTCCTCACGAATCGCGTCCGCCACGGCGTAAACGGCCAGGGCCTGGCCTTCACTAAGGAGATAGATCGCCGCCTGCCCGCGGCTGGCTGCGGCCTCGGCCGTCTCCTGAAGCGCCGGTGGTACCTGGACTTTCTCCGTCTTAAGGAGCGCCGGGCCGCCCATGTGGTACTCGGTGCCGCCGATCATGGCCGCCACGCCCTTGCCGGTGAGCGCGCGGAAGCTTTCGGCGGCAGGAATCTCTATGCCTTTGTCCTCTGCAGTCTTCACAATACCCCGAGCGATCGGGTGCTCGGACTCCGCTTCAATGCCAGACGCAATGCGAAGCGCTTCGTCCTCCGTCAGACCTTCCGCAACGGACATGGCCACCACCCGGAACTCGCCGAGCGTCAACGTTCCTGTCTTGTCGAAAATCACAGTGTCGAGGTTGCGGGCCTCCTCGAGCCCACGCCGGTCACGCACCAAAAGACCGTTGCGGGCCCCCAGCGTCGTGGAGATGGCCACCACCAACGGCACTGCCAGTCCGAGCGCGTGGGGACAGGCAATTACCAGCACCGTCACCATCCGCACCACGGAAAAGTCGATCGCGGCCCCCAACAGCTGCCACACACCCAGGGTGATTGCGGCGGCGCCTATGGCCACGAAGGTCAGAAGCCGGGCCGCGCGGTCCGCCAGGTGCTGCGCTCTGGATTTGGATTTCTGCGCATCGGCCACGAGTCGCATGATGCCGGAGAGCTTGGTCTTCTCCCCCGTCCCGGTAACCTCAACGCGCAGAGACCCTTCTCCGTTGATCGTGGCGGCGATCACCTCGTCGCCTTCCCGCTTCTTCACCGGCCTGGACTCCCCGGTGATCATCGCCTCGTTGATAGCGCTCTCGCCCTTGCGGACCACCCCGTCCGCAGGAACGCTCTCACCCGGACGCACCAGCAGGAGGTCACCGTTCTGCAACGCGCTGACTGCGACCTTCTCCTCGCCCCCATCGGTGATCCGCGTCGCGGTGTCCGGAAGGAGCTTGGCCAGCTCCTTCAATGCCCCTTCAGCCTGATTGATGGACCGCATCTCGATCCAGTGGCCAAGGAGCATGATCGTGACCAGCGTGGCCAACTCCCACCACAGCGCATTCGCCTCGATCAGCCCGAGCTGAACGATCCAGGAGAACAGGAAGGCGACCGTGATGGCAAGCGAGATAAGCGTCATCATCCCAAGCAGTCGATCCTTCAGTTCCCGCCATGCTCCCTGCAGGAAAACCAGACCGCCGTAGACGAAGACGACCGTGGCGAGCACGGGCCCTATCCAGTCTGATCCGGGGAACTCCGGGGCCCGGTAGCCGAGGAGCTCCTGGATATGTGCCGACCAGAACACCACCGGAAAGGTAAGAGCCAGCGAGAGCCAGAAACGGTTCCGGAACATCGCGGGAGAGTGGCCCTCGTGCTTGTCATGGTTGTCGTGACCAGAATGGCTGGCCGCTTCAGGCTTGTGAGGCTTTGCGCCCCGGGCCTCCACCTTAGGGTCTTTGTGTTCGTCGGCAGGAGAAGCGCCCGGTACGGGTGCCGGAGTAGCGGCGGGCGCGTCCGGATCGTGCCCACGTTGGCGCACGGCCGACTTGATATCGGCGACCTCAAGTCGGGTTTCGTCGTAGCGCACGGTGGCGTTTCCCGCAGCGAAATTCACGGTAACGCTTTCGACACCCGGCACCTCGCCGATCCGCTTTTCCACTTCGTCGACGCTCAATACCGACAGCATGGCGTGCACTTCAATAACGCTCGTTTTCATCGTGTCTCCTGCGCCTTTGGTGGCATTTTCAATTACTTCGGAGGGCTGATCGTCAAGGTATCGCAGGCGGCATAGGGCAATCCAAAACACTCGCAAAGGCGCGCAATAACTCTACCTCGACTGGTGTCGCTCTCCGAGCGTGCCAGATGCTGGCGGCACAGGCCTTAAGCAATCTGGATTTCGCCAGGGGTTTCAATTGTTCCAATTTCCCCAAGGCCAGATCCGAGACCTTGATTTGATCTTTCCCCAGTAATACGAGCCCGCTCAGCCCCAGCACTTGTGCCGCCGCGCCAAAGGCTTGTTCCATATCGCTTTGAATCTCAGTGCCGGCATGCGCAATTACAGAGAGCACGAGAACAGTCTGCTGCATGAGGTCGAGAGAATGAAGGCCAGTATTCGGGCCAAAGTCGAGCAACCGTTTCTGACAATCAAGCGGATCTTCGGCTATAGCAAAGTTCGCTACCGGGGCCTGCAGAAAAATCATAACCGATTGATAGTGCTCGCAGCGTTCGCCAACCTTCTGCGCGCCAGGCCATACTTGGCAACATAGGGTTAGTACGCCCGCTGCTCGGGAATTACCCGGCAGCGAGGCGGATAGAACCCCCAAACTGGGAAATTTATGACCAGGAATCAACATTTTGAGCCCTGTGCGACTGAAATCATGACTTGTTCAGAGGATCCCTAAATGATTTCGATAGTCATCAATGCATATCATGAAATATGAAACCGTCGTGATTGAGCATAGAAGGGAGCCCCTTTCCGTAGCATGACCCCAAGATTACAAAGATGTAATCTTGGGGTAATCTTTTTGTTGGTTCTGCTTTCTTATTATTGGCAATGAAAAGCCTTCGTTATCCTCGATTCATAGAGCAGGGTAGGGAAGAAACCGGTAGAGATTGATCTATCGCACAGAGTATCGACGCTTCGGTTATAGGCAAAGGTGCAATTGGGTGATCCGGTACATAGGTGTTGTCGTTCTATTGATAATGGCGTTGCTGTGGCAGACCTCTTCCGCAGCAGTGCTCACCTATTGCACCATGGGCGACAAAGCGGTCGGGCTGGCCACGACCTTTCAGAACGCTGCCGAAAACCCTGACCACAAGGCAATGCGTGATGTCGACGATGCGCTGCATGGCGAAGAGGATTGCTGTGGCGCCGATAAATCAGAGAAGGGTTGCGTCATGACGGGATGTGCCTTGTCGATGCAAATGCTGGCACCGACCGTGACTGCACCAGCGGCATCCGGCACCCGGGAATGACACCCGTATAGAGGCGGATCCAAAAGATTCGCTCTCATCAGGTAATGAAAGTGGCTCGCACCCAGCCAAACAAGAAAGGAACAATTAGCATGGCCTGTTTTACATCCAACACACTCGCTCGACTCTCGAGCCGCATTCGGGTGCGAACTTCTCGAGGCCGAGCGATATTCCGATTGCTGATGTTGTGCCTCGTCATTAACTTACCGATAAATGCACATGCTTCGGAGGGCGGCGCAACGGAGTCTGTTCTGACGGCGCGGGCAGCGGTGCTGGTCGCGCTTGAAGACAATCCCAGCCTGGCTGCAATGCAATATCGCTACGAGGCGCTGCAGGAAGTACCCAGCCAGGTGGGAAGCTTACCCGACCCGATGATCAATCTGAATGCGATGAATTTTCCAACTGACAGTTTTGATCGGGATCAAGAGGGGATGACGCAACTGCAGTTCGGGTTTAGCCAGGTGTTTCCTTTCCCCGGAAAACTTGATCTCAAGGAAGAAGCTGCGACGTTTGATGCGATTGCCGCTGGCTACTCTGTAGACGAAATGAGAGTGCGGCTTGCCAACTCCGTAAAGACAACCTGGTGGCAGATCCACTACCTTGATCGCGCGTTGGAGACGCTGGAAAGGAACAAGGAGCTACTGCGCCAGTTTATCGCGGTAGCCAGAACGAAGTATGAAACAGGTAAGGGACTACAGCAGGACATTCTACTTGCGCAGCTAGAGCTGTCCACGCTGATTGATCAAGGCATCAAACTGGTGGCTTTGAGAAAACACCAGTTAATCCAGCTGAATACCCTTATGGATAGACCGGCTAGCAATAACGTAACGCTCGCATCCATTGATCCTACCGCAATGCCGGACATCCTCAGTGAAACCGAACTCTTTGAGATTGCGGACGAGGCTAGACCGACTCTCAGAGAGAAAGAGACGCAGGTAGAAGCGGCTCAAACACGACTCGAGCTTGCGAAGAAAGACAGGTATCCGGATTTCAAGCTAGGCGTGATGTATGGAGAACGGACGGGTGACAATCCACCGTTCATGGGTGGATCACGAGCGGATCTCTTCTCTGTGATGGTGGGGGCCAAAATACCGCTTTATGCAGGCCGCAAACAATCGCGGGCGATTTCTCAGAAAACCGCAGAACTCGCGAAGAATCGCTACGCCCTTATTGATGAAAAAGGTGTTGTGAGAGCCGCCATTGCTGCCGCAGTCACTGACTATCAAAAATCGCAGGACCAGAGCGAATTGTTCAGCAAAGGGATCATTCCACAAGCCGAGCAAACGGTTCAATCGATGCTCGCTGCTTATCAGGTGAGTGAGGTCGATTTTCTCAATCTGGTTCGCAGTCAGATGACATTGTTCAACTATGAGCTTCTGTACTGGAAGTCAGTCAGTGAAGCCAACCAGGCCTTGTCGCGCCTGGAAGCCGCAGTCGGAAAGGGGTCCATCTATGAGTAAAGCAACAATTATGACAGGGGCCATCATGCTCGGCCTCGGGCTGGCAGGCGGCTATTGGCTATCCCAGGACACCGGAAGTGGCACGGGCGCTGAAGTGAGTGAGTCCGAGCCGCTTTACTACCGTAATCCGATGAACCCCAGTGTCACCTCGCCTGTCCCGGCGCAAGACTCAATGGGTATGGACTATATCCCGGTCTATGCAGAGGAAGAACGCTCAACGGCTGATGGAGAGATCTTGTACTACCGAAATCCGATGAACCCGTCGGTCACTTCGCCTACCCCGATGAAGGATTCAATGGGTATGGATTATGTACCCGTATATGCCGAGGGCCAAAGTAGTGATGTCGTCGGTACGGTCAAGATTGATCCTGTCGTTGTACAAAATATCGGCGTTCGCACGGCTATCGCCAAGTCTGAGTCGATTAGCCGAACGATAAGAACCGTTGGCCGCGTTGAGTTCAATGAAGAACGCATGGCGCGCCTTCATCCAAAGGTGCAGGGGTGGATTGAGGAATTGTACATTGATAAGACCGGAGAAACTGTCACTTCCGATGAAATATTGCTGAGTATTTATTCTCCGCAGTTGGTATCCACTCAACAGGAATACCTACTGGCACTGAACAATTTGGCTGCACTTGGCGAGAGCCCATTTGAGGAGATCCGCGAGGGTGCGAAGAATCTCGTGAAAAGTTCGCGTGAGCGCTTGCAGTTTCTGGATGTGCCCGAGCATCAGATCCTGGAGCTCGAGAAAAGCCGGGAGATCAAGAAGAGCATACATATTCACTCGCCTGTGGAGGGAACGGTGCTGCGAATTGGAGTTCGTCAAGGGCAGCATGTAACGCCCCAGCAAGAGCTCTACATGCTGGCAGACCTTGGGGAAGTGTGGGTACTGGCGGACATCTATGAGAACGAAATTCCATGGGTGAATGTTGGTGATGATGTCGAAATGACCCTCACGTCTGTGCCTGGTAAAACCTTCACAGGTGAAGTGGATTACATATACCCCTATTCAGAAGCCAAGACCCGGACCACCAAAGTCAGATTGGTGTTTGACAACCCAGATCTACTGCTACGGCCCGATATGTTCTCTGAAGTGAAAATTCTAGCTGACACGCGCCAGAATTCCGTCGTTGTTCCGTCCGAAGCCGTTGTGCGTTCAGGTGGAAAGCCTCAGGTTTTTGTGGTGCGAGAACCCGGAAAGTTCGAGCCCAGGGTCGTTAGGCTCGGCGTGGAATCAGACGGTCGCATTGAGGTTCTTGACGGTGTTGGTGATGGAGAAGAGGTGGTGACATCGGCGCAGTTCCTCGTTGACTCGGAATCAAAGCTGCGCGAGGCCACCGCCAAAATGATGGACGCTCTCAAGGGAGGTGATACCCAAGTCGAGGCTGATCACTCCGATCACTCAGGTGGTCTCGAAAATACGGTTGACCACGATTCTGACATGTCCGAGAGGCATGGCGACGCTCATAGCGGTATGGGGCCAGAGAGAAGCGATGAGTCAGCTCACGAGATGGGCGAAGACGCTCACGGAGGCATGGTTCATGATTAAGGCGATTATCAATGCGTCCTTGCGTGACCGATTTATGGTCCTGGTGGCGACCTTTATAATCGGCACGGTCGGTATTTTTGCCTATAAGAACGTGCCGCTAGACGCGATTCCTGATTTGTCGGATGTCCAGGTCATCATCTTCACCAAATACCCCGGTCAGTCGCCTCAGGTCGTGGAAGACCAGGTTACCTACCCACTGACAACCTCGATGCTGGCTGTTCCCGATACGAAAGTTGTGCGGGGCTATTCGTTTTTTGGACTGTCGTTTGTCTATATCATTTTCGAAGATGGCACGGACATGTATTGGGCACGTTCTCGCGTACTCGAATCAATCAATTATGTGAGCGGGCGATTGCCCCAAGGCGTTACGCCCACTTTGGGACCCGACGCGACCGGCGTAGGCTGGGTCTATGAATACGCGCTGGTCGATAGAAGCGGCAAGCATGACCTGGCGGAGCTTCGTTCTTTGCAGGATTGGTACCTTCGCTATCCGCTTCAAACGGTAAATGGTGTTTCGGAGGTCGCGTCTGTTGGTGGCTACGTCAAGCAATACCAGGTCGAAGTCGATCCCAATGCGCTGCTTCGCTACAACATTCCTCTCAGTAAAGTCAGGATGGCAATCAAGATGTCCAACCAGGATGTCGGTGGTCGCCTGGTTGAGATGGCCGAGACCGAGTACATGGTGCGCGGACTGGGCTATATACAGTCTATCGATGATCTCAACTCGATACCCGTCTCGGTCGACCAGAATGGCACGCCAATCCGGCTGCGGGACATCGCGAACGTTCAGATCGGTCCTGAACTGCGGCGCGGACTCGTGGAACTCAATGGGGAAGGCGAGGTTGCGGGCGGTGTTGTCATTATGCGCTTTGGCGAAAATGCGCTGGCAACGATTCAAGCCGTGCGGGCAAAACTCGAGGAACTAAAAGCAGGACTACCCGAGGGCGTTGAAATCGTTCCGGTGTATGACCGTGGCGATTTAATCGAGCGCGCAGTAGACAGTCTGAACACCTCACTTGCCCAGGAGCTGGTGATCGTGAGCATCGTGGTGATCCTGTTCCTACTGCATGCGCGCTCGGCGTTTGTAGTGATCATTACACTGCCATTGGGCGTATTGATGGCGTTTATTGTGATGCGCCTTCAGGGTTTGAACGCCAACATCATGTCGTTGGGGGGGATTGCAATCACAATCGGGACCATGGTGGACGGTGCCATCGTGATGGTGGAGAACGCTCACAGCAGGCTCGCCATGGCGCGTGATGCGAAGGGTAGTGATCTCGCGGTTGAGGAGCGTTGGAAAACCATCGGCGAGTCTTGCCAGGAAGTAGGGCCAGCTCTCTTCTTCTCACTTCTCGTGATTACCGTTTCGTTCTTGCCGATATTTACTATGCAGGCACAAGAAGGGAGGCTTTTCAGTCCCCTGGCTTTCACCGCAACCTACGCAATGGCCGCTTCAGCAATACTTGCGATTACACTGGTCCCGGTAATGATGGGCTACTTCCTGCGAGGCAAGATTATTGCCGAGCACAAGAACCCACTAAATCGCGCACTTCACGCACTCCATCGGCCTGCTTTGAAAACGGCGATGCGCTGGAGGGTAGTGACTGTCGTGTGTGCTGTAGCGCTTCTAGGCGCTACCTACTATCCCTATTCGAAACTGGGCAGCGAGTTCATGCCACCGCTGGATGAGGGCGATATTCTGTATATGCCCACGACCTTCCCTGGAATCTCGATAACCAAAGCAAAGGAGCTGTTGCAACAAACAGACAAAATTCTCGTCACGTTCCCTGAGGTACACCACGTGTTCGGCAAAGTCGGTCGTGCAGAAACTGCAACTGACTCTGCGCCACTGGCTATGATCGAAACCACTGTTCGATTAAAGCCAAAAGATGAATGGCCTGATCCAAGCAAGACGACGAAAGAACTGATGAGCGAGATGGATGCCGCGATCCAGTTTCCGGGCCTGGCCAACGCATGGACCATGCCGATCAAGACGCGTATCGACATGCTTTCTACCGGCATCAAGACGCCCATCGGCATCAAAGTGTCGGGGCCTGATCTCAATGTCCTGCAGGAAGTCTCTCAGGACATAGAGCAGGCCATGAAAACGCTCCCCGAGACGACCTCTGCTTTTGGGGACCGCGCAGTCGGTGGCTACTACCTCGATTTTGACATCAATCGGGAAAATGCAGCGCGCTATGGACTCACGGTTGGCGCAGTGCAGGATGTTATTCAAAGTGCGATCGGGGGTATGAATATCACCGAAACCGTGGAGGGATTGGAGCGCTACCCCGTAAATCTGCGCTATCCCAGACGGCTCCGGGATGATCTGGAGACCCTCAAGCGCGTGATCATACCCACACCAACAGGCGCGCAAATACCCCTCGCTCTGGTAGCCGAGATCAACTATACGAGAGGTCCGCCCGTCATCAAGAGTGAAGATGCAAGGCCCAATGCCTGGATCTATGTAGACATATCAACATCAGATATTGGCGGATTCGTGACCAAAGCCAAAGAGGTCATTGACCAGCAGGTCGATATCCCGGCTGGCTATACGCTGACATGGTCCGGCCAATTCGAGTACATGGAAAGAGCGGCTAAGCGACTGGGTATCGTAGCGCCTGCAACGCTGTTCATTATCTTTTTGCTGCTCTACTTCAACTTTCGCAATGTTATCGAGCCGGTTGTCGTGATGATGTCGATCCCCTTCGGCCTGATAGGGGGAATCTGGCTCATCTATTTTAATGACTACAACATGTCGGTTGCGGTAGCGGTTGGGTTCATTGCGTTGGCAGGTATGGCGGCAGAAATTGGCGTCTTGGTGCTGAGCTTTATCGATACGGAAATTGCCCAACGCAGAAGTGAGAGCACGAGGCGTCTTACACTAGGGGAGGTTCGAGATGCTGTATTGAACGCGACCTCGAGGCGAGTAAGGCCGGTAGCAATGACCGCCATTTCTACGATGGCTGGTTTGATCCCGATTATGTTGAGTAGTGGCACCGGATCAGATGTCACCCATCGAATTGCAGCGCCCATGCTCGGTGGAATGCTCACGGTGATGATACTCAACCTGCTAGTGCTGCCGGTCATCTACAGTTTTGTTCTCCAGTTTCAGGAAAAAAGACGCGTTCTGGCCGATAGTTCTGAAACGCACTCCGAAGATAGAGCGGAGGGTGTGACTTCATGACTATTGCGATTTTTCCAGCGTTCGGACTGGTCGCCTTAACGTTTTGGTTTCATTACCGGGCGCTATTTTGGTTGGGATCGAAGGCAACGATTCGGGTTTTCGACGCAGGCACAAGTCCTGTTTATCGTTGTGACACTATTGCTCGTTCACATCGCGGAGATCGGAAAGTATGCGATTACCTACGGTGTTTCAGTGTCCATTCTAGAAATTGGCGTATTTGAAGGTGCGCTCGTCACGGGTGCAATGAGCTATCTCTACTATTCCGGTGTGATCTATACCACCTTGGGTCTGGGGGACATCGAGCCACAGGGGCACATTCGCTTCATCACCGCGATGGAAGCGCTCTGAAGAGGGTAAGACTTCTGATAGCCACGAGGAGCATCACCATTCATAGGATTCACATGGAAACTCGGCGACGTACGTATTTGGAAGGGCTATTATAATGACTGGCGCAGTTTTTGCGTCATATGGTACGAAAAGGCTGTCAACTCACAAGCCTCGAGTAGCGCCTGAAAATCTTTGAGATTTAGATTGGGAGGGAGAAACTATGGGTAATACTGCTGTTCTCTATCGAATGGAGACCGACGATCACATATGCCCCTATGGGTTGAAGTCGAGAGATCTCCTGAAGCGCAAGGGCTTCGAAGTTGAGGATCACAAGCTCATCACACGCGAAGAAACCGATCTGTTTAAGAAGGAGCATAGCGTAGAAACCACGCCCCAGACCTACATTGATGGCGCGCGCATCGGTGGATATGACGCTTTGCGGCAGCACTTTGGAATGGACTCCAAGGAAAAGGATGAGGATGACACATCTTATGAGCCCGTTATCGCAGTGTTTGCAGTGTGCTTTCTGATGGCGTTTGCCTCTGGCTGGGCGCTGGGAAGCGGACTGGATGTCATACGCACTGTAGAACTCTTCATAGCCTATAGTATGTGTGTATTGGCTATCCTGAAACTCCGAGACCTTTATAGCTTTTCAAACCAGTTTGTTACATATGATCTCTTGGCTCAGCGTGTCGTGCGTTATGCGTATGTCTATCCGTTTGCAGAGGCCTTCGCAGGGATAGGGATGATTGCAGGCGTCCTGGCGCTGCCTGTGGCGTTGACGGCTTTGTCTATAGGAACAATCGGTGCCGTATCAGTATTCAAGGCTGTTTACGTTGATAAGCGTGAACTCAAGTGCGCCTGCGTCGGGGGCTCGAGCAATGTGCCGTTGGGATTTGTATCACTAACAGAGAATCTGATGATGATTGGAATGGGTATATGGATGCTCATCTAACTGCATTGCTTTTTTTATGTAGTAGACATAGGTCGTCACATCCGACCAGGTACGAGCCTCCACGAGTAGACAAGTGTCGACATTGCCTGGAGATGGTGAATGAGGAGAAAAGCTGAACTACCGGATGACTACGTTCCGGCGCTGGGCTTCGATTGGCTGACATCGATCTACGACCCCGTTGTTCTGCTCACCACGCGGGATGCATTGGTAAAACGAAACCTGATTGAACACGCAGGCTTCGATGAGGGGATGAAGGTTCTTGATCTGGCCTCGGGAACCGGCACTTTATCCATTATGATCAAGCGGCGCATAGCCAGTGTGGATGTGACCGGTGTAGATGGTGATCCGAAGATACTCGAGATAGCGGAGACGAAGGCGAGAGAGGCCAATGTACGCGTAGACTTTGACAATGCGATGGCGACCAACCTTCCTTATCCGGACTCGACTTTTGACAGAGTTGTCTCCACGTTGTTTTTTCATCATCTCAACAATTCAGCGAAGTCCCAGGCTCTGTCAGAAGTTTTTCGAGTGATAAAGCCGGGTGGTAGACTGGTTGTAGGTGATTGGGGTAAACCGACCGGGTTTCTGATGCGTCTATTGTTCTATCCTATACAGTGGCTGGATGGGTTCGAAACGACGCGGGACAACATAGAGGGCAAACTTCCCGCCATGGTCCAGGATGCTGGTTTTGAGAATGTTCAGACTCTAGAATCAATCAACACAGTTTTCGGAACGCTCGCCCTATACAGCGCAGAGAAGCGTGAAACGTCTATAACCGCATAGAGCGCGAGACCATATGCATAGCCGTAACAAAGAAGCCTGGAGCCACGACCACACATTTGGTCAGGAAAACCGCAGGCCGGGCGAATCCAAAACACTGCTCGTGATCGCTATAACGTCGATGATGATGATTGTTGAGCTTGTCGCCGGGATTGTTTATGGGTCCATGGCACTGTTGGCGGACGGTCTTCACATGGCCTCCCATGCTGCTGCACTGAGCATCAGCGCATTCGCCTATATCTATGCCCGCCGAAATGCACGTAACCAGGCCTACAGCTTTGGCACCGGGAAAGTAAATGCGCTGGGTGGCTTCTCAGGAGCCGTGCTATTGGCAATCTTCGCCATATACATGGGATTCGAGAGCATTGTAAGAATGCTCAATCCGGTGGAAATCGTATTCAACCAGGCCATTTTCGTCGCGGTTCTGGGATTGATTGTAAACGGCGCTTGCGTTCATTCTGGGCAGCGATGAAGATGGGCATACACATCATCATTCCTATGGAGACGACCATCATCACGACCACAATCTTAGATCCGCCTACCTTCACGTTATGGCAGACACTTTAACGTCAATTCTTGCGATCATTGCGCTACTTGCAGGTAAGTATTATGGACTAATCTGGATGGACCCCGCGATGGGCATTGTCGGTGCCATACTCGTTGCTCGCTGGTCATACGGTTTGCTCGACTCCACGAGAGCAATATTGCTCGACAAGCAAGCCCCGATCGAGCTTCGAGACAATATTCAAGAGGTACTTGAGGCCGACCGCGATACCCAAGTTACGGATTTGCATGTCTGGTCTATTGGCCCGGAGATATATTCCGCGCAGATTGCCGTGGTTGCCCACAATCCTCAATCGCCAGATCAATACAAAGGTCTCATTCCAGATTCTTTGGGACTGGTGCATTTAACTGTTGAGGTTCATTTGTGTCCTGATGGTGATGGGGAAGGCTTCGCGGTTGCATGATTTCGGCCTGACACTTTGAAATATCGATATACTCAATGTTCATGTTGGTCGTGATCGTGGCCATCCATACAGGAATCTGAGTCGTTGGGCCCAGATACTGTGGTTTGGTGCTGTATCACTTTTGACGTTGTGATCACTATGCTTGTCCCTACGGTGCTGCGAGGGTATTGATACGGCTTCCGCATGGCCTGTTCCCGGAGCATGTTCGTGATCATGACCGTCTCCGGTCACATCAGGCAGACTGGCCACACCAATACCATAACCATAAACAAGATGTGCTCCCTTCCAACCTGTGATTGTGAGTAAAGTGACAGGCACGAGAAAGCACACCGCAAGCAGCAGGTTAGGGGCCCCTTTTCTGGTTCGGAACCGAAACAGTCCAATCGCTAGGTACAAGGTCGCCGCGACAATGGCCCAGTTTCGATGGTCTGTCATGGCAGCGTGAGACGGCCCGTCATGGGCGACTAAATAATATGCCTGAAAACCAGCTGCGATTGCTGCGACTAACGCGAGCAATCCAAGTCCGATCATCCAGTCCCCCGCGTTGTATGCGGATTGCCGCCATTCTGACGCTGGCGCTGTAACAGCGGCCAGAAGGAGCAATAGCGGACCAGTTGTCAGAAATGCGATAACGAAATGCACAATAAGTGGATGCAGATTTGGTTCGATGAGTCCGTTCATTTAGTACGCTTGAAGATAGTTCCCATGAATCCCCGAAACCCTGCTTCGACGCAGCCACGGTTCGCGCTGGGATGCGTTGTCCCTTTGGTTCCTTTGTGCGAGAGGAACTTCGAGGAACGAAGAGTGCATGCTGGACATTTCTCAGAGCTGCTAAACATGGAAGAACATTATCCGGCGTCGTGAAGCCGGTCAAGATGTGAGCGAACTCCTGGGCTCTGACCAATAGTTCTCCCGCGATATAGTAAGTCTGTGTGTTCGATGAGCGTTGTCGGTTCACATTGTTTTTGTGTAGAAGTGCCGACTCCATCACATACCTGCAGCAATTCTATATGCCGGCTGAAAGCCGGCCAACCCTGTGCGGACTTTCTCCTTGGTTTCGCGTCAGGTCCATGCAGAATCTCCCACTCTGTCTCTAATCGTTCAAGGATGAGATGTCATGCACAGTTCAGTTTATTTGTCAGATACAGCCATTGCTCAGCGCTTTCAGGTTAGTCGGGCCACGGTTTGGCGCTGGACCCATTCAGTGGCCTTTCCAAAACCGATCAAGCTCTCCGTTGGCTGCACGCGCTGGCGGCTCGCCGATATTGAAGAGTGGGAGCAGGCACGAATCACGCCAGGTCATCGACGCTAGCGTGCGCAGTGCATTAGTGCCTATGTCCGAGTGGCTCATTCCCATTGCACCACTACTATGCGGGACGCCGTGGTCGTATCTGGATCGAAACTCCAGCTGACGAATCGTGTAATGCATCTATTCAGGTCCAGGCGCTCAGATTGCGCTCTGCAGAGGGCGAGTAAGAACAGACGAATTTGGACACAAATGATGAATGCAATTTCTTCCATTGGTGCTACGTTTAGAGGGTTGCGAGGAAAAGGATTTTCTCCATGATCTCTCCGTGCCGTTTTTTTCAAGCATTCAGTGATTGGATGTGTTTTGCTGATCTATGCCGGCCTGTCACCTCCCCACCGATCTTGTTCCGGTCTCCCACCTGTGGCTCCCTGCGTCCCTATCGGCATCACGAAACCATCTTTCGAAAGTTCTTTTCCGCGCCCGTGATCGCTCAGGCGAGGCAAGGGTCGTGAAGGCTCAGCGAACTCCCACAGCCGGGAACGCGGGAGATACGGGGACGCTGCTGATGCCTCTCTCTGACCTGCAGCCGTATGAACACAACCCCCGCCACGGTTCCAACGCCGAGTACCAGCGCATCAAGGCATCCATCCGCTCACAGGGCCTCGACCAGCCCCTGGTGGTGACCCAACGCCCCGGTGACAAGCACTACGTTCCTCTGGTGGGCGGTAATACCCGCCTCAAAGTTCTCCAGGAACTCTATCAGGAGACCCGGGATGAGCGGTTTGGCACGGTTAACTGCGTCTACCGCCCGTGGACAGATGAGTCCCATGTCCTGCTGGCGCATCTCAGGGAGAACGAACTGCGGGGAAACCTGATCTTTATTGACAAGGCCCTCGCGGTCCTGGATCTGAAAGCCATTCTGGAGTCAGAGTCGCGCGAACGCCAGATCACCCTGCGACGGCTGGCGAAGATCATGACCCACCGGGGGCTGAGTATCAGCCACGGCATGATTTCCAGGATGGTCTATGCCGCTGAGCGCCTGCTGCCGCTGATCCCGCTGGCCCTGAATGCCGGCCTGGGTCGTCCCCAGGTCCAAAAGATCCACGCACTCGAAAACGCCTTCCTCGAACTCTGGCAACGCCACGCGCTCGGTTCGGAAACCGAGTGTGCCGAGACCTTTTCAGCACTGTGCCAGCGTTATGATTCACCGGACTGGAACCTGCAATTGCTTAGGAACGCCTTGGAAAACGAGCTGGCGGAAGCGGCGGATGTCAGTCTCCACAGCATACGCCTGCGGCTCGATGACCTGCTCAGCGGTCGTGGGTACAGCCAAGTGGTCGTGGAACCGCTGGTGTCGGTTCCTGACCCCGAGCCTGAGTTTGAGCCTGCGCCCCAGAATGCGGTGTGCGAGCGGGAGCCGGCGGGTGGTGCCACCCCAGACCTTGGAGAGCCGGGCGCCGTCTCCGAACCTGGTGCGGAGTGCGGTCCCACCCCCTCCAAGTCCAAGATAAAGACCCGCAACGAGCTCGACTCCTTGCGTCTGCGGGCGTTCACGCTGGCCGTCAGGGTGGCGGAGCACTACGGTCTCGCAGAATTGATCGTCCAACTCCCGGAGCAGGGCCTGGGGTTCATGCTGACCGATATACCTCCCCCGGAGCTGCGAGACACCCTGGATCCATCCATGCTCGCCGAGGTGTCCTGCCTCTGGTGGCAACTGGCGGCCTGCGCGGAGTTAACGGCGGCCCCACCACAGCATGTGATTCCTTACCTTGCTCCTGACTCGATGCTACACGCGGCGGTCTCGCAGCGGGATTACGACGCATTGTATCAACACGTGTGGACCCTGGATCCGGGGCAGTGGGGCAGTCAGCTGTGGCACCCGCTCTCCGGTACCGACTGGCGCGATCTGCTCGAGCTGATGTCCACCTACCGGACCATTCATGACACTGCGGACCGCACCGGCATTGCCGTGTGGTCGGACAAGGAGGTGTGCGATGTCCACCAGCAAGGACTCTGATCTGACCGCCGCCGTACTGCTCTACGCCGTCCGGTGTCTCGCTGAGGGAGACCAGCTGGCGTTGCGGGCCATGCAGTTTGGGCCCAAGGAGGTGGATGCCCTGCAGCACCTGAACATTTCCGATCTCTATCGGGCGGGCACCCTCCGCGGTCACTGCCTGCAGGTGCAACTCGACCGGGAGATCTTCTGGCACCTCGTGGAGCGCCTGCGTGAGCAGCGCGCGTCCGACCAGCTGCAACACGCCCTCATGCAGGCCGATGCGCCACAGGAGATGATGCGCAGTCTGTTCGGCCTGGGTTCCAAGGAGTATGCGCGCTGGCGGCGCCTTCTCGGGTTCACTGCCGCCGTGGGCCGCCCCAGCGAACCTGCTGAGGAACCGGCTCATGCTCTATGGCTGGCCTGGCAGGCCCAGGCGAGCGACGACGGTGAGGTGGTATTGACCGGCGAGGACTACCTGTCCCTTCGGGACAGCACCGGACTGACGCTGCGCACGATCTGGTGTCTGACCCAGCGCTGGGCCACCTACGGCAATCCCGAGGGTGAGTCCGCCGACGACCTGTGAGGTAACCCGGATGTCCGGCATCGAGACTGAACCCCGGCCGGAAACCTATGCCCTCGATCGCCTGATCCAGGCAACCACTTGCCGTGCCCAGGCGCCGGGGCAGGACAACCTGCTGTTCCTGGGGCACTGGCACCAGGCCTTTCCCACCGCGGTCGTCTGTGACCCCATCCTTGAGCCGGTGGATAAAGTCGTGTGGATGGTCATCATGCTGCACGCGCGGGAGACCGGCGGGCGGGCAGCGTTTCCCCGCTACGAGCTGATTGCTGAACTCGCCAATATCGCCTCAACATCCACCATCGCCCGTGCCATTGCCATCCTGCGTCTGACCCGCTGGCTGTCGCTGTGTGCCCGGGTTAGGGCCAGTACCGGGCAGTTTCAGGGCAACGTGTATGCTCTCCATGATGACCCCCTGCCGCTGGCCGATGCGCTGTATCTCGATGAGGGGTACATGGCCTTCGTGCGCCAGAGTCAGCAACATAGCCACGCCCGGGTGCGTCGGGTGGCGACGGCGGTGCTGGCCACCTTGGCCAGGGCGGTGGAGCAGGGTGAGGATCCGCTGGCGCCGATGCCGGGCATCGAACAGCGTGCACGACAGGCCCTGAGTCCGGCGGACAGCCCGGAGCGGACGCATGGCACACCGCGTTCCCTTACGGATCTGACCGCGGGATTGGTGCACCTGCAGGATGAACCGCTGTCGCAAGGCGGTGCAGCCAGTGATTTTAACCAGCACCAAAATTCGAAGGCGGTTGATGCAGAGAAACTGTTAGGTAGTTGTAGTAGTAGTAATACAACAACTACTACAACGACAACAACCGAAAACCCCGCGAAGACAAAACCGCCCTTACCGGCAAACCCGCGGCCAGATGCCCTGATCTTTCCGCTGCGCCTGACGGACAACCAGCGGACACTGGCGGTGCAGTACCTGACCCAGGTGCCGATTGACCTCCATCAGCCCCTGCTCGACGAACTCGCGGGACGGGTGCAGGCCGAAACCCAGGGCGCCAGGCCGCTTTACGATGAAATTCGGTTTTTCTACGCCCTGTGCCGCGCAGCCAGAGCCGGCACTTTCGTGCCCAACCTGGGCTTAAAAATCGCCGATGCGCGCAGCCGCAGGCAGGCGGGCCCCGTTGAATCCGCCGAACCATCCCCGCCGGCACGGACCGAGGCTGAGCGGGATGCCCTGCGTAAAACCGCCGCCGAGCAGCTGGCCTTGATCCAGCAGACCTTGGGTCGGGGACCGCGTCGCTAAAATCCCTAAAAAAACCCCGTCGCGTCAGGGCGGACTAAGTGGTGTCAGTGACACCACTTACCCCGTCGGCAGCTGACGGGGTTTTCTGTTGTTGCGACAGTGCCCCGGATGCGTTCATAGCGCCCAGAAAACGCGATCCTGAAGAGGGCAGCTGCCGTGAGATCCCAACCGCTTAATCCCGTCGACGACCCCGCGACCCCCGTAGTGCCCACAGCCAATCCGGGCCGGGTAGGGCGCCTCACCGGAGAGGCTTGGCTGGAAATCCACACCGACCAGGCCCAGCGCCTGATTCGCGGCCGGGTGCGCAAGGGCAACAAGCCCGCGATCACCGGCCTGCTGGGGTTTGCTTCGCAGATGAACATTCTCTGGCAGGCCGCCGCGGACGATGATCCTTACGCCGACTGGTGGCTGGTCCGGGTGGAGGAGGCGATTGCCGCGGCCCAGTCCTTCCTCGCCACCCAGCGGGCCCAGGTGGACAGTGCGGCGCTGGACACATTCCGGTTCCGCGTCGGTATTTCACATTCACGCCGCCCCCAGACCCTGATGCTGCAGTTTGCCACGCCCCACGCCTACCGCGCCGCGCAGCTGTTGGGTGAGTACGATGCCCTGGTCTGTCAGTGCCTGACCCTAAAACATGTGGGGGCCTGTCCCTCCGGCCAGATGGGTGATCTGATCGCGCTCGGCGGCCACCGCCTGCGGGGTGTATTCAGCCTGCCCCAGGGGTATCGCGTCTTTGCCATCAACCGCGCCGATGTCCACCACAACACGCAGCGGGCCCATCAGGCCCGAGCGCATCTCGGTGAGCTCCCGCTGGAAATCCTGACCGGCGAACGGGCTGCGTCCCATACGCCATTCCGCACCGTCCAGGAGGATCAGCCCGCAGCCCGGCTTAGTCTGGACGACCGGGCAGTACCCGAACCCGCCACCACGATTGGGATCGCGCCCACCGCCATGGCGATGCCTGTGGTGGTTGATCCCGGCGCGACGGACGGTTCCCGGTGAGTCTGTACCGTGACCGGGCCCGCGCACCCACGCCAACAGCGCCTGACAGTGGTGCTGGATACCCGGGTGGCGCTGGAGGCTGTGCTGGTAACCGCACTCCACAGAATCCCCATCGCCCGCCGTCAGGAATGGCTACGGCGGTTACTGCTACAGGGCTTTCGCAGCGAATGTCTGGGATTGCGCCACGCCATGACCGCGGTACCCGCACCTGTTGCAGCGCCGCTCAATGTATCGTCGGTCTCCCGCACGCGTCCAGCGGAGCCCGCGATCGCCGGAACACCCTCCGGAGCGCCCACCGACATACCACTGACCACCGGCGCGCAGGCCACCAAGCCCCTCGCGAACCTGCGCAAACTGATTGGATAAGGACCGACCATGCCTGACAGCCAACTGAAAGACACCTGCGAGGCGGCCTGCCTGCCGGCACCCCAAGTGAGTGCCGACGACAACTCCGGTCCGACCCAGGACGCGGGCATCGCCCGCGAGGATGACCGGATGGCGGTGATCCAGTTGGGCCTGGATGATGGCTATGCCTACACCAAGCTGGCACTGGCAGACGGCCGCCTGATCGCGGTCCCCTCTCGGGGACGCATCGGTCAGGCCGGGATTACCTGGATGGATTCCGCACAGCAGCAGATTTTCGAGTACGACACCGAGGGATCCCGCTATGCCGTGGGTCAGATCGATGGTGAGTCCACCTGCTATGACGGGTATCCGATTTCCGGTCTGCACCGCGCCATTGTCCAGCACGCCTTTCAGCAGGCGAAGCTCGCCGGCCATTCGGTACACGTGGTCTCCGGCCTGCCGGTGTCCGCCTTCTATTTTAAGGACGGCCAGAAACGCGAGCAGGCGATCAGTCTCAAGCGTGACTCCCTCAAAATCGGCGTACGGCCGGTTTCCGCCGGTGGGCTCTATGCCACCCAGCGTCTGCCGGTGGCCGTGGCCTTTCATGAGGTGATTCCCGAGGCGCTGGCGGCCTGGTATGACCAGGTCATCCGGCAGCGCGCGGACGGGGTTACGCTTGATGCGCGGCTGCTGGCCGCCTCCATGGCGATAGTGGACATCGGCGGCCGCACCACCGATTACGTGGTGGTGCAGGATCAGGGCATCGTGCACCGCTCCTCCGGCTCCCTGACCCGGGGATTGTTGGATGTGCAGGCGCAGGTGGCGCGGGAGATCCAGAAGCGCTTTGATCTTGAAACCCTGGGTGAACAGACCCTCGCCGCCGCGATGTCTTCAGGCAGCGTCCGCCTGCACGGCAGGGCGCACGATGTCTCTGAGTTGGTCAAGGCCGCCCAGCACGAGCTGGTGGTGCAGATCCATGCCGAAACCCGGCGCCAGCTGGGCATGGGCGCGGAACTGGACACCGTGGTGTTCGTGGGCGGCGGCAGCGCCGCCCTTGCTGAACACCTGGCCGACTGGTTCCCGCAGCAGCGGATCGCCGAGCATCCGGGCTTTGCCAATGCCCGCGGCATGCTGAAATACCTGCAGTACGTCTGTGAGGAACCCGCCAGCCGGAACTAGGCTAAGAACCGGCTTTACCCGTGGCCACTGCGGATTCAGTGGCAGGCAGTACCAGAGGTACCGACGGATTGTGCAACCGGTACCACGGCAGCGCCGCCAATCCACGCTTCCAGGCAACTGGAGTAACCCCCCTGTCG
>CAMYIZ010000046.1 GCA_947258585.1 uncultured Haliea sp. | reverse complement strand
GCTGCCCTCGCTGCGGAGCCTGCTCCGGGCCCCGCCCCGACGCGCGTCCTGCGCGGCGGGGCTTTCCGGCACATCCCTGTGCCTCCAGACCCTGCGCCGACTCCTTCGCTCGGCGCCCTTTACGGTCGCCCCAACCGGCGGGCAAGCGGGGCCTTTCTTGGCACCAGCTCCTGGTCGGGACGCCGGGTCGCCGGGACGCTGCGCTGCCGGCTGGTGCCGCGCTGCAACTCAAGCTCAAGCGGGCGGCGGGGGACGCTGCGCTGCCCGCCGTTGTGGCACAGTGGTATGCAACTGCGCACCCCGAGGGTGACCCAAAGTTCGGGTGGCACCCAAGTCAGGCTCGGGGTGGAGGTGGGGGATTACGGGACTGTGTGAGACATGGATGTCGAACACAAGCCCCCATGGATGGGTTCACGGCGTGTCCCGTAATCCCCAACCACCACTCCGAGCCGATACTACGGAGTACCTCTACCCCATGCCGAGCCGACGCCAGGCCCCCGGTAAACCCGTACCCTGAAGCCCCCCGGCGTCCGCGTTACATCGCTGCCCGCAACACCTCCGCCTTGTCGGTCCGCTCCCAGGTGAACTCCGGGTCCTCGCGCCCAAAGTGACCATACGCCGCAGTTTTACGGTAAATGGGCCGCTTCAGATCCAGCATGTCCACGATGCCCTTGGGCCGCAGGTCAAAATGCTCCCGCACCAGCTTGACGATGGTGGCGTCCGACAGCTTGCCGGTGCCAAAGGTATTGATTGATATCGAGGTCGGCTCGGCAACGCCGATGGCGTAGGAAATCTGGATCTCGCAGCGGTCGGCGAGGCCGGCGGCGACGATATTCTTGGCCACGTAGCGACCGGCGTAGGCGGCGGAGCGGTCGACCTTGGACGGGTCCTTGCCGGAGAAAGCGCCGCCGCCGTGGCGGGCCATGCCGCCGTAGGTATCGACGATGATTTTGCGCCCGGTGAGACCGCAGTCACCCACGGGGCCGCCGATGATGAACTGGCCGGTGGGATTGATATGGTAGCGGGTGTCCGGCCCCAACCAGGCCTCGGGCAGGACTTCCTTGATGATCAGGTCCATCACTGCCAGATGGATATCGGCCTGGCTGATGCTTTCGTCGTGCTGGGTGGAGAGCACGACCGCGTCAACGCCGACCGGAATACCGTTCTCGTAGCGCAGGGTGATCTGGCTCTTGGCATCGGGCCGCAGCCAGGGCAGGGTGCCGTGCTTGCGCAGCTCGGCCTGGCGCTCCACCAGGCGGTGGGCGTAGAAGATGGGCGCGGGCATCAGGGTGGCAGTTTCGTTGGTGGCGTAGCCGAACATCAGGCCCTGATCGCCGGCACCCTGTTCCTTTTCGGCGCTCTCATCGACTCCCCGGGCGATGTCCGGGCTCTGTTTGCCGATCGCGTTGAGCACGGCGCAGGAGGCGCCGTCGAAGCCCACCCTGGAACTGTTGTAGCCGATGTCCAGGACCACGTTGCGCACCACGTCCTCGAGGTCGACGTAGGTGTTGGTGGTCACCTCGCCGGCGATCACCACCATGCCGGTCTTGACCAGGGTTTCCACCGCGACCCGTGCATCCCGGTCATCTTTCAGGATTTCGTCCAGGATGGCATCGGAAATCTGGTCGGCCATCTTGTCCGGGTGTCCCTCGGAAACCGACTCTGAGGTGAAAATGGCGTACTCGCTCATACCGCGTTCCTTGTTGTGTGTGGGTGGCCAAAAAGGCGCACCTGGATCTGAAAACCGTTGCGCTGTGCCAGATAGACGCTGGCAATGTCCGTCAGGCCCGCTTCCTGAGCCCAGCTCGCGAGCTCTTCGGGGTCGAAGCCGAGCCAGAGATCGCCGCAGTTCTCCCGCGCCCAGGCCTGGTCGTGACGACACAGGTCGGTGACCAGCACGACCCCGCCCGGGGCGAGACAGCTGGCGACATCTTGCAGTATCTGCTGGGGGCTGGGAGTGTGGTGCAACACCATGTTGACCACCACGCAATCCGCCTGCAAGCCGGCGAGGCTGGCGTGGCCGGTATCGCCGTGGATGAATTCGATATTGGTCAGCCCGGCGACGGCGGCGGCGCTCCTCGCCCGGTCCAGCATCGTCGCGGCATTGTCCAGGGCGATGACTCGCCGGAAGCGGGGACTCAGTTCGGCGAGGAAGCTGCCGTCGCCAGGGCCGACTTCCAGAGCTGTGTCCGGGCGCGGGAGCGGGGCATCCCGCAGGATCTGGGCCACGGTGTCGGCGTACTGCTCATAGCTGGCGATGAGGTCCTGTTGCTGGCGGAACTTGTGCGCGTTGTCGCGAAAAAAGTGCCGGGAATTGGCTTCCCGCTGCTCCTGTACCGCGGCCAGGCGGTGGGCCAGGGCGGCGGGCAGGGCCTGCGCATCGAGCGCGTCGAAGATTTGTTGCTGCACGGCATCCAGCCCGGGTTGCTGACCGAACTCGCTGCGCCGGTAGAAGATGGAATTGCCCTCGCGGCGGGTGGTGACCAGCCCGGCGCTGGCGAGTACTTTCAGGTGGTGACTCAAGGCGGGTTGGCGCATGCCGAACAGGGTGCAGAGCTCGGAGACGCCGAAGGAGTCCTTGCGCAGCACCCTCAGGATCTGCAGGCGCAGGGGGTCTGCGCTGGCCTTGCACAGGCTGGCGAGTGCCTCGATGCGCGAATCCGGGGAGGTCGCGACTGCAGTCTGGGGGGTGGCGGCAACTATCATGGCGGGGGAGTCTAGCAGGCTACGACACCTATATCAAAATATTTTGATATAGGTGTCGTAGCGGGGAAGTGGAGTCGCCGTGTCCGGTAAATGTTTGGTGATTTGTTTGCCGTTAGCGCCTGCTTACGCGAAAATACCGCCCCTTCTGTCGCAAGACCCTCAATGCTTTCCGCCATGGAGTTGCCGATGCCAGCCCGTAACGAACTTGCCAATGCCATCCGAGCCCTTAGTATGGACGCCGTCCAGAGCGCCAACAGCGGTCACCCGGGCGCTCCGATGGGCATGGCGGATATTGCCGAGGTGTTGTGGAATGACTTCCTGCAACACAACCCGGCCAACCCCCAGTGGCCCAACCGCGATCGCTTCGTGCTGTCCAACGGCCACGGTTCCATGCTGCTCTACTCGCTGCTGCACCTGAGTGGCTACGATCTTCCCATGCAGGAGTTACAGAATTTCCGCCAGCTGCACAGCCTCACCGCTGGCCACCCGGAGTACGGTTACGCGCCCGGGATCGAGACGACCACTGGCCCCCTGGGTCAGGGACTGACCAACGCCGTTGGCATGGCGCTGGCGGAGCGGGTGCTGGCGGCCCAGTTCAATCGCCCCGGCCACGAGGTCATAGACCACCACACCTACGTGTTTGCCGGCGATGGCTGCCTTATGGAAGGTATTTCCCACGAGGCCTGCTCGCTGGCGGGTACCCTCGGGCTGGGCAAGCTGATCGCATTCTACGACGACAATGGCATTTCCATCGACGGCGAGGTGGAGGGCTGGTTCACCGACGATACCCCGGCCAGGTTCCGCGCCTACGGCTGGCAAGTGATCTCCAGCGTGGATGGCCACGATCCCGTGGAAATCCGCCAGGCCATCGAAACCGCACGCGCCGAAGGCAGCAAACCAACGCTGATCTGCTGCAAGACCATTATCGGCAAAGGCGCCCCGAACAAGCAGGGCTCGGAGTCGTGCCACGGGGCGCCGCTGGGTGCAGAAGAGATCGCCGCAACCCGTGAAGCCCTGGGCTGGCACCACGCGCCCTTCGAGATTCCCGAGGATGTGTACGGTGGCTGGGACGCGCGCCCTGCCGGCGCCACCCGCGAGCAGAACTGGGAGGACGCCATGGCGGCCTACGCCAGCGCCCATCCGGACCTTGCCACGGAGCTGCGGCGACGTCTGGCCGGTGATCTGCCGGAGGACTTTTCCGCGCGGGCCCAGGCCTGGGTGGAGCAGTGCCAGGCTGACGGCCAGAGCATTGCCTCGCGCAAGGCTTCCCAGAACTGCCTCAATGCTTTGGGGCCGCTGCTACCGGAACTTCTGGGCGGCTCTGCGGACCTCGCCGGGTCCAACCTGACCCTGTGGAGCGACGTCAGGGGTGTCAGCAGCATCGACGCCGGGGGCAACTACATCTATTACGGTGTGCGCGAGTTCGGCATGACCGCCATCATGAACGGTATCGCCCTGCACGGTGGCTTCGTGCCCTACGGCGCCACCTTCCTGATTTTCATGGAATACGCCCGCAATGCCGTGCGCATGGCGGCGCTGATGAAGCTGCGCTCCATTCTGGTCTACACCCACGACTCCATCGGGCTCGGTGAAGACGGCCCGACCCACCAACCGGTGGAGCAGCTCACCTCCCTGCGGGCGACCCCCAACCTGCACACCTGGCGTCCCTGCGACACGGTGGAGTCCGCGGTGTCCTGGAAAGCGGCGCTGGAGCGTCGCCACGGTCCGACTGCTCTGGTGTTCTCGCGGCAGAACCTCGCCCACCAGCCCCGCGCTCCCGAACAGCTGGCCGCGATTGCCCGCGGCGCCTACACCCTGGTGGACTGCGACCGGCATCCGGAGTTGATCCTGATCGCCACGGGCTCCGAGGTGCAGCTGGCGGTGGAGGCCGCGGCGACGCTGGGCGCAGCTGGCAGGCAGGTGCGGGTCGTCTCCATGCCCTGTGCCGAGCTGTTCATGGAACAGGATGCCAGCTACCGCGAGCAGGTCCTGCCCAGCGACGTACTGGCCCGGGTGGCAGTGGAAGCCGGGCACGCAGATTACTGGTACAAGTTCGTCGGCCTCGACGGTCGTGTGGTGGGCATGACCACCTTCGGCGAGTCTGCGCCAGCCGCCGATCTCATGCGCCAGTTCGGTTTCACCGTCGACAATGTGGTGGCGGTGGCGGAAGAGGTCCTGCTCGAGGATTAGCAGCATGCTGCGCCTTGCCATCAATGGTTATGGTCGTATCGGGCGCAGTATCCTGAGGGCCCTCTACGAGGGTCAATTGCGGGACCGGCTGCAGGTCGTTGCCATCAACGAGTTGGCCGATGCCCGCACGGTCCTGCACCTGACCCGCTACGACAGCACCCACGGGCGCTTCCGTCTGCCGCTGGAGGGCGATGTCGGTGAAATGCGGGTCGCGGATGATCGCATCGTCCTGCTCAGCCAGCCGGAAGTGGCCAAGTTGCCTTGGTCTGACCTCGGGGTCGATATGGTGCTGGAATGTACCGGCGCCTTCAGCGACCGTTCCACAGCCGAGTTGCACCTGCGTGGCGGGGCGGCCAAGGTGCTGTTCTCACAGCCTGCCCAGGGTGACGTGGATGCCACCGTGGTGTACGGCATCAACCACGATACACTGCGAGGCGAGCACCAGATCGTGTCCGCCGCCTCCTGCACCACCAACGGTATCGTACCGGTCATTCACGCCCTGGACTCGGCCCTGGGCATCGTCAGTGGCACCATTACCACCATCCACTCGGCCATGAATGACCAGCCGGTGCTGGATGCCTATCACCACACGGATCTGCGCAAGACCCGGGCCGCGGCCCAGTCGATCATCCCGGTGGATACCGCGCTGGCCAGGGGCATTGAGCGTATCCTGCCGACACTGGCCGGGTGCTTCACGGCGCAGGCCCTGCGGGTTCCGACCCTGAATGTCTCCGCCATGGACCTCACGGTGCTGGTAAAGCAAGCCACCAGCGAGCAGGCGGTGAACCGTATCCTGCGTGAGGCCGCGGCGACCGGATATCACGGGGTGCTTGGCTTTACCATTGAACCGCTGGCATCCTGTGACTTCAACCACGACCCGCGCTCCAGTATCGTTGATGCCAGCCAGACCCGGGTCAGCGGCGAGCGACTGGTCAAAGTGCTCACCTGGTTCGACAATGAATGGGCCTACGCCAACCGCATGCTGGATGTGGCTGCGGCGTGGGGCAGCCTCTAATCTGAACAACGGCGCTGGAGAGCAGTGATGATACTGATGACAGACCTGGACCTTGCCGGCAAGCGGGTATTGATCCGCGAGGACCTCAACGTACCGCTGCAAGACGGTGTGGTCAGCAGCGATGCGCGTATTCGCGCTGCCCTGCCGACCATCCGCCAGGCCGTGGCTGCCGGCGCCAGGGTGCTGTTGATGTCCCATCTCGGACGGCCGGAGGAGGGGGAGTTCGCGGAAGAGTTTTCCCTGGCGCCGGTCGCCGCGCAGCTGTCGGAGTTGCTGGGCCAGCCGGTGAACCTGCTGGCGGAGTGGCGGGACGGCGTCGACCTGGCCGATGGCGAGGTCGCGCTGCTGGAAAACGTGCGCTTCAACCCGGGTGAGAAAAAGAACGACGAGGCCCTGGCCAGGGCCTACGCGGCGCTCTGTGATATTTTCGTGATGGATGCGTTTGGCACAGCCCACCGCGCCCAGGCATCTACCCACGGGGTGGCCCGCTTTGCCCCGGTCGCCTGCGCCGGGCCGTTGCTGGCTGCAGAACTGTCGGCACTGCAGCAGGCCCTGGCGAATCCGGCCAGGCCCCTGGTGGCGATCGTGGGCGGCTCCAAGGTTTCCACCAAACTGACCGTACTGGAAAACCTCGCCGACAAGGTCGACCAGCTGGTGGTTGGCGGCGGTATCGCCAACACTTTCCTGGCCGCCAGTGGCAAGCCGGTGGGCAAGTCCCTGTGTGAGCACGACCTGATCCCGGCGGCCCGGGCATTGATGGCAAAAACCAGCATCCCGTTACCCGAGGATGTGGTCACCGGCAAGGAGTTCTCGGCTACCGCCGCGGCGGAAACCAAATCCGCTGACGCGGTCGCCGCGGACGACATGATTTTTGATATCGGTCCGCGGGCTGCCGCCGCCATTGCCGCGGTCCTCGCCGGTGCCGGCACCATACTCTGGAACGGCCCGGTCGGTGTTTTCGAATTCGACCAGTTCGGTGGCGGTACCGAAGCCCTGGCGCGGGCCATTGCCGACAGCCCCGCGTTCTCCCTGGCGGGCGGCGGCGACACCCTGGCGGCGATCGACAAGTACGGCATTGCGGACAAAGTTTCCTACATCTCGACCGGGGGCGGCGCCTTCCTGGAATACGTGGAAGGCAAGACCCTGCCGGCCGTTGCCATTCTCCAACAACGCGGGGAAGGCGCCTGAGGGCGCCGAACCCGCCTGGAACCCACCGAGGATTAACCCATGGCTCTTATCAGTATGCGTCAGTTGCTGGACCACGCCGCCGAACACGGCTACGGCGTGCCGGCCTTTAACGTCAACAACCTGGAACAGACCCGGGCCATCATGGAGGCGGCGGACGCCACCAACTCGCCCGTGATCATGCAGGCCAGCGCCGGCGCCCGCAAATACGCCGGGGCACCCTTCCTGCGCTACCTGATCCAGGCAGCGATCGAGGAATTCCCGCACATCCCGGTAGTGATGCACCAGGACCACGGCGTATCCCCGGCGGTGTGCCAGCGCTCTATCCAGCTGGGCTTCAGTTCGGTGATGATGGACGGCTCCCTGGGTGTGGACGGCAAGACGCCGATGGATTACGACTACAACGTCGGCGTCACCCGGCAGGTGGTGGAGATGGCACATGCCTGCGGTGTTTCGGTGGAGGGTGAGCTGGGCTGCCTGGGCTCGCTGGAAACCGGCCAGGCCGGTGAGGAGGATGGCGTCGGCGCCGCGGGCACCCTGAGCCACGAGCAGCTGTTGACGGACCCGGAAGAGGCCGCTGCCTTCGTCAAGGCCACCGGCGTCGACGCCCTCGCCATCGCCTGTGGCACCAGCCACGGCGCCTACAAGTTCAGCCGCCCGCCCACGGGAGATATCCTCGCCATCGACCGCATCAAGGAGATCAATGCCCGCATTCCCGGAACCCATCTGGTGATGCACGGCTCGTCCTCGGTGCCCCAGGAGTGGCTGGCCATCATCAACGAGTTCGGCGGCGAAATTCCGGAAACCTACGGTGTGCCGGTAGAGCAGATCCAGGAGGGTATCCGCCACGGCGTGCGCAAGATCAATATCGACACCGACCTGCGGCTGGCGTCCACCGGCGCAGTGCGCCGTTTCCTGGCCCAGCACCCCGCCGAGTTCGACCCGCGCAAGTTCCTCGCGGCGACCACGGTGGCGATGAAGGACATCTGCATTGCCCGCTACGAGGCATTCGGTACCGCCGGCCAGGCGGACAAGATCAAGGTGCGTTCCCTGATCGCCATGCAGGAAGCCTACGACGCAGGCCAGCTGGACCCCAAGGTCAACTGAAAACCGGTCCTCCCATGGCGCGCCCCGACCGCGAGGCCCTGAGGGCCCTGGGCGAGGCCCTGCCGCCGCTTGGGGAGGCGCGCCCCCTGCCGGGCCTGGACGAATACCTCGGTTTCTATGGCCTGGACGTCCCCCGGCAGCTGCCGGGTGTGGATTACCGGCTCGGCACCGTGGCAAGCGGCCACTACCAGCTGGCAGTGCACTGCTGGCAGCAAGCCGGCGCCAGACACAACCTGCTGCTGGTCCACGGCTACCTGGATCACGTTGGGCTTTATCGCCACCTGATTCGTCACGCCCTGGCCCGGGGTTGCAACGTTGTCGCCTTTGATCTGCCGGGCCACGGCCTGTCCACCGGCACCCCGGCCGGGATAGAGGTGTTTCGCGAGTACGGCGATGCCATTCGCGATGTCCTGGCCGCGGTGGAGCAGCCGGACCTGCCCTGGCAGGCGATGGCCCAGAGCACCGGCGGTGCCGCCCTGATCGAGTTCGCCCGCCGCCACCCCCCCTGGCCTTTCAGCGGCACCGTGCTGCTCGCGCCGCTGCTGCGCCCGGCTGGCTGGCGACGGGTATTTGCCGCGCATGCCCTGCTGCACCGCTTCGTCGCCACTGTCCCCCGGGCGTTCACGCGCAACTCCTCAGACCGGAGCTTTCTCGACTTCCTGCGTCAGGACCCGCTGCAGCCCCATCGCATCCAGATGAACTGGGTCGGCGCCCTGCGCCGCTGGCTGGCGGAGCTGCCGCTGCAGGACCTGGGCGTGGGGCCGGCGCTGCTAGTCCAGGGCGACGCCGACACGACCGTGGACTGGCGCTACAACCTGCCGCGCTACGGCAAGCTGTTTCCGGGGCTGCGGATCGAGCTGGTGCCTGGGGCCGGGCACCAGCTGGCCAACGAGTCGCAGCCTTTGCGGGAGAGGTATCTGAAGGTGGTTGATAGATACCTTGGTTGGTAAGGCCCCGATGTTGTTGCCAGATCCAGATTCGGGGCCCGGGTGACGCGAGTTCTGAATTCGGCTCCGGTGCCTTGCCTTTGGCGCTGAGTCGACGTTCCCTGGTTCTTTTTGCCGGGGATTCACAGTTTCGCTAACGCAGTGCCGCACATTTCGCTGGCAGTGCAGGAGGCGGCCGGTTCCGGGTGGGGGTTGCCGGACTGTATGAAACAAGGATGTTTCATACAAGCCTACATGGACGTATTCACGGC
>CAMYIZ010000045.1 GCA_947258585.1 uncultured Haliea sp. | reverse complement strand
GCTGCCGCCCCAGCCGAGCCCCGGCTGGCGCGCAATCTCGCCCGTGCGGGCATCCACCGCGAGCCCTTCCGGCGTGGCCAGCGGCGCGGGGGCCGAGTCCGGACGCACCTCCGCCAGCGCCCGGTGCAGGCCGCTGAATATGCACTGGTGCACCGCGCGGCTGTCGCGGAACCGCACTTCGTGCTTGCCGGGATGCACATTGACATCAACCTGTGACGGATCCAGCTCCAGGTACAGCACGAACGCGGGGTGACGGCCGTGGTAAAGAACATCGCGGTACGCCTGCTTGACAGCGTGCGCTACCAGCTTGTCGCGAATCACCCGGCCGTTGACGAAGAAGTACTGCAGGTCGGCCTGGCTGCGGGAAAAGGTCGGCAGCGCCAGCCAGCCCCGCAGGCGAATGCCGCTGCGCTCGGTTTCGATATACAGGGCCTGTTCCATAAAGGCCGGTCCGCACACCGCCGCCACTCGCCGCTGCTGTTCAGCCGTGCTCTCCGCGCTGCCGAGATTGTGGATGAGCTTGCCGTTGTGGCGCAGGCTGAAGGCCACCTCGAAACGGGACAGGGCGAGCCGCTTGACCACCTCTTCCAGGTGATTGAACTCGGTCTTTTCGGTGCGCAGGAACTTGCGCCGGGCCGGCGTGTTGAAAAACAGGTCGCGCACCTCCACCGTGGTTCCCCGGGGGTGGGGGGCCGGCCGCAGCTGTACTTCCATCTCGCGCCCCTCGCAGAGGGCGCTGCAGCCCTCGCTGCTGTCCTCGCGGTGGTTACTGGTCAGCGTCAGCCGCGACACCGAGCCGATGGAAGCCAGGGCCTCGCCGCGGAAGCCCAGGCTGCCGACGCACTCCAGGTCTTCCAGCGAGAATATCTTGCTGGTGGCATGCCGGGCCAGGGCCAGGGGCAGGTCTTCGGGTTCCATCCCCGCGCCATTGTCGCGGATGCGAATCAACCGGGTACCGCCGGACTCGACGTCGATGTCCACCCGGGTGGCGCCGGCGTCCAGGCTGTTTTCCAGCACTTCCTTGGCCACGGATGCCGGGCGCTCGACCACCTCGCCGGCGGCAATCTGGTTCGCTAGCCTCGGGCTGAGGCGATGTATTCTGGACATGGGCCGGGGGCGCTACAGCGCTCAGGTGGTAGGGATTTTCAGCGTCTGGCCCACCAGGATGCGGGAGTCACGCAGACCATTGTGATCCCGCAGGCGGTTCACGGGCACATTGAAGCGCTGGGCAATGCCGGACAGTGTATCACCTCGGGCGATGACATACTCCTGGTCACCCTGCTGCTTGCGCCAGGCCAACAGGGTACCGGGTGGGGGCTGGGCAATAAACCAGTCCCGAATCCCGGCGTGAATGGCCTGCGCTACCTTGCGCTGGTAGTCCCGGGTTCCCAGCTTCTGCGCCTCGCCGGGATTGGAAATGAAACCGGTCTCCACCAGGATCGAGGGAATATCCGGCGACTTCAGCACCGCGAAACCGGCCTGTTCCACATTGCGCTTGTGCAGGCGCGCCACGGTGTCCATGCGTTGCAGTACCTTGCCGCCCACCCTGAGGCTGTGGTCCAGGGTGTTGGTCATGGAGAGATCGGTGAGTACGC
Source organism: uncultured Haliea sp. (assembly GCA_947258585.1). Taxonomy (GTDB): domain Bacteria; phylum Pseudomonadota; class Gammaproteobacteria; order Pseudomonadales; family Halieaceae; genus Haliea. The sequence goes on along the minus strand of CAMYIZ010000045.1, from coordinate 26,920 downwards.
CCGCCAGGACATCGTCCTTGTCCGAGAGCCGCACACCGCCCACCAGGTCGGCCTCGTTCTCGCGCTGCGCGAGGTAGCTCGCCGTGGTGCTGGTGGCGCCGCGGGTAGACAGGGCATAGACCGAGGCACCGTTGGCCTCGCGGCGGGTAAACGCATCGGCGTGGACTGATACGAACAGGTCCGCCTGGCGCTGGCGGGCTATATCGCGACGCCCCTTGAGGCTGATGTAGTAGTCACCCGTGCGCACCATGGTCGGGCTGAAACCTTCATCCCGCTCCAGCAGTGCGTGCAGCTCCCGGGCGATGGCCATGACCACGTCTTTTTCACGCAGCCGGTTGGGCCCGATGGCACCGGGGTCTTCACCACCGTGGCCGGCATCGATTGCAATGATGATGTCCCGGCGGCCGGATTCACTGGCGGCGCTCTTGCGCACCTCCGCCACCGCCGGCTTCTTGCCCGGATTGCGGTCGTAGAGATCCAGCACCAGCCGGTCGCCCGCCTGGGCATTGGCCTTCAGGGCGAAACTGCGGGGATCCACACCTTCGCTGATATCGAAGACCACCCGCAGGTCACGCCCGTCCCGGACACCGGAACGCACCAGCGAAATCGGGGTGCTGGTCAGGTCCAGCGCGGCAAGGCTGGCCTTGAGGGTCGCGCCGGACACATCCAGCACAATGCGGTCGGGATTTTCCAGGGTCAGGAGCCGGTGCTCGGCGGGACCGGTCAGGTCAAACACGACGCGGGTGTGGTCCGGCGCACGCCACAGGCGCACGTCATGCACATCCACCGCCAGCGCCGACGATGCCATCACCCAACCCAGGACCAGCCTGATCCAGAAAGCCCTGTTCATCTCACTCCAGCCGATTATCGGTCGTCTAGTTCAGGCGCCAGACCGCCAGCGCGCCAGAACTGCGCTTCCCAGCACCGACCCGGCTCGCACCCTGACACTACGGCCGCTGCCGGCTGTCGCTATAGTAATCGCTATATCCGCGGGGGGTAAAGCGCCCGCTCCGCGCTCGGGCCATTCGATCAGGCACAAACTGTCCGGGGCAAAGTAATCCCGAATGCCAATGAACTCGAGCTCGGCGGGATCGCCCAGCCGATAGAGATCGAAATGATAGATATCCAGCTCGCCCTGCCGATAGGGCTCCACCAGCGTGTAGGTCGGGCTCTTCACCGCCCCGGCGTGACCCAGCGCGCGGATGAAACCCCGGCAGAACGTTGTCTTGCCCACCCCCAGGTCACCGCCAAGGTAGATCACCATGCCCGGCTCGCAGGCAGCCGCGAGTGCAGCACCCAGGGCCACCATCGCGTCCTCGTCGGCGACCTCCCAGCCGGCCTCCCCTCCGCTCATCCCAGCAGGCGCCGCAGCGGTGCCATCAGGTCGCTGGCCAGCAAGCCGCGCTGCCCCTGCTCCGCGGCGCTGTCGGCCGCAGCGCCATGCAGGCACACAGCCAACGCTGCCGCCTCTGCACCCTCCAGGCCCTGGGCCAGCAGACCGCCGACAATACCGCTCAGGACGTCCCCCATACCGCCCGATGCCATGCCCGGATTGCCGTAATCGGATAACAGCTGCAGGGCATCCGCCACGACCAGGCTGCCATTGCCCTTGAGCACAACCGTGCCGCCCAGCTGCGCCTGGAGCTGTGCTGCGGCGGCAAACCGGTCCCGCTGCACAGCGGCGGTCGTCGCTCCCAACAGGCGGGCGGCTTCGCCCGGGTGTGGGGTATATACCCAGTGTTCCCTGCGCTGTCGCGCCAGCACCCGTCCCTCGGCCAGCAGGTTGAGCCCGTCCGCGTCCAGGACACAGGGCAGGTCGCTCGCCGCCACCGCTTGCAAAAGCTGTTGTGACCAGCTGCTGCGGCCCAGACCGGGCCCCACCACCAGCACGTCCGCCGCGGCCAGCAGCGGCTGCAGGTCCTGGCCCGAACGCACGCCGGTAGCCATGGCCTCGGGCGTGCGAGCGACCAGCGCCGGCAGATGTTCCTGCCGGGTCGCCACGCGCACCAGGCCCGCACCACTGCGCAAGGCGGCTTCCGCCGCGAGCGCCACGGCGCCGGGCATACCGGTGTCACCGCCCACCACCAGCACCCGGCCACAATTCCCCTTGTGGGTATTGGCCGGACGCCCCGGCCACTGTGCCAGCATCCCCTCCAGCAACAGCCTGCGCCAGCCGGGCGCCACCGCCCGGTAAGCTTCGAGAGGGAGCGCCAGGTCGGAGAACTCAAGCGCTCCGCAACAGTCGGGGCCGTCCAGGGTAAAGAGGCCGCGTTTGTAGCCAATGAAAGTAACGGTGAGTTCGGCGCGCACCGCCCGTCCCAGGATGCGCCCGGTGTCGCTGCACAGGCCGGAGGGAATATCCACGGCGACAACCGGCTGCCCACTGCTGTTGCAGGCGTCAATGGCGGCGGCGGAGGGAGCGCGAACCTCACCACCGAGGCCAGTGCCGAGCATGGCGTCGACCAGGATGGCGGTGGCTTGCAGGCTGCCGGGACTGAACGGCAGTACCGTTACGCCATTGGCCTGCGCCTGCTCCCGTGCCAGCAGCGCATCGCCGCCAATCCGCTCCGGATCCCCCACCTGCAGCACCTGCGCGGGGATTCCGCGGCGATGCGCCTGATCTGCAATCAGGTAACCGTCCCCGCCATTATTGCCGGTTCCGCACAGCACCTGCAGCAGGGGAGGTTGCGGCCAGCGCAGCAGCAGCTGTTCCAGCGTGGCCGCGGCGGCACGCGACATCAGCAGTGCACCGCTGATGCCAGCATGGTCGATGGCCCAGCGGTCCAACGCCCGGGTCTCCGCTGCGCTGTAGAGCGGCTCATGATCCGTCCAGGTGAATCCCTGCTTGCCTGCCATCGCCAATCCTGACCCCACGCTGCTACACTGCCGTTTCCGAAAATCATCGCAAACTCGCGGATTATAGGCAGGTTCCCTGCCCCGGCCCAGCCCCATGGCAATGACATTGACCCAGCAACAGCAGTCGCAGCTGCGCCACCAGCTTGAGCGCTGGGCCACGGAGCTCGGCTTTGCCCAGCTCGCAGTGAGCGACATCCAGCTGGACCAGCACGAAGCCTACCTGCGGAAGTGGCTGAAGGCTGGCTATCACGGCAGCATGGACTACATGGAGCGCCATGGCGAGAAGCGCGCACGCCCGTCCGAGCTGATTCCGGACACCTGTCGGGTCATCACCCTGCGCATGAATTACCTGGCAGCGGATACCCGGCCGGAAGCGGTGCTGGAGGCGCCGGAGAAAGCCTATATTTCGCGCTACGCCCTGGGCCGGGACTACCACAAATTGATCCGCAGACGCCTGGCGCAACTGGCTGCGCGCTTGCAGGACGCTGCGGGGGGCGGCCAGTACCGCGCTTTTGTCGACAGCGCACCCGTACTGGAGCGCGCCCTGGCGGAACGCGGAGGCATGGGCTGGATTGCCAAGAACACCATGCTGATCAATGACCGCGCCGGTTCCTGGTTTTTCCTCGGCGAAATCTATACCGACCTGCCGCTGGTGCCAGACCCGCCGCAAGCGACCCGGCATTGCGGCAGTTGCACAGCCTGCCTCACCGTCTGCCCCACGGATGCATTCGTCGGTCCTTTCCAGCTCGATGCGCGACGCTGCATTTCCTACCTGACCATTGAGCACAAGGGCAGCATCGACGAAGCCCTGCGACCACTGATGGGCAACCGCATTTTCGGCTGCGATGATTGCCAGCTGGTCTGCCCCTGGAACAAGTTTGCCCGCCACAGTGATGAACCTGATTTCCAGCCGCGCCACGGTCTCCACAGCGCCGACCTGACAGACCTGTTCCTGTGGGATGAGGCCACATTCCTCGCCCGCACCGAGGGGTCAGCCATTCGCCGTATCGGTCACGAGCGCTGGCTGCGCAACATCGCCGTGGCGCTCGGCAATGCGCCACCGGCGGCGGGGGTGGTCGCCGCTTTGAGGCAGCGCCTCGACCATCCCTCCCCGCTGGTGCGTGAACATGTTGCCTGGGCCCTGCAGCGGCAGCGCGACAGGGGCCCCCTCGGGTGATAGCATCCGGATAGCGGATCGGCCAATCCCAGCGGCCCGCGAGCAAAAAAAGGGGAGACACGGGACGATGGACATCGTCGGCAAGACCTTGGGGCGCTACGAAATCCAGGAACTCATTGGCGAGGGCGGCATGGCCCACGTCTATCGAGCCTATGACCCCGGCATCCACCGCACCGTTGCCCTGAAGGTGCTGAAAGCAGAGCACTGCGGCGACGAAGAACACAACAACCGCTTCCTCCGCGAGGGCAAGGCCGCAGGTGCCCTGACCCACCCCAATATCGTGACTGTCTACGACGTCGGCAGTTTTGAAGGGGCGCCCTACATCATGATGGAACTGCTGGAGGGAGAACCCCTGGGTGACATCCTGCAGCAGGGCCGGCGACTGCCGTTCAAGACCATTATCAATATCGCAATACAGCTCGCCGGGGCCATGGACTACGCCCACAGCCGGGGTGTCGTGCACCGGGACCTCAAACCCGACAACATCATTCTCGGTGCCGATGGGGAGTCGATCAAGGTCACCGATTTCGGCATAGCCCGAATGGAAGGGGGCGCGGGACAGGAAACTACCCAGGTCGGCATGATGCTGGGGACTCCTCGCTACATGTCCCCCGAGCAGGCCAGCGGCACTGCGGTGGACGGGCGCTCGGACCTGTTCACAGTCGGCGTGATCCTCTACGAGATGCTGACCGGGCACAAGGCCTTCGATGCAGAGTCCCTGCCGACCCTGATCATGCAAATCGTGCAGAAAAGCCCGGTACCGATCCGCCAGCTCAGTGCCGATGCGCCCGTCGGCCTGCAGAAAATCGTCAACAAACTGCTGCAGAAAAAGCCGGAGCGGCGGTTCCAGACCGGCGGGGAATTGCAGCGGGCGCTGGTGCGGGAGTTGGCCTCGGTGCAGCAGCAGGAGGAGGAGCAACGCGGCTACCTGCCATTGCAGGTGAAATGGACTGCCATCATGGCAGCGGTGGTTGCGCTGGCCATGGCCCTGAGCTCAACGCTGGTATTTCGCGCCCAGAGCGAGGCGCTCACCCACCAGGCCGTGGACTCTGGCATGTCACTCGCCAAGTTCATCGCCGTACAGGCGGCGATTCCCGTGCTCGGGGAAGACTGGATCACCCTTGATGCCCTGGTTGAAGACGCCGCCGCCCGCGACACCTTCCGCTACCTGATCGTGGCCGACCACGAGGGCATTGTGCGCAGCGCCAGCGACGACAGCCTCGTCGGCAGCCCCTGGGAACCGGCTGGAGTCCAGCGCGATGTCTTCAGCCGCAGCGATGGCAGCCACGTACACGAGCTTGAGAATGCCTTCAATTTCCGCCTGCCGGTGCTGTTCAACCAGACTGTGGTGGGCCGTGTCGACCTGGGCGTGGACCGGGCGCCACTGGCCTCTGCCCTGGGCACGACCAAACGCATGATGGTTGTGCTCGGATTCGCCATCGTCCTCGCAGTGTCGCTGGTCATTTACATCTTCAACAAGCTCATCGCGCGCAACCTGAAGCTCGCCACCTCCGCGCTGAACCTGCTGGGGAGCGGCCAGCTGGAGACCAGGATTTCCCGGCGGCGGGAGGACGAGTTTGGCGACCTGTTCCAGGCCGTCAACCACCTGGCGGACGGGATTGAAAAACAGCTGGAGGGTACGGCGTTTACCGAGGGCTCGCTGCACGATGTCGCCGGCGCCAGGCAGGGGCTGGATGTCAGCGGCATCACCCGCAGCATGGTCGATGACCAAACCATCGTGCAGGTCAAGGACAGTGACCAGAAGCCCGGCTAGGACTGCCCCGCTGTGGCTGCTGGCGGTGCTCGGGCTGGCAGCCTGCAGTAGCGCACCGGTGACCGAGGACGACGCCGGCCTGGAGGTGATTGCGAGCAATAGCGACACCGCTCTGGTGCGCCTGGAACGGGACCTGAGCTGGAACCAGGTGGCGGCGGCAGTGCTGGGAAAACCGCTCGCCGGGTCCCAGGTACGGGAGCTGAACAGCGACAAGCGGCCGCCAAGGGCCGGCGACGTGCTCGCGGTTCCACTGCGCCCGGTCAACCCGACCTCGGTCTATCCGGACGGCTATCGGACCCTGCCTATCCTCTGCTACCACCAGTTCACTCATGATGATCGCGCCAGTCACCAGCTGGAACTGGCCGCGCGTGACTTCGAGCGGCAACTCCAATACCTCGCGGAGAATGGCTACCAGACTCTGGCAATGGCCGATATCGAGGCAATTCTTGCCCGCGGCGAACCCATTCCGGACAAGGCTGTGGCCCTGACCATCGACGACGGCTACCGCTCCGTCTACGACGTCGCCTGGCCCCTGTTGCAGCGCTACGAGGCCCGGGCGACCCTGTTCATCTATCCGGATTTCATCGGCGGCGGCAAAGCCCTGAGTTGGGCGCAGCTGCGGGAAATGACCGCCAGCGGCCTGATCGAGGTCCAGTCCCATGGCGCCAGCCACGCCAGCCTGGCACCGCTGCCCGGGGACAGCTCGGAGGAGGTGTACCGCGCCCGTCTCCGCGCGGAACTGCGCGGGCCAAAGCCCCTGTTCCAACGCCATCTCGGCACGGCGCCGGCTTACCTGTCGTACCCCTATGGCAACAGCAGTGAGACTGCCGCCGAGGAGCTGGCCCGGGCCGGCTACCGCCTCGCCGCTACCGTGACCCGGGGCGACAATACGGTTTTCACCGACCCCTTTCTGCTGCATCGGACCATGATTTATGACGATCACAGCTTGCAGGATTTTCGCCAATTCGTAACCGGTTTCAAGCGAGTACCACGGCACTGATGCGAGTACTTGCTATCCTTCTCACCCTGCTGCTGGCGGCCTGCGGCAGCACAGCAACGGACCCGGACTCGGGTATCGCCGGTTTTGCCCATCGTCAGGTCGCAGCCGCCGAGGCCGAGCAGGCAGCGGGCAACTTGGCCGCGGCCCTGTCGCGCTGGCGCACCCTGCTGCTGGTGCCCGCGGAGGTGGAACAGGCGCGCAGAATGATCGCCATGCTGGAGCCGGAGATCGCCGCCCGCACCCGGGAAGCGTTGCAGAAAGGGGAGGCGGCATACGCCCGCGGTAATCGCCGCGAGGGCGACCGCTGGATGCTGGCAGCCCTCGCCCTGACACCCGCCGAGGAAACGGCGACGGCGCGACTGCGCCGGGAGTTTTCCACCCGTGCCACCACCCAGGCACGGGGCAAGATCGAAGGTGCATATCCCCCGCCAACAGCGTCGGCAGAAACCGATGATTCCGCCGCCGGGGAGTCCCCGACACTCCTCGCCCTGTATCAGGCCGGGCGCTACCGGGACCTCGTCAGCCGCGCCGAACAGCAGCCGACGACGCCGGGGAGCCGCGAAGCGATGCTGCTGCGCGAGGCACACGTGCAGCTGGCGGACGCTGCCAGCGCCGACGACCGGGCACTGGAACTGGATCATATACACGCCGCGCTCGCCGCCCAGCCACTGGCTGAGGACCCCCTGCTCGCCAGGGTGGTGGCGCTGCGCGGCGCTTTAAGCGACGAGTGGCTGAAGACCGGCAGCGGCTTGCTGCAGAGTGACCTGAAGGCGGCGATCAGTGCCCTGGAGAAATCGCTTTACTACAATCCCGGCAACCGCAACGCCAGCCTGCGCCTGAAACAGGCCCGCACCCTGCAGCGCAACCTGTCGCGCATCAAGAGTGCCAAGCCCGGCGACTGAGTCAGTGACCCTGGTCGCTGCCGGTGTCCCGGTCAGGGGGGATTTCGATATAGGTCGTCTTGCTGTGCAGCTCCACCCCGCGGTAGGCGTTGCTGTAGCTGCGACTGACCCGGAACACGATGTCGTGAAAGCGGATTTCATCGTCATTGTGCAGCGCGCAGCGCCCGGTAAGGGACCGTCCGTTCACCACCGTACCGTTTGCGGAGCCCAGATCCTCGAGTGTGAGCTGGTCGCCATCGAGGTCAAGGCGGGCGTGGTGGCGGGAGACGTGGGGACTGACTACAGCGATGTCGCTCTCCAGGGAACGTCCCATGACCAGTGAGCGGTCCACTCCGAAGCTCAGTCCCGCCAGGGGCCCGGTTTCTGCCGTCAGGGTCCACTCGAACTCTTCAGGCATGTCGGTCTTGCGAAAGTAGCTGGGCTTGCCGGCGGAGCGTCGGTCATTGAGCGGCGGGATATTCGACAACACCCGACGCTCGACAAACGGCGTCGAACGCACGACCCCTTTCGGCGTAATCTGGAAAAACCAGGCCAGGGCAAAAGCCACCGGGAAGCCGGCGATGGTGAGGACGAAGATATAGCGTGAGATCAGGTCGCCATCCAGGTCCAGCAACGGAAACAGGACATCGATAATCTGCAGACTGCCCCAGGCTGCAAATATATACAGGAAACAGGTCTGGAATACCTTGCGTCGGCGCAGTTCGCGGAACAGTGTCAACATAGGGGAGTCCTTGGCACGGCTCATGGTTGCGTCAGTTAAGCTGCTGCAATCGGTTCTGCAGCTCTACAGCCTGGGCCCGGTACAGCCCCGCATTTTCGTGCTCCGGATCCAGTGCCAATACCTGGTCCCAGAGACCGATCGCCTTCTCCAGGTTCTGGGCCCGAAAGGCGTTCAGGGCCTCCCGGTGCAAGTCCGCGGGATTGCCGGAGGGCGCCTCCGCTACCATCGGTTGCAACGCTGGTTCGGGCAGGACCTCCACAGTCATCTCCGCCTCGGGTGAGTCAACGGTGGCCTCGGACGCTGTTACCGGCTCGGCGGTGACGATCTCCCCCGGGACGGCAGCCGCCTCAGCCCTGGCGGCGACTTCGCGGGCCATTGCCTCCGGATCGTCATCGATCGCGAACGCAGCCGCGGCGGTCGCGGTCAGTGGAATCCGGAGACTCTGGCCGGTCCGCAGCCGTCGGGGCTCGGAAATACCGTTGTACTTGGCAAGCGCGTAAAACTGGTAGATGTCCCCGAGATACCGCTTCGCCAGGGTGGACAGGGACTCCCCGGAGGTGAGGGTGATTTGACGATACTCGGCGGGGTAGTACTCCAGGGCATCAGACTCTATCTGACGCAGCAGGTCCCTGGCTACGTCGCTGCGCGGCTTTTCCTCAAGATAGGCGAGCAATTCGGCCCGGGCCGGGCCGGGCTCGCCAGTCTCCAGCAAGCCCAACGCCGAGCGAAATCGCTCCTGTGCCGAGAGACCGGGTTGCGCGGTATAGACCGGTTCCTCGACGGCCGCCACCTCGGGCTCGGCTGGCGGGGCCTCCCGCACCGAACCCGGAGCACAGGCCGTTGCCAGGATACTGACAAGCGCCCATCCTATCGCTGATTTTCTCATGCAACATCCCCCGTCCCTGCCCGCGTGGGCTTACCCACACTCCGCCAAGCTGGCGCTTTTATTATTTCACTATAGATGAAAGCACCGTTGCTGCGAAAGCTGCCGTCTGGTTCAGCTCCCGCCCCGAACCGGGCCCGCCACCAGCAGGTGCTCGCGGTAATAGCGAAGTTCCTCAATCGACTCGCGTATATCCTCCAGGGCCTGGTGGCTGCCAGCCTTGACGATGCCCTGTTCCAGCTCCGGGCGCCAGAGTTGCATCAGGATTTTGAGTGTACTGACATCGAGATTGCGGTAGTGGAAATAGCTCTCAAGCCGCGGCAGGTACCGGGCCAGAAAACGTCGATCCTGGCAGATACTGTTGCCACAGATGGGGGAGCTGCCGGGAGCCACCCACTGGCGCAGGAACGTCAGGGTCTGCTCCTCGGCCGCAGCCTCATCGACATTACTGGTACGCACCCTGTCGACCAGGCCCGAACGGGTGTGATGAGTGGTGTTCCATTCATCCATGCCCGACAACACGGCATCCGACTGGTGGATGGCAATGACAGGCCCTTCCGCCAGGGTATTGAGCTCGCTGTCAGTGACTATGGAGGCAATTTCAATCACCCTGTCCTGGTCTGGATTGAGACCGGTCATTTCAAGATCTACCCAGATCAGGTTTCCCGACTGCAGCATGCCCCTCGCTCTCTTCGCCCTATTCTGTCCGCAGTGTAACAAATTGCCTGTACAGCGCCATGCCGGCACCCAATAATGCCCGGCATGAGCAAACGCAAACTGAGCCGGCAGCAAAGCTGGCGCATCAGCAAAATCCAGGAGGAGCGCACCGCCAGGGCACAGCGCCGCGGTGTCCGCGGTGAAGAGGCCCTGGGCGCCGGCGAGCTGGGGCCGGAACAGACCGGCCTGGTGATAGCCCACTTCGGCACCCAGGTGGATGTAGAAGCCGACGATGGCAGCACCCAGCGCTGTCACTTGCGAGCGAACCTGGACGGGCTGGTGACCGGTGACCGGGTGATCTGGTGCGCGGGTGACACAACCGGGGTTGTGGTGGCCAGGGAGCAGCGCCACAGCGAACTGAGGCGTCCGGATCCGTACGGCAAGCTGAAGCCGATTGCCGCCAACATCGACCAGATCCTGGTCGTCATTGCACCGTACCCGGAACCCCACGCCAACCTCATAGACCGCTATCTGGTGGCAGCGGAGGCTGTAGGAATCGAGCCTGTTCTGGTCCTGAACAAATCGGATCTGCTGGACCAGGATACGGCCCTGCGCTCGCGCTTGCAGTCCCTGCTCGCCATCTATCCCAGCCTCGGCTACCGGCTGCTGGAGGTGAGCAGCCGCAGCGGCAGCCTGGCCCGGCTCAGCGAGGCGCTGCGAGACAGGATCAGTGTCTTCGTCGGGCAGTCCGGGGTCGGCAAGTCTTCTCTGGTCAACGCCCTGCTGCCCGACGCAGGCCTGCGCGTAGGGGCCCTGTCGGAGTTGCGCCAGAAGGGGGTGCACACCACCACCACCGCCCAGCTGTTCCACTTGCCAACTGGCGGCAGCCTGATCGACTCCCCGGGTATTCGCGAATTCGGGCTCTGGCACATGAGCCGAGAGCAGGTCGAGCTGGGCTTCAGGGAGTTCAGGCCGCTACTGGGGCACTGTCGCTTCCGCGACTGCAGTCACGAGCACGAACCCGGCTGCGCCATCCTCGCCGCTGTCGAGGCCGGCGCCATCAGCCCTACCCGGCTCGACAGCTACCGGCACATCGTGGCGACGCTGGGTCAGCCCTCCTGAGCTTCGACCGGCGCACCGGAGGCCAGGCCGCCCAGGGCTTCGCCCAGCCGGGTCGGGGTGTCGGCAGCGTAGCCCGGCAACCAGCTCACTGCGCCCTGCGGAAACAGCAGAATGACCGTTGAGCCCAGCTTGAAGCGCCCCATCTCCTCGCCCTTGGCCAGGCGGATCGGGGCCGGCAGCTCGCGGTAATCGCGCTGCAGCATCGCCCGAGGCGGCGGTGCCACCTGGCCCTCCCAGACGGTTTCTATCCCCGCCACCACCATGGCGCCCACCAGCACCATCGCCATGGGCCCGACCGCCGTGTCGAAATAGCAGACCAGGCGTTCATTGCGGGCGAACAGGCGATCGACGCCCGCCGCTGTCGTACCGTTCACGGAGAACAGCTTGCCGGGGATATAGCGAGTAGCGACCAGCTCACCGTCGATGGGCATGTGCACGCGGTGGTAATCCCGGGGCGAGAGGTAGATGGTGGCAAAGTGCCCGTTGCGAAACTGTGCCGCCCGCACCTCGTCACCGCCCAGCAGGGCCCAGGTAGAGTAGTGACGCCCCTTGGCCTGGAGCAGGCTGGACTCCTCGATGCGGCCAATCTGGCTGATACTGCCGTCTGCCGGACAGACCACGGCGGCCTCGGCCAGCGGCCGCGCGCCGCTGCGCAAGGGCCTGGTGAAAAAAGCGTTGAAGCTCGGGTAGGCTTCGGGGTAGCGATCTTCGGCCTCGGACATGTCCACACCGAACGCCCCGATGAAGGCGCTGATCATCCCGTCCTTGAGCCAGAGCGGGTGGCGCAGTTCCGCCAGGGCGCCAGTCAGCCGGGAGAGCAAGTGCTGGGGGAGGACATACTGCAACATCACAAACAGGAATTTCATGGGTGGACTTGCTCCTTGGACGATGCCTGGCGTACCCGGGCAGCCACATCACGCCCCAGGTACATGTATACGGCGGGCAGGACATACAGCGTGAACAGGGTACCAATCGTCATCCCCGAGGCGATCACCAGACCCATGGAAAAGCGGGCACCCGCGCCGGGGCCCGACGACAGCAGCAGAGGTATCATGGCCAGCACCAGCGCCGCCGTGGTCATCAATACCGGCCGCAGACGCACCGAAGCAGCCTCCTCGATAGCCTCACGCTTGGCCATGCCCTCGTTCTGCAGGCGATTGGCGAATTCCACGATAAGAATGCCGTGTTTGGAGATCACCCCGATCAGGGTGACCAGGCCTACCTGGGTGTAGATATTGAGGGTGGCGCCATTGACCTGGAACAGGGCCAGGATGTTCAGGCAGAGCAGCGCGCCGGAAATGGACATGGGCACGGTGACCAGCATGATGAACGGGTCCCGGAACGACTCAAACTGCGCCGCCAGCACCAGGTAGATCAGCAACAGGGCGAAGAAAAAGGTGGTGACCAGCGCACTGCCCTCGGTCTTGAACTGGCGGCTCAGCCCGGCGTAGTCGACACCGTACTCGCGACCCAGCTCTTCCTGCACAATGGTCTCCAGGGTGGCCAGCGCATCGCCCAGCGCCACCCCCGGGCGCGGCAGCCCGCTCAGGGTCACTGCGTTGAGCTGCTGGAACCCCGGCAACACCCGCGGTGTAACTTCATCTTCCAGGGTGACCAGGGTTGCCAGCGGGATCAGCTTTCCGCTCCGGGTACGGGTGTGATAGCTGCCCAGATCCTCCGGGTTCAGGCGCTGGGCCCGGCGCACCTGCGGAATGACCTTGTAGGAGCGGTCGTTCATGGCGAAGCGGTTGACAAAGCCCCCGGACAGCAGGGCGGACAGGTCCTGACTCAGGGTCTGCATGCTCACCCCGAGCAGGGCAGCCTTGTCACGGTCTATGCGAATGCGCTGCTGGGGCTTGTCCAGCTGCAGGTTCTGATCGATGAAGATGAACTTGCCGCTGGCCCGGGCTCGCGCCAGGACCGTCTCCGCGCTGTCGTACAGCACCGCGTAGTCGAGGGTACTGTTGATCACGAATTCCACCGGAAAAATCCCCGGGGAAGGCAGCGGTGGCGGGTTGACCGCGTTGACCTGCAGCCCGGCAATGGCAGCGGCACGGGGCTGGATCGTGTCTTTCAGTATCTCCGTGGCGCTGCGCTCGCGCTCGCTCCAGGGTTGAAAGATGAAACCGCCGAAGGCGCCGTTGTTGCCGCCGCTGCCCCCGGGGTTTTCCCCGTTGAAGAGAAAGTTGATGGCGATCTCCGGGGTGTCACGGGTAATGCGGCCAATTTCCGCGCTGTACTGCTCGATGTACTCCAGGGTGACATAGGGGTCGGACTCGGCAAGGTAGAAAATCAGGCCCAGGTCTTCTTCCGGCGCCAGCTCCGCGGGCGACCGGACAAAGAGGAAATAGCAGGACGCCAGGATCACCGCCCCGAACACCAGCACCCCGCCACGGTCATCAAGCACCCGGTCAAGATCCCGCTGGTAAACACGGCGCAGCGCCTCGAAGCGCTGGTCGAGCCAGTGCTCGAGCCGGTTGTCGTTGTTGCCGGCAGAACTGCGCAGCATCCTGGCGCACATCATTGGCGACAGGGTCAGGGCCACCACACCCGAGATCAGCACTGCGCCAGCCAGGGTAAAGGCAAATTCCGTGAACAAGGTGCCCGTCAGACCACCGATAAAACCGATGGGCAGATAGACCGCCACCAGGGTAGTGGTCATGGCGACGATGGGCCAGGCCAGCTCCCGGGCACCCTTCAGCGCGGCCTCGGTGGGCGTCATGCCATGCTCGATGTGCCTGTGGATGTTCTCCAGCACGATGATGGCGTCATCCACCACGATGCCGATGGCGAGCACAAAAGCGAGCAGCGTGAGCAGATTGATGCTGAACCCCATCAACAGCATCAGGAACAGGGCGCCGATCAGGGACAGGGGGACCGCCACCGCCGGGATAAGCACCGAGCGCATTGACCCCAGGAACAGGAAGATCACCAGGATCACGATCAGCATCGCCTCGACAATGGTCGCCTGGACCTGGCTGACGGCATTCTCGATGTAGACGGTGGCATCGTAGTTGATGCTTCCTTCTATGCCCTCGGGGAGACTGGGCACGATATCCCGTTCATAGACCTCCCGCACGCGGGCGATCACCTCCAGGGCGTTGGCGTCACTGGCGACCGAAATGGGCACGAATACCGCGCGCTGGTCAATCACCATGGAGGAGCTGTAGTAGGCCTCGGAGCCCAGCTCCACCGTGGCCACATCCTCCAGGCGGACGATGGCGCCATCCTTTTCCCGCAGTACAAGCTGGCGAAAGCCGGCTTCGGAAACAAGGTCGGTGTCGGCCTTGAGGGTGACCTCCACCATGCTGCCCCGGGTCGCGCCCACCGCTGACAGCACATTGTTTGCCTGCAGCGCCGCACGCACATCGCTCGCGGTAAGATTCAGCGAGGTCAAGCGCTCGCTGTCCAGCCAGATACGCATGGCGAAGATATCGGTGGTGTCGGCACTGGCGCGCTGGACCCCGGGCAGGGTCGCCAGCTTGGGCTCCACCTCACGGATCACGTAGTCCGCAACCCGGTTGACCGGCAAATCGACGCTGGCGAAGGAGATGTACATGGTACCCACCTGCTCCCCCACCGCGAGCGTAATCACCGGATCCTCCGATTCCCGTGGCAGTTCGTTGCGCAGCTTGTTGACCTTGGTCACGACCTGGGTCAACACCTCGTCCGGGTTGGCGCCCGTGCTCACATGGGCAGAGATCACGCTGAGCCCACGGGTGCTGTTGGAGGTCAGGTAGTCAATATTCTCCGCGGTGGCGATCTCCCGCTCCAGGGGGGTGGTAATGAAACCCTTGATCAGCTCCGCGTCGGCGCCGGTATAGGTGGTGGACACGGTAACCACCGCGTTTTCCAGCATCGGGTATTCGCGTACGTTCAGCTCGCCGGCGGCGCGCAGGCCCAGCACCACCAGAAACAGGCTCACAACGGTGGCGAGTACCGGCTTGCGAATAAAGAGGTCAGTGAACGTCACTTCAGCGGTTTTCCGGTTCGGGCTGCAGGCTGCTTGCGGGAGGCAACGCGTTATCCACCCGCACCGGAACCCCGCCATCCAGCTTCAGCAGGCCGCTGGTGGCCACCAGCTCGCCAGCCTCGAGACCGGACGTCACCGCAATCATGTCGCCCCGGGCAGGGCCCAGTTCGACGAAGCGCTGTCGCACCGTGGCCTGGCCATCAATCTCTGCCAGCACGTAGACGGAATTGCCGTAGGGGCGGTAGGAAATGGCCGTCGCCGGTACCACGACCTGCTGGCGGGGCAGCCCGAGGGCCAGGCTGACCCGGGCAAACATGCCCGGTCGCAGCACCTCCTGCGGGTTGGCGACAATGGCCTGCAGCGCAATATTGCGGGTATCCGGATCAACGCCAGGCGCTATGGCGCTGAGGGTGCCGGCGAAGATATCGGCGCCCAGGGCCTGCACCCGGGCCTGCAGCGCCATGCCGGGCGCCAGCTCGGGAATGTAGTGGTCGGGCAAGGTGAAATTGAGGTAAAGCCGGTCCAGCGCCTGCAGTTCGACAATCGGCTCCCCGGCCAGCACATAGTCACCCACATTGAATCGGCGAATACCCAGCCGGCCGGCGAACGGGGCGCGCAGCATCTTCTGTTCGATCCGCGCACTCTGCGCCGCGACCCGGGCCCGGGCCTGGTCCAGTTCGCTGGCCCGGCGGTCCAGCTCCGACTCGGAGATATTGCGCTCGCGAAGCAGGGATTCAGCGCGCCTCAGTTCCGATGCTGCCAGGGCCTGCGCCGCCTGCAGCACCGCCAGCTCAGCCCGGTCCGGCGCCGCGCTGAGTTCCAGGATCACATCTCCCGCCGCTACCGTGGCGCCGTTGTCGAAATTCACCCGGTCGATAATGCCCGGCACTTCCACGGTCAGCTGCGCGCCGTTGATGGGTGCGAGGGTGCCCACGGCGTCCACGCCGGGTTGCCACTGGACCTGCTCCGCGGCCGCCGCTGTGATGGTCACCGTCTGCCGCGGCATATTGTCCATGGCCTGGTTCATCATCTGCTGGCCGTACCACTGCATGCCGAACAGACCACCAAATACCAGCACAGTGGCCAACAGCATGAGCCACATGCGCTTGCCAAAGAGGAACTTTTTCATGGGTATCCAATTACAGAGAAGGACGGAATGCGCGCAGCGCCGCGCTTGCCACGCGCAATCATACTAACTCAACGCCCCGAATGAAACTGTCGGGCCGCGCAGGTGGGGCCGCCGAGGTCGGGCCGCCCAGCTGGAGCCGCCTATGTCAGCCCGCCCAAGCCGGGCCGCGCAGGCGGGGCCCGATCTAGGCGGCCCGACCTGCGCGGCCCGACCTACAGGTTTTCCTCCGCAAAGGCCGCCAGCCTGGAGCGCACGATACCGTTGACGTGCATGATACCGGCGTGGGGATAGGCCTTGGTCTTCTCCACCAGGTAGGTGAGGCCCGAGGTCAGAGGCGAGATGTACTTGTTGTCGATCTGCGCCAGATTGCCCAGCACCACGATCTTCGAGTCCGCCCCGACCCGGCTGATCACCGACTTGAGCTGGAACTGGGTCAGGCCCTGGGCTTCATCGATGATGATGTAGGCGTTGTTGAACGAGCGCCCGCGCATGAAGTTGAGCGACTTGAACTGGATATTGGCCCGCTCCTTTACATAGGCGATGCTGCCATGGCAGGACTCGTCGGTACCGTGCAGGATCTCCAGGTTGTCGTCGAAAGCCGCCAGCCAGGGCGCCATCTTCTCTTCCTCGGTACCCGGCAGGAAGCCTATATCCTCCGCGATGGGCGGAGTTGACCGGGCCACGATCAGCTTGCTGAACCGCTTCTGCTCGAGAATTGCATGCAGGCCGTAGGCCAGTGCCAGCAGGGTCTTGCCGGAACCGGCGGGGCCGGTCATGACGGTCATGTCGACGCTGTCGTTTTCCAGCAGGGACATGGCCATGGCCTGCTCCAGGTTGCGCGGCGCCAGCCCCCAGAAGCGACGATTCATCAGCTTGTCCCGGCTGTCGCAACGGAGGTAGACGTAGTCACTGTCGATGCGCTTCACAAAGGCCATGAAGTCCTGGTCATCGTGGACGAACATATTGGGGTAGGCAGCCGGCAGGGAACGGCGCGGAATCCGGTGCAGGGTACAGTCGCCCTCGCGCAGGGTGTCTACCTCGGAGATACCGGACCAGAAGTCACCTTCCACATGTTCATAGCCGCGGGCCAGCAGGTCAATGTCATCCAGCACCCGGTCGCGGCGATAGTCCTCCACGTGCACCAGGCCAGAACCCTTGGCCTTGATCCGCATGTTGATGTCCTTGGTCACCAGGCAGACGAATTCCCCTGGATTTTCCGCCTGCAGGCGCAGGGCCACATTGATGATGCGGTTGTCGTTGGCCTGGTCCTGGGTGGCGTCCAGGTAGGGGATGTCGCTGGCATCGCTGAGCAGCTGGTCCGGGTAAATCGCGAGCGTGCCCGGCACCCCCGCCACATTGCTGCCGGGAATGGGGACGCCCTCCTGTATTTCCCGGGGCGAGGCGGCGTCGACAACCTTGTCAATCATCTGGATCGCTATCCTGGCTTCCCGGCTGACAGTCTTCTCGTGCCGGTCCTTGATGTGGTCCAGCTCCTCCAGGACCGTCATGGGAATAACGATATGGTGCTCATTGAAGCCGGTGACGGCGTTGGGGTCGTGCAGCAGGACATTGGTGTCCAGGACATAGGTTTTCTTGACAACGGCTTTCAGGGTGGATTTTTCTACGCGCAGGGGCGAGCCTGATTCCATAGCGGATTCCTCACGAGGGCAGACAAGGGCGACAGGGAAGGCGAGCAGGTCGGGCAGGAAACCGGCAGCAGCGGCCGGGCAGAGGTTTGAAGGTACGTACAGCGTATATTCAACAGCGCTTCCTGGTTGCGGCGAAACCACAGCGTTAAACCGATTACAAACCCTGCCCGACATAAAGTCAACGCGGAAAATGGCCCCAGTTTGGTGCACCCGGCGGCCGCGCGCAGCGAATCCTGACAGGGCCGCTGTTTTCGGCTACGATAGCTGGCTTCATTCACTGCCAGCCAAAGACCTTATCCCGCGATGCTCAACCCGGACTCACTCGCCCAGCTGAAGGGCCTTAAATCCCAGATGGAGGCCGAAAAAGAGCGGGCCGAAGCGGTGGTCAAGGGCACCCAGTCCCGCTATGGTTTCGCGGTACTCGACGACGGCCGGGAAGTCTTCATCCCGCCGGACGAGATGCTCAAGGCGTTCCCGGACGACCGGGTGCGGGTCTGCATCCGCCCCTCCGGCGACAACAAGACCATCGCCGACATCGAACAACTGGTCGACAGCCCGCTGGGGGACTTCAGCGGCCGCTGTGTACGCAAGGGCAACGCCCTGTTCGTGCAACCCGACCTGCCCCAGCTGAAACGCTGGCTGTTTATTCCTCCCCACGCCCGCAACGGCGTGCGCGAGGGAGACTACGTCCGCTGCGCCGTCCTTCGCCACCCGATCCGGGACGGCAAACCCCAGGCCAAGATCCTCCAGGTGCTGGGCAATGACGACACCCCCGGCATAGAGAACCTGTACTGCATGGCCAAGTATCGGCTGGCCCCGGCCTGGAGCACGCCGGCTCTCAAGGAGATGGAGAAACAGCTGGCGGAATGCCGACCGCTGGCGACCGAGCGTCGGCGCGACCTTACCGATCTCGAATTCGTTTCCATCGACGCCGCCAAGACCCAGGACATCGATGATGCCCTGTACGCTGATATCAGCAGCGACGGCTGGACCCTGTATGTCGCCATCGCCGACCCCACGGCCTGGATTCCGCCAGGATCCAGCCTGCAGCAGGACATCGCCGCCCGCAGCACCTCGGTCTACTTCCATGGCGACGTGTTGCCAATGCTGCCGGAGCAGATGGCCCAGGATACCTGCGCCCTGAGCGAGGGCAATGACCGCGCCGCCCTGGTTTGCAAGATCGCCATCAGCGACAGCGGTGACGTTGGCAACTTCGAGTTTATCGAAGCAACCGTGCGCTCCCGGGCCAAACTCTCCTATTTCGCCGTCGATCGCTATCTGAACGGTCACGGCGACGACCTGATGAGCCATGCCACGCCCCTGGAAGCGCTCTACCAGGTGTACCGGGCGCTGCGTGCCCGGCGCGAGGCAGATGAACTGGTTATGGAAGATCGCCGGGAATACCGCTGGATCCTCAACGACCGCAAGCAGATCGAGTCCATCGAGCCCCACGAAAAGCTTCTGTCGCAAAAGCTGGTAGAGGAATGCATGATTGCCGCCAACCGCTGCGCGGCCCGTTTCCTCGCCGAGCGCCGTGCCAGCGGCCCCTTTGTCATCCATCCGGGCTTTCGCGCCGACCGCATCGACGAGTGCCGGAAATTCCTCGCCATGCATGCACCCGAAGCCGCCGAGCTGGACCCCGCCAGCCGCGAAGGCTACCGGGATATCATGCGCCAGCTGGCGGCCAGCGCCAACAGACTGCCCCTGCGCGCCATGGTAAATCGGCTGTTGACCCGGGCAGAGCTGTCAACGAAGGCGGGGCTGCACATGGGGATGGCACTGGAGTGCTACACCAACTGCACCTCGCCCCTGCGCAAGTACGTCGACTTCCTGGTGCACCTGCAGATCAAGGCTGCATTGCATGGCAAAGAACCCAACCTGGTGACCCGGGAGCAGCTGGCCGCGGTCAAGGAGCGGCTGGCCAACACCCGCGCCGCCACCCTGGAAGCCGAGCGCTGGTTGGCCAGCAAGTATCTGGCGCGACAGGCGCCGCAGCAGTACGCGGGCTTCAACGGGCGCATTATCCACGTCAACAGTTCCGGGTTCAGCGTGCGCCTGGTCGACTGTGGCCTGGAAGGCTTTGTCGACCTGCGCCGGGATCCGGAAAAGTTCAGCTACGACAAATGGACCGCCAGCCTCACCAGCACCACACGCCGTTTCGAGCTGGAACAGGTGGTGGAGCTGGACTACAGCGGCGTGAATACCGACAACAACTACCAGGCTCTGTTCAGCCTCCGTCCCGGCAGCGGGCTCAAGGCACCGCGGCCGGAAACCGCCGGGTAGCAGCCAGACCCGGTCAGGCTCAGAAGCTGGCGTTACCGGGCGTGCGCGGGAAGGGAATGGCATCGCGCACGTTCTCCATCCCGGTCACATAGTTGAGCAGGCGTTCGAAGCCCAGGCCAAACCCCGCGTGCGGCACGGTCCCGTAGCGGCGCAGATCCCGGTACCACCACAGCTCCTCCCGCAGATGCGCATCCATGCGTGCATCCAGAACCTGCAGGCGCTCCTCCCGCTGGCTGCCACCGATTATTTCGCCGATACCCGGGGCCAGCACATCCATGGCCGCCACCGTGCGTTCGTCGTCATTCAGCCGCATGTAGAATGCCTTGATATCCTTCGGGTAGTTCATCACTACGACCGGCCGCCCGACATGGGTTTCCGCCAGGTAGCGCTCGTGCTCGGAGGCGAGGTCCACCCCCCAGGCGACCGGGAATTCGAAGGACTGGCCACAGTTTTCCAGGATGCGAATGGCTTCACTGTAGTCCAGGCGCTCGAAGGGGCTGTCGATGACCGTGCGCAGCCGCTCAATCACGGTACCGTCCACCCGCTGCTGGAAAAAGGCCATGTCCTCCTCGCGCTCTTCCAGCACCCTCGTGAACAGGTGCTTGAGCAGGTCCTCGGCGAGGTCGGCATTGGCATTGAGATCCGCAAACGCAATCTCCGGCTCCACCATCCAGAACTCGGCCAGGTGGCGGCTGGTATTGGAGTTCTCCGCGCGAAAGGTGGGGCCGAAGGTATAGACCTTGCTCATCGCCAGGCAGTAGGCCTCCACCTCCAGCTGCCCGGAAACGGTGAGGAAGGCGTCGCCGGCAAAGAAGTCCTCGCTGTGGTCCACGCTGCCGTCAGGCTTGCGCGGCAGATTGGCCAGATCCAGGGTACTCACCCGGAACAGCTCACCGGCACCTTCACAGTCACTGCCGGTGATGATCGGCGTGTTGATCCAGTGGAAACCGCGCCCATAAAAATAGTTGTGGATGGCGTTGGCCAGCGTGTTGCGCACGCGGGTAATGGCGCCGAAGGTATTGGTCCGCGGCCGCAGGTGAGCCTGGGTGCGCAGATACTCGAAGGTATGCCGTTTCTTGGCGATGGGATAGGACTCCGCATCCTCCACCCAGCCCACGACCTCCACCGCGCTGGCCTGGATTTCCACCGCCTGCCCCTGGCCCTGGGAGGCCACCAGTTCACCCCTCACCACGACCGCACAGCCGGTGGACAGTTTCAGCACCTCACTTTCATAGTTGCCGAGACTGGCGGGCACCACCGCCTGGATGGGATCGAAGGAGGAGCCGTCGTGGACCGCAAGAAAGGAGATACCCGCCTTGGAATCGCGCTTGCTGCGGAGCCAGCCCCGGACCGTGACCGTACTGCCCAGCGGCAGGTTGCCGCGGAGGGCGCTGGCAACCGTAAGATGTTCGAGCATGAGCTGTGTCTCCCGGGAGGATGAGCGAGCGGCGCAGGATACCCAAACCGGCCGCCGGCTGCCAGCCAGCGGGCTGGACTATGGTCAGCGCGCGATACGGTTGATGGTATTGCCCCTGAAGTCCATACCCTGCATCAGGCCCAGATCGGAGAAGCCCAGCGCCAGCACCGGGTGCTCCTCCCGGGCCGGGCGCACGGCCTTGCCTTCCGTTTCTACCAGTTCCACCTCACCGTGCACCCCGACCTGCCAGTTGACGGTGTTGCGGAAAGATACCAGGGCGTCATCGGTCATGAACAGTATGACCTTGGCGGAGCGAAGTGCGCCCTTCGGGAGTTCGTGGCGAGCGCTGGTGGTGGCGTAGTAGGCTACCGGCTCACCGCCGATCAGCAGCGCCCCCTCGCCATACTGGCCGCCGGTGCCGAAACCCATGCGGACGAGATCGGGGAACACCAGCACGCCGCGGGCGTCGCGCAGCAGTTTTTCCACCCCCGGCGCAAAGCCGCGCAACTCTCCCAGGGCGGCGCCGGATTTGCTTTCAATCTGCTCCCGGCTGTCGGCCTGCGCAACACTGCATGAGAGCATCCACGCCAGCGCCAGAAATCCAACGAGTCCGCGCTGGCCGATCATGCATGAACCTCACCCGCCAAAAATGACTCCCCTACCCACGCCTCCGAAAGCTGCCACAGGCGCTCGGCGGCGACGGGATCCACCGCCCAGGATTGCACCCCGTCACGACTGCCCTCCGCAGCCGCCGTGGCGATGTGGCAGTCCTCAAGATAAAGTCCGCCGCGACCCTCCAGCTCCGGCGCCGTGGCCGCCCAGACGCTGGTGGCCGCGCCCTGGGGCACTGTCTTGAAGGTCCATTTGCCGCCGGGGAAATTGGCGGTAATGCGCGCCATGTCTTCTCTGTCCATGTGCCGTCCCAGCTCGGTGGAAATGGCGCCGGGATGTACGGCGAACGAGCGCACACCGGCTTCCCGGGCCCGCGCGTCCAGCGCTACCGAGAACAGCACATTGGCGGTCTTGGACTGTCCATAGGCCTCCCATTTGTCGTAGGTGCGCTGGCGGTAATTGGGGTCCTCGAAATCGAACGCGGAATACCGGTGCCCGGCGGAGCTCAAATTGACCACCCGCGCCGCACGACCGCTGGCCGCAGCCGCCTTGAGCGCCGGCAACAGCAGCCCTGTGAGCAGAAAATGGCCGACGTGATTGGTACCCAGCTGCATTTCGAAACCCTGGGCGGTCTCGGCGTGGGGGCAGGCCATGACGCCGGCATTGTTGATCAGCAGGTCGATTTTCGGGCAGGCCGCGAGCAGTCCGGCGGCGGCCACACGCACCTGGTCCAGGTCGGCCAGGTCCAGCAGGGCGGATTCCAGGCGACCCGGCAGCGACTCTGCCTGCAGTTGGGCCAGCGCGGCATCCAGTTTGCCGCGGTCCCGCGCCAGCAGCCAAACGGTAGCCCCGGCGCCCGCGAGGGTACGGGCGGTCTCCACGCCCAGACCGGCGGAGGCGCCTGTCACCAGCGCCACCCTGCCGCTGAGGTCCAGCCCGGCAATGACCTCGCTGGTGGTGGACTCAAAGCCAAATTCGCGCATCTACATACTCCCTGATGGTTCGGTTCTGTTATCGTGGAAGTCACCGAGCGATACGATACCACTGGACACCCGATGGACAGCAAGATACTTGCGCAACTGCAGCGCAGCGCCTACCTCAATTTCGCCACCCGCAAACGCAGCGGCGAGTTCGTGCCTACGCCGGTCTGGTTCGCTCCCGGGGACGGACCCTGCTTCTACCTGTTCTCCGCCGGCGATGCCGGCAAGGTCAAACGGCTGCGCAATTTCAGCGAAGCCAGGATCGCCCCCTGTACTGTCACCGGCCGCCTGACCGGGAGCTGGCTTGAGGTGCGGGCGCAGCTGATCGAGGAGCCCAGTGAAATTGCCGAAGCCCTGGCCGCACTGCGGCGTAAATACGGCTGGCAAATGCAACTGCTGGACCTGCTCTCCCGGTTGGGGGGCAAACTGGAACGCAGGGCCTATATTCGCGTGGAGCCCGGGCCCACAGAGGGCTGGGTATCCGCCAGCTGACGCTGCCTCACCAACTCCAGCTGGGTCCGGTAGCCCTGAATGTCGCTGCGCAGGCTGGCCGCGGCAATCGCCTGTTCAATCAGGCGTTCGGCGGCGGCGTACTGCCGCAGGCGGAAGTGAATGATACCACTGGCGTAGAGCATCGCGCTGTCATCCGGATTCAGTTTGAGCGCCACGCGGTAGTGCTCCCTCGCCGCCGACCAGTCATTCTCCTCCGCCGCCCGGTCGCCAAGCCAGGCGTGATACCAGGGATTGCGATCGCGGTGACGCTCGATGCGTTCAACCCAGAAATCCCGCTCTCCGTCGCGCCCCATTTGCCCGTACAGCACCACCAGGTTGTTCATCGCGGAGCGGTCGCCGCTGTCGACCGCCAGGGCCTGCAACAGGCTCCACTCCGCCTCGTCGAGCTGCCCGACATGCCGGTACACGACACCGAGGTTGACCCACAGCTGGGACAGTCCCGGGCTGAGCCGCAAAGCCCTCGCCAGCTCGCTCCAGGCCGCCTTGATATCGCCCTCGGCCAGCGCCCCCATGGCGATATTGTTGTGATCCAGCGCCGCCGCATCCACATCTGACAGTAATCGGGAGGCGGCCACGTCCCGCGACTGCAGCGGGTCGATGTCGACCATGAACTGCTCGCCCGCCGGCATCCGCACCATGACATTGACATGCAGGCGCACGGACACGCGCTCGCCCATCCGCGTCCACTGCGGGCGCACCTCCAGCCATTGGTAGCGGGCGTCGAGACCGGCTTCCCGGGCGAGGGCGACGAACAGATGGGCGAAGGAGAGGCAATTGGCGGCGCCGGCCCGGAAAACGTCCGCTGCCGTGCCGTCGGCGACCGGATCGTAGACCACCCCCAGGGCACCCTGCCCTTTCACCGCCTCGTGCAGGCTCAGCAGGCGCTGGCGGGCACCTGCGTCGGCGGGGGCGTAGCGGGCGACAAAGGCCTTCATCTCCGGTGTCAGGGCGAGCAGATCAGGGCGGGTGGGGCGGGCGAACGCATCGGTGAGAGTGATGGCGCCGCCGTCCTGCCACAGCGGCGGCAGCTGGCTGGCGGCCGCCCTCGGGCCGTCCAGAGTCGAGCAGGCCGACAGCAGGACACTGCACACCAGCGCCGTGACGGCCCGCAACCAGGGCAGCTTGACCATGGCAACCTCCCGATCCGCCCTTGCCGGCGGACCTGCGCCAATTATAACCCCCTCGCAAACTCGCTGCAGGAGCTGGCGCCAGCGCGGTCAGGTCAGGCCGCGGTGTGGAGGCCGCACTCGCGGCCGTCGTGGACCTTGGTGGGGTCGAAGTAGTGCCGACAGGTGGGCAGTTGGTGCCTCGCCATGTAGTCTTCCACGTCCTGCTCTGACCAGTAGAACAATGGCGCCACCTTGAGAATACCGCGGTCGTCGACGGACACGATGTCCAGACTCTTGCGGTGTTCCGTCTCTTCCCGCCGAATGCCGGTCAGCCACACCTCCGGCTGCAAGTCCGCCAGCGCCCTGGCAAAGGGCTCCAGCTTGACCTGGCGGGTAAACTCCCGATGCCGCTCTTCCTCGTCAACCGTTGGAATGCCGCCCATGATCGCGTTGCGGCGCTCGGAAGTCATCAGCGGGCTGTACACCCGCATGTCCAGTGCGAGATCCCGAATCAGGCGTTCCGCCACGACATAGGTGTCGCGCAGGTTGTACCCGGTATCCACCCAGACCGTCGGCACCCCCGCATCCACGGAGCTGACCAGGTGCAGCATGACGGCCGCATTGCGACCCATGCTGGTGGTGGCAATGGTGGGCTTGCCCAGGGCCAGAGCCCACTCCACGATGGCGTTTGCACTGGCCCCGCGGAGGGCGGCGTTGGCACTGTTCAGGTCAATACTCACGAGCGGTCGGGGCTGCCGTTATCATCAAGAATCGCGAACTCTAAAGAATTGGGGCAGCAGTGACAAATAACTTGATTTTATAAGGTTATGCGCAGCTGCGGACTACCGGCTGAACAGAAGCGCCAGTTTTGCTGGCCACCTGTCGCCATTGCCTGTCCGCCCCGGAGCTACAATACTGTCAGCCAGTATCCGCTACCGGAGCAGACCGATGACCAATTCTCTGTGCGCACGGCTGGGGATTGACTACCCCATTTTTGCCTTCACCCATTGCCGCGATGTCGTGGTTGCCGTCAGCAAGGCGGGGGGCATAGGTGTGCTGGGGGCTGTCGGCTTCAGCCCCGAGCAGTTGCGGGAGGAACTGGACTGGATCGACGAGCACATTGGCGACAGGCCGTACGGGGTCGATATCGTCATCCCGCAGAAATACGAGGGCATGGATGCCCTCTCTGCGGAGGACATGGAAAAGCAGCTCTGGGCCATGGTGCCGCAGGAACACATCGACTTCGCCCAGCAGCTCCTGGCCAACGCCGGTGTGCCGGAATGGCCCGATGGCAGCAAGACCATGGGCCTGATGGGCTGGACCGACGCCACCGCCACGCCCCTGCTGGAGGAGGCCCTGACCCGACCCAAATGCAAGCTGATCGCCAACGCCCTGGGGACACCGCCGGCGGAAAAGATCAAGCAGGTGAAAGACTCCGGCCGCCTGATCGGGGCGCTTTGCGGCAAAGTGAAGCAGGCCCTTGCACACAAGGCCGCGGGGCTGGACTTTGTGATCGCCCAGGGCGGTGAGGGCGGTGGCCACACCGGCGACGTCGGCTCGATAGTGCTGTGGCCACAGATTGTCGACGCCATCGGCGACCTGCCCATGCTGGCCGCCGGCGGCATCGGCAACGGCCGCCAGATCGCCGCGGCCATGGCCATGGGTGCCGCCGGGGTCTGGACCGGCTCGCTGTGGCTCACCGTTGAGGAGGCCCATACCCAGCCCGCACAGAAGGAATCCCTGCTCAAGGCCACCAGCGAGGACACGGTGCGCTCCCGCTCCTGGACCGGCAAGCCCTGCCGCATGCTCAAGAGTGAATGGACCGAGGCCTGGGAAAGACCCGACACACCCGACCCGCTGGGGATGCCTCTGCAGGGGCTGGTGACCTCGGACGGCATTCGTCGCACCGCGGTTTACGCGGACAAGGGCGACTGCCAGAAAATTGCCTTCAACCCCTGCGGCCAGGTGATCGGGCAGATCAATACGGTTGAGTCCTGCCGGCAGGTCATCTACCGGCTGCTGGACGAGTATGTAGACGCGGTGCAGAAGGCGGGCAGTCTGCTACCGGAATCCTGACGACCCCCGCCCCCTGGCGCCCCACCTGGGCGGCCCCACCTCGGCGGCCCCACCTGGGCGGCCCCACCACGGCGGCCCCACCACGGC
>CAMYIZ010000044.1 GCA_947258585.1 uncultured Haliea sp. | reverse complement strand
CCGCATGCGCCCGCAATGGAGTAGCGAAGTCCCCGCCTCCCGGAGCGACGCAGCGGCCGCCAGGCCGCCACGCGAACGAAGCGGCCCACGAAGCGACGCAGCGGCCGTCAGGCCGCCACGCCAACGAAGCGGCCCACGAAGCGATGCAGCGGGCGCCAGGCCGCCACGCGAACGAAGCGGCCCACGAAGCGATGCAGTGGACGCAGCGCCGCGCGCCTCGGCTGTGGCCTGAAATGCCCGCCTGCGGTACACTGCGCGCCTTTTTCTGCAGGACACCAGGCTCATGCTCGAGATCAATCCACTGCTACAAACCCTCAAGGACATCGAGGCGCGCACCAGCGTGCTCAGGGGGTATCTTTGACTTCGCCAACCGCAAGGACAGGCTGGCGGAAGTAGAGCTGGAGCTGGCTGAGCCCAGCGTCTGGGACAACCCGGAGCGCGCCCAGGAGCTGGGTCGCGAGCGTTCCTCGCTGGAGCAGATCGTCTCCACCATCGAGAAACTGGAGGGAGCCACCGGCGATGCCGCCGACCTGCTGGAGCTGGCCGCGGCGGAGGACGATACAGCGACGGTCGCCGAGGTGAAGGCCGACATCGATCGGCTGGTCAAGCTGCTGGAACAGCTGGAGTTCTGGCGCATGTTCAGCGGTGAGATGGACGCGGCCAACGCCTTCCTGGATATCCAGGCTGGCTCCGGTGGCACCGAGGCCCAGGACTGGGCGGAAATGCTCCTGCGCATGTACCTGCGCTGGGGCGAGGCCAGCGGTTTCAAGACCACCCTGATCGAAGTGTCCGCGGGGGAGGTGGCCGGTATCAAGAGCGCCACCATCCAGTTCGAAGGCGAATATTCTTTTGGCTGGTTGCGCACGGAAACCGGTGTGCACCGCCTGGTGCGCAAGTCGCCTTTCGATTCCGGCAATCGCCGCCATACCTCCTTCGCCTCCGTATTCGTGTCGCCGGAGATCGACGACGACATCGAAATCGACATCAATCCGGCGGATCTGCGGGTGGATACCTACCGTTCCAGCGGGGCCGGTGGCCAGCACGTAAACAAGACCGATTCGGCGGTGCGACTCACCCACAACCCTACCGGGGTGGTGGTGTCCTGCCAGACCGAGCGTTCCCAGCACCAGAACCGCGACCGGGCGATGAAGCTGCTGCGGGCCAAGCTCTATGAACTGGAGGTGCAGAAGCGCAACCAGGTCAAGCAGGCCACTGAGGACAGCAAGGCGGATATCGGCTGGGGCAGCCAGATTCGCTCCTATGTGCTGGATCAGTCGCGGATCAAGGATCTGCGCACCGGCGTCGAAACCAGCAATACCCAGGCGGTGCTGGACGGCGATATTGACCAGTTTATTGAGGCCTCGCTGAAAAAGGGGCTGTAGGACAGAACATGAGTGACCAGGAACAGGCCCCCCGTGGCCCCGAGGATGAAAACAAGCTGATCGCCGAGCGGCGTGGCAAGTTGACCCAGTTGCGCGCCCAGCGCAATCCGTTCCCCAATGACTTCCGCCGTACCGGCCTCGCCGGTGAGCTGCAGCGGGAGTACGGTGCCAGCAGCAAGGAAAAGCTGGAGGAGGAAAATCGCCACTACGCGGTCGCCGGGCGCCTGATTCGCAATCGCGGCGCTTTCCTGTTGATCCAGGACGGTTCCGGCCAGATCCAGCTGTATCTCAACCGCCAGGCCCTGGACGAGGCCACCCTGGCCGAGATCAAGAGCTGGGACCTGGGGGATATCGTCTGTGCCAGCGGCCCCATCCACAAGTCCGGCAAGGGCGATCTCTATATCAACATGGAGCAGGCCCGGCTGTTGACCAAGGCTCTGCGTCCGCTGCCGGACAAGTACCACGGCCTGGCGGACCAGGAGCTGCGCTACCGGCAGCGCTATGTGGACCTGATTGTGAACCCGGACTCTCGCGCCGTGTTCCAGTTGCGCTCGAGGATTGTGCGCTTTATCCGCGACTACATGGACGGGCGCGGTTTCATGGAGGTAGAGACCCCCATGATGCAGGTGATCCCCGGCGGCGCGGCGGCGAAGCCTTTCGTGACCCACCACAATGCGCTGGACCTGGACATGTACCTGCGGATTGCGCCGGAGCTGTACCTGAAACGCCTGGTGGTGGGTGGCTTCGAGCAGGTGTATGAGATCAATCGCAGCTTCCGCAATGAGGGCCTGTCGACCCGGCACAATCCCGAGTTCACCATGCTCGAGTTCTACTGGGCCTACGCCGACTACCGCGATGCCATGGACCTGACCGAGGATATGTTCCGGCAGCTGACGGCCGCGGTGCTGGGCAGCACTACCGTGGACTACCAGGGCTCGACCTACGATTTCTCCCGGCCGTTCACCCGGATCTCGGTGTTTGACTCCATCCTCCACTACAACCCTGACATCGCCGCGTCCCGGCTGGCTGACGAACAGGGCGCGCGCGCCATCGCCACCGCCCTGGGTATCCCCCTCAAGGACAGCTGGGGGCTGGGCAAGGTGCAGATCGAGATCTTCGAGAAGACAGTCGAGCACCGGTTGGACCAGCCCACGTTTATCACCGGCTATCCCACCGAGGTGTCG
This sequence comes from uncultured Haliea sp., assembly GCA_947258585.1. Lineage (GTDB taxonomy): Bacteria > Pseudomonadota > Gammaproteobacteria > Pseudomonadales > Halieaceae > Haliea. The sequence continues at coordinate 54,256 of CAMYIZ010000044.1, read as the reverse complement.
CCGCTGGCGCGGCGCAGTGACGGCGATCCGTTCGTCACCGACCGGTTCGAATTCTTCGTCGGTGGCCGTGAGCTGGCCAACGGCTTTTCCGAGCTCAACGACGCCGAGGACCAGGCCCAGCGCTTCCGCGACCAGGTGGCCGAGAAGGAGGCGGGCGACGAGGAAGCCATGCACTACGATCACGACTATGTGCGCGCGCTGGAGTACGGCATGCCGCCCACGGCCGGGGAAGGCATAGGCATCGACCGCCTGGTGATGTTGCTGACCGACTCTCCGTCTATCCGCGATGTGCTGCTGTTTCCGCACATGCGTCCGGAGTAGGGCGCGGCGCCTCTTCGCCCTTACAGCGTCGGGTGTTACACTCGAGCCATGATCAACGGCGCAAGGACCCACCTGTGACGGCAACCCTGCCCCCGCTACTGGCGGCTGCTATCGCTTTGTTGCTGACGGCCTGCGTTACGGCGCCGGACGCTTCCGGGCCAACCTTTGCCGAGGGAGCCCCGAAAGCGGCCGCGGCATCGCCGGCATCAGCGCCCCAGCTCACCCTGAACCTGCCGACCCGCGAGCAGTGCCAGTGCCAGCCTTCGGCGGACCGCGACCAGACCTTTCTGGAGCGCGGTTACCAGGCCTTGAGCCAGGGTGATGCGGTGACCGCGCTGCAGCACTTTCAGCGCTACAAGCGGCTGGAAACGGTAGCCGCGGCCCAGTGGGAGGCCGATGTCGCCATCGCCTACCTGGCGATGCTGCCGGACAGCCCCCTGTATGACCACGACGCCGCGGAACAGAGCCATCAGTCGCTGGCCCGGCGCCTGTCACCTGACATGCGGGTGCACACCGTCGCGCTGCTGATGCAGGACTCGCTGGCAGCGTTTGCCTTGCTGAACCGGCATATCGCCGACCTTGAAAGCACCAACGCGACGCTCAAGGAAGATCTGGAAAAGCGTGAAGAGGCGATCAGGCGGCTGCGGGAGCTGACTCTGGGGCAGTCGCGGGGATCTCAACCCTGAATTCCGACCCCTCCCCGGGGCTACTGCTGACACTGATTCGTCCGCCCATGAGCTCGCAATACTCGCGACAGATTGCCAGCCCCAGGCCTGTGCCGCCGTAGTTGGCGCTGGTCGTGTTCTCGGCCTGCACGAAGGCGTTGAATATCCGCCCCTGTTGCTCCTCATTCATGCCGATGCCGGTATCCCTGACGCGGAAATCCAGCCACGCGCTGGAGCCGCTGCCGGTCACGCTGGCGCTCAGGTAGACATCGCCATCGCGGGTGAATTTGCAGGCGTTGCTGAGCAGGTTGAGGAAAATCTGCCGGAAGCGTGTTGCATCCGAGTAGAGCGGGGGTAGCCCCGACCAGTCGTCGGGGAGGTGCAGCCGGTTGCCCCGCTGCCGCAGGAGCGGCGCCATGGCGTCAGCGACCTGGCCCAGGATGTCACTGGCTGCGAAGTGCTCGCAGTGCAGTTCCATCTTGCCGGTCTCGATCTTCGACAGGTCGAGAATGTCGTTGATCAGGGCCAGCAGCTGGCGGCCCGAGCGTACGATCTTTTCCAGGTCCAGCTGGAACTGGGGCCGGTCCACTTCGCCGGGGTCGTCCAGCTCGTCGTGCAGCATTTCGCTGTAGCCGATGATGGCGTTCAGCGGGGTACGCAACTCGTGGCTCACATTGGCCAGGAACAGGCTTTTGGCGGCATTCGCCTCGTCCGCGGCGTCCTTGGCCTTGCGCACCTCTTCAATCGCGTTGCCCAGCTTGTCCGACATGTCGTTGAATGCCGCCGCCAGCTCCCCCAGCTCGCCGCTGTCCTCAATGCCCTCTATGCGATAGTCGAGGTCGCCACTGCCGATCCGCTGGGCGCCCCGCTTCAGTCGTTTCAGGGAGCGATTGGTGTAGCGCAGCAGAAAAAAGCCGAGGATCGCCGTGAGGAAAATCGAGGTAATGAAACCGATCACGGTGATGCGATCGGTCAGGGCGATGGTGCGATCGATGATGCTGGCACGCTGCACGGCGATAAATGCCTGCCGCTGCTCGAGCTGGCGCAGGTGCTCCAGGGTTTCGACAAAGGGCAAGGGATCGTCCATGTCGTCGCTGAATGCGGGATCGTTGTATTTGCGGTAGAACTCCAGCCAGCTGGCCAGTAGATAGTCGCTGGCCTCCTGCAGGCGCTGGTACTGGGGGCGGGTCACCTCGCTGCTGAGAGCGTCCAGCTCGCGGAGTTTGTTGCTGATAGTCTCGATGTCGGCTTCGGCGCGCGCCAGTTCCGCGGCATCCAGTTGGTCGCCGGTAGTCTCGCGCAGGGTGGCCAGCACCAGGATCTGCTGTCGCTGGTTTTCCAGCATCTGGGCGGCATCGGTGGACAGCTGGGCGGCGGTGACCGAGCTGCGGTAGGCGAGCATGCTCTCATGCCGCGCATAGCTGCCCCAGAAGTGGGTGCCGACGTTGATGGAAAACAGCACCAGAATGGTACACAGCGACAGGGTCAGGCGACGGCGCAGGCTCACGAGGCAGTCATTCTCCGGATTTTGGCCAGCAGTTCGGGGAAGTCGATGGGCTTGGTGGCGTAATCGTCGCAGCCAGCGGCGAGGGCGCTGCGGCGGTCCGCGTCCATCGCGTGGGCAGTGAGGGCGATGATGGGAATATCCCGCAGCTGCTCGTCTTCCCGCGCCCGCCGGCAGGCCGTCCAGCCATCCATTACCGGCAGGTTCATGTCCATCAGCACCAGGGCGGGTCGGGCGCTCGCCATCAGCGCCAGCGCCTGTGCGCCATCCGCGGCGGTGATGACTTTGAAACCGGCGCGGGTCAGGCGCCGGGTCAACATCTCACAGTTGAGTTCGTTGTCCTCGACCAGGAGTACTACCGGCCCGCGGTCAGTCATGCCGTGCCTCCTCAATCCGCTGCACCGTGACCGACTGTTCAATTCCGCGAATGCTGAGATCGCGGCGTTCGCCCAGGGTGTAGTGCCCGGACAGCTTCTTCACCGTGCTCTCGGAAATGAGGATCTCGCCACCCTGGCAATGATCTTCGATCCGCGAAGTCACGTTCATAGGGTGGCCGACAAAGCCGTACTTGCTGCGGCGCTCGGAGCCGATATTGCCGGCGATGACCGACCCTGTGTTGAGGGCGATACCGGTGCTGAGCTCGGGCAGGCCGGCGGCCCGGTTGTCGGCGTTGATACCGTCCATGGCCGCCTGCATGGCGAGGGCGCAGCGCACCGCCCGGTCGGCGTCGTCATTCCTGCGCTGGGGTGCGCCAAAGACTGTCAGAATGGCATCACCGATAAACTCGTCAATGGTGCCATTGTGGGCCATGATGATCTCGGTCATGGTGCCCAGGTAGCGGTTGAGCATAGCCACCACCTGTTGCGGCCCCAGCTGTTCACTGAGGGTGGTAAAGCCGCGGATGTCCGACATCATGATGGTGACTTCCCGCAGATCGCCGCCCAACTCAAGCCCCTCGGGGCGTTCGAGGATTTCCGTGACGATCTCATCGGACAGGTAGCGGCCGAAAGTGGCGCGGATGAACTTTTCGTTGCGCTCCAGCTGCTGCCGGTATTGTTCCTCGCGGTCGTGCCAGCGCTTGCGTTCAATCCCGGCCTTGATCCGGGCCTGCAGCAGCACGGGGTTGAAGGGCTTGAACAGGTAGTCGTCGGCGCCCGCCTCAATGCAGGCGATAATACCGTCCATATCCTGGCTGCCGGAAATCACGATCACCGGCGTCGCTCGCCACTCGGGGTTCTCCTTGATTCGCCGCAGCACCTCGCGGCCGTCCATATCGGGCATCATCAGGTCCAGCAGAACCACATCAACATCGGTATCGGCCAGGGTGCGCAGGGCTTCCTCGCCGCTGGCGGCGGTGACCACCAGATGTCCGGAGCGGGACAGGTAGCGGGCGACCAGCTCCCGGTTTTCCTGCAGGTCATCAACCGCGAGGATGAAGCCGGGTTCAGAGGCGATGTTGCGCTGCTGCGGCGCCGGTGCCGGTGCCGTCGCGCTGTCGTTGTGGGCGGTGTCCACTGCCTGCAGCAAGCGTGTCAGGCTGTCGCCGAGGGAGCCGGAGTCGGTGCCAAGGTCTTCCTGCAGCATCTCGGCGTAGCCGCGGATAGCGGCCAGACTGTTCATCTGGTCGTGGTGGCTGTCGTTTGCCGTGTCGGCGACCTGGTGCTCCAGGGTGGTAGCGGCCTGGAGCAGGCGCTGCAGGTCCTCGCGCAGGGCGCCCTCCAGGCCCTTGTCTCCCGCTTCCGCGAGGATGCGCAAGTCGCTGACGGCGTGCAGGAGAACCTGGCTCCAGGGGGCGGGGGGCTGGCTGCTGTCGGTACTCACTGGTGGGCGGATCCCGGGTTCGCGGATTGGCTTGCAGTATAGCGATGCTGACTTTACTGTGGAAATCTGCTTTTCGTTCGTTATAGATACAGAGTGTTCAGACGCGGCCCCGGCCGAGGGAAGGTATTGGCCGTTCGTGCGTGCGTTCCGGTTGGGGTTTGAGGTACTATGATGACCAGAGCTTCAGGGATCAGGCTTTTCATGGGGCAGGACTAAAAGGCATGTTGCAACAAGTAGAAATCTTCCAGGGTCTCTCCCGGGAGGAGCTGGAAGCGCTGGGAAACAGCAGCACCAGCCGCTCCTTTCCCAAAAATACGGTAGTCATCCACGAGAACGACCCGGCGGATTCCCTGTTCATCATCGAGAGCGGGAAGGTCAAGGTCTACTGTAGCGACAAGAACGGCAAGGAGTTCATCATGAACACCCAGGGTGCCGGGGACTATTTTGGCGAACTGGCCCTGCTTGACGACTCCCTGCGCTCGGCGTCCGTACGCACGGTGGAGAAGTGCTCGTTCTGCATCATCTACAAGGAAGATTTCAACCGGGTGCTGGACGAGCATCCCAGCATAGCCCGCAAACTCATCAGCAACCTCGCCCAGCGGGTGCGCAAACTCACCGCCGACGTCAAGAGCCTGGCTCTGCAGGACGTCTACGGCCGGGTCGCGAACGTGCTTATGGATCTCTCGGAAGAGCGCGGTGACGGTACCCTGTTCATCCCGGAAAAACTGACCCAGCAGGACATCGCGGACCGTGTCGGTGCCTCCCGGGAGATGGTGGCGAGAATCCTCAAGGACCTTACCATCGGCGAATACATCCGCTTTGAGGGTCGCCACATCATTATCAACACCCGCCTGCCCGCCAAGTACTAGCGCTGCTTTACCTCCAGGCGCAACTGGCCCCTGGCCAGCCTTGCGTCCAGCAGGTCGCCCGGTGCGACTTCTCCTGCATCCCGGACCACCTGCCCCCGGCCATCAGTGAGAATGCTGTAACCCCGGCTCAGGGTGGCCAGGGGGCTTACCGAATCCAGCAGCTGTGACAGGTGGGACAGCCGGGTGGCGGCGTCCTGCAGGGTACCCCGCATTCCCCGCTGCATCCTCTGCTCCAGCCGCGCCAACTGTTCCTGCAGGCTTCTGACACGGGTCGCGGGCGAGCGCGCCTGCAGGCGGCTCGCCAGCAGCAGCAGGCGACCGCGCTGGTCGCGCAGCAGGGCGCGCTGGGCGCGTTGCAGGCGCTGCTCCAGGTCATCCAGGCGCTGGGACTGCTCGCGCAGAAGATGTCCGGGGTGGCGCAGGCGTTCCCGCAGGTGCTGCAGTTCCCGGTTTGCCTGCCGCAGTCTGACCTGCATGCGCCCGGCGAGGGTGGATTCGAGTCGCGCCAGCTGTGCCGTCCACTCGCGCTGGTCCGGGCTGAGCAGCTCCGCGGCTGCGGAGGGGGTCGCCCCGCGCTGGTCGGCCACCAGGTCGGCAATGCTGACGTCGATCTCGTGACCGACGGCGCTCACCACCGGCAGGGCGCTGGCGACAATGGCCCTGGCCACGATCTCCTCATTGAAGGCCCACAGGTCCTCCAGCGAGCCGCCGCCCCGGGTCACCAGCAGCACATCCAGCTCTACCAGGCCCTCGACCTGCCAGCGGTTGGCGCGCTCGATGGCCGAGCAGATCTCCGCGGCGGCGGTTTCGCCCTGCACTGGCACCGGCAACAGCATTATGGCCATGCCGGGGCAGCGACGGCGCAGAACCGTCAGCACATCGTGAATTGCCGCGCCGGTAGGGGAGGTGATCACACCCAGCTGCCGCACCTGGGCGGGCAGGGGGCGCTTCCGTGTGGCTTCGAATAATCCCTCGGCCCGCAGCTTGTCGCGCAGTCGCTCGAAAGCCGCCTGCAGGGCGCCGGCGCCCGCGTGCTCCAGGTGCTCCACGATCAGCTGGAACTCGCCGCGGCCCTCGTACAGGGATACCCGGCAGCGCAGGCGGATGGCTAAGCCGTTCGCCGGTGTCAGGCGCACATGCTGGTTGCGATTGCGGAACATGGCGCAGCGTACCTGGGCGGCGCTGTCCTTGAGCGTGAAGTACCAGTGGCCGGAGGAGGGGGCGGCAAAGTTGCTGACTTCGCCTTCCACCCACAGGTAATCGAAGTGGCTTTCCAGCAGGCGCCGCGCTTCCCGGTTCAGCTGGCCTACGGTCAGGGTCGGCGGGGTGGCGAAAACGGGGCGTTGCAGCACGGACTCTGGTTTACCTGTGGTGGTGAGAAGATTTATAATTGCACGTTTAGCTGCAGCCTGCCAGCCGGAGACACCCATGTTGCGTATCGCCCAGGAAGCCCTGACCTTTGATGACGTGTTGCTGCTGCCCGGCTACTCCGAGGTGATTCCCAGCGACGTGTCCCTGCGCACCCGGTTGACGCGCGCCATTGAGCTGAATATCCCGCTGGTGTCCGCCGCCATGGACACCGTCACCGAGGGGCGCCTGGCCATTGCCATGGCCCAGGAGGGCGGCATCGGCATCATTCACAAGAGCATGACCATCGCCGAGCAGGCGGAGCAGGTTCGCCGGGTCAAGAAATTCGAGAGCGGTGTGGTGAAGGATCCGATCACCATCCAGCAGAATGCCACCCTGGCGGAACTGCGGGAGCTGACGGGCGCCCACGGTATCTCCGGCGTACCGGTGCTCAACGGCGAGGACCTGGTGGGGATCGTCACCCGTCGCGACACCCGCTTCGAGTCCAACCCCGCCAAGTTGGTGTCGGAGATCATGACCCCCCGCGACAAGCTGGTCACGGTCAAGGAAGGTGCCAGCTCCGAAGAGGTGCAGCGCCTGCTGCACCAGTACCGCATCGAGAAGATCCTGGTGGTCAATGACAAATTCGACCTCCGCGGCATGATTACCGTCAAGGACTTCGACAAGGCGGAGAGCTTTCCGCTGGCCTGCAAGGACTCCTACGGCCAGTTGCGGGTCGGCGCCTCGGTGGGTACCAGCGCGGACACCGACGAGCGGGTCATTGCCCTGGTGCGCGCCGGTGTGGATGTGCTGGTCGTGGACACGGCCCACGGCCACTCCCGCAACGTGATCGACCGGGTGCGCATGATCAAGCGCGACTACCCGTCCATCCAGGTCATCGGCGGCAATATCGCCACCGGCGCCGCCGCACTGGCGCTGGCTGAAGCCGGTGCGGATGCGGTCAAGGTCGGCATCGGTCCGGGCTCCATCTGCACGACGCGGGTGGTCACCGGGACCGGTGTGCCACAGATTACCGCCATCTCCAACGTGGTGGCCGCCCTGGAAGGTCGCGATATCCCGGTGATCTCCGATGGCGGTATCCGCTTCTCCGGCGATATCGCCAAGGCCCTGGTGGCCGGTGCCCACTCGGTGATGATGGGCAGCATGTTTGCCGGCACCGAGGAAGCGCCGGGCGAGGTCGAGCTGTTCCAGGGGCGTACCTACAAGGCCTACCGCGGCATGGGCTCACTGGGCGCCATGTCGCGCACCCAGGGTTCCTCGGACCGCTACTTCCAGGACGCGGGCAAGGGTGCCGAGAAACTGGTGCCCGAGGGCATCGAGGGCCGTGTTCCCTACAAGGGCCCGGTATCCGCCATCATCCATCAGCTTATGGGTGGAGTGCGCTCCGCCATGGGCTACACGGGCAGCCGCACCATCGATGATATGCGCACCCGGCCCGAGTTCGTCCGGGTCACCTCCGCCGGCATGTCCGAAAGCCATGTCCACGATGTCTCTATCACCAAGGAAGCGCCCAACTATCCCGTGCGCTAGGGCCGAATTTCCATGACAGCAGATATCCACGCCAGCCGGATCCTTATTCTGGATTTCGGGTCCCAGTACACCCAGCTTATTGCCCGCCGGGTGCGGGAGGTGGGGGTGTACAGCGAAATCCGCGCCTTCGACATGAGCGAGAGCGAAATCCGCGCCTTCGCCCCCAGTGGCATTATCCTCTCCGGTGGCCCCGAGTCAGTGCCGGCGCCCGGCTCGCCGCGGGCACCGGATTGTGTGTTCGAGCTGGGGGTCCCGGTGCTCGGTATTTGCTATGGCATGCAGACCATGGCGGCGCAGTTCGGCGGCAAGGTCTCGGCCTCGCCCACCAGCGAATTCGGTTACGCCCAGATCCGCCTGGTGAATACCACCGGACTGTTTCACGACATCCGCGACCACTTCGACAGCGCCGGCAACAGCCTGCTGGACGTGTGGATGAGCCACGGCGACAAGGTGGTGGAGTTGCCGCCGGACTTCGAGCTGGTGGCCGCTACCGACAGCTGCCCGATTGCGGCCATGGCCCACCGCGGCAAGCCGTTCTACGGCATCCAGTTTCACCCGGAGGTAACCCACACCTTGCAGGGCAAGCGGATCGTCGAGCATTTTGTGCTGGAGCTGTGTGGCTGCGAGGCCCTGTGGACGCCGGCCAACATTGTCGAGGATGCCATCGCCCGGGTGCGGGATACCGTGGGCAGCGGCAAGGTTCTGCTGGGCCTGTCGGGCGGGGTGGATTCCTCGGTCGTGGCGGCCCTGCTGCACCGCGCCATTGGCGACCAGTTGACCTGTGTGTTTGTCGATAACGGCCTGCTGCGCCTGAACGAAGGTGACCAGGTAATGGAGATGTTCGCCCGCAATATGGGCGTCAAGGTCATTCGCGTCAATGCGGAGGACCTGTTCCTGGGCAAGCTGGCGGGCGAGGCGGACCCGGAGGCAAAGCGCAAGATTATCGGCAATACCTTTATCGAGGTGTTTGACGACGAGGCCACCAAACTCAGGGACGTGAACTGGCTGGCCCAGGGCACCATCTACCCGGACGTGATCGAGTCCGCCGGCGCCAAGACCGGCAAGGCGCACGTGATCAAGTCCCACCACAACGTGGGCGGCCTGCCGGACGATATGGCGATGGAGCTCGTGGAGCCCCTGCGTGAACTGTTCAAGGATGAGGTGCGGCGCATCGGCCTGGAGCTGGGCCTGCCCTACGACATGGTCTACCGCCACCCCTTCCCCGGCCCCGGCCTCGGCGTGCGGATTCTCGGTGAGGTGAAGAAAGAATACGCTGAACTGCTGCGGCGCGCGGATGCCATCTTCATTGAAGAGTTGCACCGCGCGGATTGGTATCACAAGACCAGCCAGGCCTTTGCGGTGTTCCTGCCGGTGAGGTCCGTCGGCGTGGTCGGCGATGGCCGCCGCTACGAGTGGGTGATCGCACTGCGCGCCGTGGAGACGGTGGATTTCATGACCGCGCGCTGGGCGCACCTGCCCTATGAGTTACTGGAAACCGTGTCCAACCGGATTATCAATGAGATCTCGGGGGTGTCGCGCGTGACCTATGACGTCAGCAGCAAGCCGCCGGCGACGATTGAGTGGGAGTAACAATTACTGACGATAACGTCTGGTCATGGCGCGCATGTCACACTTCAAGTTGATGGAAAAGTCAGGTGGGGAACAAGTCCCAATGACGACATTCCATGGCTTGAATCACGGCTTGACGATTGAGACGTGCATCGTCCAAAGCGCGATGGGTATACGGGTCTCCAGATCGGCTCAATCTATCAACAGTGTCTTTTTTGCTATGCTCCAGAATTTTTTTGATATCCACGACAGAGGGCTCCTGTTTGACACCCACGGTATCAAACAACCGACGTAACCAGAAGCTGTCCCAGTCTTCATGATCCGAATAAACTGCTTCGGTCCCGAGAAGCATGTTGAGCTCCTTGGCCACCACAACTGCAGGTTTCCCTTTTTTATGGAGCTCCCTGCGTGAAATGCCGTGTAACTGCTCAGATTTCAGGCTCCAGTGGTCCCAGGAATCCTCCGGAACAATGAGTGCCTGATATTCTTGCTCCGCGTTAACCAGGCCAATCTCAATCGGATAGCTGACAGGACTTAAGCCGCTGGCTTCGATGTCTATGACCCAAAAGTCTCTCACCTGTATACCTCTTGACTAACCCACACCTGCGCGATATTTATGCCGGTTCTTGGTGGTTTCGCCGGACGTCCCGGATGAGTGTCCTGCTCTTTGGCGTTTCCGCAGAGCAAAACGAAATGGTGGCCGGCTGTGTGTGAGTGCAGATAGCGCTTTTTACAAGCGGGCAGGCAAGCTGACGGGGCCAACCCCGTCAGCAGTTGCACTGCCCCTACATGGGCCTAGGACGCCAGGGTATTGACGACCGGAAAGTCGATGTCCGTTCCCAGAACTTCATTGATGTAGTTCGTGAGCGTGTTAACAGCGACATGGCCCACGATTTCCACGATCTCGGCATCGCTATAACCGGCTGCGCGGACAGCCTCCAAATCGCCGTCCGTAACCTTGCCGCGATTGTTGGCAATTTTGGCGGCGAACCCAACGGCAATCGCGGCTTTTGCGTTTCCGGAAGTGCCGCGACGGTTGGCTGCAATTTCGGCTGCACTGAGTTTGGCGAGATTGGCGCCAAGGTAACTGTGTGCGGCGAGGCAGTAATGACAGCCATTGATTTCAGCGATGGCAAGGGCAATGCGCTCTCGGGTCTGGGCATCCAGCGAACCTTTTCCAAGTGCGTTGTTCAGGCCAAGGAAGCCTTCGAGAGTCTGTGGACTGTTGGCAATGATGCGGAACATATTGGGAATGCTGCCCAAAAGCTTGTTGACCGCTTCAAGCGAGCCTCTGGAGGCTTCTGGCGCTGCTTCAATGTTGGTGGGTGTAGGTATGCGAGACATGGTTTGCTCCTATGTGTTTTCCGGATTGGAGAGCAAAGCTTACAAATAAATTGAATGTAGATAATTGGGCGGTGTGTAAATTATCTAATGTCTGTCCTGCAACAATACGTGCAATGGTAAGAAGGAATGCGAACAGCCTGATCGTCAGGCTGTTCCGACGGGTTCAGATGCAGCTATTTCACCGGAATGATTTCGTATTTGCCATCTGTGCGCACATAGATGACGCTTTCTTCTCCTGCAGGGGACGCGACCTGGTGCACCGTTTCTCCCCGCGAGTCGAAATAGCTGCCTGGCTCCAGAGTCTTGAGATCGTCTCCCTGGTAGTGTGGCCGACCCTTGACCACCACTGCGCGGAAGGTAGAGCTCTTGCTGTGTATCTTGCCTGTAAATCCAGCCGGCAGTTTGATCAGGACTCCGTTTGACTGACCCTCTTGCAGACTGCCCCAGAGATAGGCGACCTTCGTTCCGTAGGCAGAGCTCGTCACACCGGGCGGGTCGACCCAGACAATGTTCGATGCATGAACGTTAATCGGCCTCTCTCCAGCGTCAAACGCCTCCCAGGCAGGAAGGACGAGGTACGGCCCCCGATCAATCTCGACCAGTGCCACATTTGCGGCGCCTTTGGCAGCTCCGCAAACCTGACGAAAGGCCTGTTGGCACTGCACCTCTGCGGTCACCCCAAAGGGTTCCGGCCTGGGGACTTTTGCTGCCCCGGGCGGGGTTGAGTTGCTGCCATCCGGATGAGTTCGCTACGCACCGAGCTGCCTCAGCAAAGCCCGCACGCTCTCGCGGGCGACGGCGATGTTGTGCTCCCCGGGTACGACAACCACCTGCTCTCCATTGAGGGCCTCGAGGCTGAGCGCGACAACCTCAGGTGCATCCATCCATGCTTCCGGCGGAACCTGCTCGCGGGAAAAGCCGGCCCGGGATATTGTCTCCCGGTCGTGAAATTCGCTGTAGGTGTAGCCGGGACAGAGGCTCTGGACCTTGATCCCGTGGGAAGACAGTTCCTGCTGTAAGCCCTCGGAGAAAATATTGAGAAAAGCCTTGCTGGCGCCGTAGACCATGCCTGCGGGATAACCGGCAAACGAGGCAAGGGAAGAGAGGTTGATGATGAAGCCGCGTCCGCGTTCGATCATGGCGGGCAGCGCAGCGCGCGTGAGGGCGAGGGTGGCGGTGATATGCAGGTCCACCTGCTGTTGCTGGGACTCGAGATCTGTTTCCGCAAAGATCCCGGCGGCTCCAAAGCCGGCATTGTTGACCAGATACTCCAGCGGCCCGCTCTGGTGAACAGCCGCGACAACGAGGGAGCGGCCCTCGTTGGTGGCCAGGTCAGCCACGACAGGATGGATCTCGGCCTGACCTTCCAGTTCGGCTGCCAGTGCGCTGAGCCTGTCCTCCCGTCGTCCGGTAGCGACGATGACATCACAGCGGTCAGCGAGTTGGCGACAGAACTCGGCGCCGATGCCCGCAGATGCACCCGTTACGAGCGCGGTAATGACAGGTGGTTGCATGCTGTATCTCCGGTTTCGCCTGGGCGCATGCCCACGCACTATCAGCTAGCAAAATGGCTGGCGGGTGTATGTGCAACTGTACGGGGTTGAGCATGGCATGCACCCCGCTTGAGATCACCACTTCTCCCGGGCAAGCGATTTCGCTCGTTCACTCAGCCTGGTTGTGCTCGTGCTCCGGCCCCGGCCAGTGATACCCGTGCGGTGCCGATCGACCGTCCGACCCCAGGTTGACGAAAACGATGCGATCAATGGAAATAATGGTCTGCTTGGTGATCTTGTTGCGTACCTCCGCGCGCAGGGTCAGCGAGCTGCGGCCACAGTCGATGACCTCGACGCCCATTTCAATAATGTCTCCCTCGCGCGCCGAGCTGACAAAGTCGATTTCGGACATGAACTTGGTCACCAGGTGGGGATTCTCGCCGACCTGGCACATGGCGAAGATCGCCGCTTCCTCGTCGATCCAGCTCAGCAGCTGACCGCCGAACAGGCTGCCATGGGGATTGAGGTTCTCCGGTTTGATCCATTTGCGCGAATAAAACTTCATCGATGTCCCTTGCCGCTTGCCGAGGTGAAAACAGTGCCCTGCCAGGGCTGGACAGATGAGCCCGCCTGCGTCGATGAGTGTAGTAAGGATAAACGGTGTCTGTCGAGTAGTTCAGCTGTCCGGTTCTAGTCGGGCTCAAGCGCCTGGCAGAACGCTGTGATGCATTCGCTCAGGGTCTCCGCCAGCTGTTTCTCCCGGGGCCGGACCCGCTCCTCCGGTCCTCCCAGGCTGAGCACGAGTTCGCGGCCGGAAAAGGTGACCGGCAACGGCGCCGCTATCGCACCGACCCTTTCGAGTACGGTGCCGTAGCCGGTCGCGTAGCCTGCATCGCGAACCCGGGACACCGTGCGCTTTACATCGTTCAGGCTGGATCGGCTGTTGCAACACGCGCACGTGGTCCAGATCAAGGGCGATAGCTACCGCCTCAGGGACAAGCGAAAGGCCGGCCTGCTAATGCCGGACGACGAACTATTGCCCGACTGGCGCAGGCGTTCGTGGGTTGCCCAGTCGTCGGTGTCGTTCAGGTAAAGTTCCTGCAGCTGCTTGTATTGACAAGTTGGCCCGGGGTATAAGGCTGAAGCAAGTTCACCAACTGGCGGAGCCGCTGGAGTTGCCCTATGGCCGCTTTCTTGACTGACCAGGACGTGGCGCAGCGTGTGCTGGACCATATTGCCAACAGGACGACCGATACTGGCGAAGCGCTGTGGCGTGAACCGGTGCGACACTATCTCTGCCCGCGGCGGTTTACGGACGAAGTCGAGACGGTGTTGCGGCGCTACCCGACGCCATTCTGTCCGTCTGCCGCATTACCCGAAGCAGGATCCTACCTGGCCAGGACCGCTGCCGGCATTCCACTGGTGGTGGTACGCGGCGACGATGGTGTGGTTCGCGGTTTTCGCAACGCCTGCCGTCACCGCGGAGCCCAGGTTGCCTCGGGCCGCGGTTGTGCCAGGGCATTTCGTTGCGGCTATCACGGCTGGACCTATCGACTTGACGGCGCATTGCAGCATCTGCCACACGAGGCGGGTTTCCCGGGTTTGGACAAGGGACAACACGGGCTGAGCGCTGTGCCGGTAGAGGAAAAAGCCGGGCTGATTTTCGTAACCCAGGAAGAGGACGCTATTGTCGGCGACATGGATGATCTGCCGGAGTTGTTCACGGCAAGGCAGCAATTGTTCGACAGCAGTGAATACACCCTCGACCTGAACTGGAAAGTATTTCTGGAGAGTTTTCTTGAGGGATACCACATCAAGCCGGCACACCCGGAGACATTCTTTCCATTTGGTTTTGATAATCTCAACGTGGTAGAGACGGCGGGGAGGAATGCCCGTATTACCTTCCCGTTCCAGCGAATTGCACAGTTGAAGGATGTTGCTCCGGAACAACGCAAGGTCGATGGCCTGCTAACGTATGTTTATCACCTGTTTCCCAACGTCCTGATTGCAGTGCTGTCACACCATACAACAATGGTGGTGCTGGAGCCGGTGGCGGTGGATGCAACCCGGGTCATCAGTTATTCGGTCACCAACAACGCCCTGGAGGGCGAGGCGTCTCTGGAAAAGGCGCGCAATGACAAGGCATTTGTCAGCACTACGGGACAGAGCGAGGATATCGCGCTGGCAAAATCAATTCAGGCCAGCCTGCATAGCGGCGCCAACGCCTTTTTCACTTTTGGCCGATACGAAAAACTGCCGGGGCACTTCCACCGCAATTTGCAGGCCTTGCTCGACCAGCGTTGATTGCCCGTCGGATGCTTCCGGGGCCCCGGCCGCAGTCAGAGACCTCTCGTCACCCGTTTGGAGTAGGAGCGGGACTCGCGAACCGGGTAAGCTTGGTCGCGTTTTTTTACCTTTGGGGAGAACAGGCTTATGGCAAGATTGGACGGCAAGGTCGCCATCGTCACCGGCGCCGCCCGCGGCATGGGCGAGGCCACGGCACGCCTGCTGGTGGAGCAGGGCGCCAGCGTAGTGCTTGCGGATGTACTGGACGAGCCCGGTCGCAAGGTGGCCGAGGAGCTTGGCGACAAGGCACTGTTCGTCCATCTTGATGTGACTGACAAGACCCAGTGGCAGGCGGCTGTCGAGGCCAGTGCGGATTTCGGCACCCTGAATGTGTTGGTGAACAATGCCGCCATTCTTCTCCACAAGACCATCGTGGACACCACAGAGGAAGACTTCATGGCAGTCACCCGGGTAAATCAGCTGGGTGTGTTCCTGGGTATGCAGTCAGTGTTCGAGACGATGAAGGCTGGGGGTGGCGGATCCATCATCAACATTTCCTCCATCGATGGCTTCCAGTCGAAGAACTCCCTGCTTGCCTACAGTGCCAGCAAGTGGGCGGTGCGCGGCATGACCAAGACCGCCGCGCTGGAAATGGGCAAGTACAATATCCGCGTGAACAGCGTGCATCCCGGCGGGGTGTATACTGACATGCACGGCAAGGCGTTTATCACTCGGGAACAGGCGGATGCCAGTTACACGCACCAGGCCCTGCCCCGGGTGGGCATGCCGAGAGAGGTGGCTGCTGTCACCGCCTTCCTGGCGGGTGACGAGGCCAGCTTCAGCACCGGCTCCGAGTTCATGGCCGATGGAGGCTGGCACGCGGGCAGTATCTTTGACACGCTGCCGCAGTTATAGGCAGTGTCCCGAGGGCTGCTGAAAGCTATATTCTGACAGGTAGTAGGGGACTTTTATGACGACTGCCTCGGCAAGCACCGCCGCGCTGGATTTCATGCGCGAGCGGGGGTGGGTTTATGCATTGCTCATTGCTGCGGGTCTTGGCCTTGGAGTCTATGAAGTCTCCAGCTACAGGACGGCCTCGCGTTTTGCTGCCGAGGGTGTTGATTCACGCGGAGTGGTGACGCACAAGTCGGATTACAGCAACGGCAACAGGAAGACCTTTCGCTTGAGCTACACGTTTCCGACGCCGGATGACCCCTACACGCACGGTACGCAGAATGTGAGCGGGCCGTTCTACCATGCCCAGACTGAGGATGCCGAGATCGTGGTGCGATATTTGCCTTCCGATCCGTCGATGTCTGTGGTGGAGGCTGCGAATGTCACTAAAGGATTCTGGGTGGGTATGCTGTTGTCCCTGGGCCTGGTTCTGGGGGGAGCCGGGGGCGCGTTTATTGGGTGTGTGCGCGCACGAGCTCCGGGGTAAATCGAGTACTTTCCCGGCGCGGCTGCCTTGAGCATTCACCTGACGGATTACTTGCCGGGTTTCCCGTCAAATCAATGAGCCAAATCGCCCACTGGTTGAGCTTTTTTGCTCAGCTCTTGGCATCATGGATGGCTATTATGGACTCTCCTTGATATAGATGAGGTACCTCGTCCCGTTGCGGGGGGCTATTCTGCTGTAGCTGGCAGAAAAATTTTCTGCGTTTGTCCCGACCGGGCCCACCGAAAGCGCGGAATGCATGTCCTGGCTGTTCTGGCAGAACGGCAGCGCACCCTTTCCGGGTGGCGGATTCGGTCATTTCTATGCCTATGTGCCGGAGCGGCTTGAGTACCCGATAGACCGCTCTACAACGCCGCGACTTTCCTGGATGTGGCTTTCTATCAGAATATTCTCCGCTGGGCGCAGGAGATAAATCAACTCTGGTTGTCCGAGGGCAAATTTACCTGGATGGCAATTCCCTGGGGCCCTGCCGCATTGGGCTAGTATCGGATTATTCAGCTGGGGCTGCTCATGGCCCGGGCGCAAGGCTCTCCAGCGAGGTTCCCTGGGCCTCCAGGCCGCTAAACAGATTGGTCTCGGTGCGCTCTATATTGGTGTTGCCGGCGGTCTCCAGAAGCCCATCCAGGGCAGCGCGATCGAAGTGCCTGCCGCCACGGATGACAGCTGAAGGTCGTTGCAGGCAGCGGATTTCAGTCAGAGGATTGCAGGCGTAAAGCACGAGGTCCGCCACACATCCTTCCTTCAGGCATCCGCGGTCGGATTCGTCCAGAACCCGGGAGCTGTTGAATGTTGCGGTCTGCAGCGCGCGGTAGGGAGAAAGTCCAGCGTCAACCAGCAGTTCAAGCTCGTCGATCAGGGACAGGCCCGGAATGTTGGTAAAGATACCCGCGTCACTGCCGGCCACGAGCAGGACGCCTTCCTCGTCGAAAATTTTGGCAACTCTGGCGTAGAACGCGTCATCGCGACCCACGGGTTCCGGTGGCGTCTGCAGCCACTTCGTGAAGTTTTCGGCTTCGGTCGCCTGCACGAAGGGGTTCAGCCATTCCGTTCCCGGTCGCGAGAGCACGGGTTCGCCCTCGTGTGCGACGCGATAGAGATTGTGGTGGGCGACCAGCGTGGGTGTTACAGGAGTTCCAGACAGAGCGATGCGTCTTGCGAGGGCCCGGGCCTCAGCTTCGTCGCGACCTGCGCGAAGCCCGTGCCAGACTATGCTTTCGATGTGCTCAATGGTTTCAAAGCTGTCATCAAGCAGCTCCTCAAAGCTGATGACAAACGGGGCTTGAAAGGGGATGCCCGCACTACGGCGGCCCTCGGGGGGGTGCCCGGTTAGCAGCATGTCGAGCTCGGAAGACTGGTCGCGTATCGCCTCCCAGGCCTCCCTCGTCAGGTTCGAATAGACCTTGATGCGATGAAAACCTGCCTCGTATTGCCAGCGCACCGCAGCCCGGGCGGCCGCTGCGTCCTCCACGATCTGGTGGTTGATCTGCGCGTTTGGTCCGCTACTGTTCAGGATCGGCCCACTGGTCAAGAGTCTTGGGCCGGCCAGGTCGCCCCGGGCGATGCGCTCCTGCAACCCAAGGTGAAAGGGCATGCCGGACATGTTTCGTACCGTGGTGACGCCATGGGCGAGATAGGCGCCCAGTTCGGCTTCATCCCATATATGGACATGCATATCCGTGAGGCCGGGAATCAGGGTCAGCCCCTTGCCGTCAATCACCGTATCGGCCTGGAGTTCGCTCCCGCTGCCACCCACCCGCACTATCCGGCCATCCTTGATCAGGAACTGCTCGCCCTCGCGAATGTCTGGCGCATCGCCGGTGAAGCTGATCGTGCGGACATTGGTGACAAGTAGATCTGCCGCCCGGACATCAGTGTCTCCGGTCAAATGGGCGCCGGAGGCGGATGTCACAGCGCTGCACACAGCAACCGTTGAGAGAAGCAGAACGGTACACGGCGGGGCAATCATGGAAACTTTCATAGCGGAACAGTGTAAATGTTGCATGCCGGTGTCGCCAGCTTCTCCATCTCCTGCAGCCGGAACTGCGTTATCATGGGATAGTCCCCGTGTGAGACAAGCAGAAGGGCAGCATATGACCACCACCCGTGATTTCGTCGTCAACCGCACAGATCTGTCCCGGACCCGCTGGGTCGAGGGCCCCGAGGCCGCAGGGATCGCGCTGGATGAGGGACAGATCCAGGTCGAGGTGGAGAAGTTCGCCTTTACCGCCAACAACATCACCTATGCCGTGGCCGGCGATATGCTGAATTACTGGGCGTTCTTCCCTGCCGAAGCAGGCTGGGGGCGGATTCCGGTCTGGGGTTACGCGACCGTGCTGCGCTCCCGCTCCCCGGACATTGGCGAGGGCGAGAGGCTCTACGGTTACTTCCCGATGTCATCACATCTCGTCATGCAGCCGGAGCAGGTGACGCTGGGCTCTTTTCTCGACCTGTACAGGCAGCGACGCGAACTGCACCCGGTATATAACACCTATAGCCGGTTGCGCAGGAACGACGCCGCGGATCCCGTGCTCGACGACCTGCGGCCGATTCTCAGTCCCCTGTACACGACATCGTTCCTGATCGACGACTGGCTGGCCGACAATGGCTTCTTTGGTGCAAGCCAGGCCCTGCTGTTGAGCGCCTCGTCGAAAACCGGCTTCGGGCTCGCCTTCGGGCTGTCCCGGCGGCGACCAGAGGGGCCCTCGGTCGTCGGCGTCACGTCACCCGGCAACATCGCATTCGTAGAGCGTCTCGGCTGCTACGACACTGTGCTTGCCTATGACAAGATCGCCACCCTTGATGCCGGTCAGCCCACGCTGGTGGTCGACTTCGCCGGTGATGGTGAGGTATTGGCGGCCGTGCACCGGCATTTCGGCGACAGGCTGGTGCAAAGTACCCAGGTCGGGCTGTCGCACTGGGACGCACCGCGAACACCAGCGGATCTGCCCGGCGCCAAACCACAGATGTTCTTCGCCCCGGACCAGGCGCGGCAGCGTATGCAGGACTGGGGCAGGGACGGCTTTGACGCGAGACTGGGCACAGCCTGGCGGGCTTTCGCCGCGCGGGCGGCGGACTGGTTGACCATTGAACGCGGTGAGGGGCCGGAGGCAGCGGCGCGCATCTACGCGGAAATGCTCGCAGGGCGCATCAATCCCGCTATCGGCAATATTCTCTCACTTTGAGACAATGCGGCCAGGAACGGTCAGGTCATGTGCCCCGGGCCTTGTCAGCAGGTTGAGGTGGTGAAACAGGAGTCTTGATGAAATTCTTTCCGGCATTGCGCCACCTGGGCCTGCTGGGTGTGGTCGCCATCACAGTGCTGGGGCTGTGGGCGACCAGCCTGCACCCGGCCTGGTTCCTGCTGGCCCTGCTGGGCGGGCTGCTCTGCGCCGTGGGGCTTCACGATTTGCTGCAGACCCGGCGCGCGGTGCTGCGCAATTATCCCGTCATTGGTCACTTCCGCTACCTGCTGGAGGGTATCCGGCCCGAGATCCGGCAGTACTTCATCGAGTCCGACAGCGAGGAACTGCCGTTCTCCCGGCGCCAGCGTTCCATTGTCTACCAGCGGGCCAAATCGGATCTGGACAAGCGCCCCTTCGGCACACTGGAGAATGTCTACCGCAGCGACTACGAGTGGATCAACCACTCGCTGCAGCCGGCGCAGATTCTCGATCACGACTTTCGTGTTACCGTCGGTGAGGGCGGGGCGCAGCCTTACAGTGCCAGCGTGTTCAATATTTCCGCGATGAGCTTTGGCGCCCTGTCGGCCAATGCCATTCGCTCGCTTAACGCGGGTGCCCGCCGGGGCGGTTTCTACCACGATACCGGGGAGGGCGGGATTTCTCCCTATCACCGCGAGCACGGGGGCGATCTGGTCTGGGAGATTGGCACCGGCTACTTTGGTTGCCGGGATACCGCTGGGCGCTTCAGCGCGGAGCGGTTCGCGGCGAACGCTGGCGAACCCCAGGTGAAAATGATTGAGCTGAAGCTGTCCCAGGGCGCGAAGCCGGGGCAGGGCGGGCTGCTGCCCGGGGCCAAGGTGACCGGTGAGATAGCCAGCACGCGCGGAGTTCCCGAGGGCGAGGACTGCCACTCGCCGGCGGTGCACTCGGCATTTGCCACTCCCATCGAACTGTTGCAGTTCGTCGCACGGCTGCGAGAGCTGTCCGGCGGCAAGCCCACCGGGTTCAAGCTTGCCATCGGCCATCCCTGGGAGTGGTTTGCCATTGCCAGGGCCATGCAGGAGACCGACATCGTGCCGGATTTTATCGTGGTCGATGGCGGTGAGGGGGGCACCGGGGCCGCTCCGCTGGAGTTTGCCGATCATGTCGGCGTACCGATGCGCGAGGGCCTGATGCTGGTGCACAATACCCTGGTCGGCCTGGACCTGCGTGACCGGGTGCGGGTAGCCGCAGCCGGCAAGATCATTACCGCGTTCGACCTGGCCCGGACCCTGGCGATCGGTGCGGACTGGTGCAATGCGGCGCGCGGGTTCATGTTCGCGTTGGGGTGCATTCAATCCCAGAGTTGCCATACCGGGCGCTGTCCCACCGGCGTGGCGACTCAGGACCCGGGACGCCAGCGTGGGCTGGTGCCCGAGGACAAGGCAAGCCGGGTGTACAACTTCCACCAGAATACCCTCAGCGCCTTGCGGGAGCTGTTGATGGCGGCGGGGGTGGAGCATCCCTCCCGCCTGGGTCCGGAGCATGTGATCCGCCGCGTATCCCAGACCCAGGTGCGCGCGCTCGGCCAGCTTTATCCCGCCCTCATGCCAGGTCAGCTGCTGCAGCCTGCGGGAGGGGAGGGTTATGGCCACGTGGTGTTCGACCTGTTCTGGAAGCACGCGCGAGCGGACAGCTTTGCGGCGCCGGCGCGGGCTCGCGGTTAATTTCCGGCATCTATGGGAGGCGCCGGGTGAACAACAGCATGCGGGAGAAGGTTGAGCTGGAGCACGATGCGGCACGCATTTTCATGCGCCTGTACGAGGACCGGTCAGGTCAGCCCATGCGTCACATCTGGCACAACGAGCCCAACAAACCCGACGTTTCCTGCTATCTCAACGGCGATCGCATGGATCTGGAGATCGCGCACATCTACGGCAGCGAAGAGGAAGCCAAGCTGATCCTGGGTCGGGAGGCCAATATCCGCACGCTGGAGGCCCTGCACCAGTTGATACAGGTGCCCGTGGGAGATCGCCTGCTCACCGCGCTCAATACGGTTCTCGCCAGCAAGTCGGTCAAGACTTACCGCAGCGACAGGGTATGGCTGGTGATTCGCAACGCCAATCCCCTGTGGTCAACTGAGGAATTGAAGCGGTGCCTGCACCGTGTGTCATTGCCCCCCGCGCATCCGTTTGAGCAGATCTGGGTCATCGGTGACATGTCGGGAGAATCGGGAATACTGCAGCTGTATCCGGGTGATGATCCGGTGCCGGGCCGGAGTCGCATCAGGCGGTAAGTGCAGCGGAGAGATCAGGAGGCGACGCCGGGCAGGGCCTGCCCGGCGTCGGTTTGGGGCTTAGCTGGCGAGCTTCTCGAACTCCAATTCGGGATAACCCTGGTTGGCTGACTCGTCCATTCGATCGTAGTAGTTGTTCGCACCGCCAAAGTAAATCAGCACACGCGGTGCCTTGTGTTCAAGGTTTGCACCCATCATCCACGAGTTCACCTTGTCGCCCTCGGCCATCAGCGTCTGGTTGTGGATCTCTGCGGTGTGCGCGGTCCATTCGTCCTCGGCTTCCGGGCGAGGTCTGACAATGTCGTAGCCCTCACTTTCCACTTTCTTGATGCAGTTGGTGATCCAGATGACATTCTGCTCAATGGAGGTCGGCAGGTTGGCAAACGGTGCCTGGGGGCCCGTGACGATGAACATGTTGGGAAAGTCCGCTACGCACACACCCATGATGGACTTGGACTGCTGCTGCCATTTTTCCGCGAGGGTCTGGCCGCTGACGCCGCGAATCGGGAAGGCTTCCAGGGCACCGGTGTAGGCCTGGAAGCCCGTTGCCAGCACGATGATGTCGAATTCGTAATGGTTTTCGGTGGTGCGCACGCCGGTTTCGGTGATCTCGACGATCGGCTCCCGATCCTTGATGTCCACCAGGTGCACATTGTCACGGCTGTAGGCCTCAAGATAGCCGTGATCCAGTGGCGGACGCTTGGCGAACAGCGGGTAGTCCTCAAGCTTGGGTACCAGGATTTCCGCGATCTCGGGGTCTTCGATGCGCTCTTTCATCTTGTCGATGATGAACTGAGAGGCCATTTTGTTGGCTTCCGGATCGGAGAGCAGGTCTTCGAAGGTTTCAAATACCCAGCGGAAGCTGCCGGTCCACTTCTCCTCGAAGATCCGCTGGCGCTCTTCCGGCGACGTTTCCACCGCCTTGCGGCCCTCGGCAGTGTCAAAGGCCATGCCGAACATGTGATTGCGGCACTTGGCGACGATTTCGTCGTAGTGCTCCTTGATCTCCTTCTCCCATTCCGGCGTCATGGGCTTTTGCATGGCGGGCAGGATGAAGTTGGGTGTGCGGTGGAAGACGGTGACACTTTCGGCAGTCTGCGCCATGACCGGCAACATCTGCACGGTGGTGGCGCCGGCGCCGATGATGCCGACGCGCTTGCCGGCATAATCCAGACCTTCCTGCGGCCAGCGCGCGGAGTGGAACAGGGGACCCTTGAAGGTATCCATGCCCTTGATTTTGGGGATCACGGGCTCGGAGATCATGCCCATGCCGCTGATGAAGTACTTGCAGGTGAAGGTCTTGCCCTCGCCGGTGGTCACCAGCCAGTGACCGCTGTCCTGCTGGTAGTCCGCGCTGACAATTTCGGTGTTCAGCTGGATGTTGGGCCACATGTCGCACTTGTCGGCGATGAAGTGGAAATAGCTGTGGGTCTCTTTCCAGTCCGGGTAGCGCCGGGTCCAGGACCACTCCTGCAGCAGCTCTTTGGAGAACGTCAGGCAGTAGTAGTAGCTCTCGCTGTCGGTCATCGCGCCGGGATAGCGGTTCCAGGTCCAGGTGCCGCCAATGTCAGCCGCCTTGTCAAACACGTGGATGGACAGGCCTGCATCCCGCAGATAGTGAATGAGTGCCAGACCGGCAAAGCCGGCGCCAATCGCGATAACATCGAAATCCGGTTTTTGGGTCGTCATACAGGTGTTCCTCATCTTATTGATACGGGCGCCGCCCAAAATATAGCTAGTCAGGTATTTTGACCGGAATAGCAGACTCTTTCTTGTTACATAGTATGCGTTTGTCTTGCTGGCCTGAAGCGGTTTGAGACCTGATTCGGGCGCTGAACGATACTATACTTGCTAGGCGCAAACAAGCAAGTTAATCCCACAAGAAATGTAGGCGATTGGCTGGGAGTGTTGTCCCGGTGCTTGCCGGACGGTTGAGTTGGCGCTCGGCATCGCGTTACATTAACGGCTGTTTCAGGCTCGGTGGTGGCACCTTTCCCGCGCCGGCCACGCGCACTTCGCAAAGGCTTCCCATGGCTCAATCGAAATCCCCGACGCCCGGTAACCGGCCCGCCTCGCGCCGCGATGCCCGCTTCGAAGCCGCCCTGGCCCTGCACCAGGAGGGGCAGCTGGAGGCGGCGCGCAAACGCTATCGGCAGATTCTCAGGAAGGAACCGGCGCATGCCCACGCCCTGCACTTGCTGGGCTTGCTTGATTTCCAGCAGGGAGACCATGCCGCGGCGATAACCCGGATCGCCCAGGCCATCGCGCTCAATCCGCGAAATCCCGCGTTCCACTCCAATCTGGCCAATGCACAGCAGCAACTCGGCCGCCTGGAAGAGGCGCTGGGCGGGTACGATCAGGCCATCGCGCTCAAACCCGACTACGCGGAGGCGCTCTACAACCGGGGTAACGCCCTGCAGGCCCTGGGCCGCCACGAGGAGGCCGCGGCGAGTCATGAACGGGCTCTGGCGCTCGCGCCGGCCGACCCGGATACCCACTGTGGCTATGGTGTTTCCCTGCAGGCACTCGGGCAGTACCAGCGCGCACTGGAGCACTTTGACCGGGCCCTGGCGCTGAACCCCGCTTCGGCGGTCGCCTGCTGCCATCGCGGTAACGTCTTGCGTGACCTGGGCCGCATGGAGGAAGCCCTGGCGAGTTTCAGCAGCGCCCTGGCGCTGGAGCCGAACCTGGTTGAGGCCCGTTGCAACCGTGGCCATGTGTCGCAGGAACTGGGCCAGTACGAGGACGCCCTGGCTGACTATCAGCGCGCCATTGTGCTGGACGGCGGTGGTTCCAGTGCCCGCTACGGGTTTCTGCGCGGTTCCCTGCTGCATGTGCGCATGAGCCTCTGTGACTGGGAGGGTCTGGAAACCGCGATTGCCGAGCTTGAGGAAAGCGTCCTGGGTGGAGAGTTCTGTACTCCCTGCTTTCCCCTGCTGACCATGAGCGACTCGCCCCGGGTCCAGCGCGCGGCGGCGGAAACCTGGGCGGCGGCGCGGATACCACCGCGGCCGGAACCTGACTGGAGCGGCGCCGCTGCCCCCGGGGACAGGATTCGCCTCGGTTACTATTCCGCCGACTTCCACCAGCATGCCACCAGCCACCTGATGGCGCAGCTGTTCGAGGTGCACGACAGGGAGCGCTTTGAGCTGATTGCGTTTTCCTTTGGCCCCCAGCATCGGGACAGCATGCGGGAGCGGCTGGAATCCGCCTTTGACCGCTTCCTCGATGTCAGCGCCCTGGGCGACCGGGAGGTGGCGCAAATGTCCCGGGATATCGGCATCGATATTGCCGTTGACCTGAAGGGTTATACCCGCGACCAGCGCCCGGATATCTTCGCCTGGCACGCGGCGCCGGTGCAGGTCAATTATCTCGGTTATCCCGGAACCCTCGGCTGCCCCCACATCGACTACCTGATTGCCGACCGGGTGCTGATTACCCCGGAAACCCGGCCCTTTTTCAGCGAGAACGTGGTCTACCTGCCCGACAGCTACCAGGCCAATGATGCCCGGCGCTACCTGCCTGAATGCGCCCCTGCCCGCAGTGAGCAGGGCCTGCCCGAAAACGGCTTTGTATTCGCCTGTTTCAACAACAGCTTCAAATTCACCCCCTGGGTGTTCAACGCGTGGATGGACATTCTGCGCCAGGTCGAGGGCAGCGTGCTGTGGCTGCTGGTCGAACATCCGCTGGCCCGCGCCAACCTCTGTCGGGAGGCGGCTGCCCGGGGCGTGGATCCTGCGCGCCTGGTGTTCGCTGGCCGGGTGGATCCCGCGGCGCACCTCGCGCGCCAGACCTGTGCCGACCTGTTCCTGGATACATTGCCCTACAACGCCCACACCACCGCCAGCGATGCCCTCTGGGCCGGATTGCCGGTGGTAAGCTGTCGCGGCGAGAGTTTCGCCGGTCGTGTGGCGGCCAGCCTGCTGGAGGCAGTAGGGCTCCCGGAGTTGGTGGCCGAGTCACCGCGGGCCTACGTCGCCCTGGCGGTGACCCTGGCCGGGGACCCCGAACGCCTGCGGGCCTTGCGCACCACCCTGGAATCCCGTCGGCAGTCAGCGCCACTGTTTGACGCGCCGCGCCTGGCCCGCCATCTGGAGCAGGCCTTTGCCACCATGCATGAGCGCCGCCTCGCGGGCCGCCCGGCAGAGGATATCGCCATTGAATGCTGATCACGAACACTGGATGCGACGTGCGCTGGCGCTGGCGGATCGCGCCGCCGCGGAGGGCGAGGTGCCGGTCGGGGCAGTGGTGGTGCGTGCCGGAGAGCTGCTGGGCGAAGGCTGGAACTGCGTCATCGGCAGCCATGACCCCACCGCGCACGCCGAGATCGAGGCGCTGCGTGATGCGGCCCGGCGGGAGGGCAATTACCGCCTGCCCGGGGCCACGCTGTATGTCACCCTGGAACCCTGCAGCATGTGTGCCGGCGCCCTGGTGCATGCCCGCATTGAGTTGCTGGTGTTTGCGGCCCGCGAGCCCAGGGCGGGTGTGGTGTGCAGCCAGTGTTCGCTGCTGGATTCCCCCTGGTACAACCACCGGGTGCTCTGGCAGGCAGGGGTGCTGGCGGAGGAGTCCAGCGCTCGCCTGCAGGCGTTCTTCCGGGCCCGCCGGTCATAGTGCCAGGAAGCGTTTCTCCCGCAGCGCCAGCGGCAGGTAGTCTTCCGGGTTCAGCGGCGGCCCCGGCTGATCGGCGGACAGGTCCTGCCACTGCAGGATACTGTAGTAGTGGCGGATATTCTGCACGAAGTGGGTGGCCTCGCCGCCGCGGGCGTAGCCATAGCGGGTGGTGCGATAGTGCTCGCGCTTCTGCAGTAGCGGCAGATGTGCCATGACATCGCTCCACAGGTGCGGATCTCCGCCGTGGCGCTCCGTCAGCATCCGGGCGTCCTCCAGGTGCGCAGGGCCAATATTATAGGCCGCCAGCGCCATCCAGGTGCGGTCGGGCTCCTGGATGTCCCGTGGCAGCCGGCGCCGTATGTCCTTCAGATAGCGGGCGCCCCCGCGCAGGCTCTGGAGTGGGTCGAGACGATCCTTGACGCCCATTTCCTTCGCCGTGGGATTGGTCAGCATCATCATCCCGCGAACTCCGGTGGGAGAGGTTGCCTCCGGTTCCCAGTGTGATTCCTGATAGGAGATTGCCGCCAGCAGGTGCCAGTCGAGCTGGTACTCCTTGGCGACCTGGCGGATCAGGTCGCGCCAGGCCGGCAGCTTGGTGCGAATATTGCGGGCAAAGGTGTGCGAGCCTATTCGCGAGAGCACCGTGGTGTGCCCAAAGTACTGTTCCCACAGTTGCGCCAGGCTGCCATCCTTCTGGATGCGGGTCAGGAACTGGTCGACCCGTCGCTGCAGGCCGCGAAACTCAGGGCCGGCGGGCAGGTACCAGACCATGTCCTGCTCGGAACCCAGGTCGAAGGCGACTGCGAGCATGGGGTACAGGCTCTGTTGCATGCCAAACTCGTTGGAATCTATTACCGCCAGGTCGGCACTGCCATTGTCCACCCGCTCGAGCAATTCCATGGTGTCTGCTTCGGCCACTGACTCCCAGCGCAGGTCTGGCCACGCTTCTGCCGCCAGAGCCTGCAGCGCCTGTTCGTGGCTGCTGCCGGCGAGCACCACCAGATGCAGGTCGTCGAGCTCATCCAGCCCCGCGGGGCGTCGATTGCCGGTCCGGTAGACTACCTTTGGCACCATGCTGGCATAGGCCACAGAGCGCCGGAACAGTTCGCTGCGGTCATCGGTCAGGCTGAGTCCCGCGGCAGCCAGGTCCACCTCCTCCCGCTCCAGGCGGCGAAAGATGCCGGCCAGCGAGTACGCGGTTTCCATGCGCAGCTTGACGCCCAGTTCTTCCGCCAGTAACTGCGCCAGGTCGTGCTCAAAGCCCGCGGCACCTTCCTTGTAGAGGTAGTAGGTGGTTGGGCTGTTGCGGCTGACCACGGATATCTCGCCCTCGGCCAGTATCTGCCGCAGCCGGTCGGACTGGGAGCAGCCAGACAGGAAGGCCAGCACCAGTACGGTGAGCAGGGATCGGATCGTCATCATGCAGGGATTCTAGCGGCGCAGCGGGGTCGCGAACAGCCCGGCGCGTGAAGTCCCGGTTAAAGCTCTACAACAAGTGGACAGGACGGGCCGTTGGCCCTGACGGCCATGCTCTATCACTCATTCAGGGTATTTGGTCGCGAGCGGATCCGGGTAGGCTATGCTTCAGTCAATAATCAGGAGCACAGCCGATGACCTTGCCCGCGACGCCACTCACCCACCGTCCCCCCCTGCGCGCCCAGGATATCTACGACAGGGTGCTGGCGCTGGGCGACCTGTTTCGCCGCAATGCCGCCGAGGCGCGCAAGATCCGCCGGGTGCCGCAGGAAAACATTGATGCCCTGCAGGCGGCGGGTTTTTTCCTCGCGCTGCAGCCCCGCCGCTGGGGTGGCCACGAGGTGGACCCCCAGGATTTCTTCCGCATGCACCTGGCGATTGCCGAGAATTGCATGTCCACCGCCTGGGCATCGGGCATTGTTGCCGTGCACGCCTTCCAGCTGGCGCTGATGGAGGAGCGGGCGCAGGAGGATGTCTGGGGTGATGACATTCACACCCGCATCTCCTCCTCTTATGCGCCGCTGGGCAAGGTGACCGAGGTGGAGGGTGGTTTCCGCCTCAGCGGTCGCTGGGGGTGGAGCTCGGGGTCCGACCACTGTACCTGGGTCTTCCTCGGCGCCATTTGTCCGGATGGCGGCTTCCGCAGTTTCCTGGTACCCCGGGGCGATTACGAAATCGTGGACACCTGGAACGCCATGGGCTTGCAGGGCACCGGCTCCAACGACATCGTGGTCAAAGACGCCTTCGTTCCTGCTTATCGCACCCACAAGGCAGAGGACGGCTTTCTCGGCACCAATCCCGGCGTGACGGCCGACAGTGCGCCCCTGTACCGCCTGCCCTGGGCCCAGCTGTTCGTGCGGGTGGTGTCCACCCCGGCGATCGGCGCCGCCCGGGATGCGCTGGACCTCTATCGCCAGCTGGTGGTGGGGAAGGCCAGCGGCGACGCGACCAAGCTCGCGGGGGACACCGCGACCCAGGAGCGCATTGCCGCCGCCATTACCGGCATTGACGAGATGGAGGCCATCCTGTTCCGCAATTTTGACCGGATGATGGCCCAGGTCACCGCCGGCGAGGACGTGCCGGTGCTGGAGCGGATCAAGTACCGCTACCAGGCTTCCCTGGTGATCGAGCGCTGTATGGCGGTGGTCGACAGCCTGTTTTCCTCCGCCGGTGGCGGCTCGGTGTTCCTGGGCAGCGAAATCCAGCAGCGCTTCCTGGATATACACACCGGTCGGGCCCACGTCGCCAACAACCCCACCTCCTTCGCCCGCAACCTGGGCTCGGTGCTGCTGGGCAACGAGAGCACGGACTTCTTCGTCTAGCGCCCGGCCGGGGCGCCGGCGGGTGAAATTGCCCGCGATTGCCGGTTACCGGCGGCGCCGCTATCCCGTACAATGGCGGGCTTTCAGAAGACCTCTCCTGGAGCTCGCCCCTGCATGCTGATTCTGCGCGGTGCCCCGGCGCTGTCCCCGTTCCGGTGGGACAAGCTGGCACAGAAATTATCTGCGATCGATCCCGCCATCCGCCTTCTGCACTGCGAATTCGTGCACTTCGCCCATACCGACGAAGCCCTCAGCGAGGAGCGCCAGGGGCTGCTGCGGCAATTGTTGCACTACGGGCCTGTGGCCGAGACGGCGGAGCCAGACACCGGCGCTGCCGAACTGCTGCTGGTGGTGCCGCGCCCGGGGACCATTTCACCCTGGTCCAGCAAGGCCACTGATATCGCCCACAATTGCGGGCTGCGGGAAGTCCTCCGCCTGGAGCGGGGCACGGCCTGGTATCTGCAGCTGCCCCCGGGCCTGCCGGAGGAGGCCCGCGGGCAGGTGGTCTCGGCCCTGCACGACCGCATGACTGAATCGGTGCTGCCTGCCCTGGAGGCCGCCAGCGCCCTGTTCCGGGTGCAGGAGCCCGGGCCCATGGGCTCGGTCGACATTCTCGGCGGCGGTCGCGCTGCCCTGGTGGCCGCGGACGCGAGCCTGGGCCTGGCGCTGGCGGAGGACGAGGTCGACTATCTGGTGCAGGCCTTCACCGGCCTCGGCCGCAATCCCAGCGACGTCGAGCTGATGATGTTCGCCCAGGCCAATTCCGAGCATTGCCGGCACAAGATCTTCAACGCCAGCTGGACCATAGACGGCGTCGCCCAGGACCGGTCCCTGTTCGGCATGATCCGCAATACCCATGAGCGCGGCGGCGAGAATGTCCTCTCCGCCTACTCCGACAACGCCGCGGTGGTCGCAGGCCACTACGCGGGGCGCTTCTTCCCGGACCCGGAGACAGCAGAGTACGGCTTCTCCCAGGAGCCCATCCATCTGCTGATGAAAGTGGAGACCCACAACCACCCCACGGCCATTGCACCGTTTCCGGGGGCGGGCACTGGCGCCGGCGGCGAGATACGCGATGAAGGCGCGGTGGGCCGAGGCTCCAAGCCCAAGGTCGGGCTGACCGGGTTTTCCGTGTCCAATTTGCAAATCCCCGGTTACCTCCAGCCCTGGGAGTCCGACTACGGCAAGCCGGGGCGTATCGTCTCGCCGCTGGAGATCATGCTCGAGGGCCCGATCGGCGGTGCCGCCTTCAACAACGAGTTCGGCCGCCCCAACCTGTGCGGCTACTTTCGCAGCTTCGAGCTGGATGTCCCGGGCGGGGTCCCGGGCGGGGAGGGCAGCGAGCGCCGCGGCTATCACAAGCCGATCATGATCGCCGGGGGCTACGGCAATATCCGCGAGGAGCATGTCGACAAAGGGGACTTTGCGCCCGGTGCGCAGCTGATCGTGCTGGGCGGCCCGGCAATGTTGATCGGCCTCGGCGGCGGCGCGGCCTCGTCCATGGCCAGCGGCACCAGCGCAGAGGACCTGGATTTCGCCTCGGTACAGCGCCAGAACCCGGAGATGGAGCGGCGCTGCCAGGAAGTGATCGACCGCTGCTGGCAGCTCGGTCCCCGCAACCCCATTGCCTTCATCCACGATGTGGGTGCAGGCGGCCTCTCCAACGCGTTGCCCGAGTTGGTCAAGGACGGGGGGCGCGGCGGCCGCTTCGCCCTGCGCAATGTCCCCAATGATGAACCCGGGATGGCGCCCCTCGAAATCTGGTGCAACGAGTCCCAGGAGCGCTACGTGCTGGCGGTGGAGCCGGAGCACCTGGCCCGGTTCGAGGCCATCTGTGTCCGTGAGCGCTGCCCCTTCGCGGTGGTGGGGGAGGCCACGGCGGAGCAGCATCTGACCCTGGTCGACAGTCATTTCGACAACGCCCCTGTGGACCTGCCCATGTCTGTGCTCTTCGGCAAGCCCCCGAAGATGCAGCGGGAGGTAATCCGCCAGCCGCCGGTACTCACGCCGCCCAGCCTGGATTTGCCGCTGCAGGAAGCGGTGGAGCGGGTACTGCAGCTGCCCGCGGTGGCCAGCAAGCAGTTTCTGATTACCATCGGTGATCGCACAGTGACGGGCATGGTCGCCCGCGACCAGATGGTTGGCCCCTGGCAGGTGCCCGTGGCCGACTGCGCCGTCACCACGGTGTCCTACGACAGCCATGCCGGCGAAGCCATGGCCATGGGTGAGCGCAGTCCCCTGGCCCTGGTCAGCGGTCCCGCCTCAGGGCGCATGGCGGTGGCGGAGGCGATCACCAACATCTGCGCCGCACCCATCGCGGCCCTGCGGGACATCAAGCTGTCCGCCAACTGGATGTGCGCCGCCGGCCACGGCCGCGAGGACGAGGTACTGTTCGATACCGTGCGGGCGGTGGGCATGGAATTCTGCCCGGCACTGGGCATCACCATCCCCGTGGGCAAGGACTCCATGTCCATGCGCACCACCTGGCGCGAGCAAGGGGAACAGCGGGCGGTGACCGCCCCCGTGTCCCTGGTGGTTTCCGCCTTCGCCCCGGTGACGGACGCGCGGCTGGCGGTCACCCCGCAGCTGCTGCCCGGCGATGATGCGCAATTGTGGCTGCTGGATCTCGGTCGCGGCGCCGGCCGCCTCGGTGGCTCGGCGCTGGCGCAGGTCTGTGGCCAGGTGGGTGACAGCGTCCCCGACATCGCCAATCCGGCAGACCTGGTGGCGTTCTTCAGCCTGGTGCAGGAGCTGCTGCAGGAAGGCAAGCTGCTGGCCTACCACGACCGCTCTGACGGTGGCTTGCTGGTGACCCTGCTGGAAATGGCCTTTGCCGGCCACTGTGGCCTGGAGCTGGATCTGTCCGCTGTGCCGGGTGCACCGCTGCAACAGCTGTTCGCGGAGGAAGCGGGTGCCGTGCTGCAGCTGGCCGCCGCCGATGTGCCGGTCCTGCGCCGGCGGGCAGGGGAGCTGGGCCTGGACGCCTGCCTGCATCCTCTGGGTCGCGTGGTGGCGGGTGACCGTGTAGCCATCAGTGCGGCGGGTACGCCCCTGCTGCGGGACAGCCGCAGCCGCCTGCAGGCATTGTGGGCCCGCACCAGCTACGAAATCGCGGCGCTGCGGGACAATCCCGACTGCGCTGCCGAGGAATATCGGCGCATTCTGGCCCCGGATCCGGGGCTCTCGGTCCACCTCGGTTTTGACCCGCGGGAAGATATCGCCGCCCCGTACATTGCCACCGGTGCCCGGCCGCGGGTGGCCGTATTGCGGGAGCAGGGTGTCAACGGCCATGTGGAGATGGCGGCGGCCTTCCACCGCGCGGGTTTTACCGCGGTGGATGTGCATATGAGTGACCTGCACGCCGGCAGCCGGTCCCTGGCGGAGTTCCGGGGCCTGGTGGCCTGCGGCGGCTTTTCCTACGGGGACGTATTGGGCGCCGGTGAAGGCTGGGCCAAGAGCATCCTCTTCAACCCGGCGCTGCGCGACCAGTTCAGCGCCTTCTTTGCCCGCGAGGACAGCTTTACCCTGGGGGTGTGCAACGGCTGCCAGATGGTGTCCACCTTGCGCGAGCTGATCCCCGGGGCGGAGCACTGGCCGCGCTTCGTGCGCAATCGCTCCGAGCAGTTCGAGGCCCGCCTCGCCCTGGTGCGCATCGAGCAGAATCCATCCATCCTGCTTGCCGACATGGCCGGCTCCCACCTGCCTATCGCGGTGGCCCACGGCGAGGGGCGGGCGGAGTTCGCCGACGCGGGTGCCCTGTCTGCCTGTGAGGCCAGCGATACCGTGGCCCTGCGCTATCTGGAAAACGACCTGTCCCCGGCGGTGCGTTACCCCGCCAACCCGAACGGTTCGCCGGGAGGAATTGCCGGGCTCAGCAGCCGGGACGGTCGCGCCACGATCATGATGCCCCACCCCGAGCGCGTGTATCGCACCGTCCAGCATTCCTGGGCACCGCAGGAGTGGGGTGAGGACGGACCCTGGCTGCGGCTGTTCCGCAACGCCCGGCGCTGGGTGGGCTAGTGGGTTTCCGGCAGTCACGCCCTACTTGTGACCCCCCCCTTATTCTTTATAATGGCGGACTTTTCATTCCCGGCCCCGCCGCACTCTCCGGTGCGCTGGCCGAGGCCCGCTTTTCTGGCAGAGCAAAACTATGCTGAACAAGTATCCATTGTGGAAATATGTGCTGGTACTGATGGTATTGGCCACCGGCCTGCTGTATGCCGCACCCAACCTCTACGCGCCGGACCCGGCCCTGCAGATTACCGGGGAGAGCAGTGCCCAGATTATCGATGACCGGACCCTGTCCCGGGCCACCGCGGCACTGGAAGAGGCCGGGATCGAACATTTCGGCGAGGTGATTGACCCCAGCGGCCGCAATGCGCTGGTGCGACTGCGCGATGTCGAACAACAGCTGGTGGCGCAGGCCCGGGTGCAGCGCGCCCTGGGTGACGGTTTCATCATCGCCCTCAACCTGGCCCCGACCACCCCTGACTGGCTCAGCGACCTGGGTGGCCAACCCATGAAGCTGGGCCTGGACCTCAGCGGTGGTGTCCACTTCAAGCTCGAGGTCGACATCGACGCGGCGATGGAGCGGCGCCAGGAATACTATGTCACCGCCATTCGCCGCGCCCTGCGGGAAGAGCGCATCCGCGGCATCGTCGATGGCGACGCCGGGGGGCGTATTGTCGCCCGCCTGCGCACCGAGGCCGACCGCGAACAGGCCCGCACCCTGGTCGCAGACAACCATCCGGAGCTGACCCTGGAACGCGATGGCTCAGGTGACAGCTGGACGCTGACCGCGGCCATGACCGAGCAGATGCGCACGGAAATCGCCAACTACGCGGTGAGCCAGAACCTGACGACCCTGCGCAACCGGGTCAACGAACTGGGGGTGTCCGAGCCCCTGGTGCAGCGCCAGGGCCAGAATCGCATCGTGGTGGAGCTGCCGGGCATCCAGGATACCGCGGAGGCCAAGCGTATCCTCGGTACCGTGGCCAACCTCGAGTTCCGGCTGGTGGCCAACCTGGACGCGCCGGAATCCGAGAAGCAGCGCTTCGAATACCGCAGTGAGGACCGCGCGGGTTCTTTCGAGTGGCTGGAGCGGGACGTGATCATCACCGGCGAACGGGTCGCCAATGCCCAGGCCAGCTTCGACGAGAACGGCCGCCCCAATGTCCAGATCAGCCTGGATGGCGAGGGAGGAACCCTGATGTCCCGGGCCACTCGCAACAACGTCAAGCGGCGCATGGGGGTGCTGTTCATCGAGCGCAAATACCGCACCCGCTACGAAATGCAGGAAGACGGCAGTGAAAAGCCGATCCAGGTGCCCTACGATGAGCGCAAGCTGCTCACCGCGCCGGTGATCCAGTCCGCCCTGGGTGCGCAGTTCCAGATCACCGGGCTCGACAGTCCGCTGGAGGCTTCCGAGCTCGCCCTGATGCTGCGCGCCGGCGCGCTGGCGGCGCCGATCTCCTTCGTGGAAGAGCGCACCGTGGGTCCGTCTCTGGGCGCGGAAAACATCCGTCTCGGGGTGAAGTCGGTGCAGTTCGGCCTCGCCCTGGTGGTGATCTTCATGATCCTCTACTACCGCGTGTTCGGGATTATTGCGGTGGTAGCGCTGAGCGCCAACCTGGTGCTGCTGGTGGCCTTCATGTCCTTGATCGGCGCAACCCTGACCCTGCCGGGCATTGCCGGCATCGTGCTCACGGTGGGCATGGCGGTGGATGCCAACGTGCTGATTTTCTCGCGAATACGGGAGGAATTGCGCGATGGGCGCTCCCCGCAGATGGCCATTCACTCGGGCTATGACGCGGCGCTGTCCACGATTCTTGATGCCAACATCACCACCCTGATCGTGGCGGTCATTCTCTACGCAGTAGGGACCGGACCGGTCAAGGGCTTCGCCGTGACCCTGTCGGTGGGGATAGTGACCTCCATGTTTACCGCCATCGTCGGTACCCGCGCCCTGGTCAACCTGATCTACGGTGGACGCAAGGTCAGAACCCTGTCCATTGGGGGAGTGAAAGCATGAAAACAATCAACTTCATGGGCCAGCGCAAGGTCGCGCTGGCGCTGTCCGCGATCCTGCTGGTGGTAGCGATCGGGTCCCTGGCGACGCGCCAGCTCAGCTGGGGTCTGGACTTTACCGGTGGCACCCTGGTGGAGGTGCATTACAGCCAATCGGCAAACCTGGGCGAGATCCGGGATATCCTCAATACGGGCGGTTACGCTGGCGCGATCGTGGTCAGCTTTGGCAGCGACCGCGATGTCATGATCCGGCTGCCCCAGGGCCACGCCGACACCCAGGGCACGGCTCTGCTGCGCCTGCTGGAGGACAACTTTGACGGGGGCGTGGAGCTGCGCCGGATCGAATTCGTGGGGCCGCAGGTGGGCGAGGAACTTCGCGAGCAGGGTGGCCTTGCGATGCTGATGGCCCTGGGCATGGTGATGCTCTACATCGGCTTCCGCTTCCAGTTCAAGTTCGCGGTCGGCGCGGTCGCCGCCCTGGTCCACGATGTCGTCATCACGCTGGGCTTCTTCTCCCTGATCGGGCTCGAGTTCGACCTGACCGTGCTGGCGGCGCTGCTGGCGGTGATCGGCTATTCCCTGAACGATACCATCGTGGTGTCCGACCGCATCCGCGAGAACTTTCGCAAGCTGCGCAAGGCTGATGCCATCGAGGTCATCAATATCTCCCTCTCCGAGACCCTGGGCCGCACCCTGGTCACCTCCCTGACCACCTTGCTGGTGCTGGTCTGTCTGGCGCTGTTTGGCGGGGAAATGATCAACGGCTTCGCCAACGCCCTGCTGGTGGGGGTGGTGGTCGGCACCTATTCCTCCATCTACGTGGCGGCCAATGCGCTGGTGCTGATGGGGGTGAGCAAGGAAGACCTGATGCTCCCCGTCAAGGAAGGCGCCGAGCAGGAAGACCTGATGCCGTAGCAGCGTGCAGGCGTCCAGTCGGCACTGATTACCGGACTGGGCGAAGCGGCTTCGTAGCGGGGCGCGGCGTGGTTCCCCCCACAGCCAGTCAGGACACGCCGTGAATACGTCCATGTAGGCTCGTATCGCGCATCCATGCGCTCAACGGTCCTGACTGGCAGTGGCCGGCCCCACCCCGCTCGAGGTGCCGGCAACTTCTAAGTAGTTACCCGCCGCTGTGCCTGCTTTGGTGATAATGCCATAGCGGCGACGCGTGTAGACGTCCAGTCGGCTCCGACGGTAGGTCCTCAGCGTTGCCGGGGGGGGAGCAGGACTGTGTGAGACATGGATGTCGAACACAAGCCCCCATGGACGGGTTCACGGCGTGTCCTGATCGCCCCCCGGCAACGCTGAGGACCGGATTCAGGCGATAAGAGCTAGCTTCCCAGCAGTGGCTTGGTGACCTGCAACACGGCCTTGAAGCACTTGGGGTTGCCGCAGACGATATTCCCGGACGCCATGTAGTTGTCGGAAGCGTTGATATCGGAGACCAGGCCGCCTGCCTCCTTCACCAGCAGCGCCCCCGCAGCCATGTCCCAGGGTGCCAGGCCGATTTCCCAGAAGGCATCGAGGCGCCCGGCCGCGACATAGGCCAGGTCCAGCGAGGCGGCTCCGGCGCGGCGGATGCCGGCGCACTGGCCGGCGAGAACTTCAATGGTCTTGCTGTAGGGGGCCAGGCGGTCGTCGCAGTGGTCCTTGAAAGGGATGCCGGTGCCGAGCAGGGCGCCGTCCAGGCTGGTGCGGCTGCTGACCCGTATCCGGCGTCCGTTGAGCTGGGCGCCGCGGCCGCGGGAGGCGGTGAATTCCTCCCGTCGAACCGGGTCAACAACAACCCCGTGCTCCAGCTTGCCCTTGTACAGGCAGGCGATGGAGACGGCGTAGTGGGGGATGCCGCGCAGGAAGTTGGTGGTGCCGTCGAGAGGGTCGATGACCCAGCGATAGTCCGCGTTCTCGTCTCCCGTCAGGCCGGTTTCCTCGCCGAGGATGGCGTGCTCGGGGAACGCCTTCCGCAAGTGGTAGATGATCTCGCGCTCGGCATTGCGGTCGACGTCGGAGACGAAGTCGTTGACGTTCTTCTCCTGTACGTCGATGCGGTCGAGCTCATCGGAGGCGCGGACGATCTGCTCGCCGGCCTTGCGCGCGGCGCGCAGTGCGATGTTGACCATCGGTTCCATAACGGTGTCCTGGGTGGGCGTTTTCGGGCGCGGGATTATAACAGTACATCCCGCACTGATCATACCGGCAATCTGCTACACTTGCCGCCTTTCGCTGAGGGCGCTGCGCGCGTGGGAACCGGGCATGAATCTCGACAATATCCGTATCGTTCTGGTCAATACCAGCCATCCGGGCAATATTGGCGGCGTTGCCAGGGCGATGAAAAACATGGGCCTGTCCCGCCTGGTCCTGGTCCAGCCGCGGCAGTTCCCGGATGATCAGGCCAGCTGGCGGGCCGCTGGCGCGCTCGATCTGCTGGAGCGGGCGGTGGTGTGCGGCAGTCTCGATGAGGCCATTGCCGATTGCCAGTATGTGGTGGGCACCAGTGCCCGGGAGCGGCGCATACCCTGGCCGCTGCTGGACCCGCGCCGCTGCGCGGAAGAAATTGCGCTGCGTTCGGGCCGGGAACAGGTGGCGGTGCTGTTCGGGCGCGAGGACCGTGGGCTCACCAACGACGAGCTGAAGCGCTGCAACCTGCACCTGCACATTCCCTCGGACCCTGCCTACAGTTCCCTCAACCTGGCCATGGCGGTGCAGATCGTCTGCTACGAGCTGCGGATGCTGCTGTTGGGAGATACTCTGCCCAGCGCGGCGGATGACCAGTGGGATGCGCCGTTCAGCACGGTGGAGAACATGGAACGTTTCTACCAGCACCTGGAAGAAACCCTGGTTGGCATCGGCTTTCTCGACCCGGCGGCCCCGCGCCAGTTGATGGCTCGCTTGCGACGTCTCTATGGCCGGGTGCGCCTCGACGAGATGGAGCTCAATATCCTCCGTGGCATCCTGACGGAGACACAAAAGTATGCTCCGCCACCCTCCGGAGGCGACAGGGGTCAAAGTTGATCAATTTGGTCGGTTATTGCATACTGCGCCTTTGTTCGAGTGGGTACTGCCATGCGGCTGACAACCAAGGGACGCTACGCTGTCACCGCGATGCTGGACCTGGCCCTTCACGGCACTGAGGGTCCGGTGAGCCTCGCGGAGATTTCCAGCCGGCAGGACATATCGCTGTCCTACCTGGAGCAGCTGTTTGCGCGTTTGCGGCGCCGCCAGCTGGTGAGCAGCGTGCGCGGTCCGGGCGGCGGCTATCGCCTGGGACGCAGCTGCGAGGCGATTTTTGTCGCCCAGATCATCGATGCGGTGGACGAGGCGGTGGATGCCACCGGCTGCGGCGGCAAGGCCGACTGCCAGCAGGGCGAGGTGTGCCTGACCCATCACCTGTGGCAGGATCTGAGCGATCAGATCCACGGCTTTCTCAGCCAGATCAGCCTCGCGAACCTGGTGGAACGCCGGGAAGTGCGCCACGTATCCTCGCGCCAGGACGCCCGCTCACGGGTCAACCCGGGCAGCCTGGTTGCCCTGCGGGAACTCTGATTCGGCGGCCGCTCGCCGCCCCTGAGCCATGCAGAAACCTGTTTACTTTGATTATCTCGCTTCGACGCCGGCCGATCCCCGGGTGGCGGCCGCGATGGCGGAATGCCTGACCCTGGACGGCAACTTCGGCAATCCCGCCTCCCGTTCCCATATCTACGGCTGGCGGGCGGAGCAGGCGGTGGAGGAGGCGCGGGGTGAGCTGGCCGACCTGATCAACGCCGATCCGCGGGAGATTGTCTGGACCTCCGGTGCCACCGAGGCCGACAATCTCGCGATCAAGGGCGCGGCGGGGTTCTACAGTGACCGCGGCCGCCACATCGTCACCTCGCTGATTGAGCACAAGGCGGTGCTGGATACCTGTGCCTGGCTGGAAAACCGCGGCTGGGAGGTGAGCTGGCTGCAACCGGGGCCCGACGGCCTGGTCAGTCCCGCCAGCGTAGCCGCGGCGCTGCGGCCCGACACCCTGCTGGTGAGCGTGATGCACGCCAACAACGAGCTGGGCACGATCAACGATATCGCCGCCATTGGCGCGCTAGTCCGCGCTGCGGGAGCCCTGTTTCATGTAGATGCGGCCCAGAGCGTGGGCAAGATCCCGGTGGATATGGCGCAACTGCCGGTGGATCTGCTGTCCATTTCCGGGCACAAGTTCTACGGCCCCAAGGGGATAGGCGCACTCTATGTGCGGCGCCAGCCCCGGGTGCAGCTGGAGGCGCAGATGCACGGCGGCGGGCATGAGCGGGGGATGCGTTCCGGTACCCTCGCCACCCACCAGATCGTGGGCATCGGGACGGCGGCGCGGCTGGCCAACGAAGAGATGGCCGCCGAGAGTGCCCGCCTGCTGGCCCTGCGCCAACGCCTGTGGCAGGGCCTGTCCGGGATCCCCGGCCTGCAGCTTAACGGGCACCCAGAGGCGCGCCTGCCGGGAGCCCTCAATGTCAGTGTCGACGGTGTGGACGGCGAAACCCTGCTGCTGTCCCTGCGCGATCTGGCCCTGTCCAGCGGCTCGGCCTGCAACTCCGAGAGCATTGAGCCGTCCTATGTCCTGCGGGCTATCGGCGTTCCCGATGCCCTGGCGCACAGCGCGCTGCGTCTCTGCTGTGGCCGTTTTACCACCGAGGCCGACGTGGACCGCGCTGTCGCGCACCTCGAGGCTGTCATAACCGGTTTGCGCCAGCGCGTTTAGCGGGTGAAACCCGGCAGTAAAGCCCGTATAATTGCGCGGCTTTTACCCTGGGGCCAGCGGCCCCTGATTTTTTTGTTTTCTGTGGAGATAGTTTGATGGCTGTTGAGCGTACCCTGTCCATTATCAAGCCGGATGCCGTTGCCAAGAACGTCATTGGCCAGATTTATACCCGCTTCGAGGACGCGGGCCTGCAGGTGGTCGCCTCGAGGATGCTGCGCCTGAGCGAAGACCTGGCCGGCGGTTTCTATGCCGAACACCGCGAGCGCCCCTTCTTTCCCGCGCTGATCGAGTTCATGACCTCCGGTCCCGTGGTGGTGCAGGTGCTGGAAGGCGACAACGCCATCGCCAGGAATCGCGAGCTGATGGGTGCGACCAATCCGAAGGACGCAGACCCCGGCACCATTCGTGCGGACTTCGCGGAGTCCATCGATGCCAACGCCGTCCACGGCTCCGACTCGCCGGCTTCCGCTGAGCGCGAGATCGCCTACTTTTTTGCCGCCAGCGACATCTGCAGCCGCAGCTGAAGACGATACTCCGCCATGACTGCCTCCCTCATTGCCACCACGGCCGCGACTCCCCGGGTTAACCTCCTGGGCATGACGCAGCTGCAGCTGGAGCAATTCTTCCTCGAACTGGGGGAGAAGAAGTTCCGTGCCCAGCAGGTGATGAAGTGGATACACCATGGCGGTGTCACGGACATAGGCGCCATGTCCAATCTGGGCAAGGCGCTGCGGGAAAAGCTGCTGCAGATCGCCGAAGTGCGGCCGCCGGAAATCGTCAGCCAGCACGACTCCACCGATGGCACCCGCAAATGGGCGGTGCGGGTGGAAGGTGGCGGCCTGGTGGAGGCGGTACTGATTCCCGATGGCGGTCGCGCCACCCTGTGCGTGTCCTCGCAGGTGGGCTGCAGCCTGGACTGCAGCTTCTGCTCCACCGGCAAGCAGGGTTTCCAGCGCGACCTGACGGCGGCGGAAATCATTGGTCAGGTGTGGCAGGCGATCAAGTCCTACGATGCCTTCCAGTCGGGCAAGGGCCGGGTTGTCACCAATGTGGTGATGATGGGCATGGGCGAGCCGCTGCTTAACTTTGACAACGTGGTCGCAGCCATGGACCTGATGCTGTCCGATCTCGGCTACGGCATCTCCAAGCGCCGGGTAACCCTGAGTACCTCCGGCGTGGTGCCGGCGCTGGACCGGCTGCGGGAGCTGAGTGAAGTCTCCCTTGCGATTTCACTCCACGCCCCCAACGATGCCCTGCGCAGCCAGCTGGTGCCGATCAACCGCAGGTACCCGATTGCCGAGCTGTTGCGCAGCGCGCGCCAGTACATTGATGCCCAGGCCGACAGCAAGCGCGTGGTCACGGTGGAGTACACCCTGCTCGCCGGGATCAATGACCAGCCGGACCAGGCCCGGGAGCTGGCGGAGCTGCTCAAGGATTTCCCCTGCAAGATCAACCTCATTCCCTTCAACAGTTTTCCGGGTTCGGAGTACCGCCGTCCCAGCGGCAACGCGGTGTCGCGGTTCTGGCAAGTGCTGGTCGATGCGGGCTATATTGTCACGGTCCGCACGACCCGTGGGGACGACATCGACGCCGCCTGCGGGCAGCTGGTTGGCCAGGTGGT
This sequence comes from uncultured Haliea sp., assembly GCA_947258585.1. GTDB lineage: Bacteria > Pseudomonadota > Gammaproteobacteria > Pseudomonadales > Halieaceae > Haliea. Next base: position 12,784 of record CAMYIZ010000044.1, on the reverse strand, counting down.
CGACCGCACGCGTCGCAGTGAACGCTATCGCGCAGCGGGCCAGGCCCCGGAGGTAGAAGCAGGGTGATTATTCCAGCCGCGGATATCGGCAGGTGGGGTCGCGGGATCCTGCTGGGCCTGGTGCTACTGAGCCCGGGGTGCGTAACCACCACCGACAGCGTATTCACCACGCCGCCGTCACCGCAGGAGGCGCTGGAGCGCAGGGTGGCACTGGCGCGGCAATATATCGGTGAGCGCGACTGGGAGAACGCCAAGCGCAACCTGGCTCAGGCGGTGGCAATCGACGACCGCAATGCCGAAGTGCACGAAGCCTTTGCCCTGGTGTACCAGAGCACAGGCGAGAAAGAACTGGCGGAGGAAAGCTTCAAGCAGGCGATCCGGCTGGATCGCAACTTCTCCCGCGCCCGCAACAATTATGCGGCCTTCCTCTATTCCGAGCAGCGTTACGCCGACGCCGAGAAGGAGCTGGAGCAGGTGGTCAAGGACACCCTGTATACCGGGCGGCCAATGGCGTTCGTGAACCTCGGCCTGTGCCGGCAGCAGCTGGGGAAACCCGCGGAGGCGGAAGAGGCGTTCTCCCGCGCCCTGTCGATGGATCGCGCGAACAGCATTGCCCTGCTGGAGCTGGCGCTGCTGCGGTTTGAGGCGGGCGATTACGCCACCGCCAGCCGCCATTACGGAACCTACCGCACGGCGGTCAGGCCCCAGTCGGCGCGCGGCTTCTGGCTGGGTATCCGGCTGGCCCGGGCGCAGAACGATCGCGATGCCGAGAGCAGCTATGCGCTGGCTCTGGGCAGTCTCTATCCCGAATCCCCGGAATACCGGGACTACCAGCGGATGCAACGCAATGGGCAGTAACGAAGTATTTGCGGACGCCCCGGCCAGGGTGTCGCCTGGCGCGATGCTGCAGGCCGCCCGCGAGGCCCGGGGGCACTCGCCCCTGGATGTTTCCCAGCGCCTGAACTGGCTGCCGGAGTATGTGGCGCTGATCGAACGCGACGAGTTCCAGCGTCTGCGCCGGCCTGCGTTCGCCCGCGGCTACGTGCGGGCCTATGCCCGGATGCTGGGACTGGACGAGACCATCGTCCTGGCTGCTTACGACGAGGTTGTGCCCACGCCCGCAACGCCCGCGGACGGCGGGGGCAACCGTCGACCCCTGCCGCTGCAGCGCACCGGGCTGGGTATTTTGCTCGGCTTGGGCGTGCTGGGCCTGCTGGTGCTGGGCCTGTGGTGGGCGCAGTCCGGCGAGTCCGCCACCGGCTCTGTTTTCGGAGGTTGAGCGTGCACAAGCCTTCACCCATTACCCGTCGTCGCAGCCGCCAGATCATGGTCGGCTCTGTCGCCGTGGGCGGTGATGCGCCAATCAGCGTGCAGAGTATGACCAACACCGAGACCTGCGACGTGGCGGCAACGGTGGCGCAGGTGCAGGCTATCCAGGACGCGGGTGCGGATATCGTGCGTATTTCAGTGCCCAGCATGGACGCCGCGGAAGCGTTTCGCGAAATCCGCGCGCGGGTCACTGTACCACTGGTGGCGGATATCCACTTCGATCACAAAATCGCGCTCAAGGTGGCGGAGTACGGGGTCGACTGCCTGCGCATCAACCCGGGCAACATCGGCAATGACAAAAAAGTACGTGCGGTCATTGACTGCGCCCGGGACAAGGGCATTCCCATTCGCATCGGGGTCAATGCCGGCTCTCTGGGCAAGGACCTGCAGCGCAAGTACGGCGAACCGACGGCGGAAGCGCTGGTGGAATCGGCGCTGCGCCACGTGGATATCCTCGATCGCTTCAATTACCCGGACTTCAAGGTCAGCGTCAAGGCCTCCGACGTGTTCATGGCGGTGGCAGCCTACCGCTTGCTGGCGCAACAGATTGAGCAGCCACTGCATCTCGGCATCACCGAGGCGGGCGGCCTGCGCGGCGGTACCGTGAAATCCGCGGTGGGCCTGGGCATGCTGTTGATGGACGGTATCGGCGACACCATCCGCATCTCCCTCGCGGCGGACCCGGTGGAAGAGGTGAAGGTTGGGTTTGAGATTCTCAAGAGCCTGAAGCTGCGGGCCAACGGCATCAATTTCATCGCCTGTCCCAGCTGCTCACGGCAGAATTTCGATGTGATCGCGACGATGAACGTGCTGGAGCAGCGCCTGGAAGACATCCGCACGCCCATGGATGTCGCGGTGATCGGCTGCATAGTCAATGGCCCCGGAGAGGCGCGCGAGGCCGATGTGGGCCTGACCGGCGCCAGCCCCAGTAACCTCATTTACATTAATGGCGAGCCCGACCACAAGGTCAGCAATCTCGATTTCGTCGATCACCTGGAACAGGTGATTCGCCAGCGCGCGCTGCAGCTGGAGCAGGAGCGGGCCACCGAGGATGCCAGGCTGATAGCCCGGTCGCCGGCCTGAGCCCATGACACTGCAGGAGTACAGGTGACGACCATTCGCGCCATCCGGGGAATGAATGACATTCTCCCGGACGAGAGTAGTTACTGGCAGTATCTGGAATCCGCGGTGGCCGCGGTGCTGACCAGCTACGGCTACGGCGAAATTCGTCTGCCGCTGGTGGAACAGACCGCCCTGTTCCGGCGTTCCATTGGCGAAGTCACCGACATCGTCGAGAAAGAGATGTACAGCTTTGACGACCGCAACGGCGAGAGCCTGACCCTGCGCCCCGAAGGTACCGCGGGTTGTGTGCGCGCGGCGATCCAGAACGGCCTGTTGGGCACGCCCCAGCGGCTCTGGTACAGCGGCCCCATGTTCCGCTACGAGCGCCCGCAGAAGGGGCGCCAGCGCCAGTTCCACCAGGTGGGTGCCGAGGCTTTCGGTATTGCCACCCCGGACATCGATGCGGAGCTGATCCTGATGACCGCCCGGCTGTGGCGGGTGCTGGGTATTGCCGATCATGTACAGTTGCAGCTCAATTCCATTGGCAGCAGTGCCGCTCGCCAGGCCTACCGCGAGGCCCTGGTGAACTACCTGTCCGGTCATCGCGAGGCGCTGGATGAAGACAGCCAGCGCCGGCTGCAGAGCAATCCGCTGCGGATCCTGGACAGCAAGCACCCGGGTACCCGGGACGTACTGGCGAATGCACCGGTGTTGACGGATTACCTGGACGCGGAGTCCCGGGAGGATTTTGCCCGTCTCTGTGAACTTCTGCAGGCGGCCTCGGTCTCCTACGTGGTCAATCCCCGCCTGGTGCGCGGCCTGGACTACTACAACAAGACCGTGTTCGAGTGGGTGACTGACAAACTCGGCGCCCAGGGCACGGTCTGCGCCGGCGGCCGCTACGACGGCCTGGTGGCGCAGCTGGGCGGCAAGCCCTGCCCCGGTATCGGCTTTGCCCTGGGCAAGGAGCGCCTGGTCCTGATGCTGGAGGCACTGGCCCTGGCGCCGCCGGCGGCGGCGAGTGCCGACATCTATGTGGTCAACGCCGGTGCCGCGGCGGAAACGGCTGCCTTTGCGGCGCTGGAGACGGTACGCGATGCCCTCCCGGCCCTGCGCATTGTCCAGCATGCGGGTGGCGGCAGTTTCCGCAGCCAACTGAAAAAGGCCGACAAGAGCGGGGCCCGCTGGGCCCTGATCTGGGGCGAGGACGAGGTTGCCGCCGGCACCGTGACAGTCAAGTCCCTGCGTGAGCAGGGGCTGCAGGAATCCCTGCCAGTAGCCGATCTCGCTGGCTACCTGGCCCACCATTCATCGCCATAACAGGAAAATCAAGGGAACCGGATCGTGGAATCATATCGGACAGAAGAAGAGCAGGTTGAAGCGCTGCGCCGCTGGTGGGACGAGAACGGCCGCTCGACGCTGCTTGCCGTCGTGCTGGTGCTGGCGGGAACATTCGGTTGGCAGGGCTGGCAGCGCTATGAAGCGCAGCGCAATGACAGCGCTTCGGACCTGTACCAGCAAATGCTGGAGGCGGCGTCCATGGCCGGTCAGGGTATCGTGAACGGCGCTCCCGCAGAGCGCCTCGCGAGCCAGTTGCGCAGCGAATACGGTGGCACCACCTATGCCCAGTTCGCAGCGCTGCACCAGGCTCGCGTAGCGGTGGCGGGCAAGGATTTGCCGGCGGCCGAAGACCACTTGCGCTGGGTGCTGGGCAAGGCCGCCGCCGGCAGCGACATGGCCCTGGTGGCGCAACTGCGGCTGGCGCGGGTGCTGGCGGCGCAGGGAGAGAGCGAGCAGGCACTGACGCTGCTCGCTCCCGGCAGCAGCGGCAAGTTTCCCGCGGCGTCGGCGCTGGCCCGCGGTGACATACTGGCAGCTGCCGGTCGCGATACCGAGGCACTGGCCGCTTACCGCGAAGCGCGGGCCCTGGTGGAGCAATATCCCGCCCAGCTGAATATCGCCACCCTGGAGGCGAAGATCCAGAGTCTCGTCGCCGCGGGCGTGGAGGCGGGGGCATGATGACCGTTACCGTCAGGTGGAGCGCCCTGGTCCTGTCCCTGCTGCTGATGAGCGGCTGCAGCACCATGAAAGGCTGGTTCTCGATTGATGATGACGAGGACCCGCGGCGCCCCGTTGAGTTGCAGAAGATTGAGGAGACCGTCAAGGTCAAGCGCCTCTGGTCTACCGGTGTCGGCGACGGGCAGGGCGATGGCCTCTACCGGATCGAGCCGGTGATCGGCGGGGAGCGGATCTATGCGGCATCCTCGGATGGCGAGGTCAAGGCGCTGCAGCGCAGCAACGGTCGCCGGATCTGGAGCCGCGATCTGAAGACACTGATTTCAGGAGGCGTCGGCTTATATGGCGACAGCCTGTTCCTGGGCAGCAGCGATGGCTTTGTCCTGCGCCTGGATGCCGCCACCGGCGAGACTCGCTGGAGCGCCCGGGTGACCGGCGAGGTGCTGGCACCCCCCCAGAGCAACGGCCGCGTGGTCGTGGCCCAGACCTACGACGGCAAGCTGCACGGTCTGGATTTCGACAGCGGCGAGCGCCTGTGGACCTACGACAGCAACATGCCGGTCCTGACCATTCGCGGTACCAGCACGCCGATATTCCGCGACAATCTGGTGCTCGCGGGCTTTGCCAACGGCCGGGTGCTGGGCTTCAACGCCACCACGGGCGCGGTAGAGTGGGAGGCCCGGGTGGCTATTCCCCAGGGCCGCTCGGAAATCGAGCGCATTGTTGATGTCGACGGCACCATGGTGCTTGCGGGCAACGAGCTGTTTGCAGCCAGCTATCAGGGCAACATCGTGGCGATAGAGGCCAGCAGCGGGCGCAAACTGTGGGAGCGCCCGGTATCCTCCGTATCCGGGTTGTCGCAGGGCTTTGGCAATGTCTATGTCGCGGACGAGGACGGCACGGTGTTCGCCTTCCAGCGCAACGGACAGGGCCAGCGCTGGCGCCAGGACGCTTTGGGCTGGCGCGGTCTCGGGCGCCCGGTGACGGTGAGCAGCTACGTGGCTGTGCCCGATTTCGAAGGCTACATCCACATCCTGTCGCAGGTGGACGGCAGCTTTGTCGGCCGCGTTCGCGCCGACAGCAAGGGCGTCAGCGCCGATATGCTCAGCGACGGCAATGTGCTGTACGTCTACGGCGACGGTGGCAAGCTGTATGCCTACGAGCTGAGTGCCAAACCAGGTAACTGAAATGATTCCGGTGATTGCCCTGGTCGGGCGCCCCAATGTGGGTAAATCGACCCTGTTCAACCAGCTGACCCGCAGCCGCGATGCGCTGGTGGCAAACCTCTCGGGCCTGACCCGGGATCGCAAATACGGTGAGGCACGCATCGGCTCGCGCCCGTTCATCGTCATTGATACCGGTGGTATCAGCGGCGATGAAGAGGGAATCGAGGCGCAGATGGCGGGGCAGTCCCTGTTGGCCATCGAGGAAGCGGATGCGGTCCTGTTCCTGGTGGATGCCCGCGAGGGACTGAACGCAGCGGATGAATCCCTGGCGCGCCACCTCCGCCAGCGCAACAAGTCTTTTCACGTGGTCGTGAACAAGATCGACGGACTCAACGAAGAGGTGGCGCTGGGGGATTTCTATGCCCTTGGTGTCGAGCAGCTGTTCGCAATCGCCGCTTCCCACGGGCGCGGCGTGCGGCAGATGATCGACGACGTGCTGGCCACTTTTCCGGAGCCGGAAACCACTGCCGCCGAGGATTTCGACCATCGCGACAGTGTCAGGGTCGCGATCGTTGGCCGTCCCAATGTCGGCAAGTCCACGCTGGTCAACCGCCTGCTGGGAGAAGAGCGGGTGGTGGTCTACGACCAGCCAGGTACTACTCGCGACAGTATCTACATCGACTACGAGCGCGATGGGCAGCGCTATACCCTGATAGATACCGCCGGTGTTCGCCGGCGCAAGAACGTGCGGGAGACGGTGGAGAAATTTTCCATCGTGAAAACCCTCAAGGCCATCGACGACGCCCACGTGGTGGTGCTGGTGATGAACGCGCACGAAGGTATCGTCGACCAGGACATGCATTTGCTGGGGCACTGCATCGATGCCGGGCGCGGGCTGGTGCTGGCGATCAACAAATGGGACGGCATCGAACCGCACCAGCGTGACTGGATCAAGAGCGAACTCAACCGCCGCCTGATCTTTGCCGACTATGCCGACACTCACTTCATCTCGGCACTGCACGGCACCGGCGTCGGCCTGTTGTACAAGTCAATCCTCGCCGCCCATGGTTCCGCCACCCGCAAGCTGAATACCAACCAGCTCACCCGTATCCTCGAGGGGGCGGTGTTCGACCATGCGCCGCCGATGATCAACGGCCGGCGTATCAAGCTTCGCTACGCCCACCCCGGCGGCCAGAATCCACCGCTGATCATTATTCACGGCAACCAGACCGGCAGCGTGCCCAACTCCTACCAGCGCTATCTGGAGAAAGTCTTCCGGCGTGAGCTCAAGCTCACTGGCACCCCGGTGCGCATCGAATTCCGCACCGGCGAGAATCCCTATGCGGACAAGCGCAACCAGCTGACCCAGCGCCAGGTCCAGCGCAAGCGCCGGCTGATGGCGCACGTGAAAAAGAACGAGAAGAAAAAGAAGCGCTGAGGGATGTGCTGTGGCCAAGCCCGATCTCGACAGTCGCGCCCATATCGAAGCCTGCATTGACCGCTTCTATTCCAGGCTCCTGGTGGATCCCCAGCTGGCGCCATTTTTCCTCGAGGTGGCGCGGATTGATCTCACGGTGCACCTGCCTCATATCAAGGACTACTGGTGCAAGCTGCTGCTGGGTGAGCAGGGCTACCGTCGCCACACCATGGAGATCCATCGCCGCCTGCACCGGCAGCGTCCGCTGCGCCCCGAGGATTTCCAGCGTTGGCTCGCGCTCTTCACCGCCACTGTGGACGAGCATTATTGCGGTCCACAGGCTGCCCGCGCCAAGCGGCTCGCCGCCACGATAGCCGCCAACATGCAAAGCAACCTCGACTAAAGCCGCACTCTGAGGCCCGCAATTCTTCCCGGGGCTTGCACTTCGCGATTTTGGTGTTATAGTCACATATAACACTATACCGACGAGGTGAAAGGTATGCTGGGATATTATCTGCACAGAGGCCTTCTGGTCAGGCCTGACGGCGTCCTCCGGGTAACGGCGATTTTCCTCCTGGGGACATTGCTGCTGGCGCTGCCGCGCCTGGCCCTGGCTGCGGATGAGACCGGCGTGCAGCGGGTGGACGGCCTGGACGTGGAGGAGGTCGTGGTCCACGGCAGCACCGAGGTCGAGATCAGCCAGGGTGATACCACGGTGCTGCTCCTGAGGGGCCGCGACAGCGCGCTGGAACCGCCGCCGTTTCATGTGCTGGGACGCACCCTGGTGCTGGGCCTCCCCGCCGGCAGTCCCGCCACCGCAGCAACCGGCGTGCAGTACAAGTTGACCCTGCCAACCCTGGCCGTGCTGCGACTGCGCGGTTCCGGCGACGTGTTTGTGCGCCCTTTTACCACGCCGGCGCTGACCGTGGTGGTTGATGGCAGCGGCGATGTGTATTTGTACGATCTCGATGCGGACAGTGCGCGTTTCGACATGCGTGGCAGCGGTGATATCCAGGCCGTCAAGGTCCGGGCCGGCGCGGTCCGCCTGACCCTGGCCGGTTCCGGTGATATCCAGCTGGGATCGGTGGAGACCGACAGCATGTACACGACGCTCAACGGGTCGGGTGATGTCAGTAGCGGTGAGGGCAGCCGCGGCGCCGCCACCGAAATCAACATCATCGGCTCCGGAGAAGTGAATTTTGCCGGCCTCGACGGCGACCAGGCGGGCATCAATATCGTCGGCTCGGGTACCGCCAGGGTGGGCGCGTTTCGCAGCATCGAAGCGGCCATTATGGGCAGTGGGGAGATCTACCACCGGGGGGCCCCCGACATTGACCAAACCGTGTTTGGCTCTGGCCGGATACTGCGGAACTAGCCCGCGTGGAGTGGAGTGACAAACAGCCCATTTACCGGCAATTGCGCGATCTGGTCGTCGAGCGAATCATGGATGGCACCTTCGCGGAGGGTGAGGCCGTGCCGTCGGTGCGGCAGGTGGCAACCGACTACCAGATCAACCACCTCACCGTGGGCAAGGCCTACCAGGAACTGGTCGACAGTGGACTGCTGGAAAAGCGGCGGGGGCTGGGCATGTATGTGACGGTCGGCGCGCGGGCGAACCTTACCGCGGATGAACGCGGCCGTTTTTACGCCGAGGAGGTGCCGGCCTTCGCCGAGCGCGTACGGGCGCTGGGGCTGGATATGCAGGACGTGGCGGCGGCGCTGCTACAACAGGGGGATAAATCATGACTGCGACAGTCATCGCGGCCCGCGGGCTGCAACGCAGGTTCGGGGAGCAGGTGGCAGTGGCGGGGGTGGACCTCCACCTACAGCCGGGCTCGGTGCTGGGGCTGATCGGTCCCAATGGTGCGGGCAAGACCACGCTGTTGAGGTCCCTGCTGGGATTGACCCGGTGTGAGGGTGAGCTGTCGGTGCTGGGGATGGACCCGCGCCGGGAGCAGGCGAAGCTCATGGAGCAGGTCTGTTTTATCGCCGACACAGCGGTCCTGCCGCGCTGGATGACCGTGGCGCAGTTGCTGGACTATGTGGCGGGGACCCATCCGCGCTTTGATCGCGCCCACGCCGAGCGATTGCTGGGGGCGACGGAAGTGCGCCGCCAGCGGCGGATTGCCGAGCTCTCCAAGGGCATGATGGTGCAGCTGCACCTGGCGTTGGTGATGGCGATTGACGCCCGCCTGCTGATTCTGGATGAGCCGACACTCGGCCTCGATATCCTGTTTCGCAAGCAGTTCTTTGAGCAGCTGCTCAACGACTACTTTGATGAGGAGCGCACGATTGTGATCTCGACGCACCAGGTGGAGGAGGTGGAAAACATCCTCACCCACGCCATGTTCATGAATCGCGGCAGGGCGATTCTCTGTGACTCCATGCTGGCGCTGGAGGAGGAGTATGTGGAACTGCGCGCGGTGGGCCCCGCGGTCGCCCGGGCGGAGGGCATTCCCCATCTCGGCCAGCGTCCACTGCTGGGCGGCAAGGCCCTGATCTACCAGGGTATTGAGCGCGAGTCCCTGGCCCCCCTGGGGGAGCTGCGCACACCATCTCTGGCCGACCTGTTTGTGGCCAAGGTAGGGGAGGACAACAGCCATGTCTGACACGGTGCCGTCGCGGTGGTTTACCCTGATACAGCGCGAATTGCAGGAGTACCGGGTGTCCCTGGTCTGGACTCCGCTGGTGGTGGCCGCAGCCCTCGCGCTGCTGATGCTTGCGGGGGTGCTGGTGGCCAACCAGTTCAGCAACCTCGGCCAGGTCATGCTGGAGGCGGTGATGCAGGAGGATGCCGGCGAAGGCATCAATCTCAACATCCGCGTGGTCGTGGATGAAAACGGCCAGCAGATTACCGAGGTGGTGACCGAGACTGTGGCCGGGGACGGGGCCCCGGTCGGCCCACCCAGGGAGGACTACCGGGTAGCACCCGCCCCGGAGCTCGCGGACGAAAGTCTCTGGGATTTTTCCTCCGACTGGCGTTTTTCGCCGGTACCACCTGCGGCTCCCGTCGGGGTGGACAATACCGAGGCCCCGGTGGACAGCCTCAACCCCCTGCTGCACGGGGTCCACGCGTTCATGCTGATAGTCCTGGTGTTTGTCAGCTTCAACTATCTGCTGGGTTGTCTGTACAGCGACCGCAAGGACCGCAGCATCCTGTTCTGGCGTTCCATGCCGGTCTCCGCCCGGGATGAGGTGCTGGCCAAGCTCACCGTGGCGGTGGTGGTGGCGCCGGCCATCTTTATCGCCGCATCCATACTGGCGCAGCTGGCAACAGTGGTGCTGGCGATGTTGCTGGTGCTGCGCATGGATATGGACCCCGTTGCCGTGGTGCTGGGCAATATCCAGTTCGGCCGGGTACTGCTCGACCAGCTCGGCGGCTGGCTGCTGACTGCCCTGTGGGTGATGCCGGTCTATGCCTGGGTGCTGCTGGCTTCGGCAGCTGCGCGGCGCTCGCCCTTCATGCTGGCGGTGGCGCCGGTGCTGGGGCTGGGGCTGCTGGAGGCAATATTGTTCGGCAGCAAGCATTTCGGCACCGCGCTGATGAGCCATATGCCCTATTACAATAGCGGCCGCGGCGCGGTGGGCTTCTACCTGTTCGGACCAGACTGGGCCCGCCTGGACTACCTGGGACTGCTGCTGGGGCTGCTGGTGGCGGGCGGACTGCTGGCGGCGACGGTGTGGCTGCGGCGCAATCGCTGGGAAATCTAAGAACATCACTCGTATGAATAGTAAAGATACTTTCTATTTATTTCAATTATAGTGATAGGCTCTCTACACTAGGCGCCATCCTGTCCTGAAACAGTCGAGGCCACCTCCATGTCAAATTACCTGCAAGACGTTGAATCCTTCGCCACCCTGCGCGCAGCGCAACAGGGTACCTGGAACAATATCAACCCCGAGTACGCGGCCCGCATGAAGCGCCAGAATCGCTTCCGCACCGGGCTCGACATCGCCCGCTACACCGCCGCTATCATGCGCAAGGACATGGCCGAATACGACGCCGATTCCTCCAGCTACACCCAGTCCCTGGGCTGCTGGCACGGGTTCATCGGCCAGCAGAAACTGATCGCCATCAAGAAGCACCACGGCACCACCAGCAAGCGGTACCTGTACCTGTCGGGTTGGATGATCGCTGCCCTGCGCAGCGAATTCGGCCCGCTGCCCGACCAGTCCATGCACGAGAAAACCACCGTGCCCCAGCTCATTGAGGAGCTGTATACCTTTTTGCGCCAGGCGGATGCCCGCGAGCTGGGCCACCTGTTTCACGACCTTGACGCGGCCCGCGCCGCCGGTGACCAGGTCAAGGAGAAGGCCGTTCTCAACGCCATCGACAACTACGAGACCCACGTGGTGCCGATCATTGCCGACATCGACGCCGGCTTCGGCAACGAGGAGGCCACCTATCTGCTGGCGAAGAAGATGATCGAGGCCGGCGCCTGCGCCATCCAGGTGGAAAACCAGGTGTCCGATGCCAAGCAGTGTGGCCACCAGGACGGCAAGGTCACGGTTCCCCACGAGGACTTCCTCGCCAAGATCAACGCCATTCGCTACGCGTTCCTGGAGCTGGGCGTGGACGACGGTGTGATTGTTGCCCGCACCGACTCCCTCGGCGCCGGCCTGACCCAGAAAATTCCGGTATCCCGCGACGCGGGTGACCTCGCCCACATGTACAACGCCTTCCTCGAGACGGAAGTCGTGGAGAGCGCCAGCGACGTCCGCGAGGGCGATGTGGTGATCAAGCAGGACGGCAAGCTGGTGCGCCCGGTGCGCCTGGCCAACGGCCTCTACCGCTTCAAGGAAGGCACCGGCGAGGCGCGCTGTGTACTGGACTCCATCACCAGCCTGCAGAACGGCGCCGACCTGCTGTGGATCGAAACCGAGAAGCCCCATGTCGGCCAGATTGGCGCCATGGTCAACGAGATCCGCAAGGTGGTCCCCAACGCCAAGCTGGTCTACAACAACTCACCGTCCTTTAACTGGACCCTGAACTTCCGCCAGCAGGTGTTTGACGCCTGGAGCGCGGAAGGCCGGGATCTGTCTGCCTACGACCGCGAGAAGCTGATGAGCGTCGACTTCGACGGCACCGAGCTGGCGGTCGAAGCGGATCGCCGCATCCAGACCTTCCAGGCGGACGCCGCCCGCGACGCGGGGATTTTCCACCACCTGATCACCCTGCCGACCTACCACACGGCGGCGCTGTCCACGGACAACCTGGCGAAGGGCTACTTTGGCGAGGAAGGCATGCTGGCCTACGTCCAGGGTGTACAGCGCAAGGAAATTCGCCAGGGTATTGCCTGCGTCAAGCACCAGGACATGGCGGGTTCCAACATGGGCGACGACCACAAGGAGTACTTTGCCGGGGAGGGCGCGCTCAAGGCCGGCGGCAAGGACAACACCATGAACCAGTTCGGCTAGGAACAGCTGACAGCGGAATCAGGGCGGCCTTGGCCGCCCTTTTTTGTTCCGGCTCAGGCCGCGCCGAAGGGATTGTCTACCGAGTGCGCCGGTTGGGTAAACCAGCGCGGGCCCTCCGCCGTCATGTAGAAGTGGTCTTCATGGCGGACGCCGAAGGCGCCCGGCACACAGATCATGGGCTCATTGCTGAAACACATCCCCGCTGCCAGCGGCGTGCGGTTGCCGCGGACCAGGTAGGGCCATTCGTGGATGTCCAGGCCGATGCCGTGGCCGGTGCGGTGGGGGAGTCCGGGCAGGTCGTAGTCGGGGCCGAGACCGGCCGCCGCCAGCACCGCGCGGGCGGCATCGTCGACGCTGCCGCAGGGCGCGCCGATCT
>CAMYIZ010000043.1 GCA_947258585.1 uncultured Haliea sp. | reverse complement strand
CTGCTGCGCCCGGCGGCCGCACGCGGGTCCGCGCCCTGCAGCGCGGCCGCGACCTCGGCCAGACTCAGTCCGCGGCTGATCAGGGCCTGCTCGTCGATTGCCACGCGAATTTCTTCTTCCGGTTCACCGAACAGATCAACCCGCTCGGTACCATTGAAATTGCGCGCCGCATCCGCGAAGTCCAGGGCGACCCGATGGAGCAGTGAAAGCGGTACATCGGTGCCTTCCTGCGCCCGCAGGGCGACAATGATGGTGTAGGCACTGAGGCGGTCATCGTCGAACACCGGAGCAGCTGCGCCCTGGGGAAAGCCTGCCGCGGCGTCATCGAGCGCGTCGCGGATTTCCGACCAGCTGCGCTCAATGTCCTCGGGCGACAGGGTCTGCACCAGGCTGATGGTCAGGCTGGATATCCCGCTGGCGGAGGTGGAGTTGAGCTCATCGATCTCCGCAATCTGGCGCAGCTCATCCTCGAGGGGTCGCGTCACCAGGGCCTCCACCCGGGCCGGGTCCGCGCCGGGGTAGACCGTGGTGACGGTGGCGACGAAATTGGTGATGGTGGGGTCTTCCTGGCGCGCGATGGAGCGCAGGCTGAATATGCCGACCACCAGAATCACCAACACTAGGAGCGTGAAGTAGCGGCCATTGTTGTAGAGAACTCGGGCGAGCATGTCAGGACTCCAGCGGCTGCACAGGCGTGTCGGCGGCGATGCGGTGGATGCCGTCGGCAATAACCCGCTGGCCCGCCTGCAGGCTGCCGCGGACGTAAGCGCGGTTGCCGTCGATGTGCAGCACTTCCACCGCCTCGCGCGCGGCGATGGTGGCGCCGTCGTCTCGCCGATCCAGACGCAGGACGGTCCAGGCGCCGCGCTCCCCTTCCAGCAGGGCGCTGATGGGTAGCCAGCCCCCGGCTGCCGGAACCGTGTGCGACAGCACCAGGGTGGCGATCTCACCGTCCAGGGCCGTGGCAGTGGGCGGCAGGTCGAACACCGCCAGAGCAGTGCGGGTACGCGGATCCAGGTCCGCCCGGACCGCCGCCAGGGTCGCCTCTACTGTGCCGGTGCGCAGCTGCAGCGGGTAGCGCAAGCCCGCGGCGAGTCGTGACCGATGTTCCGCGGGAACGCCGATCCGCGCCTCCAGGGAGCCGGTGGAAACCAGCTGCAGCACCGGTGTGCCGGCCGCAAGTACCGTGCCGGGGTCGACCTGGCGGGCGGCAACCACACCGGCATAGGGTGCGCGCAGGGTCGACTTTTCCAGATCCAGATCCAGGCTGGCAAGGCGAGCCAGCAGGCCCTCCCGGCGGCTGGCCAGCGCCTCGGCGGCCAGCCGGGCTTCATCGCTGTCCTGGGCCGAAATGGCCCCGGTCGCCCGCAGGCTGGTGCTGCGTGCGCTGCGCAGGCGGGCGAGTTCCAGATCCGCCTCGACGCTGGCCAGATCCGCGGCAGCGACCGCGCGCTGTGCTTGCAGTTGTCGTGTATCCAGCTGGCCGAGGACCTCCCCGGCCACGACCTGCGCACCCTCCCGTACAGAAAGTTCCAGCAACAGCCCCGGGACTTCAAAGGCCAGCTGCGCCCGGGACCGCGCCTGCACCAGTCCGGTGAGGCGCAGCGCCTCCGTGTAGCCCTGGCGCAGTTCGAAGACGGTGGTGGTGACGGGCATCGGTGCGGGGCGGGGCTGGTCCTCGATCTGCGCGCGCAGGGCGATAGCCGTGGTAAGGATCGCGGTCAAACCGGCGGCGACAGCAAGACTGACCAGCAGTGTGCGGTGACTACCGGCATGTTGGTGGGTGGTACGGGGCATGGGGAAGAACCGATGTAATAGGGAATAACATGAATGTTACATCGACTAACATTGGGCGGCAAGGGGAACCGGTCGGCGTCCCCTGTCGTTTTATGCTCTGGCGATGTACGAAAACGGACAGTCCCCTGTCTCCGCCCTTGCAGCGCGGGTGGGATTCGGGGAGAATGCGCCGCTTGGTGACCCGGGTGGTCCCCTCGCAACGCCAGGTAGCGAACCCCGCCAGGCCCGGAAGGGAGCAACGGTAGTTACTGATGCGTGTGCCGGGGTGTGGCTGCCCGGGTTGCCTCTACCCTGCCTTGGTGTATCCTCTACGCTTTTTCGCAAGGCCGTTTTTCATGTCGTATCAGGTACTCGCGCGCAAGTGGCGTCCCCGCCGTTTCAGTGAAATGGTGGGGCAGGAGCACGTACTGCAGGCCCTGGTCAATGCCCTTGACCACGATCGGCTGCACCATGCCTACCTGTTTACCGGCACCCGCGGTGTTGGCAAGACCACCATCGCCCGGATCCTGGCGAAAAGCCTCAATTGCGAAACCGGTGTCAGCTCCGAGCCCTGCGGCAACTGCAGTTCCTGCCGGGAGATCGCCGAGGGCCGCAGCGTCGACCTGCTGGAGGTGGATGCGGCTTCCCGGACCAAAGTGGAAGACACCCGCGACCTGCTGGAAAACGTGCAGTACGCGCCCACCCGTTCCCGCTACAAGGTGTACCTGATTGACGAGGTACACATGCTCTCCAACAGCAGTTTCAACGCGCTGCTGAAGACCCTGGAAGAGCCGCCCCCCCATGTGAAGTTCCTGCTCGCGACCACCGACCCGCAGAAGCTGCCCGCCACGGTGCTGTCGCGCTGCCTGCAGTTCAACCTGAAGAACATGGTGCCCGAGCAGATTGCCGGGCACCTGGCGCGGGTGCTGGAGGCGGAAATGATCCGGTTCGAGGAGCCGGCCCTGTGGCTGCTGGGCCGGGCCGCCGACGGCAGTATGCGTGACGCTCTCAGTCTCACTGACCAGGCGATAGCCTTTGGCTCGGGCGCCATCACCGAGGCGGGCGTGCGCAGCATGCTGGGCACGGTGGACATGAGCTTCGTCTACCAGTTGCTGGAGGCGGTGGCGGCGGGGGAGCCGGCGGCGCTGCTGGAGACCGTGGCGCGCATGGCGGAACACGCGCCGGACTTCGAGTCCAGCCTGGAGGAAATGCTGTCCCTGCTGCACCGGGTTACAGTCGCCCAGGTATTGCCCGAGCTGCGCGACAACAGCCGCGGAGATGTCGAGCGGGTGGAGACCCTGGCACGCGCGCTGACCGCGGAAGACGTGCAGCTGTTCTACCAGATGGCCCTGAACGGCAAGCGCGACCTGCCCTACGCCGCAGACCCGCGCAGCGGCTTTGAAATGACCCTGCTGCGCATGCTGGCTTTCCGTCCGGCGCTGTTGCCGGAGACCGGTGATGACAGCGGTGGCGGCGGCAGTGCGCGCGGCAGCATTGGCGGCGCCCCGGGATCGGCCGCGCCCGGCGCCGGGCT
>CAMYIZ010000042.1 GCA_947258585.1 uncultured Haliea sp. | reverse complement strand
GGCGCCCAGACCGCAGCCGGGGCGCCCGACGCCCTGGCCGCCAGCCACGCCGGCAGTTTCACCGCCCCGGTTGACCGGGTCCTGTGGTGGGACTGCCAGGCCTCGGACCGGGTGCAACGCTGGCCCTGGTCGCGTCAAGAGCGGGCGGCCCTGGCAGCCGCCGGCGTGCTGCTGCACGACGAAGCAACCCGACTGGACTGGCTGGCCCGGGCCTGGCAGCGGCCCCTGCTCAGCGCGCGCTCGCAATGCACCCTGGTGCTGCACCGCGATGCCCCGCAGCAACACCCCCTGTGGGAGCTGCTGTGCAGCCTCTGTGACAACCTCCCCACGCTCGCCACGACAGACCCCGCCAGCGCGACCGTGCTGCAGCTCCCCCACAGCCCGCTGGCCGTTCGCCCCATGCCGCCCCTGTCCCGCTGGTGGCAATTGCCCGCGGCCACGGTGATCCCCGCGCGCGAGGCAGAGTCCTACTCTTCCCTGGACGCCTGGATTCACAGCCCCTACGAATGGCTGCTGCGCTACGGCGCCCGCATCCGCCCGGGCGCGCTGGCTTCGGTCAGCGACGGGGCGGCCCTGAAAGGCAATCTCGCCCACCGGCTACTGGAACTGTTCTTCCGGGCGCACCCCGAAATCCAGGGCATTGTCGCCGGCAGCATCGCTGGCTGGGTGGACGGGCACTGCTACCCGCTGCTGGAGCAGGAGGGGGCACTGCTGCTGGAGGCGGGCCGCCAGGCCGAGTGCGAACGTTTCATCACCGTCGTGCAGGAAGCCCTGGTGGCGCTGGTGGACCACCTGCAGCAGGCCGGGGTAGTCGCCGTCCACATGGAGCAGCAGCTGCAGGGCAGCTTCGCCGGCGGCAAGCTGACCGGGGCCATCGACCTGCTGGCGCTCACCGCGGACGGCCGCGAGGCGGTGGTCGACATCAAGTGGGGCGGGCGCAAGTACCGGCGCCAGTCCCTGCTGGATGGCAGTTTCCTGCAGCTTGCCGTCTACGCACAGCTGCGTCGGGCCGCCGGTGCCGCTGCCAGCCCCTGCCTGAGCTATTTCATCGTCAGCGATGCCCAGATGCTGAGCCTGAACCATACGTTCTTCCCCGGTGCCGAGGTCCTGGCACCCCCGGAGGATGCGACGCCGGAACTCTACTGGCAGCGATTCGAGGCCACCTGGCACTGGCGCAAGGCCCAGTTTGACCGCGGCCTGATCGAGGTCACGGTCACCGGCACCGAGCCTGACGCGAACTCCAGTCCCGGCGAGGACGGGCTACCCATGCCCGCCACCAGCGATACGTTCAGCGACTACCGGGCCCTGACCGGCTGGGATGACAACGCGTGAGCGCGAATATCCGCTTTATCAGCGCCGGCGCCGGCAGTGGCAAGACCTTTCGCCTCACCGCGGAACTGCGGGAGCGCCTCGCCGCGGGCCGGGTTGAACCCGCCGGCGTGATCGCCACCACCTTCACCCGGCTCGCCGCCAGCGAGCTGCAGGAGCGGGTGCGCCGGGCCCTGCTCGAAACCGGCGCCCACGGCACCGCCATGCGCCTGGAGCAGGCCCTCATCGGCACCGTCAACGGCGTATGCGGCGAGCTGCTGCGGCGCTTTGCCTTCGAGGCGGGCATGCCGCCGGAGCAACAGGTGATCGACGAGGCCCAGGGCGATGTTCTGTTCTACCAGGCCATGGAGCTGGCCCTGGCGGGCGATCGGCCACGGCTGCGCAAAATGAACGCCCTGAGTCACCGGCTGCAGATCGTCGACCAGCGCAACCGGCAACAGCTGTGGCGCCAGGAAGTGAAGAAGATTGTCGACGCGGCCCGGGCCAACAACCAGTCTGCCAGCGATATTCGCGACCTCGGCGATGCCAGCGCCACAGCCCTCCTCGCCCACTTTCCCCCTGCCACCCGGCGCGACCTGGGCGGCGAGCTGCTGGCGGCGGTCAATCACGCGCTGTCGCTGCTGGATACCGGTCACGACAGCACCCAGGCCACCGCCGAGTACCTGTCGCGCCTGCAACAGGCCCAGGCGGCGCTGATCAAGCGCAACCTGACCTGGCCCGAGTGGATCGGCCTGGCCAAGGGCAAGGTCGGCGCGAAATCCCGCGCCATCGCCGAGCCGGTCAGCGCGGTGGCGGCCTGCTTCGAGCAGCACCCGCAACTGCAGGCGGACCTGGGGGAGTTCTGCCGCGAGGTGTTCCAGATCGCGGCCGCCAGCCTGGACACCTACCAGCAGCTGAAAACCCGCAAGGGGCTGATCGACTTTGTCGACCAGGAGCAACGGCTCTACCAGCTCCTGGACCACCCGGAAGTGGCGGCGGTGCTGCGCGAGGAGCTGCAGCTGCTGCTGGTGGACGAATTCCAGGATACCAGCCCCATCCAGCTGGCCCTGTTCCTGAAGCTGTCCGCGCTGGCGGACGAGGTCATCTGGGTCGGCGACATCAAACAGTCCATCTACGGCTTCCGCGGCGCAGACCCGGCCTTGATGGACGCAGTGGTGGCGCGGCTCAGCGAGCAGGGCTGCCTGCCCGAGGTGCTGCCGCAGTCCTGGCGCTCGACTCCCGAACTGGTGGCGTACAGCAACGCCCTGTTCACACCCGCCTTTGCCGACACCCTGCCCGCCGCGCGGGTCACCCTCCGCCCCGCCCGTCCGGCACCGGAGACACCCCCGGAACCCGCGGTGGAGTGCTGGCAGCTGGAGGGGCGCACCAAGCCCGAGCGCGCGGCGGCGCTGGCCGCGGGAGTACAGGGGCTGCTGGACAGCGGGCGCCGGGTCTGCGACCCCGACAGCAGGCAACTGCGCGCCATCCAGTATCGCGACATCGCCATCCTCTGTCGCACCCGCAGCAATCTCGCGACCCTGGCGACCGCGCTGGCGAGCGCCCGCCTGCCCATCCGCTACCAGCGCCCCGGCCTGCTGGCGACGCCCGAGGGCTGCCTGGCCATGGCCTGCCTGCGGCGCCTGATCGACCCGGCGGACACGCTGGCCTCGGCGGAGATCATCAGCCTGACCGAATGCACTAGCCCCGAGCAGTGGCTGGATGAGCGCCTGGCCCGGCTGGCGGAGCCGGACCCGGCACCCCACCGCTGGCGCGAAGATCGCGAGGATGGCCCGCTGGCGGCGCTGGCCGCGGTGCGTGAGCGACTGCGTTTCCTGACCCCGGTCGAGACCCTGCGGCTGGCACTGGATGCGGGGGCGGTGGCAGAAAGCGTCTCGCGCTGGGGCCCCACCAGCCAGCGCAGCCAGCACCGGCTCAACAACCTCGCCGCACTGCTGGCCCACGCCGAGGACTATCTGGAGCAGTGCCGCACCCAGCGCGAGCCGGCCACCGCCACCGGCCTGGTGCTCTGGCTGCAGGCACTGGCGGAGGCCGAGGAAGACAGCCAGGCCAGCGGCGGCGACGAGGACGCCATCCAGCTGGTCACCCACCACGGCGCCAAGGGCCTGGAGTGGCCGCTGGTGATCGCCATGGACCTGGCGAGTGATCTGAAGCCGCGGCTGTGGGGCCTGACGGTGCTACCCTCGCCGCAACCGGTGAGCCTGGAGGCGCCGCTGGCCGACCGCAGCCTGCGCTACTGGCCCGCGTTCTTCGGTAACAACAGCACCGGTATCGCGAGCCTGGACACCATCGCCGCCAGCCCCGAGGGGCAGGCCGCCCTGGCCAGGGAAACCCAGGAGGCCAGGCGGCTGCTGTATGTGAGCCTGACCCGCCCCCGCGACGCCCTGGTGCTGACCCGCGAGGGCAAGAAGATCGGCGGACCGTGGATGGACACCCTGAACGCCGACTGGATGCTGCCTGACGGTGAGGAACTGACGCTGCCCGATGGCGACACCATCCCGACCCGCTGCCAGGTGTTGGCGGCGGACAACCGGCTGCCGCCCGAGCCCGCCTACCAGCCCCAGTGGCCCGACACCCCGCCCCCGGCAACGGACTTGCTGCCCCTGCGCCAGAGCCCCTCCGCCTTTGCGCCACTGGCGGAGGCCACGGTCGGCGAGGTGATAGTCCTCGGCGAGCGCCTGGCCATCAGTGGCGACTACGACCCCGCCACCCTGGGCTCCGCCCTGCACGCGGTGATTGCCTGCCGCCTGCTGGGCCACGCCGACACGCCGCGTATCCTCGCCGACTACGGTGTGACAGCGATACTCTCCAGTTCGGCTGCCGACCAGGGCTGCGACCGCCTGCTCGCCGCGGTCAACGCGCGCTTCCGCCCCACGGCCCTGTACCCGGAGCACCCGGTCCGCTTCCGCAACCGCCACGGCCAGATTGTCGACGGCTGGATAGACCTGTTGCTGGCGACCGAGGACGGCTACGTGGTTATCGACCACAAGGCCTCGCCGCGGGCCCGCAGTGACTGGCAGCAAGTCGCACTCGGCTATTCCGGCCAGCTCCAGGCCTACGCCGAGGGCGTCAGCCGCGCCACCGGCAAACCGGTGCTGGGCACCTGGATCCATTTCGGCGTGAGCGGGGGGCTGGTCGAAATATGCTTGCCGTGACGCGTTTCGGGGACGCCGGCATCGCCCTGCCCGCGCTGGTGGCGGTGAACCTCCTGCCCCTGTGCGGGGTATTGTTCTTCAACTGGTCCGTGTACGAAGTGCTGCTGCTGTACTGGTCCGAGAACATCATCATCGGTGTGTTCAACCTGGCCCGCTTCTGGACCGTGCTGCGGCGCCGTGGCGACTACAGCGTGCTGTTCCTGGGTCCGTTCTTCTGTGTCCACTATGGCGGCTTTGCCTTTGGCCACCTGGTCTTCCTGCGCTCCCTGTTCGGCGCGGACAGCGGTGGCGGGGAGCTGTCCGGCATGTTCGCGGCCTCGTTCCTGGCACTGCTGGCCAGCCACGCCATTTCCCATGTCGTCAACTTTATCGGCCGCCGCGAATATGCACAGGTCACCACGCGCGAGCTGATGTCCGCGCCCTACGCACGGGTGGTGGTCCTGCACCTGACCGTGCTGTTCGGCGGTTTCGCGGTAAACGCACTGGGGCAGCCCTGGTACGCGCTGGCAGTCCTGGTCCTGGTCAAGCTGGGTATGGATATTGTCGCCCACCGCCGTGAACACCGGCGGCTGCAGGCGCGCGCCGGCAACTCCGCTTGACGCCCGGCGCGGGCATCGGGTCTACTCCGCGACACAAGCAATAAAACTATGGGGGTTTACAGGCATGAAAGACTTCAATATCGGGGAAATCATCGGCCTGCTGTTGCGGACCACACCGTTTCTGGTTTTCCGCTTCCTGATCTACTTCGGTATTACCCTGGGCTACGTGCTGGTGACCGGCGCCGGCGCAGGTACCGGGTATGGCATTGGCTCGATCGCCGGTGACAGTGCCACCGGCGGCATGTACGGCGGGATCATCGGCTTCGGCATCGCCGGCGCGATCATGTACTTTCTGCGCGAATACCTGCTCTATATGGTGAAGGCGGGACACATCGCCGTGCTGGTGGAGCTGCTGGAGGGCAAGGAACTGCCCGGCGGACGCTCGCAGATCGACCATGCCCAGCAGGTAGTGCGCGAACGTTTCGTGGAATCCTCGGTGCTGTTCGGTCTCGACCAGTTGATCAAGGGTATCCTGAAATCCTTCAACCGGATTTTCTTCACCGTCGCCAGTTTGCTGCCGATTCCCGGCAGCGGGGGCCTGGTCAAGTTTCTCAACACCGTGATCAACCTGTCGCTGACCTATCTCGACGAGGTCATCCTCGCCTACAATATCCGCACCCGTGCGGAAAACCCCTGGGACGGCAGCAAGACCGCGCTGGTGCTGTACGCACAGAACTACAAGGCCTTCCTGAAAAACGCCTTCTGGCTGGCGTTCCTGATCTGGGGCCTGACCTTCCTGATCTTCCTGCTGATCCTGGCCCCGGTGGCCGGCCTGGTCGCCCTGTTCCCGGGCAGCGCCGGCCCCCTGAGCCTGGTGATCGCGGTGGTCTTTGCCTGGGGCATCAAGCAGGCGGTGATTGAACCCTTCGCCATGACCGCCCTGATGCAGGTGTTCTTCAAGGTGACCCAGGGGCAGCAGGCCAACCCCGAATGGGAAGCCAAGCTCGACAACGCCTCCGGCAAGTTCCGGGAGCTGAAGGACAAGGCCGCGAGCTGGCACAAGCCCGCCCCGGCAGCCACTGAGACCCCAAGCGGCTGAGCCGCCCTTTACCGGAGAGAGCAACCATGACAACAGCCATTCTCGCCCCCGCCGCCCTGCTCGCGGCCTGGTCCCTGGTCATCCTGATCTGGATGGCCGCCACCCGCCTGCCGGCCATGAGCAAGTCTGGCCTCGACCTGTCCAAACCCATGCCGGGCGGGCGTCGCGGCGCAGACCTGGAGGGCGTGTTGCCCGACAAGGTCAACTGGAAGGCCCACAACTACACCCACCTGCACGAGCAGCCCACCGTGTTCTATGCCCTGTGCTGCATCCTCGCGATTGCCGGTGCCGGCACCGGCCTGGCGCTGCAATTGGCCTGGGCCTATCTGGGCCTGCGCGTCGCCCACAGCCTGGTCCAGGTCACCACCAATTATGTGCCCGTGCGCTTTCTGCTGTTCCTGGTGTCATCCCTGGCGCTGGCAGGCATGAGCTACTTTGCCATTGCGGCGACGCTGTAGGTGAAAGACCCGCTGTTTGCCCTGCGCCGACTCGCCTGCCTGGCGCTCCTGCTGCTGGCCGGCGGCGCCTGCGCCAGTCCGGCCTTTCGCCCCGCGGCCACACTCCCCGCGGGGCAGTGGCCAGACCACAGCGCGGAGCTGTGTGAGGTCGCCGCGGCGACCGCGGACTACCTCGCCCGGGGCAGCGCCTACGATCCGGCGGCGATCCACGGCGGCACCACCGCGCTGCTGCAAACCCGGCCCGCGCGCATCCGCGAGACCCTGGCATTCGTCTGTGAAATACAGCGCCAGGACCGGGCATCCGGACGCAGCTCACGCCTGGCCGACCCGGCATTCATCGAACGGCATTTCGAACTGCTGCGCTGGCACCCGGATCGGGCGAAGGCCGCCACCCTGGCCGCCGGCAAACCACTGCTGCAACAGCTGCCCGCCGACCGGCTGCTGCTGACCAAGTACTATGTGCGGGTGGCGGATGGCAGCGCCCGGCAGAGTGCGGCGAGACCCCACGCTCTCTACGGCCTGCCCTTCGACGA
The DNA here is from genome assembly GCA_947258585.1 of uncultured Haliea sp. Taxonomy (GTDB): domain Bacteria; phylum Pseudomonadota; class Gammaproteobacteria; order Pseudomonadales; family Halieaceae; genus Haliea. The sequence continues at coordinate 8,389 of CAMYIZ010000042.1, read as the reverse complement.
GGCCGCGCTGCCGCTGGAGAAAGCGGATGCCCGTCGCGACAGCATCACGCGCTACCGCTACGGCAAACAGCGGGTGCTCGCCCTGGAGGCGAATCCGGATTCGGCAAGGCAGATGGCCGCCCTGGCCCCGCCCCTGATCTGGCTCAGCCGCGCCGACCTGGAGGGCGCGCTGCTGCAGGGCACCGCCGTGATCGAGGACGAACATGGCCAGCGCCGCTACTTCAACGTGCACCGCAACAACGGCGTGGCCTATGACCGCAGCCGCAAGCCCGAGGAACAGGACCGCTACTGGTACTTCAAGGAAGTGCCCGGGGTGCTCGGTTATGGCAAGGATGCGGACTACAAAATACCGGTCAAACCGCTGGTGACCGTGGCCGGGGACATCTTCCAGCTCGGGCTGGGCCGCCTGGTCCTGCTGCGGGCCGAAGAAGCCGGGCAGCCCACCTTCAGACTGGTGGTACTCGCCGACACCGGCGGCGCCTTCCACGACAACCTCTACCAGCTGGACTGGCTCAGCGGCTACTACCGCGGCTGGGATGACTACCACGCGGCCAACCGGCACATCAGCGACTATGCGGATGCGTGGCTGTTGCTCAAGCGCGAGTAACCCCCGCCCATAAAAAAACGGCGGCGCATTGCGCGCCGCCGTTTCCGCGTACGACCAGGTTGCCTACTGCAGGTCGAAGCGATCCGCCTGCATCACCTTGGTCCAGGCCGCGACGAAGTCATTGACGAACTTCTCCCCGGCATCGCTCGCCGCATACACTTCAGCGATAGAGCGCAGCTCCGAGTTGGAGCCAAACAGCAGGTCCACGGGGGTTGCCGTCCACTTGAGTTCACCCGAGCTGCGGTCGTGGCCTTCGTAGATGCCCTCCGCCGACTCTGACTTCTTCCACTGGGTGGACATGTCCAGCAGGTTGACGAAGAAGTCGTTGCTCAGGGTTCCCGGGCGGTCGGTAAAGATACCGTGCTGCATCTGCCCGGCATTGGCGCCCAGGGCGCGCATGCCACCCACCAGCACCGTCATTTCCGGCACGGTGAGGTTCAGCAGGCTGGCGCGATCCACCAGCATGTCCGCCGGCGAGCGATAGTTGCCCTCGCCATAGTAATTGCGGAATGCATCGGCTTTCGGCTCCAGCACAGCGAAGGACTCGACATCGGTCATTGCCTGGGTGGCGTCGGTGCGGCCAGGCGCAAAGGGTACCTCGACCTTGTGCCCGGCAGCCTTCGCGGCCTGTTCGATCGCCGCGGCACCGGCCAGTACGGTCAGGTCGGCCAGCGACACCTGCTTCTTGCCCCGGCGCTGCGCGCTGTTGAAGTCTTGCTGGATGCTTGCCAGGCGCTCAAGCACCTTCGCCAGCTCCGCCGGATCATTTACCGCCCAGTCCTTCTGCGGCTCCAGGCGGATGCGCGCGCCGTTGGCACCACCGCGCTTGTCGGTATCGCGATAGGTGGAAGCCGCGGCCCAGGCAGTGCGCACCAGCTCGCCGGTGCTGAACCCGGACTTGAGGATCTCCGATTTCAGCTTGGCAATATCGCGGCTGTCGACCAGGTCGTGATCAACCGGGGGCACCGGATCCTGCCAGATCAGCGCTTCGTCGGGGACTTCAGCGCCGACATAGCGGGCCACCGGCCCCATGTCCCGGTGAGTCAGCTTGTACCAGGCGCGGGCAAAGGCGTCTTCGAATTCCTTGGGATTGTTCAGGAAGCGCTGCGAGATTTCGCGGTAGGCCGGGTCTTCCTTCAGGGACAGATCGGTAGTGAACATGATCACCGACTGGGTTCTGCCGGCGACATGGGCATCGGGCGCCTGGGCTGCGGCCGGATTGCCCTTGGGCACCCACTGGACTGCGCCGGCGGGGCTGCGCGTCTGTTCCCATTCGAAGTTGAACAGGTTCTGCAGATACATCATCGTCCAGCGCGTCGGCGCTGCGGTCCAGGACCCTTCCAGGCCGCTGGTGATAGTGTCTTCCGCGTTGCCCTTGCCGCAGGTGTTGGTCCAGCCGAAACCCTGCTCTTCGAGGTCAGCGGCAGCCGGCTCGGGACCCGTGCAGTCCCCGGGCTTGCCGGCACCGTGGGCCTTGCCGAAGGTGTGGCCGCCGGCGATCAGGGCCACGGTCTCTTCATCGTTCATGGCCATGCGGCCAAAGGTCTCGCGGATATCCTTCGCCGCCAGCAGCGGATCGGGGTTGCCGTTGGGCCCCTCCGGGTTGACGTAGATCAGGCCCATCTGTACCGCTGCCAGCGGGTTCTCCAGCCTGCGGTCACCTTCGTAGCGCTCATCGGCAAGAAACTCGTTCTCGGGGCCCCAGTACACCAGGTCAGGCTCCCAATCGTCCTCGCGACCGCCGGCAAAGCCGAAGGTCTTGAAGCCCATGGACTCCAGCGCCACGTTGCCGGTGAGGACCATCAGGTCCGCCCAGGACAGGCTGCTGCCGTACTTCTGCTTGACCGGCCACAGCAGGCGCCGGGCCTTGTCCAGGTTGGCGTTGTCCGGCCAGCTGTTGAGGGGATCGAAACGCTGCTGGCCGCCGCCGGCACCGCCGCGGCCATCGGCGATGCGGTAAGTACCCGCGCTGTGCCAGGCCATGCGGATGAAGAAGGGACCGTAGTGACCGTAGTCAGCGGGCCACCAGTCCTGGGAGGTCTTCATCACCTGCTCGATATCTTTCTTTACTTCCGCGAGATCGAGTTTGGCAAAGGCGTCGGCGTAGTCGAAGTCCTCGGCCAGGGGGCTGGACTGCGGGCTGTGCTGCCGCAGGGGCGCCAGGTTCAGCTGCTCCGGCCACCAGAACTGGTTCGACATGTTGGGGGCCTGGGTGCTGGCATGGGCACCGGGCATTATTGACGCGGTGGCCAGGGCCACTGCAGCTACCAGGGGAATTGTCTTCTTGATCATTGCGAGCCTCTCTCATTAGCGAATACTGCATTGAGTCTTGTTGGGCTATACGAATATAGCAGAACCACCGGAATCCGGCTTTTCCACCATCGGAGAGGTTAGCGCAGCCCTTTTGATTCACCCAACGCATTTAAATTGAAGCTTGCGTTCCAAAAAACCGAACGCCCCTGTTGTTCAATCTTCAACCCGCTTGAGGTCCCCGGGGAAATGCACGCCCGCGCGCCAGTAGTGAAACGCCGCCCAGAGATTGGCCAGGGAACAGAGCAACAGCGCCCAGCGCAGGGAGTCCGCGCCGTAGTGCGGCGCCAGCAGGTCACTGATCATGCCCACCACCGACGGACCGAAAGCGAGGCCGACGATGTTGATGACAAACAGCAGGATGGCAGCGGCCACACTGCGCATCCGCAGGCCGACCAGGGTCTGGGTCTGGGCAAAGGTCGTGGCCTGGTAGAAGTTACCCAGTAGCACCGGAATGATCAGGAACAGCAGGGCGAAGGTCACCGAGTCGGACAGGAACACGCCCACCCCGGCGGGTACCGCAAGCAACAGCGCCACGGCCACCACCCACAGGTACCAGCGCGCATCGCGCTCCCCGAACCGGTCAGCGAGCCGCCCGCCGAGGACAATGCCGATGCCCCCGGGGATGCCAAAGATCAGGCCCAGCCAGGTCCCGATCTCCCCGGAGGACAGGCCGTGGCTGCGCGCCAGGAATGCCGCCGACCAGGAGATCAGCCCGTAGCCGACAAAGGCGGAAATACCACCGCCAAGCGCCATGTGCACGAAGGACCGGCGGCCGAGCAGGTAGCGGAATACCGCGCCTATGGCCGGTTGTTGCGCGCAGGGATCCACCGCGCCCCGCTGCTCGGACATGCCCCGATCCGGCTCGCGTACGGTAAAGCGGATCACCAGTGCGAGCACGATCCCCGGGATGCCGACCACGAAAAACGCCACCCGCCAGCCAAACCACTCGTTCATCCAGCCGCCGACAAAAAAACCGAAGAGGATGCCGATGGGGATTCCCAGGGAATAAATCCCCAGCGCCGTGGCGCGCTGGTTGGCGGGATAGTAGTCCGCCAGCATGGAATGCGCCGGAGGCGAGCAGCCCGCCTCCCCCACCCCCACCCCGATGCGGAAGGCCAGCAACTGCCAGTAGCTCTGGGCCAGGCCCTGGGCCGCGGTGAACAGGCTCCATACCCCCACCGCCGCAGCAATCAGGTTGCGGCGGTTGGCGCGGTCTGCGTAGCGGGCGATGGGAATACCCATCAGGGTGTAGAACAGGGCGAACGCCAGACCGGTGAGCAGGCCCATGGCGGTGTCCCCGACGCCCAGTTCCAGCCGGATCGGCTCTACCAGGATGCCGAGAATCTGCCGGTCGATGAAATTGAAGGTATAGGCAATCACCAGGATGGTCAGCACATAGCGGCGCGTGCCCGCGCCAAAGGCTGCCGACGGCGCGGCGGCGCCCGGGCGGAGGTCGGTCAAGACTGCGTCTCCCTGCAATGTTATGCGTTATATGCGGGTGGAGTTGCGGTTAACGAGATCGTACCTTACATGCGACGGCGGGTCAGGGAAAGCACCAGTTGTCCTCCTGCGGCATCAGCTCAGGCAGTGGCTGCGGGTACCGCGCTGGGCCATGAACACCAGGCTCAGCAGGGAACAGGCCAGCATACACAGAGTGACCGACAGCAGGTTCTGCGGCAACAGCGTGCTGAAGCCGCTGGCAAGGCCGCCCAGGCTAAAGGTGGCGGTACCCATCAGGGCGGCCGCGGAACCGCTGCTGCCGGGGAAATACTCCAGGAAACCGGCCTGGTTGTTGGGACTGATCGCGCCCAGGGTGCCGGCGTACAGCATCATCCCCGGCAGAAAGGCGAGCACCGACCCGTCGAGCAGGGCGACACCCAGCAGCCAGAACGCGGCCACGGCCTGGGCCACGGTAGCACCGCGGAGGATCTGCAGCGAGGGCAGCCGGTTGAGCAGCACGCGGTTCAGCAGGTTGCAGCCAAACATGGCGACAATATTGCAGGCGAACAACAGGGCGAAGGCATCGCGGGACTGCCCGTAATGCACCTGGTAGATGTAGGCGGACCAGGTGACGAAAATGATCAGGCCGCCAAAACCCGCGGTCTGCCAGCCGATATACGGCAAGGCCCGGCGCTCGCGCAGCACGCCCAGGTAACGCGCCACCATGCCGATTCCCCCCGGGCCCACGGGCGGACGGCGCGGCCCCTTGAAGACCGTGGCCGACAGCAGCGGCAACAGGCACAAGGCGTAGACGCCGAGAAAGACGAAGATGATATCCCAGTCACCCAGCCGCAGCAGCAGCGTGCCGATGGTCGGGGCGATTGCCGGGGCCACGATGGCCACCAGGCCGATCATCGAAAACAGCTTCGCGGCCTGCAAGCCGCGTACCCGGTCGCGCACCAGGGCCGGCACGGACACCGCGGTAAAGCCCCCGCCGATAGCCTGCAGCACCCGGCCCAGCAGCAGGGCTTCCATGGACTGCGCCCGGGAGAGGAAGAAACTGGCGCCGGCGAACAGCAGCAGGCCAATGACCAGCACCCGGCGACGGCCAAAACGGTCCGACAGCGCGCCGCCCACCAGTTGCCCCAGGGCAATGGCGAACATATAGACCGAGATGGTCAGGGACACCACCTTGATTTCCACCCCCATGGCGGTCGCTATGGCGGGGAACGCTGGCAGATAGGTATCGATGGCGAAAGGCCCCAGCATCATGGTGAAGCCGAGGGCAAATACGATCGCCAGCGGCGTATGCTGGGACTGGGTCATGCGGGTTCCGGGTGGATTGTGCCGGTATCGTGTACCTGCGGCTGAAGACCGCGCGGCGAGGAGTATAGCATGCAGGGCCAGGCATTTCCGGCGCATCGCACTGCGAGGTGCCCGGGGGAGATAGCTATCCTGGCAGGATAGCTCCTTCGCCCAGCACCTGAGCCCACAGCGGGGCCAGTCGATCTGCATACCAGGGCGAGACATCCACGGCTGGCGGCAGGCCCCCGGCAAGCCAGTCCCGCAGGCGCGCCACCAGCAGTTGCTGGTCGTGCGCAGGGTAGCGGTAGGCCGGGGCATATTGCTCCGGGTAACACAGGGCGTCGGGCACCAGCGGCCGGGCGCCGGCACTGGCAGCCTCCAGCATCGCCAGCCCCTGGAATTCGTGGCGCGCGGTGCTGACGGCAATCCCGGCGTGACCCAGCAGGGCGCGATACTCAGCCTGCGGCAATCGACCGTCGGCGACAATCCGCTGCGGCAGGGCCTCCCGCAGCCGCGCCAGCGCAGGCGGCACCCGCCGCGGCCGTTTGCCCAGCAGCGCCAACCGGAACGGCACATCCTCGGCAGCCAGTGCGATCATCGCCTCGGCAAACCGCTCCGGGGCCTTGTCGTGCTCCCAGCGATGGTTCCACAGCACCAGCTGTGGATCCCGCTCTGCGTCAGCGGGCACCGGCTCGATCGGCACCGGGCAATTCATGCTCTTTTGCCGCAGCCTTTCGACAACGCCCGCCGGCACCGCATCCGGCATCTGTGCCAGCAGCGTTGCCACGCCCTGCAGGTAGCTGTCGCGGTTGAACGCGGAATTGAACAGCAGCCGATCCGCCGCCAAGCCGCCGTAGAGCTGCACCATGCGCGGCTCCAGCCAGTGGCTCTGGCGGTCGCTGAGGGGATAGGCAAACTGGTTCTCGTGGAAGTAGTACAGTGACGGCACCCCGGCCAGCTGCGGGTGCAGGCCTTTCAGGGTCGCGAGGTCCACCATCGAAGTGGCAAGCAGCAGGTCCGGCGGCCCGGCTGGCAGCGCATCCAGCCAGGACAGCGGGTTGCCACGGATGCGCCAGGCGAAGTGTCGGCCGGGCAACTCCAGCCGCTGCCAGTCTACCTGAGGCTGGGACGCCAACAGCCAGTCAGCCCAGGCGGCGTGGCTGTCGGCGCGGTAGGCGGAGAGCAGCCAGACACGGGGGCGCCGGCCAGAGGCGACCCTACGGCTCATGCCGGATACTGGAACCCCACGCTCTCCTCGGTAACCCGCCACAAGCGCTCGGCCGCCTCGTCATCCCGCGCCCAGGGCTTGGGCCGCACCACTTTGCAGTCGGCAAAATATTCGCCGCTGACTCCGGCCACTTGCTCACTGCTGCACAGGTAGATTGAGGTCTCCGCGCCCTTCTCCGGGGAACGGAAAAAGGGCTTGAGCAGGAGCGGCATGATCCGGCTCGTCAGGCCGCCATTCTGGGTACCCAGCGAGGTCGACACGGCGCCCGGGTGCAGGCAATTCACCGTCACCGGGGTGTCCGCCAGCCGCCGCGCCAGGCTGCGGGTAAAGAGAATATTCGCAAGCTTGGAGCGGCCGTACTCGCGGAAGGTCTTGTAGCTCCGCTCCGCGTGCAGGTCGTCAAAGCCCATGCCGCGGGCGAAGGCGTGGGCGGCTGAGGCGACATTGACGATACGTGCGCCGGGCACCTCCTGTATCGCCGGCAGCAGCAGCCCGGTGAGCAGAAATGGTGCGAAATGATTGACCGCCAGCGTCTCCTCGAAGCCGTCGACCGTGGTGCGCCGGGTGGTGTTCACCACTCCGGCATTATTGAGCAGCACGTCGATCGGGCGCCCCAGCGCCAGGCACTCCCCGGCAGCCTCGCGCACACTGGCGAGGCTGGCCATATCCATTTTCACCACGGTCGGCGCCTGCCTGCCCGCAGCGGTGATCTCCGCCGCCAGTGCCGCGCCCTTCTCCGGGCTCCGGCACAGCAGAGTCAGCTCGGCGCCCTGCGCGGCCAGGGCCAAGGCCGTGGTGCGGCCAATGCCAGCGGTGGGACCGGTGATCAGCACGTGCTTGCCTTGCAGCGTCATGGTGGGGCTCCTGGCTATTGGAATCGAGCGGCTGAGTATAGGGGTATTGGTGGCAAGCGACTACTGCACGTTAGCCCTTGCCAGGATGTTCAATTGGACTGCACCTTACCGTTGTCGGGACTCAATCGAACAACATCTCAGCCATTGCCGGGGGCACAATCGAACTGTTCGTTAGCCATTACAGCGGACTGCGCCGTAGCCATTGCCGGGGGGGTTCTAGCGGACTGCGTGGTAGCCATTGCCGCGGGCTCAATCGAACTGCTCGACAGATCAAGGCCGAAGCGCCTGATAATCCGCTGGCGCCAAGATCTCCGCGGAGTTGCCGTTCAGGCGTATGTCAAAGCAACCGCGGTGCAACTGCCGGTGATGGAAGCGGCACAGGGTCACCAGGTTGTCCAGCCGCGTCTCCCCGCCCTCGGCCCAGTGCTGGATATGATGGGCATCCACGTACTCCGATTCCTGGCAGCCGGGATACTGGCAGACTCCGTCCCGCTCGCGCAGGGCGCGGCGGATACGTTCCGGCACAATCCGTGACTTCCTGCCCACGTTCAGCACCTTGCCGGCGTCATCCTCCAGCACCGTCACCAGCGAGGCATCGCAACTGATCCGTCGCGCGGTGGCCGGCGACAGCCACGGCTTATC
>CAMYIZ010000041.1 GCA_947258585.1 uncultured Haliea sp. | reverse complement strand
GCGGTCTCGCCATCACCAGCGGCCTGGCCCTGGGCATAGACGGCGCGGCCCATCGCGGCGCCCTGGACGCGGGCGGCGGCAGCATTGCGGTCATGGCCACCGGGGTCGACGCCATCTATCCCCGGCGCCATGCACCACTGGCGCTGGAGTTGCTGGAAAGTGGTTGCCTGGTCAGTGAGTTCGCTCCGCTGACGCCGGCGCTGCCGACGCACTTCCCGGCCCGCAACCGCATTATCAGCGGGCTCTCGCTGGGGGTGCTGGTGGTCGAGGCGGCCCTGCCCAGCGGCTCGCTGATCACCGCCGGTACCGCGCTGGAACAGGGCCGGGAAGTGTTTGCGGTACCCTGGTTTCCCGGCCACGCTGGCGGCCGCGGCTGCCTCCGCCTGCTGCGCGACGGCGCGGTCATGGTGGAGACCGTCGACGATATCCTGGCGGAGCTTGGCGCCCTGCTGCAGTGCCAGCTGGAACTGGCGCCAGCCGCGCCCCCGGTCACCGGCGCAGGCTCGGCCCAAGCCTGGCTGTTTGACCTGCTGGGTTATGAGGTGATGACCGTGGCAACCCTGGTAGCGGCGTCGGGCCGGTCCGTGGCCGAAGTGCTGGCAGCGCTGTCGGCGCTGGAACTCGAGGGCCGCATTGCGCGCCACGGCAGCGGGTACATCCGCTGCTGAAACCGTGCTTGCGTAAGGGGGACCCAGCCGGTAAATTTCGCCCTTTTCCAGCAGCCGCGTCGCGCATTCCCGGAGCCGTCATGAACAGACCCTTTGCAGCCATCGCCACAGGTGCGGGGGGGAACCTTCCAGCCCCCCTGCGGGCCTGATCATGGCTTCCACCCTGCAGCTGCGCGCCGCGGTGCACGCCCTCGCCGAGGGCGGTGTCATTGCCTGCCCCACCGAGGCCGTCTGGGGCCTGAGCTGCGACCCCGAAAATCCGGAGGCGGTGGCGCGTCTGCTGTACCTCAAGCAGCGCCCGGTAGAGAAGGGATTAATCCTGGTAGCGGCGGACATGGACCAGCTCGGCTCCCTGCTGGAGGGGCTGACCGATGGCCAGCGCAGCAAGCTCGCGCTCTCCTGGCCCGGCCCGTCAACCTGGCTGATCCCCCACCATGACCGTGTACCGCCCTGGATTCACGGCGGCCACGACAAGGTCGCGGTGAGAGTAAGTGCTCACAAGGGAATGGTGGCGCTGTGCCGGGCCTGGGGTGGAGCACTGGTCTCCACCTCTGCCAATCCCGCCGGCAGCCGCCCCGCCAGGGCCCAGTTCCAGGTGCAGCGCTACTTCCGCGAACAGCTGGATGGGATACTGCCCGGGGCGCTCGGGGGCTCCGACCGCCCCACCGTCATTCGCGATCTGCTCACCGACCGGGTGCTGCGGTCCTGAGCTCAGTCTTGTACGGGTGCCCCGGCGGGACAGCATGCGTATAATGGCCGGCGAATTGCAGATGCCACCGGAAAGCCCATGCAACCAGAAGCCGTAAAAGCCTACCTGCTCCAGCTCCAGGAGAATATCTGCGACGCCTTGGCCGCCGAGGATGGCGGCACCGGGTTTATCGTTGACGACTGGCAACGGCCCGAGGGTGGTGGCGGCCGCAGCCGGGTGCTGGCGGGCGGGGCCGTGTTCGAGAAAGCGGGGGTGAACTTTTCCCATGTCATGGGGGACAACCTGCCGCCCTCGGCCACCGCGGCCCGGCCCGAGCTGGCCGGTCGCAGCTACCAGGCCATGGGCGTGTCCCTGGTCATACACCCGGAAAATCCCTACGTCCCCACGTCCCACGCCAATGTGCGCATGTTTGTGGCGGAGCGGGAAGGGTCTGAGCCGGTCTGGTGGTTTGGCGGCGGTTACGATCTTACCCCCTACTACGGCAACCGCGAGGACTGCCGGCACTGGCACCGGGTCGCGGCGGATGCCTGTGCCCCCTTTGGTGACGACGTCTACCCCCGCTACAAGCAGTGGTGTGACGAGTATTTCTATCTGAAGCATCGCGCCGAGGCCCGGGGTGTCGGCGGCCTGTTTTACGATGATCTCAACGAGGGTGGCTTCGAGCGCTGCTTCGCTTTCATGCAGGCGGTGGGCAACTCCTACCTGCCGGCCTATCTGCCCATTCTCCAGCGGCGCAAACACCAGCCCTGGGGCGAACGCGAGCGCCAGTTCCAGCTCTACCGGCGCGGGCGCTATGTGGAATTCAACCTGGTCTTCGACCGCGGTACACTGTTCGGCCTGCAGTCCGGGGGCCGCACCGAGGCAATCCTGATGTCGCTGCCGCCACTGGTGCGCTGGGAGTACAACTACCAGCCCGAGCACGGCTCCGCGGAAAGTGAATTGACTGACTACTACCTCCAGCATCGAGACTGGCTGCAGGTGGAGGCATGATTGCGGGCCGCAGGCGCTGCGGCAGAGCGCGGGAACATCGCAATGACTGAGCAGGACAAGTACGCCGTTTTCGGCAACCCCATCAAGCACAGCAAGTCGCCGGCCATCCACGCCGCCTTTGCCGAGCAATGTGGCCAGCGAATCCACTACCGCGCCGTGCGGGTGGAGCTAGGCGATTTTCAGCGCGCCGCGGCCAGTTTTTTTGCCGGCGGTGGCAAGGGTCTCAACGTCACCCTGCCGTTCAAACAGGAAGCCTTCGCCTTCGCCGATACCCTGACCGAACGGGCCCGCCGGGCCGGTGCGGTAAACACCCTTGCGCTCTGTCCGGACGGCAGCATCCTGGGGGACACCACCGACGGTATCGGCCTGGTGCGGGACATGGTGGCGAACCTGGGCTGGCAGCTACAGGGCCGACGGATAGGTCTGCTCGGAGCGGGGGGTGCGGTCAGGGGGGTACTGGAGCCGCTGCTCCGGGAGCGTCCCGGGTCGATCGTGATTGCCAATCGTACCGCCTCGAGGGCCGAGGAACTGGCGGCAGCGTTCGAGGACCTTGGCTCGGTCCAGGGCGGCGGCTACGAGCTGCTGGACGATATCGAAGTGGACCTGTTGATCAACGCCACCAGCGCGGGTCTGCAGGGTGAGTTGCCGCCGCTGCCCGACACGCTGTTGACCGTTCGCAGCTGCTGCTATGACATGTTGTACGGCTCCGAACCCACGCTGTTCATGCGCTGGGCCGCCCAGAATGCCGCCTGGGCAGTGGCGGACGGTCTGGGCATGCTGGTAGAGCAGGCCGCGGAGTCGTTTTACCGCTGGCGCCGGGTGCGGCCAGCTACCCAGCCGGTGATCAACCAGATGCGCAATATGCTGGCGGCCGCCTAAGCGGGCTCCAGCTCCGCCAGATGGCGGTCCTTCAGGCGCACGTAGTTGTCCGCGCTGTAGCTGAAATAGTCGCGCTCGGCCGCGGTCAGTGGCCGCACCTCACGGGCCGGGCTGCCAGCGTAAAGAAAGCCACTGCGCAGGGTCTTGCCGGGGGTGACCAGGGCGCAGGCCCCGATGACGACCCCGTCTTCCACGATCGCACCGTCCATGATTGTCGCACCCATACCGACCAGCACCCGGTTGCCGATGGTGCAGCCATGCAGGGTGGCGTTGTGGCCGATGGTGACCTCGGCGCCGACCAGCAGTGGCCAGCCCTCCGGGTTGTAGGGGCCGGCGTGGGTGATGTGGAGCACGCTGCCGTCCTGCACGCTGGTGCGGGCGCCGATGCGGATACGGTGCATGTCCCCGCGGATCACGGCCTGCGGCCATACCGAGGCATCGTCTGCCAGTTCGACATCTCCCAGCACTACTGCGCTGGGGTCTACCAGGACGCGCTGCCCCAATACCGGGCTGATGCCGGCAAAGCTGCGGACGCTGGTTGCGGTGTAATGCTGCATACGGAGCTCCCTGTCTGATCCTGCTACAATAGCGATCCATTTCCCCGCTGGCCAGTAGCCGATGATTCCGGAAGACAACACGCCGATATCTCCCCCCAGCAGGCGCTTTATTGCCGGTGCGGTTTGCCCGCGCTGCAGCGCCATGGATACCATCGTGGTGGATCGCGATACTGATCTGCGCGAGTGCGTGGCCTGTGGCTTCAGCGATCCAAGGCCCAAGGACAAGCCAGTGGCACCGCCGGAACCCGTTACCCGGGTCAGCCGCGCGGCTGCCCGTCGGGTGGAAACCGCTGCCGAAGCCGTACGTATCCTGGAGCCGTCGCCTAAGCGCGGGAAGTGAACGCCATTGGCATGCGCTTGAAACCATCCATGAAGTTCGAGCGGAAATGGGTGGGGGCCTCAAGCAGGCGCAGCTTGTCCATGCGGGCGAGGATTTCCCGCGTCATCATTTCCAGGTTCAGGCGCGCCTGGTGCTGGCCGGGACAGACATGTACCCCAAAGCCGAAGGTGCGCATCTGGCGCCGGGTCAGCGCCGGATCACGGGTAATGTCGAAGCTGTCCGGATCTTCGAAACAGCTCGGGTCACGGTTGACCGAAGCCAGCAGGCAGACCACCTTGCTCCCCTGCTTGATCTGTTCTCCGGCAAGCTCCACATCGCGCATCGCGGTGCGACGGGTGTAGACGACGGTATTGCGATAGCGCAGGATCTCCTCGATCGCGGCGGGCACCAGATCCGGATTGGCTTGCAGCAACGCCAGTTGCCGGGGGTGGTTAATCAATTCATAGAAGAGCCAGGACAGGGTGTTGCGCGTGGTTTCCGTGCCGCCAATCATCAGCCCTTGAAACACCACCCCGTACTCCTCGTCGCTGAGTCTGCGCCCGTCGATCTCGGCGTTGAGCAGTTCATTGGTCATGTCGTCCGCCGGCTGTTGGCGCCGCTTGTTGGCAAACCCCGCGGCCCAGCCGACCATCTGTGCCGATGCCGCCCAGCCCTCCTCGCGGCTGCCCGCATAGTCCGGGTCATTGGCCAGGGTCACGGTATTGATCGCCGGCACCAGGTAGGCGTAATCCTGCTCGGGCACCCCCAGCAGGGTGAACATCACGTGTACCGGCAGGTGCATGGCGACATCGCCGACGAACTCGCACTCGCCGCGGTCGATGATGTTGTCGATGATGGCAGTCACCTTCGCCTGCATCATGGCGCGGCGCGCTTCCAGAACCGCCGGTCGAAAGGCGTAATCCACCAGGGCCCGCCTGGAACGGTGCTCGGGCGGGTCGAGGAAGGTCATGGCCTGGCGCTGCAGGGCCAGCAGATCTTCCGGAAAATCTTCCAGCAGGGGACCGTAGCTGCTGGAAAAGGTAGCCGGGTCGCGCAGGACCGAATCGATATCCGGTTTGTGCAGCACCAGCCAGTGACCGCCCGCTGCATGGTCATCGGCCTGCCAGACGATGCGGTGCTTCGCGCGCAGTTGCGCGATAGCCTGCCGCGGTGTCCCGTGGGAGAAATTGTCCAGATGCAGCAAGCTGTCGGGGAAAGGGCAAGTCGTCATGGAAGTGCTTCGCCTGTCAAAGGACTTGTCGAGGCATGGAGACTAGCAGATTGCCGCCGGTTCAGGCAGCTGGCCGCCGGGCTGTCAGCGCTTGTCAAACCAGCCACCGCTGAGTGACAGGCGCCGGTAGCAGAGGTACAGCGACACCCCCCTGGCCCCATTGAACAGGGTGAATGCCAGCCACAGGCCGTGGTTGCCCCAGGGCTGGCTCAGGTACCAGACCGGCAGGTAGACCAGTAGCGCACTGGCCAGCATGGTCAACATCATGTCGCGGGTTTCAGTAGTGCCGATGAAGACCCCGTCGAGCAGATAGGTGGGCGCCGCGACCAGGGGCAACAGCACCAGCCACAGGCGGTGGTTGTGGAGGATCTCCCGCACTTCCGGCAGGCTGGTGAGGAGCGCAAACAGCGGCTGCTGCAGGACCAGGAAGGCGATGCTCAACAGCACCGCGCCGACACCGCACCAGAAGCCGCAGCGTCGCACCGCGTGATAGAACCCCTCCCTGTCCCCCGCTCCGGCGCGGCCGCCGGCCAGGCTTTCCACCGCATAGGCGAAGCCATCCAGGCCGTAGGCGGTAAGCAGCAGCAGCTGCATCAGCAGGGCATTGGCCGCCAGCGTCGGGCCGCCCAGTTTCTCGCCCATGGCGGTGAAGAAGGCGAAGGCGGCCAGCAGGGTCACGGTGCGGATGAACAGGTGGCTGTTGCTGCGCAGCAGCGCCGTGTAGTGCCGCCAGTGCCACAGCAGCGCCGGGTTGAGTGTGCCGGGTCGGGGACCCAGCCGGCGCCGCAGTCCGTAGAGCGCCAGCCCGCAGCCACAGTATTCGGCCAGGACGGTCGCCATGGCGGCGCCGTCGCTGTTCAGGCCCAGGCCGACAACCAGCACCACATCCAGCAGGATATTGACCAGGTTGGTTGTGATCAGGATCAGCATCGGCCAGCGGGTGTCCCCGTGGCCGATGAACCAGCCCACCATTGCGTAGGTGGCCAGCACCGCGGGGGCACTGGCGATACGGATGCTGGCGTAGCTGTCCGCCAGCGGCAGCAGCCCGGACTCGGGGGCCATCAGGGCGAGCCCGAGCCCCAGCCACAGGGGGTGCAGTAGCATCACGGTCGCGGCCAGGGCCAGCGCAAGTACAGCGGCCCTGTAAAGTTCCAGATTGGCATGCTCGGGGTCGCCCGCTCCCAGGGCCCGCGCCACGCGGCCGGTGGTGCCCATGCGCAGGAAGCTGAAACCCCAGTACAGGAACGACAGCAGGGCACTGCCTATGGCGACCGCGCCCAGATAACGGCTGTCGTCCAGGTGCCCGAGAATGCCGGCATCCACCAGGCCCAGCAGGGGAATGGAAATATTGGACAAAATTGCCGGCCAGGCGATTCCCCATATTTTGTGGTCAAGCTGCCTGTGGCGACCCATATGTTGCGCTCTGTTGTGGTATTGGCCGGACTCTGGGCGAGCCCGGCCAAACCCTCACTAAATCAGCATCTTAGTATTTTTTAGGGACAAGTTTCGCTATAATCCCCGCGCCCCGAACTGCAGCATTTTGTCGCACCCGGGGTGAAACGGCTGAAACGAGCAAAAGCCTCATTATTCTCCCTTCCCCAGTTGAAGGGCCGCGGCCCGGGTCGATTATGCCCGTGATTCGGCGGAAGTCGCAGACCAATTGCGGTATTAAATGGTGGTGGTGCAGTCTCGGTTAGGGGGAAGTCTGTGATAACGAGGGAGACACAGGAAATGTTGTTGAAAGCGAACAGGCTGGTCAAGCTGGCGCTTGGTTCTGTGCTGACGTTGCTGGGTCTGGCGAGTGCCGCTGTCCTGGCTGCGGAGAGCAAGGTGAACCAGGTAAACATGTCGCCGGGGGTCACAGAAGTTGGCCAGAACATCTACGACCTGCACATGCTGATCTTCTGGATATGCGTGATCATTGGTGCGCTGGTGTTCGGGGTGATGTTCTACTCCATTTACTATCATCGAAAGTCCCGCGGTGTAACTCCCTCAACCTTCCATGAGAGCACCAAGGTGGAAATCGCCTGGACGGTTGTGCCCTTCCTGATCCTCATCGGCATGGCGGTCCCTGCTACCTCGACCCTGCTCGAAATCTACGATTTCGACGACGCCGAGATGGATATCCTGGTGACGGGCTACCAGTGGAAGTGGAAGTACGAATACCTGAATGAAGACGGCGAAAACGTGTCGTTCTTCAGCAACCTGCGCACCCCGCAGACGGAGATCTACAACTCCGAAGCCAAGGGCGAGCACTACCTGCTGGAAGTGGACGAGCCGGTCGTGATCCCGGTCGACACCAAAGTGCGCTTTCTGGTCACCGCCAATGACGTGATTCACTCCTGGTGGGTGCCCGAGCTCGCAGTGAAGAAGGATGCGATACCCGGCTTTATCAACGAGACCTGGACCAAGGCCTCTGTGGAGGGTATCTATCGCGGTCAGTGCGCGGAGCTTTGCGGCAAGGACCACGGCTTCATGCCCGTGGTGGTGAACGTCGTCAGCAAGGAAGAGTACGCTGGCTGGATGGAAGCCAAGAAGGCCGAGGCTGCGGAAATCCGCGAGCTGATGGCCCAGACCTTTACCCTGGATGAGTTGATGACCCGCGGCAAGGCTGTTTACGAGCGCAATTGCCTGGCCTGCCACGGTGCCAACGGCGAAGGCGGCGTCGGCACTGCGATTGCCGGCAGCGCGGTTGCGACGGGCGATGTCAGCGGTCACCTCGAAATTGGTATCAACGGCGTCCCGGGCTCTGCCATGCAGGCCTTTGGCGGTCAGATCAACGATGTGGAAATGGCGGCGGTGATCACCTATCAGCGCAACGCTTTTGGCAACAACATGGGCGATATGATCCAGCCCATTGATGTCTACAACCACAAACGGGGCTAATTGGAGGAATTAACGATGGGCGCTCATCATCACGGTCCCGCCAAGGGCCTCAGCCGGTGGCTGTTTACCACCAACCACAAAGACATCGGAACCATGTATCTGTGGTTCTCCTTTGCCATGTTCATTCTGGGCGGCGCTTTCGCCATGATCATTCGTGCCGAGCTGTTCCAGCCCGGCATGCAACTGGTGGAGCCGGCGTTCTTCAACCAGATGACCACCCTGCACGGCCTGGTGATGGTGTTCGGTGCGATCATGCCGTCCTTCGTTGGCCTGGCCAACTGGATGATCCCGATGATGATCGGTGCTCCGGACATGGCCCTGCCGCGGATGAACAACTGGAGCTTCTGGATCCTGCCGCCGGCATTCCTGATCCTGGCGTCCACCCTGTTCATGGAAGGCGGTGCGCCCAACTTCGGTTGGACGTTCTACGCGCCGCTGTCGACGACCTACGCGCCGCCGTCAGTCACCTACTTCATCTTCTCCATTCACGTGTTGGGTCTGTCTTCCATCATGGGGTCGATCAATATCATCGCCACGGTGATGAACATGCGCGCACCCGGCATGACCTACATGAAGATGCCGCTGTTCGTCTGGACCTGGTTGATCACCGCCTTCCTGCTGGTGGCGGTGATGCCGGTACTGGCCGGTGCCGTTACCATGATGCTGATGGATATCCACTTCGGCACCAGCTTCTTCTCCGCGGCCGGTGGTGGTGACCCGGTACTGTTCCAGCACATCTTCTGGTTCTTCGGTCACCCCGAGGTATACATCATCATCCTGCCGGCATTCGGCGTGGTTTCGCAGATTATCCCGGCGTTTTCCCGCAAGCCGCTGTTCGGCTATGACTCCATGGTCTACGCCACCGCGTCTATCGCGTTCCTGTCCTTCGTCGTGTGGGCGCACCACATGTACACCGTGGGCATGCCCGTTGCCGGTGAGTTGTTCTTCATGTACGCGACCATGCTGATCGCCGTGCCGACCGGGGTGAAGGTGTTCAACTGGGTCACCACCATGTGGCGCGGCGCCATGACCTTCGAGACCCCGATGTTGTTCTGCATGGGCTTCCTGGTCCTGTTCACCATCGGCGGCTTCACCGGGCTGATGCTGTCCATTGCCCCGGCCGACTTCCAGTATCATGACAGCTACTTCGTGGTCGCCCACTTCCACTACGTGATGGTCGCGGGTGCGGTATTCTCCATGAGCGCCGCCGTGTACTACTGGCTGCCGAAGTGGTGTGGCCGGATGTACAACGAGACCATGGGCAAGACCCACTTCTGGATCTCGTTCATCGGCTTCAACATCACCTTCTTCCCGCAACACTTTGTGGGTCTGGCGGGCATGCCACGCCGTATCCCCGACTACGCGCTGCAGTTTGCCGACTTCAATATGCTGTCCAGTATCGGCGCCTTTATCTACGGTGCGTCGCAGATCCTGTTCCTGTACAACGTGATTGCCACGATTGTGGCCGGCAAGCCCACCAGCGATGAAAAAACCTGGGACGGTGCCGAGGGCCTGGAGTGGACGGTCGCCACCCCGGCGCCCTACCACACATTCGAGACACCACCGCAGGTCAAGTGAGGTCAGTCTTGTGTTGAGAGTCAGCAGCAACCCGGTCCTGGACACTGTCGTCAAACTGGTGACGACAGCCGTCCTCATGTTTGCCTTCGTGTTTGTGGTCATGGTGCCGCTGTACGATGTACTGTGTGATGCGCTTGGTATCAACGGCAAGACCAGCGGCCAGGCCTACACCGCGGTGCAGGCCGGCGTCGACGAGTCCCGGACAATCACCATCCAGTTCGTTGCAACCAACAACGAGGGCATGCCCTGGGAGTTCGGGCCGTCGGTGACCCGCATGCTCGTTCACCCCGGTGCGAGCAACGACACGGTGTTCCACGCACGCAATCCGCTGCCGCGGCCAATGGTTGCCCAGGCGATTCCCAGCGTGTCCCCGTCCCGCGCGGCGGCCTACTTCCACAAGACCGAGTGCTTTTGTTTCAATCAGCAGCCTCTGGATGGTGAAACTGCTACAGAGATGCCGCTGCAGTTCATCGTTGATCGTGACCTGCCAGCGGACATCAAGACAATTACCCTGTCCTATACGATGTTCGACGTAACAGACATGGTGGGTGGCGCTGTCGCCGCCCGCTGACGCCCGGCCCGGGGGGGCCGTGTGATTTAAACGGAGAAACACCATGACAACCCACAGTTCCACAGAGTACGAGAAGTATTACGTACCGGAAAAGAGCAAGATGGCGGTCTGTGCCACCATCGGACTGATCCTGAGCACTTTCGGGGCCGCCAGTGTCATGAATGACATGACCTTTGGCGACGGTGCGACAACCAGTTCCTGGGGCATCTTCTGGTTCGGCCTGTTTTTCTTTTCGGCCACCCTGTTTGCCTGGTTCCGCACCGCGATCCGGGAAAACATTGCGGGCCTCAACAGCGCGCAGCTGAAGAAATCCTATGTGCTGGGCATGTTCTGGTTCATCTTTTCCGAAGTCATGTTCTTCTTCGCCTTCTTTGGCGCGCTGTTCTACGTTCGCACCCTGGTCGGCCCCTGGCTGGGCGGTGAAGGCGACGGTGGCAGGATGAACCATCTGCTGTGGGAAGGGTTCCAGTACGCCTGGCCAATGGCGCAGACGCCGCAGGAAGCGGTGGGCCTTGCCAACCAGCCCGTAGCGAACATGGGTACCTTCCAGAGCTACGAAAAGAGCATGGCGTTCAGCGATGCGGCCGCATGGTACCTGTGGCTGCCGATGTGGAACACCATTGTGCTGCTGTCGTCCAGCGTGACCGTGCACATGGCCCACATGGGTATCCTCGACGGCGACAAGCGCAAGTTCAATATCTGGCTGGGTATTACCGTGGCCCTGGGCATGCTGTTCGTTGGCCTGCAGATCCTCGAATACTATGAGGCCTACGCGCATTTCGGCCTGACCCTGAACTCAGGGATTTATGGTTCCACCTTCTTCATGCTGACCGGTTTCCACGGCTTCCACGTGATCATGGGTATGACCATGCTGCTGATCCAGTGGTTGCGTTCGGTGAAAGGCGGCCATTTTACGGCCGATGACCACTTTGGTTTCGAGGCGTCCAGCTGGTATTGGCACTTCGTCGACGTGGTATGGGTGTTCCTCTTCCTGTTCGTCTATATCCTCTAGGACGATCAGTCGCCATCGCCCTGCTCCTGGGATGCCAGCGGACGCGGTCCGCCATCCCAGGGGTTGCGGTGGCCCAATTGGCCGCTGGCTACGCCGTAGACGATCAGGCCTGCGAGCGTGATGGCAAGCCCCAGTCTTACCCCGAGCGAGTGAAATGTCCTGCGCTTGGACTTGTCGCCCTGGTCGACCATGAGGAAGTAGAATCCGCTTCCCAGGCTGGCTACCAACGCCAGCATCAACACGACGATCGCGATCTTCAACAATGCCTTTCTCCCGATTCCAAACAGCACAGTATAAACCAGCCGCCTGGCGGACGGTGGCAGCGTGCCTGACTTTAACTGAACGGGGCTGAGGCATGGTGGGATTACAGCTGGATTTCGAATGGCGCATTACCCTGGCGACCGCCCTGCTGTTGCCGGCCTTGATCGCCCTCGGGTTCTGGCAGCTGGACCGCGCCGAAGAGAAAGCCGGGCTGGAAGCGCGCTGGAGCACGCGACAGAACGAAGCGCCGGTGCCCCTGAGCGCCCTCGCTGGCAGGGATCCCGGGGAGCTGGCCTATCGCCGCGTTTCCCTGCAGGGAGAATTCCTGCCGGGGCGCTATCTGCTGCTGGACAACCGGGTCCACCAGGGTCGCTTCGGCAATGAAGTGGTTGGTCTGCTGGCGCTGGCTGACAGTGACCAGGTCGTGCTGGTGAACCGGGGCTGGGTGGCCAGCGATCCGGCGCGGCAGGTATTGCCGGAGGTGGCCGAGCCCGCCGGCCCGGTGACGCTTACCGGCCATATCTATGTATCCCCGGGCAAGCCTTTCCTGCTCGGAGAGCAGCAGCCCGCACCACCCTGGCCGGTGCGGATCCAGGCGCTGGAGACCGAAACCCTGGCGCCGCTGGTTGCGATCGCCACCGGGGCCAGCCTGTACCCCTACCCGGTACGGATAGACAGCGGCCAGCCGGGGGCGCTGACGGTTGCCTGGCAGCTGGTCAATGCCAGCCCTGAAAAGCACCAGGGATACGCGGTGCAGTGGTTTAGCATGGCGGCTGTACTGGCCTTTTTCTTCCTGCTGCGCAGTTCCAACCTGTGGCAGCTGTTGACCCGCAAACACAGTGAGGCCTGAGCTATGCAACAGCCGGTGACAGCCCCCAACAACGGCCGGATGGTGATGCTGCTGATTGCGGGTATCCCCGTGACCATGGTGCTGGCGGCCACCTGGCTCTGGTGGTTTGTAGTCCGCGGCGACCTCGATATCGTCGAGATGCTGGGTACTGCCAACCGCGGCACCCTGCTCGATCCGCCGCGCGCCCTGGCAGCGGCGGAACTGAACGGGCCCTCCGGCACGCCACTGCCCTGGAGCAATACCGATCACCAGTGGACACTGCTGGTCACTCACAGTGGTGCGGAGTGTCTCGAGGCCTGCGAATACAAATTGTACCTGACCCGGCAGATCCACATGGCCCTGGGCAAGGAGTTTCCGCGCGTACGGCGGATGCTGGTGACCGACCGGGCCCCGGCAGACACCTCCCTCGCGGTGGCTGCGCTCAGTGACGGCAAGCCGGCACTGCCCGATTTCGAACAGTTCCTGCTGAACGAGCACGGCGGCCTCTCGGTACTGCGGCTGGACGCTGCTGCCTGGCCGGTCCTGTTCCCCGAAACCCTCGCGGCGGGGCAGGTCTGGTACCTGGTGGATCCCGCAGGCTGGATCATGATGGCCTATGATGAGGGCGACAGCTACAAGGATGTCATTTCGGATCTCAAATTCCTGCTCAAGAACTCCGGGGACTAAATGGGCGTTTCGACAGACATGGCAATGACCGGCAAAGCGACCTGGCGGGACTACAAGGAGCTGACCAAGCCCAACGTCGTCCTGCTGATGATCCTCACCTCGGTGATCGGCATGTTCATGGCGGTACCGGGAATGGTGCCGCTGGACGCCCTGATCCTTGGTAACCTGGGGATTGCCCTGTGCGCGGGCGCGGCAGCCGCAGTCAATCACCTGGTCGATCAACAGGTGGATCAACGCATGGCCCGTACCAGCCAGCGCCCCGTCGCCCAGGGTCGCGTCGGCACCCTGCAGGCCAGCCTGTTTGCCCTGGTCCTCGGTAGCCTGGGCATGGCTATCCTGCTGATCTGGGTCAATGCGCTGACGGCCTGGCTGACCTTCGCCTCGCTGGTGGGCTATGCCTTTGTCTACACCATGTTCCTGAAGCGCGCCACACCCCAGAACATCGTGATCGGCGGCCTTGCGGGCGCCGCTCCCCCGCTGCTGGGCTGGACCGCGGTCACGGGCGAAATTCACGGCCACGCCCTGCTGCTGGTGTTGATCATCTTTGCCTGGACGCCGCCCCATTTCTGGGCCCTGGCGATCCACCGCAAGGACGAGTACGCCGCGGTCGATATTCCCATGCTGCCGGTGACCCACGGTGACGCCTTCACCCGGCTGCATATCCTGCTCTATACCATCATCATGTTCCTCATCACCCTGCTGCCCTTTGTCACCCGCCTCAGCGGCCCCCTGTACCTGCTGGGTGCCGTGGTACTGGGCGGGGGCTTCCTGTACTGGGCGGTGGAGTTGATGCGCAACCGGAATCCCAGTGCGCCGATGGAGACCTTCAAGTATTCCATTGTCTACCTGATGGCCCTGTTTGTGATCATGCTGGTGGATCACTACCTGTTTCCGATGACGACGACCTGAGGCACCTGGCACCATGAGCGACAGCAAGACAGCCACCCAGACCCGCGGTATCCGACTGACGATTATCGGCGTTCTGCTCTTTATTCTGGTGATCGTCGCCGGCTTCGTGAACCGCATTGGCCAGCCGCGGGTGATGTCGGCGTCAGAAATGCAGGCCAACGGCGCCTATCTGCTGCAAACGCCGAGAGATATCGGCGATTTCGAACTGATCGACCACCGCGGCCAGGCCTTTGTGCCGGCCAGCCTCGAGGGCCAGTGGTCACTGCTGTTTTTCGGCTTTACCTACTGTCCGGATATTTGCCCCACCACCATGGCGTTTCTCGACCAGTTTGTGCAGCAACTGGAGGGCACCGAAGCCGAGGATACCCAGGTGATCATGGTGTCGGTGGATCCGGCCCGGGATACCGTGGCGCAACTGGCCAGCTACGTGCCTTTTTTCAACCCGGGGTTCATCGGGGTAACCGGGGAATTCCTCGACATCCACCGTTTTGCCACGGCACTGAATACCCCGTTCCGCAAGGTGCCCGGCCAGGATGAAAACTACCTGGTGGACCACAGCGCCAACGTGGTGCTGATCAATCCGCGGGGTGATTATCACGCCTTTTTCAAGGCGCCGCTGGATCTGGCGCAGATGAAGGTGACCTATCGTTCGATCCGCGTCCTGTGGGATCGCTAGCCGACAGACAGGAGCCGACCATGGCTGACCACAGCGGGCCGATTGTCCTGGTGGACGGTTCTTCCTACCTGTACCGGGCCTTCCACGCCCTGCCTCCGCTCAACACCTCGACCGGTGAACCCACCGGGGCGGTCAAGGGCGTGATCAGCATGCTGCGCCGCCTGCGCAAGGACTACCCCGAGAGCCCCATCGCGGTGGTGTTCGATGCCAAGGGCAAGACCTTCCGCGATGAGTTGTTCGCGGAGTACAAGGCCCAGCGCCCGCCAATGCCCGATGAGCTGCGGGCCCAGGTCGACCCCATCCACGCCATCGTCCGCGCCATGGGCCTGCCGCTGATCTGCGAGCCGGGTGTGGAGGCGGACGATGTCATCGGCACCCTGGCCAGGGAGGCCAGCCGCCAGGGTCGCCCGGTCGTGATTTCCACCGGCGACAAGGACATGGCGCAGCTGGTGGATGCCAACACCACCCTGGTGAACACCATGACAGATAGCCGCCTGGACGAAGCGGGGGTAGAGGAAAAGTTTGGTATTCCGCCAGCGCGGATCATAGATTTTCTCGCCTTGATGGGCGACAAAGTCGACAACATACCGGGAGTTCCTGGCGTCGGTGAGAAGACCGCGCTGGCGCTCCTGCAGGGACTGGGCGGCCTGGACGAGATCTATGCGGGGCTGGACAGGGTTGCGGAGCTGGCGTTTCGCGGTGCCAAGACCATGGCCGCCAAACTGGAGGCGGAAAAGGAGCGGGCCTACCTTTCCTACCAACTCGCCACCATCAAGACCGATGTGCCGCTGGCGGAGACCGTGGCGGACCTGCGCAACGGGGAGCCCGACCTGGAGCTGTTGCGGGAATGGTACACCCGCCTGGAGTTCCGCAGCTGGCTGGAAGAGCTTCTGGACGCCAGTGCGGAAGATGGGTCGGAGCCGCCGGCAGCCACTGCCGGCGCCTGGGAGATTGTCACCGGGCAGGCGGAACTGGAGCGCTGGCTGGCGCGCCTGCGGGACGCCGAGCTGTTTGCCTTCGATACCGAGACCACCAGCCTCAATTACATGGAGGCACGGATTGTCGGCGTGTCCTTCGCCATCGCCCCCGGGGAGGCCGCCTACGTTCCGCTCGCCCACGACTACCTGGGTGTGCCGGAACAGCTGGACCGGGAAGCGGTGCTGGCGCAGCTGCAGCCGCTGCTGGAAGACGAACAGCTCGCCAAAGTCGGCCAGAACCTGAAGTACGATGCCAGCGTACTGGCCAATCACGGCATCACGCTGCGCGGGATTCGCCACGACACCATGCTGGAATCGTACATCCTCGACTCCACCGCCACCCGCCACGATATGGACAGCCTGGCGCTCAAGTACCTGGGCCACAGGACCATCCATTTCGAGGACATCGCCGGCAAGGGCGCGAAACAGCTGACTTTCAACCAGATCAAGCTGGAGGAAGCCGGGCCCTACGCGGCGGAGGACGCGGATGTGACCCTGCGCCTGCATCAGACCCTGTGGCCGCGCCTGGAGGCCCTGCCGGGTCCCTGCGCTGTCTACACCGGGATCGAGTTGCCGCTGGTGCCGGTACTGTCGCGGATCGAGCGCACGGGTGCGCTGCTGTCGGTGGAGCTGTTGCGCGAGCAGAGCCGGGAGCTGGGGCTGCGCCTGCAGGAGCTGGAGACCGAGGCCCACGACCTCGCCGGGCAGGCGTTCAACCTGGGCTCCCCCAAGCAGCTGGGCGAAATCCTGTTCGACAAGCTGGAGCTGCCGGTGCTGCGCAAGACGCCGACAGGCGCACCGTCGACCGCCGAGGAAGTGTTGGCGGAACTGGCACTCGATTATCCCCTGCCCAAGCTGCTGCTGGAGTACCGCGGTCTCAGCAAGCTGAAGTCCACTTATACGGACAAGCTGCCGGACATGGTCAACCCCGCCACGGGCCGGGTGCATACCTCCTACCACCAGGCGGTGACCGCGACCGGCCGCCTGTCCTCATCCGACCCGAACCTGCAGAACATACCCATCCGGACTGAAGAGGGGCGCCGCATCCGCCAGGCGTTCATTGCCCCCGAGGGCTACCGGATCGTTGCCGCCGACTACTCCCAGATCGAACTGCGCATTATGGCCCACCTGTCCGGTGACGAGGGTCTGTTGCGCGCGTTCCGGGACGGCCTCGATGTTCACCGCGCCACCGCGGCGGAAGTGTTCGGTGTTCCCCTGGAATCGGTATCGGGGGACCAGCGCCGCAAGGCAAAGGCAATCAATTTCGGGCTTATCTACGGGATGTCCGCCTTTGGCCTCGCTCGCCAGCTGCACCTTGGCCGCAGTGAGGCCCAGGAATATATCGAGCGCTATTTCGAGCGCTATCCGGGCGTGCAGGAATACATGGACCGGACCCGGGCCAGCGCCCGGGAACAGGGCTTCGTGGAGACCCTGTTCGGGCGCCGGCTGTACCTGCCGGAGATCAATGCCCGCAACAAGATGCGGGCCCAGGCCGCTGAGCGCACCGCCATTAACGCCCCCATGCAGGGCACTGCCGCCGACATCATCAAACGGGCGATGCTCAGGGTTGATGACTGGCTGCAGCACTCCGGTGTGGACGCTCGCACCATCATGCAGGTCCACGATGAACTGGTGCTGGAGGTCGCGGTGGATGCGGTGCCGGAGGTCCGCGAGACGCTCTGCAAGTTGATGAGCGAGGCCGCAGAACTGGCGGTTCCCCTGCTGGTCGAGGCGGGTACTGGAAAAAATTGGGATGAAGCGCACTGAAATGCGGAACTTATTCCGCAAGCCCCGGTCTCATTGATCGTAGCATGCTGCTACAGTCCCGCAGGTCTCTCTCCATGGACCCTTCGCGGGGCAAGTCTCTTCCCCAGAGACCCAAGCTGTCCCGGTTGCCTGTCCCCCTACGGGCAACCGGGTTTTTTATGCCCGGGTTTCCTGCTCTCCTCCCACAGTGTCCTGTTCCGGCTGCCACGGAGCCGTCAGCCAGGCATTCAGCACTGCGATAAGCTCCTTGTGGCCGCTGTGTTTCAGGGCCGAAAACAGCTGTACACTGACCAGATCACCGTATTGGCGCAGCTCTTTTTGTACTTGCAGCAGGGTATTGCGGGCTGGCCCGTTTTTCAGTTTGTCGGCCTTGGTCAGGAGTACATGCACGGGCATGCCGGCGGCAATGGCCCAGGCCAGCATCTGCTGGTCGAAAACCTGCAGCGGATGGCGCACGTCCATCAATAACACCAGTCCCCGCAAGCTCTGCCTTTTTTGCAGGTAATTTTCCAGTTGCCGGGTCCACTCCCGTTTTATGGCGAGGGGCACCTTGGCAAAGCCGTATCCAGGCAGGTCCACCAGGCGCTGTTGTTCCGTCAGGGAAAAGAAATTGATCAGCTGGGTCCTCCCGGGTGTCCTGGAGGTCCGGGCAAGCTTGGTGTTCGCCGTCAAGCTGTTGATTGCAGAGGATTTTCCCGCATTCGAGCGGCCGGCGAAAGCCACCTCCCAGCCGCTGTCCTCCGGACACTGGGACAGCTTGCTGGCGCTGGTGAGAAAACTCGCGCTGCGATAGTCGGGGGTGGCCGGGGCCGGGGTTTGCATCGGGGAGCTTGCCTTTTTTGCGCTGGGTAAGTCGTATATAATGCCACAGCTTTTTTACCGGCCGGGGAAATATCCCGGGCCGGCTCTCTCCCAGCGGTCAGCAGAGGTGTAGCATGAAGAAATTGTTAGCGGTCGGCGCGATGTTGTTTGCTGCCAGTGCCATGGCGCAGCCGCCCATGGACAAGTACAACAAGAGCTGCGCGGTGTGCCACAATGCCGGTGTAGCGGGTGCGCCCAAGACCGGGGATGCTGCGGCGTGGGCGCCAAAAATGGAAAAGGGCATGGACGCGCTGGTCGCTTCAGTCAAAAGTGGCCTCAACGCCATGCCGCCCAAGGGTATGTGCTTCGATTGCAGTGATGCGGACTACGCTGCCCTGATCACTTACATGTCCTCACCCGCAGAGTAATCTGTCGGGTCCAACTATCCAGATCTGGAAGTGTCATGAAGAAAGTTCTTGTCCTCTGCGGCGCCCTGCTTGGCTTCGCTCACTCCGCGGGTGCGGCCGTCCCCTATCTGAAGGGTGACGCCGCCGCTGGAGAGCCACTGACGACCATGTGTGCTGCGTGTCATGGCGCCGACGGCAACAGTCTGGCCCCGACTTTCCCCAAACTGGCGGGATTGGGTGAGCGGTACCTGTACAAGCAGCTGCGGGATATACGCGATGGCGCCCGTCCAATCCCGACCATGGCGGGACAGGTGGACAACATGACCGACCAGCAGCTGGCCGATATCGCCGCGTTCTACGCCTCGCAGCAGGTCAGCGGCAGCCAGGCCGACCCCGAGCTGGTTGCACTGGGGGAGAAGGTCTACCGCGCCGGTGTCGCCGATCGCAAGGTCGCGGCCTGTATCGGTTGCCACGCCCCCAACGGCCAGGGCAATGCGCCGGCGGGCTATCCGGCGCTGGCGGGCCAGCATCCGGAGTATATCGCCACCCAGTTGCGGGAATACCGCAAAGGCTACGAGGACCCGGCCGGGCGCACCAATGACGGCGACACCAGGATCATGCGCAGCAACGCCTTTGGCCTCAGCGACATGGAAATCGAAGCCGTTGCCAGCTACGCCGCTGGCCTGCGCTAGATCGGTCTCGCTGTTTCCCCAGGGTGGCCCAGCGCCACCTTTTTTATCAGGGGGAGAACACCGCGGCGGAATCATGGTCTGAGTAACAACCTACAACTGTGGAGAAAACCATGTTCAAGCGTTTCCTTGCCCTCGCCCTGATAGTGCTGGCACCTGTGGCAGCGATCGCCCAGGAGGCACAAACCTGGGAAGAAGGCACCCATTATGATCTCATTACCCCGGCCATCCGCACCGCTGATCCGGACAAGGTCGAGGTGGTGGAGTTCTTCTGGTACGGTTGCGGCCATTGTTACACCTTTGAACCGCTGATCGGCCGCTGGAAAGAAACCCTGGGAGACGATGTCACATTTGTCGGCTCCCCGGCAGTCTGGAACAAGCCCATGGAACTGCACGCGGCGATGTACTACGCGGCCAAGGCGCTGGGAGTGCTCGACTCCATGCACACGGTGATGTTCCAGGCCATGAACGTCGACGGCAAACGCCTGTCTTCCGAGGCGGAAATCCGCAGCCTGTTCACCGCCAACGGTGTCAGCGTCGAAGACTTTGACAAGGCAATCGGTTCCTTCGGGGTCAGCAGCCAGGTGCGCCAGGCCAACAGCCGGGCCCGGGCGGCGAAGATCACCGGGACGCCGGAAATGATGGTCAACGGCAAATACCGCATCAGCACGCGCAAGGCCGGCAGCCAGGCCAATATGCTGAAGATCGCCGATTTCCTCATCGAGAAGGAACGCGCCACCCTCGCCGCTACGGCAAGCGCGTCCTGACCCAGCCGGGCGGGACAGTCCCGCCCGTTCCCATAATCCCCTGAGGCTGCGGCAGCTGTGCTAGCGATCTATTTTTCGCCGATGCTGCTGGGGTTGCTGCTGTTGCTGGCGATTGCCGTGTCGGCTACGGCCCTCTGGTATGTCTCGAGACCCTATGCGGGTCCGGCCTTCTGGATGGCTGCGGGGTGGACCCTCATTCTGGGGGTGGTGCTTTTCATAGGGTTCATGGTCACTGGCAGCCCGGTGCTCAATGTGCTGGGCAACGCCGGCCAGTTGGCCGGTGAAGCGCTGTTCCTGCTCGGTATTTTTCGCTTTATGGGGCGGCCACTGCCCCTCTGGATTGTGCCCGCAAGTGTCGGCCTGATGGTCGCATTCAACGTCCATTACTGGATTTTCGATGGTAATTCCGACTTGCTGATGGGCGTCTATTCCACTATCGCCGGACTATTGCCGCTGCAGGCAATCTGGCTGCTGTTGTGCAGGCGCGATGGCCAGACAACACGGTCCGCCCAGCTGCTGGTCGGGGTGAGCCTGTTGCTGTATTCCGCCGTCACCCTGCTGCGTGGCTACTACGGCTACCACGACTGGCTGGTTGACCGCCCGTATGTTCCGCCACACCAGTCCTTCAGTTACCTCCTGCCCTACAACTTCGCGCTGCCGGCGCTGGTCATGGGATTTGTAGGCGTCACCCTGATGACCATGCAGAGAATCCTGGCGGTAAGCCGGGAGCACGAGGCGCGGGCGCAGCACCTGGCTACTCTCGACGAGCTCACGGGCCTGCTCAATCGCCGGGCCTTCAACGCAATCGCCGAGCGCGATATCGCACACGCCCGGCGCCACCGGCACTCGCTCTGCCTGGCGATGATCGACCTGGATCATTTCAAACGCCTCAATGACAGCTATGGCCACAGGTTTGGCGACCAGGTATTGCGGGCGTTTGCCGATGGTTGCAAGGCGCAGTTGCGATCAAGCGATGTATTGGCCAGGTACGGCGGTGAAGAGTTCGTGTTGTTGCTGCCGGACACGGAGCCGGGAGAGGCCCGGACCATGCTGGACCGGGCCAGGTCTACCGTGGCTGCGACGGTCTTTGGGGCGGGTGCCACGCCTGTTGCGCTGACCTTCAGTGCCGGGCTGGCGCAGGCCAGGGCGGGGGACGATATCGACAGCCTGCTGGGGCGCGCCGACAGGGCCCTGTACCGGGCCAAGGCGGCCGGCCGGGACCAGGTCGTCCTGTGGCAGCCCGACTGACGGGCCGGGCTACATCCCCGTGCCGTAGACCGCGAGCGATGCCTTGCCGCTCTCCCTTACCTGGCGCAGGGCCAGTCCGTACTCTCGCAACAGCTTCAGGCAGTACAGCGTGCGCTCGGTCAGATACTTTTGTGACTTGGGGTCATTGTCCGCGCTGTCGGCATTGAAGACCGAGCCGACATTGCGCACGATCAGGTGCTCTGGCAGGAAGCAGAGGCGGTTGTTCTTGTAACCGCTCATGCGCAGCTCCGCGACGGGATAGGCGCCACCGACAGCGGCGGACACCGCCACGATCAGTGCCGGCTTGTGCGCCAGCTCTCCCGCCGCTGTCCACATCAGCAGGAAGTTCTTCAGCCCGGCGGGAACCATGCCGTGCCACTCGGGTGAGATCACGACAAAGGCGTCACAGCTGTGCAGTTCCTCCCGCAGGGGTTCAAGCATGTTCTGCCATTGGGCGTGGTCCGGGTCCCATACGCTCTCCTCCCACAACGGCAGCGGATTGCCGGCAAGATCATAGAACCAGCAGCTGTCGCAAAGCCCCTGTTCGGTGAGGGTCTGCTCGATGTAGCGGCCGACCTTGCTGCTCTGGGAGTTGGGGCGATGGCTGCCACTGATAATACCTATCTTCATTGTGTTCCTCGTGCGGTGGGTTTAAACATCGAGCCAGGCCGGTACTGGCAAGCCCTTGTTGTGCAGGAATGCGGGGTTGAAGAGCTTGCTCTGGTAGCGGTTGCCATAGTCGCAAAGAATGGTAACGATGGTGTGTCCGGGACCCATTTGCTCGGCCAGTCTGACGGCGCCGGCGATGTTGATGCCGGCCGAGCCGCCCAGGCAAAGTCCCTCGTGCTGGAGCAGGTCGAATAGTACCGGCAGGGCTTCGCTGTCGCTGATGGTGAATGCGGTGTCCACCTGCGCCTCGGCGATATTCCCCGTGACATGATTGATGCCAATGCCCTCGACAATGGAGCTGCCGCCGCTGGGGGCCAGTTTCCCGTCCTTGAAGTAGTGATAGAGCGACGCCCCCTGCGGATCCGCCAGACCGATGACGATGTCCCGGCGATGTGCCTTGAGGGCGGCGGATACCCCCGCCAGCGTGCCGCCGGTCCCGACGGCACAGATGAAACCGTCGACCGTGCCCCCGGTCTGAGTCCAGATTTCCTCTCCGGTGGTGTCGCGGTGGATCTCCATGTTGGCGAGGTTGTCGAACTGGCGGGCCCAGACCGCGCCCGCGGGCTCTGAGCCGGCGTATTTTTCCGCCAATCGCTGGGCTGTGTGGATATAGTGGCCCGGCTCGCTGTAGGAGGTTGCGGGTACCAGGTGGAGTTCGGCGCCGAGCAATTCCAGGGTGTCTATCTTTTCCCTGCTCTGGCTGATGGGCATCACGACAGTGCTCTTGTAGCCCAGTGCATTTGCCAGCAGGGTCAGGCCGATGCCGGTATTGCCCGCGGTGCCCTCGACGATTCGCCCGCCGGGGCGCAGCTCGCCGCTGGCTTCGGCGGCGCGGATGATACCGAGCGCGGTCCGGTCCTTGACCGAACCGCCCGGATTCAGGAACTCGGCTTTGCCGAGGATGCGGCAACCGGTCCGCTCTGATACCTCGCGCAGGTAGAGCAGCGGTGTGTTGCCAATGAGTTGGGTGACATCTGCGGCACTGTGCAAGGCTTTGGTCTCCTGGGCGGGATGGCCGCAGTATGCCACAGGCAGGCTCCGCGGTCAGTCGGTCCCGCAGCCCCGCACCCCGTGTTTGCCGCTATCCGGTAGCTGTGGCATATTCCGGGATCAGCAGCGGTAGTGGCAAGGTTCCTGCTATGGACATCAGGGCGTGAGCTCGGGAGATACAGCGCCCGACAGTGGCACCGCTGGCCGGTTGGTTGCTGCCGGCGCCACCCGTCGCCTGGAACTCTCGGTGATGAACTACATCGGCGGTGTCTCGGCGCCTATCATCAGTGGCTTTGCCCTGTATCGCTACAATGCCGGCGACAGCACGGGTGCGACGATCAATGTGCTCATAGTGTCGCTGCTGGCCCTGACCCTGATAATGGGTCGGTCCCACCGCTTTGCACCCTACGCATTGAATCTGTTTGGACTGACGATCTCGGCCTCCGCCCTGCTCAGCGCACTGTTGGTCAGCAGCAATGGCCTGCTCTGGGCTTTTCTGGTTATCTGGGTCAACTGCCTGGTATTGCCGCGCACCCTGGCTGTGGGCCTGAACGGACTGGTCATCGTCGTCCTCACGGCGCACACGCGGCTATTTGATTCGCCTCTGGAGCAGGTCAGCTGGGTGACAGTGGCGCTGCTGATGGCGGGGTTCGGCCTGGTTGTCACCGATCAGTTGCGCCAGCAGCGCCGCATGCTGGCGGAGCAGGCCACGCAGGATCCGCTCACCGGGGTCGGCAACCGCCGCCTGATGCAGCAGCACCTGGAGGCCACGGTCGCCGAGCGTCGCCGCAGCGCGGATTTCGAAAGTACGGTCATGGTGATCGACCTGGACCTGTTCAAGCAGATCAACGACAACTACGGGCACGAGGCCGGCGACCAGGTGCTGGAGCGTTTTGCCGCCAGCGTGCGTGCCGCCCTGCGGCTTGAGGACGGACTGTACCGGATGGGTGGGGAGGAATTCGTGGTATTGCTGCGGGGGATGTCCGCCGCCACTGCGGCGACCACCTTGCCGGAGCTGCACCGCCGGCTCAGCGGTGCCGTACCAGGGCCCGAAGACCCCATCCGCTTTTCTGCCGGGGCGGCGATTCTCAAGTCCGGCGAGGACTGGTCGCGCTGGCTGGCGCGGGCTGACAACGCGCTCTACGAGGCCAAGCAGTGCGGTCGCGACCGCCTGGTCATCGCCGACCTGGAGTCTACACCGGCGATTTGAAGCCTTGTTGCCTGACCCGCCACCCCAGAGCCAGGGCGCTCACTGACAGCGCCGCCATGGTCAGCAGCATGGGACGGGGCGAGTCGACCAGGAACAGGCTGACCAGGGCCCCTGCGGACGCGGCGATTGCCATCTGGATGAATCCCAGCAGCGCCGACGCCGTGCCCGCCATCTGCGGATAGGGCTGCAAGGCGAGGCTCATGGCGTGGGGCAGGGTCAGCCCCAGGCCCGCGGTGTAGAACATCATGGGCAACATCA
Source organism: uncultured Haliea sp. (assembly GCA_947258585.1). GTDB lineage: Bacteria > Pseudomonadota > Gammaproteobacteria > Pseudomonadales > Halieaceae > Haliea. Next base: position 47,645 of record CAMYIZ010000041.1, on the reverse strand, counting down.
GGGCGAGTACACTCTGTGGCAACACGGTGCCGGCAGCGCCCATGCAGACGCTTGCGCCGGCCGCCAGGGCTGTCCCCAGCAGCAGCACACGGGGCGATTCCAGGCGGCTCGCCAGGCGGGCGCTGAGCGCGCTGCCGCTGATGTAACCGGCTACGGTGGTGAGGAAGATGGGCCCGAAATACATCGTCGGCACGTGCAGCATCTCCAGGTACACGAAGGCCGACGAGGCCAGGTAGACCATCAAGCCCGCGTACACCAGGGAACTGGTGACGACTACCGTCATAAAGGGACCGCTGCGCAACAGGGTGCTGTAGTTACGTATTATCGTCCTCGGGTGCAGGCTCTGGGGCGCGGGCAGGGACTCGCCCAGGTAGCGCTGCACCAGCAACAGCATCAGTGCGCCGTAGCTGCCGAGGAAGACAAAAATGCTGGGCCAGGGAAACACCAGCATCAGCGCGCTGCCCAGGCTTGGCGCAACCGCGGGCGCCAGCGCCATCAGCATGGCAATCAGCGACAGGGCCCGCGCCGCCCGCCTGGGACCGTACAGGTCGCGGGTGATCGTCCGCGCCAGGGTGGGCCCGACACAGGCGCCGACACCCTGCAGGAACCGGTAGAGCAACAACTCCTCCACCGTGGTCGCCAGGCTGCAGCCGATGCAGCCGAGCACAAACAACAGGGTGCCTGCGGTGATGACCGGCTTGCGCCCGTAGCGGTCTGCCAGCGGCCCACAGACCAGGTGAAACAGGGCAAAACCGGCCAGGTAGACACTGAAGGTCAACTGGATATTGCCGACGCTGGTGTCCAGCGCGGCGCGCATGGCCGGCATCGCCGGCAGATACATGTCCACACTCAGCGGCCCGAGCGCAACCAGCGCTGCGAGCAGCAGAAGCAGCCAGCGCGAATCAGCAGTGAGGTGACGGTTTGCCATGGGGCGCAGATGCTAACACGGGCGCCCCGCCCGACCTATGGCGATCCGGTGAAACGGCTTCCGGCTCAGTCCTTTTCGAACTTGAGCACGGTTTTCCACCACAGGCGGGGGAACAGGGTGTGCCACAGCATCAGCAGCCGGGCCTCGCCGGGGTAGATGATGTCCCGGTCCCTGGCGACGCCCTTCTCGATGGCGTCGACAATTTTCTCCGGGTCCGCGAGACGGCCCGATTTCTTTGCCTCGATGAGACTCCCGGGGCTGTCGGTGGCGAGGGTCTGGTCGATCAGGGGCGTGTTGACCGCGGGCGGGCATACCAGGTGAATCCGCACCCCGGTACTGCGCAGCTCATTCTGCAACACTTCCATATAGGTGTTGACCGCGGACTTGGTCGCGCAATAGCCGCCCATGTGGGGTACCAGCGCGTGGCCGGCGATAGAGCCAAAAGCGATTATCCGCCCACTGCGCCGCCGCAGCATTTCCGGCAGCACTGCCTGGACCATATAGACGGTGCCAAAGTAGTTGATCCGGAACAGGCGCTCCATGCCCGCGTGGGTGTGGTCCACCAGCTTGTGGCTGGGCATCAGCGCCGCCGCATGCACCAGCAGGTCGATGGGCCCCAGGGTTTCCCGTACCTGCGCCACTTTCGCTTCCACATCCGCGAGGTCGCCGATGTCGCAGCGGACAGCTGTGATAGCGCCGTTGCCGGCGGCGGTGGCTTCAAGGCCCTCCTCGTTGACATCGAAGATGGCGACCCGCGCACCGTATCCGGCGAGGCGCAGGGCGATGATGCGCCCCATGCCACTGGCGCCACCGGTGACCAGCGCTACCTTGTCTCTCATTGCGTGCATGGCACAGCTCCCAAGGGTTTCCCGGAATAATGCGCCCGCGCACCCCGGGGCGGCAAGTTCCGCAGCGGCCAGCAAAACTGGCTGGAATGACCGGCGCGGTCCTCAGACTTCGGTATCATTGTCGATATGGTCGAGGGGCAGGGCCGTGTTCTGTACCACCCGCCGCAGCTCGAAGCTGGAGTGCACCCCGGTGACGCCGGGAATCCGGGTCAGCTTGCCGAGCAGGAAGCGCTCATAGTACTGCATGTCCGGCACCACCGCCTTGAGCAGGTAATCCGCGCTCTGGCCGGTTACCACCGAGCACTCCATGACCTCAGGGAAGCCGCGGACCTGGTCTTCAAAGGCATCGAAACGGTCGGGCGTATGGCGGTCCATGCTGATCCCGATATAGGCGGTCAGCTTGAGACCAAGCCGCGACTGGTCCAGCAGGGTAGCGGTGCCGCGGATCAACCCCGACTCCTCCAGCCGCTTCACCCGCCGGGAGCAGGGTGTGGGTGACAGGCCGATACGTTCGGCCAGCTCCAGGTTGCTGATACGGCCATCCCGCTGCAGGATGTCCAGAATTCGGCGGTCGCTGCGGTCCAGCTTCATGCGCCGGCGCTCCTGTCCCCGGCCAGGGCGAGGATGAAATCCCGCTGTGCATCGCTGACCGGCATGACCGACAGGCGGCTGCGCCTGAGCAGGGCGAGGTCACCCAGCGCATTTGCATGCTGCTTCAGTTCTGCCAGCGGCACGGGCCGCGGCAGATGGCGCACATAGCGTATGTCCACTAGTACCCAGCGGGGGTGGTCGGGGTCGCTCCCCGGATCGCAGTAGGGAGATTCCGGATCGAACTGGGTCGGGTCCGGCCGCGGTACGCTGGCTACCCGGGCCAGGCCGACAACAGCCGGTACTGCGCAGCTTGAATGGTAGAGCAGCACCTCGTCCCCGACCCGCATCCCGTCGCGGAGAAAATTGCGCGCCTGGTAATTGCGCACGCCGTCCCAGGGCTCCGTGTGCCCGGGACGGGATGCCAGGTCATCTATGCTGAAAGTGTTGGGTTCGGTTTTGAGCAACCAGCAGGCCATCGGGGCGCCCTCATTGGTGAATAACTCTAATTATAAGAACAAATCAGCGATATTAAACTAATAAATCCGCAAACCACTGGAATATTTGCAGTAAATCACCAGCGCTTCCCCCCTATACTGTGTACTCGGCTGTTTTGACACCTGCCGCCGCCACAGGTCGCACCATCCCCGCGACGTGTATCAGGGCGAGGCCTCATGAGGGTCGGTCAGGTGGGCTACAATCCTTTGCGACCCGCAGGTGAACAGCCCCCGAATTTACGCGAGCGCAGCGAGCGCCCGGAGGACAGGCACACATGAGTCAGTTTGATTACCGCAAGTACCAGCCCTTCCAGCCGGTACGGATGACGTCCCGGCGCTGGCCGGACCAGCAGATCACCCGCGCACCCCGCTGGTGCAGCGTGGACCTGCGCGACGGTAACCAGGCCCTGATCGAGCCCATGACCGGGCGGCAGAAATCCCGTCTCTGGGACCAGCTGGTCAAGATCGGCTTCAAGGAAATCGAGGTCGGCTTCCCTTCGGCCTCCAGCCATGATTTCAATTTTTGTCGCGAGCTGATCGAGAACGGGCGGATACCGGAGGATGTCACCATCCAGGTGCTGACCCAGGCCCGGCCCGAACTGATCGAGAAAACGTTCGAGGCCCTGCGCGGCGCGCGCCGCGCAATTGTGCACGTCTACAACTCCACCTCCACCGTGCAGCGCGAGCAGGTGTTCGGGCTCGACCGGGCGGGGATCATCGACATCGCCGTCAAGGGTGCCCAGCTGGTGCGGGATACCGCCGCCCGTTATCCGGAAACCGAATGGATCTTTGAGTATTCGCCGGAGAGCTTTACCGGCACCGAGCTGGACTTCGCCGTGGAGGTGGTCGATGCAGTGACCGCCGTGTGGCAGCCGAGCCCCGACAAGCCGGTCATTATCAATCTGCCGGCGACCGTGGAAATGAGCACGCCCAACGTTTACGCGGACCAGATCGAGTGGTTCTGCGACCATGTTCGCAATCGCGATTCCCTGCTGATTTCCCTGCACACCCACAACGACCGTGGCTGTGGCGTGGCGGCGGCGGAGCTGGGCGTGCTGGCCGGCGCCGACCGGGTGGAAGGCACCCTGATGGGCAACGGCGAGCGCACCGGCAACATGGATATCGTCACCATGGCGATGAACCTCTACAGCCAGGGTGTGGACCCGGAGCTGGAGCTGGGTCACATGGACGAGATTATCCAGACCGTGAAGGAGTGTACCCAGCTGCCGATTCATCCCCGTCACCCCTACGCCGGCGAGCTGGTGTTCACGGCGTTTTCCGGCAGCCACCAGGACGCGATCAAGAAGTGCCTGGCGAAACGGGACCAGCGGGCGCCCTGGCAGGTGGCCTACCTGCCCATCGACCCGGCGGATATCGGTCGCTCCTACCAGGAGGTCATCCGCATCAACAGCCAGTCGGGCAAGGGCGGCGTGGCCTACGTCATGGAGCGCAGTTACGGCTATGAACTGCCGCGCTGGCTGCAGATCGATTTCAGTCCGGTGGTGCAGGCCCATGCCGAGGAACAGGAGTCGGAGCTGGCGCCGGAGGCCATCCACGACCTGTTCCAGCGCACCTACCTGTCCGGTGGTGGGCGCTGGCGCCTGGGGGACTACCAGGTCAATCGCGCCGACAACGTTGACCAGCTGCGCGCGGAACTGCTGGAAGGCAGCTCGCGCAGCACCCTGAGCGGTACTGGCAACGGTGTGGTGGCGTCCTTTGTGGACGCCATGCAGCGGTTTACCGGCAGGCAGATCGTACTGGTGGAGTACAGTGAGCACGCCCTGAGCCAGAGCGCGGACGCGGAGGCAGTGTGCTACATCCAGCTCAATATCGACGGTGAGCGGTTCTGCGGTGTCGGCCGCAGCTCGGACATCATCCAGGCATCACTGGACGGCATTCTCGGCGCCATCAACAAGGCGGCGGAGCGGGGCCAGACCGCCGCGGCCTGAGCCCGGGCGCTGCCGGTAGCTGATACCGGCAGCGCCGCGCCCCGGCTGCGGATCTAGAGAAGCTCGTTGCTGTAGCCAAACAGCCCCGCTGAGCCCCCGGTATGCAGGAAGACGATATTCTGCTCGGCGCGGAAATGGCGCTTCTGCACCAGGTCGACCAGGCCCGCCAGCCCCTTGCCGCTGTAGACCGGGTCGAACAGCAAGCCCTCCAGTCGGGCCAGTAGCGCCAGCGCTTCCCGCATGCCTTCGGTGGGAACACCGTAGCCCGCGCCGATGTAGTCGCAGTTCGCCACCACGTCCTCCCGTCTGACGCAGTTGCCCGCACCGATGTAGGCTGCTGTTTCCACGGCCAGCTTGTAAACCCTCTCCTCCTGGATGTCCCGGGGTGCGTTGACGCCGATGCCCAGCACCGGAATGTCCGAGTGGGTGGCACGCAGACCGGTAACCAGTCCGGCCTGGGTGCCGGCGCTGCCAGTGGCGTGGACCACGCAATCAATGTGCAGCTGGGCCTGATTGGCCTGTTGCAGCAGTTCCAGGGCACAGTCGACGTAACCGAGGGCACCGATGGCATTGGAGCCACCGCCGGGAATGATGTAGGGCACGCCGCCGCGGCTGCGCACCTCGGTGGCCACCTCTTCCATAGCCGCATTCATATCGGTGCCGCCGGGATAGTGGCGGGTGTTGGCCCCCAGCAGGCGGTCGAGAAACACGTTGCCCGAGTTCAGGTAGATTTCGCTGGGCTGGGCGATGCGGTTTTCGAACAGCAGCTCGCAGGCCAAGCCCAGGCGGGCCGCCCCGGCGGCGGTCTGGCGGGCGTGGTTGGACTGCACCGCGCCCTGGGTGATGATGGTGTCGGCGCCCTGCTGGCGGGCGTCGGCGAGCAGGAACTCCAGCTTGCGGGTCTTGTTGCCGCCGCTGGCCAGCCCGGTGCAATCGTCACGCTTGACGTATATTTTCGGCCCTCCCAGGTGTTCACTGAGGCGCGGCAGGTATTCCAGCGGCGTGGGCAGGTGGGCGAGTTTGATGCGGGGAAAGCGGGCCAGATGCATGAGTGACTCCTCTCTGGTTCCAGGTTGAGAGCGCAGGATTCCCGGTTCAGGGTTTCAGGGCCAGTTCGATCGTGCGGCGCACCAACAGGTCGGTAGAGGATAACAGGTCTGCGCCGGTATCGCCGCGACTCAGGAACAGTGGTATCTCCGTACAGCCGGCCAGCAGCAGCTCGGCTCCGGCAAACTCCAGACTGGCGGCCAGGGCCCGCAAGTCGGCCCGGATCCCGGGGTCGCGGTCGCCGGCCTTGATCCGCCAGAGCAGCGCCATAAACCGTTCCTGTTCCCTGGCTGTCCACAGCACGGGTTCCCGCCCCGCCGCCACCAGCGCCTGCTGGTACAGGCCCGATTGCAGGCAGCCGTCCGCGGCCATCACGCCGACCGTTGCGGCCGGATGCTCGCGCACGGCGTCCATGACCACATCGACAATACTGACAAACGGGATACTGACTGCCGCCCGGATATCGCCGGCAAAGGCGTGCGCCGTGTTGCAGACCATGACCAGGAAGTCCGCGCCGGCGGTCTCGAGTCTCCGCGCCATTGCCGCCAGCTCGGGACCTATGCCGGGCCCGGTGCCGGCGATAGCGGCGTGGCGATCGGGGACGCCGGGGTTGTGGTCCACCAGCAGGTGGATATGATCCTGGTCGCAGCTGGCCGGGGTGGCCGCGAGAACCCGGGCCATGAAGTCCACCGTCGCCTCGGGCCCCATCCCGCCGAGGACGCCGACCGTGAGTCCGCTGCTATTGCCAGGCATTCGACAGGCTCCTAATAGGGGTGACGGTGGAAATATTCCTTCGCCGCCGCCTTGACCCGGCCGGCCAGCATCAGGGTGGCGACCATGGTCGGTATCGCCATGAGGCCGTAGGAGCCGGAGATCAGGTTGAACACGACGTCGATGCTGACGCTGGCCCCGAACACCACGGCCAGCACGAAGAACCAGCGGTAGAGGTGCTGCAGCCTGGCTCCAAACAGGAAGCCGAAGCACTTGGCGCCGTAGTACCACATGGTGAACATGGTGGTACTGGCGAGGACCAGGGTGACGAACAACAACAAGCCCACCCCCGGCAGCCCCAGGTCCGCGCGGAAGGCATTGGCGGTGAGAGTGATACCGGACAGCTCACCCGGGTCGGTCCAGGTGCCCGCCAGCAGGATCACCAGTGCGGTGCAGGTGCAGACAATCAGGGTGTCCGCCACCGGCCCCATCATTGCCACCAGACCCTCCCTGATCGGCTCATTGGTCCTGGCGGCGCCGTGGGCCATGACCTCGGTGCCCACCCCGGCCTCGTTGGAGAAGACGCCCCGGCTGACACCGATCAGGATCACCCCGAGCAAACCGCCGCCCACGGCCTGGGGGTTGAAGGCATCGGTAACAATGCTGGCCAGCAGGCCGGGTACCTGCGCGTGGTGCAGCAGCAGCAGGTAGAGGGTCATGCCCAGGTAGGTGACGACCATCACCGGCAGCAGCGCCACCGCGACTCTGGCGACCCGTTGCAGGCCGCCAAAAATGACTGTCGCCACCACTGCCGCCATGACGCAGCCAATCAGGAAGCTGGTCAGCAAGGGCTCGCCCCCGGCGAACAGATTTTCCCGCACCAGCGCCGTTAGCTGGTTGGCCTGGAAGATGGGCAGGGTGCCGATCAGCCCGGCCAGTGAGAACAGGATTGCCAGCGGATAGAACCCCCGCGGCAGGGCCTCGCGGATAATGTACATGGGCCCGCCCTGCAGCTTGCCCTCGCTGTCCGTGCCGCGGTACATCACCCCCAGGGTACAGGTGAAAAACTTGGTCGCGATCCCGACCAGCGCCGACATCCACATCCAGAACACGGCGCCCGGGCCACCGGCGACGATGGCCAGCGCCACCCCGGAGATATTGCCCAGGCCCATGGTGCCGGACAGTGCCGCGGCCAGGGCCTGGGCGTGGCTCAATTCCCCGGGCTGGTCCGGCGTGTCGTGCCGCCCCAGCATAATGCCGATACCGTGGCTGAAATGGCGGTAGGGCAGGAAGCGCGAATAGATGGCAAAGAACAGCCCTCCCCCCAACAGCAGGACCACCAGGGGGGTGCCCCAGACTGCGTTGGCAAAGCTTGCGGACAGATACTGCAGTTGTTCCATCGTTGTTACCGGCCCCCCGGGAAATGGGCGAGGATAGCACAAGGCAGTGGTAGAATCGGGGCCATGAACCTGCGGAATATCGCCCTGCTGGCAGCTGTGCTGCCGTTCCTTGCGGTCCACCTGACCTGGCTGGTGGCGGCGGGCAATGGCCTGGTGGAATGGTGCAACCCCTACATCGACAGTTGTACCTCGATCAGCGCCACCGGGCGCCACCCTCCCGCCAGCTACCTGTTCCGCGCTACCATGCTGCCGGCAGCGGCGGTGCTGGCACTGTACTGGTGGTGCAACTATTGCTGGCTGCGCTGGCTGCAGCCCCCGGGGGGCCGCGACCGGGGCCTGCGCTGGATGCTGGCGCTGGGACTGCTCGCCTGCCTGGGGCTGGTACTGTACGTGACGGTCCTGGGCGAAGCCGGTGACGCCTGGCGCTTCCAGCGTCGCGCCGGCACGGTATTGTTCTTTTCCTTTACCTTTCTGGCCCAGTTCCTGCTCAGTGTGCAACTCCGGGCCCTGGCGCCGCAACTGCCCGGCGTGCAGTGGCTCGCCCGGGGGATGTGGTGGGTCTGTTGCCTGTTGCTGGCGCTGGGTATCCTGACAGTGGTGCTGCAGGCCTGGGATGGCGTATGGTACGACTCGGTGGAGGACGCTTTCGAGTGGGTATTGAGCCTGCTGCTGCAAGCCAATTTCCTGCTGGGGTATCTGGTGTGGCGCCGGGCGAACTGGCGGCTGCATTTCGTCCAGCCCGAAGCGGCGTTGCCCACACCATCCAACCAAGGAAAACAGTAATGGCCGACTCCGTCCCCAGCCTTGTGGATATTTCGAACGCGCGCGAGCGCATCGCCCCCCATGTCCATGTCACGCCGGTGTACCACAGCGAATTGTTGGACGCGCATACCGGCGCGCGGGTGCACTTCAAGTGTGAGAACCTGCAAAAGGTCGGCGCGTTCAAGGCCCGCGGCGCCAGCAATGCGGTATTCAGCCTGTCTGCCGCAGAGGCTGCCGCTGGCGTCGCCACCCATTCCTCGGGCAACCACGGTGCCGCCCTCGCCATGGCGGCGCGGCGTCGCGGTATCCCGGCCCATATCGTGATGCCGGCGAACGCGCCGTCGGTAAAACAGGATGCGGTGGCCGCTTACGGGGGCCTGGTCATCAGCTGTGAGCCGACGCTGGCCGCCCGCGAGGCGACCCTGGAGCGGGTGGTCGCCGGCACCGGGGCGCATGTTGTCCATCCCTATGCCGACCCGCGGGTCATTGCCGGCCAGGGCACCGTGGCGCTGGAAATCCTGGAGCAGGTGCCGGACCTCGACGTCATTGTGGTCCCGGTTGGCGGCGGCGGCCTGTTGTCCGGGGTGGCGCTGGCCATCAAGCACCTGCGGCCGGAGGTGGAGGTGGTGGCCGCCGAGCCGGAGGGCGCGGATGACGCCTTCCGCTCTTTCGGGTTGGGAGAGCTGCAGCCCTCGGTCGCCCCCAACACCATCGCCGACGGCTTGCTGGCGGGTCTCGGGGCACTCAATTTCGCCCTGATCCAGCAGTACGTGGACACCATCCTCACCGTGACCGACGCCAATATCGTCGCCGCCATGCGCCTGCAATGGACCCGCCTGAAGACCGTGGTCGAGCCATCGGGCGCGGTCAGTTTCGCCGCCCTGCTGGAACATCCGGAGCGCTTCCGCGGGCGCCGCGTGGTGACGGTGATCAGCGGCGGCAATCTCGACCTCGACAGGCTGCCCTGGTGAACCCCGTGGACTATCCCCGTTTCCACCTCGCCCTGCCCGTCCGCGCCCTGTCGCGGCTCTGTGTGCTGACGCTGCTGCTGGTCTTCCTGGCCGGCTGCAGCGGTACCCGGTTCGTCTACAACCGGCTGGATTTTCTGGTGCCCTGGTACCTGGGGGACTACGTCAGCCTGGACCGCGAGCAGGATCGTTTGCTCAAGTCCGAGCTGCAACCATTTCTGGCCTGGCATCGACAGGAAGAGCTGCCGCGCTACGTCGCCCTGCTGGACCGGATCGAGGGCAAGCTCGAGCGGGAGCTCACCGAGGCGGACCTCGGCATCCTCACCGCAGAGGCGGAAGTGGCGATCTTCCGCCTGCAGGAGCGGGCCCTGGACTGGATGCTGGCCCTGGGAGAGGAGCTGCGGGACGAACAGGTGGCCGAGTTCCTGGCCGGCCTGCGGGAGCAGCAGTCCGAGTATGAGGAAAAGTATCTGGAACGGGATGATGCCGAGTTCCAGAGCGATGCCTGTGAACGGCTGCAGGACAATGCACGCAAGTACCTCGGGCGCCTGCAGCGCGAACAGAAAGCCGGACTGGCAGCTGCCTGTGATGACATGCTGCGCTCCGACAGTCTCTGGCTGGAAGCCCGCGGCCAGTGGATCGCGCGGCTGGACCATATCCTGCAGCGTGAACCCGGTTGGCAGGACGAGCTGCGCGAGGCACTGGCCCGGCGGGGCGAGACGGTGTCCGCCGCGTACCGCAGCACCTACGAGCACAACGCCCGCACCATCCAGCTGGCGGTGGTGGAGCTGCTGAACGGCCGCAGCGAACGCCAGGATGCGCACCTGCGGCGGGAGCTGGGCAAGCTGCGCCGGGATCTCCTGGCGCTGGTGGAGCAGGGCGAGCGCGAGCAGGAGACGGTGGCGCTGGCCGGGGAACAGTCAGGAACTTGATACAGGACAAGACTTCGTCTTCGGCTTAATGCCAGCTTCATCCTGTTGTACTACACTTCCGCGTGAAACTGGCGAGAAGGCAGTTATCAGGGGGTAAGGGGATGACAAGGCAGGATTCTGGACAGCCGCTGCAGGCCTATTCCGTCTGGGACGCAACAACGCGCTGGTTCCACTGGATCAATGTGCTGTGTGTTCTCCTGCTGGCGGGGGTCGGAGTGGTGATCCTGAACGCAGGCGCGCTGGGAGTCAGCAGCGATGGCAAGATCGCACTGAAGACCTTGCATGCCTGGACCGGCTATGTCTTCACGCTGAACCTGAGCTGGCGTATTGTCTGGGGCTTCTTCGGTTCCCACTATGCGCGCTGGGGCGCTGTCCTGCCGGCAGGAGGCGGCTGGTTGCGCGAACTGAAGCTGTACTTGCGCGGCCTGAAATCGGGGGACGCACCACATTACCGGGGACACAACCCGCTGGGGCGGCTGATGATCGGGGCCCTGTTCCTGTTGCTCAGCGCGCAAATGCTTACCGGCCTGGTGCTCGCGGGTACCGATCTGTACCTGCCTCCATTCGGTCACGAATTCGCCGAGTGGGCCACCGCTGCCGGTGAGGATCACAGCAAACTGGTGGGTCTCAAACCGGGGCAGAAAGAGCTGCTGGATCCGGAGGGCTACGCGTCCATGCGGGAGTTCCGCTCGCCCTTTATCGCGGTTCACAAGTGGTCATTTTTCATCCTGATGGCACTGATACCGATCCACATCGCGGCAGTGGTGCTGGCAGATATGCGCGAGCGCAGCGGCCTGATTTCAGCGATGTTCACCGGCGCCAAGTTCTTCGCCCGCAAGCCGCGGGACTAGGCACTGCCCGCCCGCCGGTAGAGCCACACGCTGGCACCGGCCACCAGCAGCGCGGCGGCGAGCAGGATGGGCGGGAAACCGAGCCGGTCCGCCGCCGGGCCGAGGGCCAGCGCGCCCAGGGCCGGCGCGCCCATGGTCACCATCACCCACAGGCTCATGACCCGGCCGCGGAAAGCGTCCGGCGTCGACAGCTGGGCCAGCGCCTGGCTGCTGATACCGGCGATGGTCATGGTCATGCTGAGGGCGAAGATGATGGCGCCGAGGTGTAGTGTCGTCGCCGCCCAGGCAACCGGTAGCAGCGACAGCGCCCCGGCGACCTGGGCCCCTGCCACCAGGGGCAGCAGTCCCTCCCCCGCATTGCGGTGCCGCGCCAGCAACAGTCCGCCGAGAATGGCGCCCGCCCCGGCGGTCGCGGTCAGGGTCGCGAGGGTGCCGGCATTGCCGGCCAGCAGCTTGCCGGAGATGGCCGGCAGCAGCTCTATCACGGTGCGGCCGAGCAGGCCGTTGAGCAGGGTAAAACCCAGAATCACCCTGATTTCCCGGTGCGAGCGCACGAAACGCAGCCCCGCGACCAGTTCCCCCGCCAGGGTAACGCCTCCGGGCGTCACCGGCCTCGCCCCCAGCCTGATCCGGGTCAGCAACAGCAGCCCCGCGGCGAACAGGGCGGCGGCGACCAGGAACGCCACACCGGTGGACGCACGGCTCAACAGCCAGCCGCCCACCGCTGGCCCCAGAATACGGGAGCTGTTGAAGACAATGGCGGAAATGCCGATCGCGCCCGGCAGCACCGCGCGGGAAACCAGCAGCGGCAGCAGGGCCAGGCGCATTGGCTGGTGGGCCGCAGTGAAGGCGCCGACGCCACAGGCCAGCACCAGCAGCACGGGCAGTGAAAACAGGCCGAGCAACTGGCTCGCTCCCGCCACGGTGGCCACCACACCCTGGCCCAGCAGGGTCAGCAGCATGCCGTTGCGCGGGTTGATACGGTCCGAAACCACGCCGAACACGGGCGATAACAGGAAGGTGGGCAGCAGCATGGCGGCGCTGACGATACCCACCCAGGTGGCGGTACCGGTCAGCGCCCAGGCGCTCCAGCCCAGCAGGAAGCGCAGCACCCAGCTGGCCAGCGTCGACAGACAGCTGGACCAGAAGTAGCACCGGAACGCGGGCTCCGAAAACGCCGGGAACCGCGCGGCGCTGTTCACCTAGTCGAGCAGGGACAGGTCCCGCACCGCGCCCTTGTCGGCACTGGTGACCATGCTGGCGTAGACCTTGAGCGCCGCGCTGACTTTGCGCGGACGCTCGGCGGCGGGTTTCCACGCCTCCCTGCCCTTCGCTTCCATGGCGGCGCGCCGTGCGGCCAGCTCGCTGTCGCTGAGTTGCACGTTGATGCTGCGCCCGGGGATGTCGATCTCGATGATGTCGCCGGCCTGCACCAGGGCGATGGCACCGCCGGCGGCGGCCTCGGGTGACACGTGGCCAATGGACAGCCCCGAGGTACCGCCGGAGAAGCGGCCGTCGGTGAGCAGGGCGCAGGCCTTGCCCAGGCCTTTTGATTTCAGGTAGCTGGTGGGGTAGAGCATTTCCTGCATGCCGGGGCCGCCGCGCGGTCCCTCATAGCGGATCAGTACCACATCGCCAGGCTGGACCCGGCCCTCGAGAATGTCTGCCACGGCACTTTCCTGGCTCTCGCAAATAAACGCCGGGCCGGAAAATTTCAGGATGCTTTCATCGACCCCGGAGGTCTTCACCACGCAGCCGTCGACGGCAATGTTGCCATACAGCACTGCCAGGCCGCCCTCGCTGGAGAAGGCGTGTTCCAGATTGCGGATACAGCCGCCCTCCCGGTCCAGATCCAGGCTGGGCCAGCGGGTGCTCTGGCTGAAGGCGGTCTGGGTGGGGATCCCCGCGGGACCTGCCTTGTAGAAGGTATGCACTGACTCATCCCGGGTGCGCACGATGTCCCACTGCTCCAGCGCCGCCGCCATGCTGGGGCTGTGCACGGTCGGGCAGTCGCGGTGCAGCAGTCCGGCGCGGTCCAGCTCGCCGAGAATGGCCATGATGCCGCCGGCCCGGTGCACGTCTTCCATGTGATAGAGCGGCGTATTGGGCGCCACCTTGCACAGCTGTGGTACCTGCCGCGACAGCCGGTCGATGTCCTGCAGGGTGAACGCCAGCTCCGCCTCCTGGGCGGCGGCCAGCAGATGGAGGATGGTGTTGGTGGAGCCGCCCATGGCGATATCCAGGCTGATGGCGTTCTCGAAAGCCTGGAAATTGGCGATGTTGCGCGGCAGCACGCTGGCGTCATCCTGTTCGTAGTAGCGCTTGCACAGGTCCACCACCACCCGTCCGGCGCGCAGGAACAGCCGCTCGCGGTCGGCGTGGGTGGCGAGGGTGGAACCGTTGCCGGGCAGGGACAAGCCCAGCGCCTCGGTCAGGCAGTTCATGGAGTTGGCGGTAAACATGCCGGAGCAGGAGCCGCAGGTAGGGCAGGCGGAGCGCTCGTACTCGGCGACTTTCTCGTCGCTGGCATCGCTGTCGGCGGCGATGACCATGGCGTCGACCAGGTCCAGCTTGTGCTCGGACAGTTTGGTCTTGCCCGCCTCCATCGGCCCGCCGGACACGAATACCACCGGGATGTTCAGGCGCATGGCGGCATTCAGCATGCCGGGGGTGATCTTGTCGCAGTTGGAGATGCACACCATGGCATCGGCGCAGTGGGCATTCACCATGTACTCCACCGAGTCGGAAATGATGTCGCGGCTGGGCAGGCTGTAGAGCATGCCGTCGTGACCCATGGCGATGCCGTCGTCCACGGCGATGGTGTTGAATTCCTTGGCCACGCCGCCGGCGGCCTCGATCTCCCGCGCCACCAGCTGGCCCAGGTCCTTCAGGTGCACATGGCCCGGGACGAACTGGGTGAAGGAGTTGACCACGGCGATGATCGGCTTGCCGAAATCGCCGTCCTGCATGCCGGTGGCGCGCCAGAGAGCGCGGGCGCCGGCCATGTTGCGGCCGTGGGTGGATGTTTTGGAGCGGTATGCGGGCATGGCTTGTTACCTATTCCTGAAGTGCCTTGAAAAAAACCTTGGAGTTGCGCTGCAGGTTGTACAGCGCCTTCTTCTGCGCGGGCAGTGCATCCCGGGAGCGCTCTTCGAAACCCTGCTCCAGGAACCAGTGCGCGGTCTGGGTGGTGAGCACGAAAACCCTGTCCAGGCCGAGGTTGCGGGCCTCGCGCTCCAGCTCCTGCAGCAGGCGCTGGCCGCGCCGGCCGCCGCGGTAATCCGGATGGGAAACAATGCAGGCCACTTCCCCGCAGCCCTCCTCGAGGAAGGGGTACAGGGCGGCGCAGGCGAGGATGCGGCCATCGCGCTCGATGATACGGAACTGGCGGATTTCATTCTCCAGCAATTCCCGTGACCGCTTCAGCAGCACGCCTTCCCGCTCCAGCGGCTCAATCAGCTCAAGGATACCACCGACATCGTCAATGGTGGCGCTGCGCGTCTGCTCGTAATCATCCTTGGCTACGAGGGTGCCGTTGCCGTCGTGGGTGAACAGCTCTTCCAGCAGGGCACAATCGTCGCGATAGCTGATAATGTGGCAGCGCGGCACGCCGGCGATACAAGCGCGCCGGGCGGTTGCCAGCAGCCTGGCCTGCTCTGCATCCTCCACGGCCAGGCTGGCGAGGTCTGCCACCGTGAGCTGCCGCAACAGCCTGCCGTCAGCGCCGCTGATGCCGGCGCCGGCGCCGAACAGCAGCAGTTTATCCGCGCCGATAGCCGCGGCGCAGTGCACCGCGATGTCCTCCAGCATCAGGTTGAAGATTTCGCCGGTGGGCGAGTAGCCCAGCGGTGACAGCAGCACAATGGAACCTGCCGCCAGTTGCTGCTGGATGCCGACGCTGTCGATGCGGCGGACCCGGCCCGTGTGCTGGTAATCCACGCCGTCCACCACGCCCAGGGGGCGGGCGGTAACAAAGTTGCCGGAGCAGACCCGCATGCGCGCGCCCTGCATCGGGGAGTTGGGCAGGCCCATGGACAACAGGGCTTCAATCTGCGCGCCGAGGGAGGCGGCGGCATCCGTGACGTGGTGCATGCTGGCGCTGTCGGTAATCCGCACGTCGTCATGGAAGCGGCTGGGTATGCCAGCCTGCTCCAGACGGGCGTCAATCTGGGGCCGGTTGCCGTGTACCAGCACCAGCCGCACGCCCAGGCTGTGCAACAGGGCCATATCGTGGAGGATGGTGGCGAAGTTGGGATCCTGGGCACCGTCGCCCCCCAGCATCAGGACGAAAGTCCGGGACCGGTGGGCGTTGATATAGGGCGCCATATTCCTGAACCAGCGGATATGGCTGCGGCCGGGCGTGGTCACGTCGATGTTTCCGGTTTTACTCGCAATGGGCGTCAAGAGTACCGAAACCCCGCCGCCGGCACTAATGGAATATTTACAGGCAGTAGCGGGCGATGCACTGTTGCAGCAGGTCTATGCAGGGCTGGATCTGGTCCATCTCCAGGTACTCATCGGGCTGGTGGGCGCGGTCGATGGAACCCGGCCCCATGACAATCGTCTCCATGCCCAGGGACTGCAGGAATGGCGCCTCGGTGGCAAAGCCGACCGCTGTTGCGGCGTGACCGGTCAGCTTCTCCGCCAGCCGCACCAGTTCGCTGTCCGCGGCCTGCTCGAACGGCGGCACCGGCTCCACCAGGGGGCGCAGGGCAATGCCGACCCCGCGGCCGGTGGCAATGGCGTCCAGTCGCTGCTCGAGATCCTCGCGTACCCCCGCAGCCTCCGCAGCCGGTGTCAGGCGCAGGTCAAAATGCAGCTCGCAGCTGCCGCAGATGCGGTTGGGACTGTCGCCGCCGTGGATACAACCGAGGTTCAGGGTCGGAAACGCGACCTCGAATGCGCTGTTGCTGTAGCGCTGGGCCAGTTGCTGCCTGAACAGCATCAGCTCGGACAGGATGCAGTGCATCGCATCAATCGCATTCACCCCGAGCGCCGGATTGGAGGAGTGGCCGGCGCTGCCGGTGACCTGGATCGACTCCATCATGATGCCCTTGTGCAGGCGCACCGGCCGCAGCGAGGTGGGCTCGCCGATGATGGCCGCCCGCCCCCGCGGCTGGCCGGCGGCGGCAATTGCCCGGGCGCCGTTCATGGAGCTCTCTTCGTCGGCGGTGGCGAGGATAATCAGCGGCTGCCGCAGCGGGGTGTCGATGAAGGCGCGGGCGGCGGCGATGGCGATGGGGAAAAACCCCTTCATGTCGGTACTGCCGAGCCCGTAGAGCCGGTGATCACGCTCGGTGAGTTGCAGCGGGTCCGAACGCCACAGGCCCTCGTCGAAGGGGACGGTATCGGTGTGCCCGGCCAGCACCAGGCCACCGGGGCCGCTGCCGAGGGTGGCGACCAGGTTGGCCTTGTGGCCATCCGGCGAGACGTCCGTGATCTCGGTGCGAAACCCCAGGTCGCCGAGCCAGCTGGCCAGCAGCTCGACCACGCCGCGGTTGCCCTGGTCCCAGGAGGGGTCGGTGGAGCTGACCGACGCCGTGCCCACCAGGGCCCGGAGCTGGCGGATGATCTGGTCTTCGTGCTGGCTCATCAGTCGCTCCCGGCCTCAGCCGAACATGCCCTTGAACATGAAGAAAAACAGAATCGACAGGCCCGCGCCAGCGGGCAAGGTGATCATCCAGGACATGAATATGGTGCCGATAGTGCGCAGGTTGAGGGCGGCGATGCCGCGCGCGAAACCGACCCCGAGCACCGCCCCGACCAGAGTGTGGGTGGTGGAAATCGGCAGGCCCGTCCCCGAGGCGAGCACAACGGTGGACGCCGCGCCCAGCTCGGCGGCAAAACCGCGACTGGGGGTCAGCTCGGTGATCTTGCGGCCCACGGTCAAGATGACTTTCCAGCCATAGGTCGCCAGGCCGACCACAATGCCCATGGCGCCGACCATCAGGATCCACCAGGGCAGCGGCGCCTTGGATGAAATTATGCCGCCGGACATGACGGTGTTGGCGACCGCGGCCAGCGGGCCGACGGCGTTGGCGACGTCGTTGGAGCCGTGGGCAAAGGCCATGGAACAGGCGGTGAAGATCATCAGGATGCCGAAGACCCGCTCCACGTTGGCGTAGCGGTGCTCCTGGTTGGGCAGCTCCTTGATCCTGCGCAGCAGCAGGCTGCCGATGCCGGCCACGACCAGGCCGATCAGGACCGATATTGGCAGGGCATTGGCGAAGCTGCTGCCGAGTCCCAGATCCAGGTCCAGGCCGACGTGCTTCAAGCCCTTTACCAGGGTGACCATGGCTATCATGAAACCCACCATCCACATGTACAGGGGGATGAATTTTTTCGCGCGGTGGAAGGGATCCTCGGTATCCAGGATCAGTTTCTTGACGCTCATGAACAGGGCGAAGGAAATGGTTCCCGCCAGCAGCGGCGACACGATCCAGCTGGCGGCAATGGTGCCGACCTTGCCCCAGTACACAGCCTCCACGCCGATCCCGACCGCCGCGAAGCCGACGATGGCGCCGACGATGGAGTGGGTGGTGGATACCGGCCAGCCCATAATGCTGGCGATCATCAGCCAGGTGCCCGCGGCCAGCAGCGCCGACAGCATGCCGTAGACCATGAGCTCCGGCCTGTCCGACATGGAGTCGGCATCGATAATGCCCTGGCGGATGGTGGCGGTGACCTCACCGCCGGCCAGGTAGGCGCCGAGAAATTCGAACACCATCGCCACCAGGATGGCCTGCTTCAGCGTCAGGGCCCGGGACCCGACCGAAGTCCCCATGGCGTTGGCGACATCATTGGCGCCCACGCCCCAGGCCATGAAGAACCCGAACAGGCAGGCCAGGACCAGCATGATGGTGCCGTATTCCGCGATAATCTCCATCGGATATTCCTATTTTGCGATCAGGATCTGCAGGCGGTGTCCCACCCGCTCGGCGGAGTCGGCGAGGCTGGCGAGCAGTTCAATCACCTTGTAGTAAAACATCACGTCAACCGGATACAGCTTTCTCTCCAGCTTGAACAGTCTCGCCCGCAGGGCCTGGGACTGCTTGTCGGTGCGGCCCTCCAGCTTGTCCAGTTCCTTGATCAGGCCCTCGACGTGGACCACTTCGCGGCCGCTGAAACCCACCTCCAGCAGCTCATCCAGTTCGCGAATGGCCACCAGGGCCTGTTCGCAGGTGGCGGTGCAGGCGCGGACGAACTCGAACAGGTGTTTTTCCAGCTTGCCCGGGAACTGCATCTCGCGCCCCAGCATCAGGCCGGCAACGTCCTTGGCGGTGTTGGCGACATGATCCTGGATGGTGACCAGCTCCAGCAGGTCAGTGCGCGGGACGGGCAGGAACAGGCTGTTGGGCAGATGGCGGCGTACCGAGCGCTTGAGCTTGTCGGCTTCCTGCTCGGCGTCACTGATCCGCTTGAAGATTTCCCTGGCCTGGTCCCAGTCTTCATTCTGGCAGGCCTCGACGAAGGTCGGCAGCAGTTGGGCAGCGTCATTGGCGACCTGCATGTGTTCCTGGATGGGCCTGATCGGCGACCTGCCGAACAGGCTGCTGAGTGGATTCGAGCTGGGCATGGCGGCCTCCCCTGGATGCAGGCGCGAAGTATAGGGGAGGGGTGGGCGTCTGTCACACCGGGTGGGGGGTGGCCTCGCCGCAGCCCGCGGCTGTGATAGCATGGGCAGACTGCCGCAGATGGACCCCGCGAGGCCCCAATTCATGAACGCGAAATTCGGCCCGGAGTACGCCGAACGGCCCCTTGACCTGTATTCCCTGGTAGTCGAGCTGCATGCGTCCGGTCATCTTGCCGAAGCTGATCGCGAGCGGCTGGCCGGAGTCAGTATTGGCAGCGTTCATCCCCTGGTGTTCCTGGCGGAACAGAAAATTCCCGATACTTCCCGCCCCGGCAAGGTCCTGGACATGGAGTTCCTGCTCCATTGGCTGGGGGAGCGCAGTGGCCAGGCAGTGCACGAAATCGACCCGCTGAAGATCAAGGTGGGTGCGGTTGCCGAGGTCATGTCCCGCGCCTTTGCCCAGCGCCACCGGATCCTGGCGGTGGACGTCACCGATGAGGAAGTGGTGATAGCCAGCGCGGAGCCCTGGATTCGCGGCTGGGAGCGCAATCTTGAGCACGTTCTGCGCAAGCGCATACGGCGCGTGCTGGCCGATCCGCGCGACATTATTCGCCACACTGCGGAATTCTACAGCATGGCGCGCTCGGTGCGCGGCGCGCGCAGTAACAGCGCGGCCCCCGGCGCGGCGCCCGGGGTCGTCAATCTGGAACAGATGCTGGAACTCGGCTCGATGCAGGAGCCCGACGCCAATGACCAGCATATCGTCAATATTGTCGACTGGCTGCTGCAGTACGCGTTCGAGCAGCGGGCCTCGGATATCCACATCGAGCCCCGGCGCGACCAGGGCCATGTGCGGTTCCGTATTGACGGTGTGCTGCACGGTGTCTATGAACTACCGCAGCAGGTCTGCGCCGCGGTGACCAGCCGGATCAAGATATTGGGGCGCATGGATGTGGCGGAAAAGCGCCGGCCCCAGGACGGGCGACTGAAGACCCGCTCACCCGCCGGTGGCGAGGTCGAGCTGCGTCTCTCCACCCTGCCGACGGCGTTCGGGGAAAAGCTGGTGATGCGGATCTTCGATCCGGATTTGTTGCAGAAGAGCTTCGCCCAGCTGGGGCTGGAGGACGACGATTTGCGGCGCTGGCAGGCGATGACCGCCGCCGGCAACGGCATTGTGCTGGTCACCGGCCCCACGGGTTCCGGCAAGACCACTACGCTCTATTCCACCCTGCGCCGGTTGGCGACGCCGGAAGTCAATGTCTGCACCATTGAGGACCCGATCGAAATGGTGGAGGACAGCTTCAACCAGATGCAGGTGAACCACGGGATCAAGCTGGATTTTTCCTCGGGGGTGCGCGCCCTGATGCGGCAGGATCCGGACATCATCATGGTCGGCGAGATCCGCGACCTGGAAACCGCCCACATGGCGGTACAGGCGGCCCTGACCGGCCATTTGGTACTGTCCACGCTGCATACCAATGACTCTCCGGGGTCGGTGGCCCGCCTGCTGGAGCTGGGCATGCCCGCCTACCTGATCAAGGCCACCCTGCGCGGGATCATGTCCCAGCGTCTGGTGCGCATTCTCTGTACGGCCTGCAAGGTGTCCGCCCCCACTGATCTCAGCGCCTGGGAGCAGCTGGTGCACCCGTTCAAGCTGCCGGCGCCGGAGCAGATCGCGCGGCCGGTGGGATGCAAGGCCTGCCGGGAGACCGGTTATTCGGGTCGTCAGGGTATCTATGAACTGTTGGTCAACAGCCCCGCCGTCGCGGCCTGCATCACTCCGCACATGGAGGCGCGGGAGGTGCGCAGTGTCGCCATGACCGAGGGCATGCGCACCCTGCGCCTGGCCGGTGCCGCCCGGGTTGCCTCTGGACAGACCACCATCGAAGAGGTCATGCGGGTGGCGCCCATGTTCGACGCCTGATGGCCACAGCGGAGACAGCTGCCGAAATGATTGCTGCCGATGGCTTGCCCGCCGACCTGGCCGCCGCCGCCACCAGCGCGTGGCGGCATATCCTCGACCATCACGACGCGGCTGCTGTCGCAGGCCTGACGGCGGCCCTGGCCGCGCACCCGGAGGCTGCGCATGGACTGGCCCGGGTGCTGGCCTGCAGCCCCTTCGTGGCGGGCCTGGTCCGGCGCCAGCCGCGGCTGTTGTCCGACCTGCTGGAGGAGGGGCTGCTGCGGCGCAGCCTGCAGTCCAACGAGTTGCAGGCAGAATTGCAACAGTGGCTGGCGGAGCCGGGGGCAGAGCTTGCCCCGGTGCTTCGACGCTTCCGCACGCGGCACATGCTGCGCATCGTCTGGCGCGACTTCTGTCGCGAGGCTGATACCCTGGAGACGGTGCGGGATACCTCTGCGCTGGCGGAGGCCTGCATTATCCTGGCCCAGGCCCAGCTGCAGCAGCAGCTGGAGGCCCGCTTCGGCGTGCCCCGCGGCCGGCACAGCGGTGAAGCCCAGCAGCTGATTGTCATCGCCATGGGCAAACTGGGCGCCGGGGAGCTCAACGTCTCCTCCGATATCGATCTCATTTTCGCCTTCCCGGAGTCCGGGGAAACGGACGGCGAGCGCCGCAGCATCAGCAATGCGGAGTTTTTCACCAAGCTGGGCCAGGGCCTCATCAGCGCCCTGGACCAGATTACCGTGGACGGCTTCGTGTTCCGGGTCGATATGCGCCTGCGCCCCTACGGCGAGAGCGGTTCGCTGGCGCTCAATTTCTCCGCCCTGGAAGAGTACTACCAGGACCAGGGCCGGGACTGGGAGCGCTATGCGCTGATCAAGGCCCGGCCGGTGAGCGGGGACCCCGCCCGCGGCGCCGAGCTGATGGCCATGCTGCGCCCCTTCGTATTCCGGCGCTACGTGGACTTCGGCGTTATCGAGAGCCTGCGTGGCATGAAGCAGATGATCAACAGCGAAGTGCGTCGCCGCGGCCTGCAGGAGGACGTCAAGCTGGGCCACGGCGGCATCCGCGAGGTGGAGTTCATCGCCCAGTGTTTCCAGCTGATCCGCGGCGGGCGCGACCTGGGCCTGCAGCAGCGCGAGTTGCTGCGGGTGCTGGAAGAGTGTGTCGCCCTCCGCTGCCTGCCCGCGGCGACGGTCGCCGAGTTGCGCGCCGCCTACCTGTTCCTGCGCGACAGCGAACACGCTATCCAGGGCTATCAGGACCAGCAGACCCAGGCTCTGCCGGCGGATAGGCTGGCCCGGCTGGCGCTGGCCACGGTGATGGGCTTTGCCGACTGGGACAGCTATCTGGCGGCGCTCGCCGGGCACCGCGAGCGGGTTGCGGCGCATTTTCGCGACCTCATCGCGGCGCCGGAGGACGAGCCGGAAGCCGCTGCCGACGAGCTGCCACCCTGGGGTGATGACCTCGATGAGGACACGCTCGCGGGCCTCGGATATGTCGAGGCCGCCTCCAGCCTGGAACAGCTGCAGGCCCTGCAGAAGAGTACCCGGGTGACCACGCTGCAGGCGGAGGGCCAGGATCGGCTGCAGCAGTTCATGCCGCGTCTGCTGCTGGCCTGCGCCGAAGCAGACAACCCTGACCGGGCCCTGTCGCGCACCCTGCCCTTTGTCACCGCGGTGCTGCGCCGCAGTGCCTACCTGGCGTTGTTGCTGGAGAATCCGCCGGCGCTGGCGGAGCTGGTGCTGCTGTGCAACGCCAGCCCCTGGATCGCGGAGCAGTTGGAGCGCCACCCGGTGCTGCTGGACGAGCTGCTGGACCGCGGCAGCCTCTACAACGCGCCGGACAAGGCGCTGCTGGGTACCGGGCTGCGCCAGCAGGTGGCGCGCCTGCAGCCGGGCGACCTCGAGGCACAGATGGATGCCCTGCGCTATTTCAAGGCAGCCCATGTGCTGCGGGTCGCCGCCAGCGAGCTGGTCGGGCGCCTGCCCCTGATGCGGGTCAGCGACAATCTGACCTGGATAGCCGAAGTGATCCTGGAACAGGTCGTGGCCGTGGCCTGGAGCGATCTCACTGCGCGCTACGGCCCGCCGCAGCGCGATTCCGACGGCTATGGCTTCGCCATTTTCGGCTACGGCAAGCTGGGCGGCATAGAACTCAGCTACAGCTCCGACCTGGACCTCGTGTTCATCTACGACGCTGACGTACAGGGCGTGACCGATGGCGAGCGCAGTATCGACAACGTCAAGTTCTACACTCGTCTCGGCCAGCGCATTATCCATATCCTGGAAACCCGCATGGCCATGGGCCAGCTGTACGAGGTTGACATGCGGCTGCGGCCCTCCGGCGCTTCCGGCCTGCTGGCCAGCAGCCTGAAGGGGTTTCGCAGCTACCAGGAGGACACCGCCTGGACCTGGGAGCACCAGGCCCTGGTGCGCGCCCGCTGGGTGGCCGGAGACCCGGCGGTCGGCGCCGGCTTCGATGCCGTGCGCCAGGATATCCTCGGCCGGACCCGGGACGAGGCGGCCCTGAGGACGGAAGTGATCGCCATGCGCGAGCGCATGCGCAAGGAACTGCTGCCAGCGCGGCCGCCCGAGGGCCAGGATTTTGATCTCAAACAGAGCCCCGGTGGTATCGTTGATATTGAATTTATGGTGCAATATGCGGTTCTGGCGTGGTCCCATCGCGTGCCTGAGCTGGCGCGCTGGTCGGACAATATTCGCATTCTGGAAACCCTGTCCGGGTCTGGCCTGCTCACGCAGAGCGAGAGCAAGGCTTTGATCGAGGCGTATCTGGCTTTCCGGTCGGTCGCTCATCAACTCGCGCTGCAGCAGCTTCCGGGCAGGGTTGCCGGGGACGACTATCGCGAACACCGGGCCAGTGTGGAAGCCGTATGGCAGCGCCTCTTCGGGGCACAGGACGAACCAACAGGACAGCGGGACTGAACATGAGTGCAACACCGAATTTTGCAGATCGGGACGGAGTCATCTGGCTGGACGGCGAGCTGGTGCCCTGGCGTGAAGCCAAGGTCCATGTCCTCACCCACACCCTGCACTACAGCATGGGCGTATTCGAAGGTGTGCGCGCCTACCAGACTTCCGATCGCGGCACCTGCGTGTTCCGGCTCAAGGAGCACACGGACCGCTTGTTCCGCTCGGCCCATATCCTGCGCATGGACATGCCGTTCGACAAGGACACCCTGAATGAGGCCCAGCGCACCGTGGTGCGGGAGAACGGCCTCAGCGAGGCCTACCTGCGGCCCATGTGCTTCCTGGGTTCAGAGGGGATGGGCCTGCGGGCGGACGGCCTCAAGACCCACGTCATGGTGGCGGCCTGGGAATGGCCCTCCTACATGGACCCGGAAGCGCGCGACCGTGGCATCAAGGTGCGCACCTCGTCCTACACCCGCCACCATGTCAACATCACCATGTGCAAGGCCAAGGCCAACGGCAACTACATCAATTCCATGCTCGCCCTGCGCGAGGCGCTGGACAGCGGGGCGGAAGAAGCGCTGATGCTGGACAACGAGGGCTATGTGGCCGAGGGCAGTGGCGAGAACGTGTTCGTGGTGCGCGACGGCCAGGTCTATACCCCGGACCTGACTTCCTGCCTCGACGGTATTACCCGCAACACGATCTTTGCCCTGGCGGCGGAGCTGGGTTACGAGATCCGCGAGAAGCGGATTACCCGCGACGAGGTGTATATCGCCGACGAGGCCTTCTTTACTGGCACTGCCGCCGAGGTAGTGCCGATCAGGGAGCTGGACGGTCGCCGGATTGGCACTGGTTCCCGTGGCCCGCTGACGGAAAAGCTGCAGACCATGTATTTCGATTCGGTGCGCGGGAACCGGCCGCAGCATCCGGAGTGGCTGACTCCCGTTGCCTGAGTCCGGGGTTGTCGCCGCTATGGGGGTCGCTGTGGCGCAGGAAGCACAGTTGCCGGATGGCGTGTTCTATCGCCACTGGCCCGCCATTGCGGCACCCCGGGGGGTTATCCTTCTGGCCCACGGGCTCGGCGAGCACAGCGGGCGTTACCAGACGTTTGCCGACATTCTCTGCGCCCGCGGCTATGCGGTGGTGGCGCCGGACCACATCGGGCACGGCCAGTCTCCCGCGCACCGCGCGCACATCGGTACGTTCAGCGAGTATCTGCATCCCCTCCTGCAGCTGCGTGCACGCATTGCGGAATGGTATCCAGAGCTGCCCTGTTTTCTGCTGGGCCACAGTCTCGGCGGCCTGATTGCGGCCCGGCTGTTGCTGGACGCGCAGGGCCAGTTCGCGGGCGCCGCCCTGTCCGGCCCCGCGCTCGCGGTCGAGCAGCCGCCACCCCGACTGCTGCTGTGGATCAATCGCCTCCTCGCCCGCCTCTGGCCCACCCTCGGCATGTTGAAGCTGGACGCCAGTCAGGTCAGTCGGGATCCCCGGGTGGTCGCCGATTACGAGGCGGATCCACTGGTGCATCACGGCAAGGTCAGCGCTGGGCTGGTGGCGGAATTGTTTGCCACCATGCAGCAGGTCAATGCACGCAGCGGGGAAATCACCCTGCCGCTGCTGGTCATGCACGGTGAGGCCGATGTGATGACCGCGCCTGTCGGCTCCGAAGCCTTCTGCGCCGGCGTGGGGTCAGAGGACGTGACCCTGCAGGTCTATCCCGGCCTCTACCACGAAATTTTCAATGAGCCCGAGCGCCTGCAGGTGCTGGAGCATCTGGCCGGGTGGTTGCAGGCGCGCAGTTGAGCACCTGTCACCCGGCCGCATGGTCCCGGGCCGCTTGAGCAGGAGTCCGGAATGAATCGCCCTGTCGTCGCCCTTGCCGTTGTCGCCGCTTCGGCCGCTCTCCTTTGGTACGTGTTTGTGCAGCGACCGGCCACGCTCACCGCGTCGCCGACTCCCGCTCCCGCCACAGTCCCCGACATCAGTCGCGATACCGACTGGTATCCGCGGCGCGATTGGGACCAGGGCCAGCCCGGCACCATGAACCTTTCCGTGTTTGCCTACCGGGACCGCAACCGGGACGGGGTGCTCGACCCCGGTGATGCGCCGATGGCCGCCGTCGCCATCCTGGTCGAGCGGCCCGACGGCAGCCTGCGCATGCAGCGTACCAACATCAACGGCTATGCCAATTTTGGTGTTTCCGTGGACAACGCCGACGCGGATATCGGCGAGCCCGACCGGGACTACCGCTTCGAACTGCAGCTGCCCCCGGGCTGGGAGGTCACCAGCGGCTCCGGCACTCACAGCGCCCGCTTCGAGCACCGCCCGGGTACGCCCGCGGGGATGGTGACCACGTCGCCGCCGCCAGTCATCGGGCTGGCCCCGGTACTCGCGGTGCTCGGTAGCGAGGCCGCGGACGCTGGTGCGCTGTTCGCTGTGGCCCCGGATGGCAGCCGCAGCGAGGTCGTCGTGGATGCGGCAGGTGCGTTCAGCTTCCCGGTCTGGCCCGGCGACTGGCAGCTGGTCCCGGCGGCGGAGCCGACGGCTCCAGCGTTGCACCAGTTTGCGGTGCGGGATGCTCCGGTACAGTTGGGTGCGCTCAATCCGCAGCGTGTCGCCAGGCAAGCGCTGCCGACACCGGTGACGCTGGATTTCGATGATCTTGAACGTTCGGTCATTGAGAAGCTCCCGGTGGGATACCGCGGTCTCGCTTTTGACTACCTGCTCGCCATCCACAATCAGCATTACCGGGGGCCGGGCTACGTTAATGTGCTCGCCAGCGGCGAGGGTGTGGCGTACAACAGCTCCGGGTATCCGGCCCGGGTATTCAGCTTGCGTCCGGGGCAGGTGTTCGATTTCGTGGGAGCCTATTTCGGCGTGGCCTGGGAGCGGGCGGAGGGCGAGACCCTGATAGTGGAAGGCTGGCGTGAGGGTGGGTCGGTGTATCGGGACGAGGTGACCCTGTCACACCTGGGGCCGGTATGGTTGCAGGCGGACTACCGCGGTATTGACGAGCTGAGGTTAAGCACCCTGCACTACTGGCAGTTCACGACCGATGACATGCTGTTCCGCTTGCCGCCGGGGCAGTGATCCGCGCTCCCGCTGTTGCTGCGGGAGCGCACAGTGGTCAGATCAGACGTCGCCAGGCGGCGGTAGCAGGATCGAGTTGAAGACGGCGCAGGTATCGTCGGGCTGCAGGACCGTCGGAGGCGCATCGGAGCACTCCGGCACCGGCATCGTGCCGGCGTTCTCAATCGAGCCATCGGGGCATTCATAGCTGCCGCCATTCATCATGCCGCCATTGACCGGACCGCCACCGTTGTTGGCGATCAGCCCGCCGAGCTGGATGTCCAGTATCTGCTGGGCGATCCCGGTGCTGTTGGTGACGCAGTTCAAATCGGGACCCAGGGACAAGGTGCCGCCAGCGGGGTTGTCGAGGGAGATCGGGTTGGGCAGAGGAACCGCGTAGGCCTCCGATACCAGCTTGATACCGCTGGCACCGCTGGCAATGGCACCGGTTACCAGCGCCGCGAGCATGAACTGGCTGCCCTTGAGTTGCCGGTCCCGGAGCAGTCTTGCGACCACCAACAGCATCAATACGGCCAGCAGGATCAGCGCATAACCGCCCATGGTGGGTACTGCCGTGGCTGACAGCGGGCCATGGGTAATGGTGCCGGGGACACCCGCCGAGGCGGCATTGCCCGCAAGCAATACCCCCAGTCCAATGAGGGCGTGGTCCAGGCGCGAGCGACGGCAGGAACGTGTGTCTGGGAGTTGTGTCATAGTTGCCTCGACGGGTTATCGACCGTTAGTCGTCAAGGATAGTCTCGCACCATGTTAACTGCAAATGGACTTTTGCAGGCTGTGCCCCGCGATAGCGGCGCACCGGCTGACACTGGGAATACCCCGGCCCAGCCTTTACCATAGGGCGCCAATTTGCTGCGGCTCAGGCCGCCCCGCTGAGGAGATTGCGTGACCCCAACAGTCCTGATAACCGGTGCCGGCGGCCAGCTGGGCCGCGAGTTGCAACTGACGGCGCCCGCGGGCGTCGCGCTGGTCAGCCTGGATCGCGACGCACTGGATATAACGCAGATGGAAGAGGTGCGCCGCGTTTTCGGTGAACTGCGCCCGGACTGGGTCATCAATGCGGCCGCCTATACTGCGGTAGACCGGGCCGAGGAAGAAGAAGCGCTGGCGCTGAGCATCAATGCGGAGGGAGCCGGGAACCTGGCCGCCGCCTGCGCCAGTACCGGCACCGGCCTGGCGCATGTTTCCACCGATTTTGTCTTCGATGGCGAATCCGGCCATCCCTACCGTCCCGACGCCACGCCGCAACCGCTGGGTGCCTACGGGCGCAGCAAGCTGGAGGGTGAGCGCGCGGTGCTGGCAGCTCACCCCAGGGCGCTGATCCTGCGCACGGGCTGGGTCTATTCCCGCTTCGGCGGCAATTTCGTCAAGACCATGCTGCGCCTGATGGCCGAGCGGGAAAAACTGGCGGTGGTCTGCGACCAGGTTGGCACCCCCACCTGGGCCCGGGGCCTGGCGAGGGCGCTGTGGGCCGCGGTGGACCGGCCCCTGCTGCAGGGCGTGTACCACTGGAGCGATGCCGGCGTCTGCAGCTGGTACGACTTCGCGGTCGCGATTGCCGAGGAGGCCCTGGCGGCGGGCCTGCTGCCCCGCAGCCCCGCGATACAGCCGATTCCCGCCAGCGAGTATCCGACGCCCGCGCGGCGGCCCGCCTGCAGCGTGCTGGACAAGCAGCAGGCCTGGGAGGATTTCGGTATGGCGCCGGTGCACTGGCGGGTACAATTGCGCGCCATGCTGCAGGATCTCAAGGAACACGGCGATGGCTAGATCACTGCTGGTGACCGGCGCCGCCGGCTTTATCGGCGCCAACTTTGTCCACTACTGGCGCCAGCGCCATCCGGATGACCGCATTGTGGCGCTGGATGCGCTCACCTACGCCGGCAATCGCGCGAATCTCGCCGGGCTGGAAGGCTCCCCCGGATTTCACTTCGCGCATACCGATATCTGCGATTATCCGCAGGTACTCTCGCTGCTGCGGGAGCACGCCGTGGATACCCTGGTGCATTTCGCCGCGGAGAGCCATGTGGACCGGTCCATCGCCGGCCCCGACGCTTTTATCGAAACCAATATTGTGGGTACCCACAGTCTGCTCAAGGCGGCGCGGGAGTACTGGCTGGGCGGCGCGCAGCCTCTGGCCCACCGTTTCCATCATGTATCCACCGACGAGGTCTACGGCTCCCTGGCGCCGGTGGATCCTGGGTTCCACGAGGCCCAGCAGTACCAGCCCAACTCACCCTACTCCGCGAGCAAGGCGGCTTCCGACCACCTGGTGCGCGCCTACCACCACACCTACGGGCTGCAGGTCACCACCAGCAACTGTTCCAACAACTACGGGCCCTATCACTTTCCCGAGAAGCTGATCCCCCTGTGCCTGACCAATATCCTGCGCGGGCTGCCGCTGCCGGTCTATGGCGACGGCAGCAACATCCGCGACTGGCTCTACGTGGAGGATCACTGCCGGGGCATTGATCTTGTGCTGCGGGATGGGGTGGTCGGGGAGAGCTACAATATCGGCGGCAACAACGAGTGGCGCAACCTGGCGATTGTCGAACTGCTGTGCGACGAGTTGGATGGTCGTTTCCGTACGGACGCAGCCCTTGCCGAGCGCTTTCCCCGGGCGCCCGCCGCCAGCGGTGGCAGTGCCCGCGACCTGATCCGCTTTGTCGAGGACCGGGCCGGCCACGACTGGCGCTACGCCATCGATGCGGGCAAGATCAGCCGGGAACTGGGTTACGCCCCGGTCGAGACCTTCGAGTCTGGTATTCGTCGCACCATCGACTGGTACCTGGCCAACGAAAACTGGTGGCGGCCATTGCTGCATCGTTAGCCAGCAGGTAGATCAGGGCAGGACTGTGATGGGCTATACCTTTCTGATGCTCGCCGCCTTTTTCCTCATCGGACTGGGCGTCCACCTGCTGTGCCTGAAAACCGCCCTGCCCCGCGTGACCCTGCTCATTCTGGCCGGGATCCTCATGGGTCCTTCGGCGCTGGACGTCTTCCCCGAGGCGCGCCAGGTTTGGTTCCCGATGATCTCGGACATTGCGCTCACCATGCTCGGCTTTCTTATCGGGGGCTCCATGAACAGCCGGCTCTTTCGCGAGCAGGGCAAGGAAATTCTTGTGCTGTCCCTCGGAGTCGCCGCTGGAACCTTCACGGTCGTTTTCGCCGGCCTGCTCGCACTGGGCGAGGGCCTGGCGCTGGCGCTGCTGCTGGCCGCCATTGCTACCGCCACCGACCCGGCCGCGACCGCTGATGTCGTGATTGAAGAGGGGTCTGATCACTCCCGATTCGGGCGCAGGCTGCTGGGTATTGTTGCGGTCGATGATGCCTGGGGGCTTATCATATTCAGTTTGTGCATGGTGCTGGCAACCGGCCTGGGCAGCGGCGCGGCGGATGCCTCCTTGCTGGCAAGCCTGTGGGAGATCGGCGGCGCAGTTGCCCTGGGCTTTGGCATCGGACTGCCCATGGCCTTCCTCACCGGCCGTATACAGAAAGGCGAGCCAATCCTGGTCGAGGCCCTGGGCCTGGTATTCCTCTGCGCCGGCCTGGCGATGACGCTACAGGTTTCCTATCTGCTGGCCGCAGTGGTAATGGGGGCAACGGTCACGAACCTGGCGAAACACCACAATCGCCCTTTCCGCGCCATTGAGGGAATCGAGTGGCCTTTTCTGCTGCTGTTTTTTATCCTGGCGGGCGCATCGCTGGACACGTCCGCCTTGCTGGCGGGCGGGGTGGTCGGGTTCGCGTATTTTTGCCTGCGCACAGTCGGCAAAGTCATCGGTGGATACCTGACCGGCGCGGCCCTGGGCAAGCCTGCGGAGGGGGCCAGAACCGGCTTTGCCATGCTGCCCCAGGCCGGTGTGGCTGTGGCCATGGCACTTACCGCCAGTGCCGCCCTGCCGGACTCCAGCGATCTGTTGCTTACTATCGTGCTCGCATCCACGGTGGTGTTCGAGCTGCTCGGTCCACTGGCCGTGCGCTGGTCCTTGCGGGCGGAGCGCCGTCTGGGCACCCTCGCCGAGTGAATCTCCTGGCGGGACAGCTCAGACCGGTGATTCGGCGATGCCGCCGTCTACCGTGAGCGCGCTCCCGGTCATGTAGCCGCCGGCCGCATTGCTCGCCAGCAGCAGCAATGGCGCGGTCAGGTCTTCCATCAGTCCCATCCGGCGTGCCGGGATGGTGCGGATATAGCGCTCTCCTCTCTCCGACTCAAAGTACTCCCGGTTGAGGTCGGTCAGGAACCAGCCCGGGCACAGGGCATTGACCCGGATCTGCTCGCGGCAGAGCTCTACGGCCATGGATTTGGTGAGCTGCACGACACCGGCCTTGGACACGTTGTAGGCGACTTTCATGGCCCCGGTACGCAGGCCGTACACCGAGGCGATATTGACAATGCTGCCCGCAACCCCCGCCGCGGCCATGTGCCGGGCGCCGGCGCGGGCGACCCGCCAGGCGCCGTTGAGATTGGTCTCGACGATCCGCTGCCACTCTTCCTCACCCGTATCCAGGAACCTGATCGGGTCGTCGGCCACTCCCGCATTGTTGACCAGGATGTCGATATTGCCGATATCCTCCGCGACCCGGGTGAACGCCCTGTCCACGCTGTCGGGGTCGGTCACGTCCATGGACACCGCCGAGGCCGCGCCACCGCTGTGCTCTATCGCGGCTACCTGCTCGGCGAGCTTGTCGCTGCGCCGCGCCGCCAGCACCACTGTTGCCCCCGCTTCCGCCAGTACGCCGGCAAAGTGGGCGCCGAGTCCGCTGGAGGCGCCGGTTATCAGCGCGATCTTGTCCTGTAGCTGGAAATAATCCCTGGCCATGGTTTCTCCTTTTTTATGCGAGTCTGGTGAGTCGGTGTCGGGGTGTCAGTCGAACAGGGGCAGGTCCGCCCAGGCCAGCCCGGCAGCGTCCTTGGCCGACAGGCGCGGCTGTTCACCCGCAGGCAGGGGCCAGGCAATATTCACCGTTGGATCGTCCCAGGCCAGGGATACTTCGCTGGCAGGGTGATAGTAGTCGCTGCACTTGTACTGGAAATCGGCGTTCTCGGTGAGGACGTAGAATCCGTGGGCGAAGCCCGGCGGCACCCACAGCATCCGGTGGTTTGCGGCGCTGAGCTCAACCCCGTACCACTGGCCCAGGGTCGAGGAGGAGCGGCGCAGGTCCACCGCGACATCGAACACGGCGCCGGAAGTGACCCGCACCAGCTTGCCCTGGGGGTGCTGGGTCTGGAAGTGCAGGCCGCGCAGGATGCCGCGGGCAGAGCGGCTGTGGTTGTCCTGCACGAAGTCCAGGTCAAAGCCCGCCGCGCGAAAAGTCTCCGCGTTCCAGCTTTCCAGGAAAAAGCCCCGCTCGTCGCCGAAAACCTTCGGTTGCAACAGGTAAAGCCCCTCCAGGGGGGTGGGCTCAAAGGTCATTGCTCAATACCCCGTCCTGTTCCAGCAACTGTCGCAGGTAGAGGCCATAGCCGCTTTTCTCCAGCGGAGCCGCCAGCGCCAACAGCTGGTCGGCGTCTATGTAACCCATGCGAAAAGCCACCTCTTCCGGGCAGGCGATCTTGAGACCCTGCCGCTCTTCCACCACGCGGATGAAGTTGGCGGCATCCAGCAGCGAGTTGTGGGTCCCGGTATCCAGCCACGCGGTACCTCGGCTCATCACCTCCACCCGCAGGTCGCCGCGGGCCAGGTAGGCGTTGTTGACGTCGGTGATTTCCAGTTCGCCGCGGGCGGAAGGGCGAATACTGCGGGCGATGTCGATGACATCGTTGTCGTAGAAATACAGGCCGGTCACCGCGTAGTGGGATCTGGGACGGGCCGGCTTCTCCTCGATGTCGACCGCGACCCCCGCACCGTCGAAGCTGACGACCCCGTAGCGCTCGGGATCCTGCACGTAGTAGGCGAATACCGAAGCGCCGCGGTCCCGCCCGGCGGCGTTGCGCAGGCTCTGGGTGAAGCCGCCGCCATAGAAGATGTTGTCGCCCAGTACCAGGGCCACCGGATTCTGGCCAATAAAGCCGGCGCCCAGCAGGAACGCCTGGGCGAGACCATCCGGGCTGGGCTGCACCGTGTAGCTGATGTTGATACCCCAGCGGTTGCCATCACCCAGAAGGTCCGCGAAAGCCGCCTGGTCGCGGGGTGTGGTGATCACCAGGACGTCGCGGATACCCGCCAGCATCAGGGTGGCCAGTGGGTAGTAGATCATCGGCTTGTCGTACACCGGCATCAGCTGCTTGCTGACCGTGCTGGTCAGCGGGTGTAGCCGGGTACCCGAGCCGCCGGCGAGAATGATGCCCTTGTAATTGGTTGCGGCCATACCGGCTCCGGCTGGAGGAAAAGCGGCGATTATACGGGAAAAGGCGGGCAAATTACGATAAGCGGCGGGCATTGGCCTGTACTGACCGGTTCCAGGACTGGTGCCGTGGCGCAGTTGGCTGCTAGAATTCGCGGCTTGGGTATTGCGCATTTGTCTACCTTGCGAGCGCCTCGCCCGTTTCCTCACCCGGTCATCAACAAAGGGACGCCGCTATCAGGCATCTGGATACAGCAGTGAGCGCTTCAGCTCCCAGCGCGATGGTGGAGGCCTCCCCCGCGGCGCCGGCGTCGACAGGGCGCCCGCTGCGCATTGCGTTGCTGGGCTATCGGAGCAAGCCGCATGCCGGCGGGCAGGGCGTCTACATCAAGTACCTGAGCAGGGCACTGGTGGATGCCGGCCACGCGGTGGATGTGATCTCCGGACCGCCCTATCCGGAGGTCGATCCCCGGGTCAGGCTCATCAAGCTGCCAAGCCTGGACCTGTACGAGAACGGGCTGCGCTCATTGCGCCCGCATCACCTGCGCTCCCTGAGCAACATCATAGAATGGACCAGCAAGCTGACCGGAGGCTTCGCCGAGCCCTGTACCTTCGGCCGCCGGGCGGTCCGCTACCTGCGCCGACACCGCGGGGACTATGACCTGATCCACGACAACCAGAGCCTCAGTTACGGCATGGTGCAGTTGCAGGCCATGGGGCTGCCGCTGGTCACCACGGTACACCACCCGATCACCAGCGACCTGCGGATCGCCCTCAGCGCCGCGCCGCGCTGGTACCAGCGGCTCATGATTCGCCGCTGGCACTCCTTCCTCGGCATGCAGAGGAAGGTCATCAAGCAGCTGCGCCACGTGGTTACGGTCTCGGACTACTCGCGGCAGGACATCGCCCGCGACTTCGGTCTGCAACCGGCGGGGATCGCGCTGGTTCACAACGGGATCGACACCGGGGAGTTCCGCCCGCTGTCCGGGGTGGAGCGCATTCCCCTGCGAATCATGGCTACAGCCTCGGCCGATGCACCGCTGAAGGGACTGCGCTACCTGTTACAGGCCTTCGCCCGCCTGTTGCCCCGGCACCCGCAGCTGGAGCTGCTGGTAGTCAGCAAGCTCCAGCCCGGTGGGCGTACCGAGCGCCTGATAAAACGCCTTGGGATCGAGGCGAATATTCGCTTTGTCAGCGGCATAGCCACGGCCGAGATGGTGCGCTACTACGCCGAGGCCAGTATCGCCGTGGTGCCCTCTATCTATGAGGGGTTTGGTCTACCCGCCGGCGAGGCCATGGCCTGCGGGGTGCCGGTGATTTCCACCAACGGCGGTGCGTTGCCGGAAGTGGTGGGTGAGGCGGGTATCATTGTGCCGGTTCGCGACGCCGGCGCCCTGGAGCAGGCCATCGAATCCCTGTTGCAGAATCCGCAGCAACGGTCCCAGCTGGGCCTTGCCG
Organism: uncultured Haliea sp.; assembly: GCA_947258585.1. Lineage (GTDB taxonomy): Bacteria > Pseudomonadota > Gammaproteobacteria > Pseudomonadales > Halieaceae > Haliea. The sequence continues at coordinate 12,928 of CAMYIZ010000041.1, read as the reverse complement.
GCCGCCAGCGCATCCTCGACCACTTCAGCTGGCAGGTATGCGCCCGGGACATGGAAGACTACTACCGCACGGTCATCGCCGATGCAAACGGTTGATTTCCGCTATTTTCCCCTGGGATCGGGAGAGCGGGTCCTGGACCTGGGCTGCGGTGAGGGCCGACACGTGATCTCCGCCTATGCTCTGGGCGATGTGCACGCGGTTGGCGTCGATCTCTCGGCCGCGGACTTGCGCACGGCGCGGGAGCGGTTTACCGGGTTCGAGGAGGCGGGCAACGAGCGCAAGCAACTGGATCTTGTGGAGGCGTCGGCGCTGTCCCTGCCTTTTGCCGACGCCAGCTTTGACAAGGTGATCTGCTCCGAGGTACTGGAGCACATTCCCGACTATCGCGCCGCGCTGGGAGAAATCCGCCGCGTTCTCAAGCCCGCCGGCCTGCTCTGCATTAGCGTGCCGAGGCGCTGGCCCGAGCGCCTGTGCTGGGCTCTCAGCAAGCGCTACCACCAGACCCCGGGCGGTCACCTGCGGATATTTCGTGCCGACCGGCTGTGGGCGGAGATCGAGCGGCGGGGTTTCGTCGGTTTTTACCGCCACGGCGCGCATGCCCTGCACGGTCCTTACTGGTGGCTGCGCTGTCTGTTCTGGCGGGAAGGTGAGCAGCACTGGCTGGTGCGCCAGTATCACAAGCTGCTGGTCTGGGACCTGCTGCAGGCACCGTGGTTGACCCGTACCCTGGAAAAGTGGCTGAACCCGTTCATGGGCAAGAGCGTGGTATTGTATTTCCGCGGCGAGGATAGCCAGTGAGTGGGCTCTATCTAAGCCGCGGCCTGTTCCCGCAGGAGTTTCTGCGACCGACCGTGGATTTCCTGCTGGCAAGCCAGAAAGCCAGCGGCGAGATCCCCTGGTTCGCGGGCGGCTACACCGATCCCTGGGATCATGTCGAGGCGGCCATGGGCCTGTCCATCGGCGGCGAGCACGCGGCTGCGGTGCGCGCCTATCGCTGGCTCGCCGGCCTGCAGTTGCCTGACGGCAGTTGGTGGGCGTCCTACCGGGGCGACATCGTGGACAACAATCACCGTCGGGAGAGCAATTTCGTCGCCTACGTCGCCACCGGTGTCTGGCACCACTACCTGATCACCGGCGACAGCGGTTTCCTCCGCGAAATGTGGCCGGTGGTGGACGGCGCGATTGGCTTTGTACTGCGCCTGCAGAGCTCCCACGGTGAGATAGACTGGGCGGTCGATACCGCCGGTGCGCCCTTGCGCGATGCACTGGTGACCGGCTGCAGCTCGATCTACAAAAGCCTGGAGTGCGCCTGCAATATTGCCCTGACCCTGGGCGAGGAGCGGCCGCACTGGTACCTGGCCCGCACCAGCCTCGGCACTGCCCTGCGTTCCCGGCCGGAGCGCTTTGACCGCAGCTGGGAGAGCAAGGCGCGCTTTTCCATGGACTGGTTCTACCCGGTACTCAGTGGCGCCATCCAGGGCGCCGCGGCCAGGGCTCGCCTCGCAGCGCGCTGGGACGAGTTCGTGCACAGCGGCCTCGGCTGTCGCTGCGTGGCCGATGAACCCTGGGTCACGGTGGCGGAGTCCTGTGAGCTGGTGATGGCGCTGTTGGCGGCGGGCGATCATGCGCGGGCGGTGGAGCTCTACAGCTGGTTGCACCAGTGGCGCACCGATGACGGCGCCTACTGGACCGGCTATCAGTTCGCGGAAGATCTGCTGTGGCCGGAGGAGCAGCCCACCTGGACGGCCGCGGCCATCCTGCTGGCCGCGGATGCGCTGACCGGTTACACCGCTGCCGCAGACCTGTTCACCCGGGTTGAGCTGCTGCAGTCGCCACCTGTGGCAGCGGGCGAGCGCCTGCGCCGGGACCAGTAGCCGACTTCAAAGCCGGCGCAGTATGGCCAGGCTGTCGACCTGCTCACAGTGGGTAAACAGCCCCGATTGCAGCGCCAGCCGATGAATGGCCCGGGGGGCCTGGCCACCGGCAGCGGCATCCAGGTAGACGTCGTGAATGGCGAGAATCCCGTCGCGCTGCAGATGTCCGGCCCAGCAGCGGTAATCCGTCAACGCTGCATCCAGGCTGTGGCCGCCATCGATAAACAGCATCGCCAGCGGCGTCTGCCAGTGTCGCGCCGCCGCGGCGGAACCCGCTACGACAGGCACCACGACGTCGTCCAGACCGGCGCGCGCGATATTGCGGCGAAACTCGCGAAAGGTATCCACGAGCGCCAGTTCGCCGTCGTACAGCGCCGGGTCGTGGAACATCTCCCCGCGCTGGTGCTCCTCGGAGCCGCGATGGTGGTCCAGGGCGAAAACGGTACCCTCGTGCTGGCGGGCGGCCAGGCCCAGGTAGATTGTCGACTTGCCGCAGTAGCTGCCAATCTCCAGCACCGGTCCTCGCGCACTCCCCGCCAGTGCCCAGCGATACAGCGCTTCCGCTTCCGCGGGCAACAGGAATCCCTTGATCTCGTCAATGTCGACAGGCAGCTGCGGGATCATGTGGCGGTGGGCGCCCGGCCGGGGCCGGGCCCGATCAGGGGGAAGTGCTCGCGGTAGGCGGGGGCGGCGGTGCCATCATGGCATCGAGGCTGAAGATGTCCTCGGGGCTGAGCAGGCCGGCCTGCTCCTTCAGGCGCATGGTGTTGAGGATGTAGTCATAGCGGCTGTTGGCATAGTCGCGCTGGGCAGCAAACAGGGTGTTTTGCGCGTTCAGCACATCGACGACATTGCGGGTGCCGACTTCATAGCCAGCCTGGGTGGCATCCAGCGCACTTTGCGAAGAGACAATGGCCTGTGCCCGGGCGGCAACCCGTGACACATCGCTGACCACGGTCATGTGCAGGGAACGGGCATTGGTGACCGTGTTGCGCGACAGGTTGATACGGTTTTCCCGGGCGGCGTTGAACTCCTGTGCTGCCTTGCGGCGGTTGGCGCTCACGGCACCCCCGCTGAAGAGAGGTACATCCAGGCGGATCTGCCAGGTGTTGTTGTCCTCATCGCTGTCGGGTGAAGTGTCGAAACCGGTGGACGGGTTCCGCCGCAGGGTGCCGTCGGTATCGTAGTCCGAGTAGGTATAGCTGCCGCTGATTGTCGGCGTGTGCCCCATCTGATTGGCCTTGGCCAGCTGGCGGGCCGCCTCTTCCGCGTAGCGCGCGGCCTGCAGGCTGAAGTTGTTCTCCAGGGCGAAGTCCACCCAGGCGGTGCGATCGGCGGGTTCGGGCGGTGTGACGCTGAAATCTTCGCCGAGCACATTCAGGTTGCTGTGCTCCCGGCCAGTCAACACCGACAGCCGCTCCAGGGCGACAGCTACGTTGTTCTCGTCGACAATGCGGTTGACCTCGGCCAGGTCCCGCGCGGCCTGGGCCTCGTAGACATCCGTGATGGCAATCAGGCCGACCTCGAAGCGCTGCTGGGTCTGCTCCAGTTGCCGCTCGAAGGCACGCTCCTGTGCCCGCGACGCCTCAAGATTGTCCTGTGCCCGCAAAACCAGCAGGTAGGCCTCAGCCACCCGCACGATAAGGTTCTGCTGGTTGGCGGCAAAGGTCGCCTCCGCCTGCCGGCTGAATTCCTTGCCGTACTGGAAGGTAAACCAGGCAGGCAGGTCAAACAGGGCCTGGCTCAGGCTCACCTGATAGCCCTTGCTGGTGGTGTCGATATCGGTGGTGGTCTGCACCGCGGTGACCCCGCCGTCCAGGCCCCCATCCACGGAGAAACTTTCCCCGGTGCTGCTCTGGTCGAAATCGGTGTAGTCGTAGTTTGCATTCACCTGCGGCAGCAAGCCCGCGAGCCCGAGTTTTTCGGTCTCGAGGCTGGCCCGGTACTGGGCCTCTTCGGCTTTCAGCTGGGCATCATTGGCCAGGGCCAGTTCGTAAATGTCGCGCAGTGATTCTGCACCCGCAGGTGCCATACCGAGGGCGAGTGCCAGCACCAGCAGTGCGGCTCCTGTGTTTTTCATCCTGAATCCTCAACCATGCCGGGGCATTGACGCCGACGAGTGTAGCAGTCTGCGTCCCGCCACGCATGCGTTAACCACGTCGCAAAATGGGTAATATACTCAGGGATTCTGCCATTACCAATGCTACACTGGGTTTTCTTGTAGGCCAGGTCCGTAGCCAGCGCTTGTCAGGTAGCGGTCTGGCCTCTCTACAGCCGGGATTGATGATGACCTTACAGCGGGCCAGAAAGCGGCCTTTCAAGATGGATCTGGCGCGCCTGCATGCCTTGTGCGAGGCCAATTACGCTCGTCTGTTGCGCCTGTTCCCGGACTACGAGCAGGTCAACTGCCGCGAGTTTTCCGTCACCGCGGCCCGCGTCCGTCTCGAGATTCTCGAGCGCAGCCGCTACACGACGTTCTTCCGCCTGCACCAGAGTCACGGCGAAGCGCGCTGGCTGCGCCGGCTCACCATTGACGTCCGCGCCTATCACGATGCCAGCATGCTGGAGGTGGGTGCGTTTCAGGCCCAGAGCCAGATCCAGCCGCGGTACGCCTATCCCAATCCCCACATGTTCCAGCAGGACGAGAAGTTGCAGCAGAACCAGTTCCTGGGTGACTGGTTGGAGCACTGTCTCGCCAATGGTCGCAGCCAGCAGCCGGTCCTGCCCCGGCGCGCAGGCCCCTGACGGTAAATGGCGTGACCGACTCTGCCCTGGTTCGCCGGTGCCACCGGGTCTCCGTCAGCACTGATACGGTGCGCGTCCTGCAGCTCACGGACACCCATCTGTGCCGCGAATCCGGTGGCAGCCTGCTGGGCATGGACACGGACCACTCCCTGCAGGCGGTGATCAGCCAGGCTCAAGCCGAACAGCCGCGAATCGATGCCCTGCTGGGTACCGGCGATATGTCCGACCACGGCTACCTTGAGGCCTACCAGCGCCTCCGCCACTATTTCGCCCAGCTTTCCCCGGCCCAGTTCTGGTTGCCCGGGAACCACGATGACCGGGACAAGATGGCGCAGGTCGATACGGACGGCACCCTGCTCAGCAACGATATCCGCCTCGGCCGCTGGCAGCTGGTACTGCTGGATTCACAGGTTCCGGGCCAGGTGGGCGGCCGGCTGGGTGCCGGCCAGCTGGGGCTGCTGCGCGAGGCGCTGGACGAAGCCGCTCGCGAGCAGTTGTTCAGCCTGGTCTGTCTGCATCACCAGCCAGTCACCATCGGTTGTCGCTGGCTGGATGAACAGATGGTCGCGGATGCCGAGGACCTGTTTGCGGTACTCGCGGACTACCCCGGGGTGCGCGGTGTGCTCTGGGGCCATATCCACCAGCAGGTCGACCGCGAGTGGCGGGGTCGCAAGCTGATGGCCTCGCCGTCCACCTGCGTCCAGTTCGCCCCCGGCAGCGATGTTTTCAAGGCCGATGCCGCGCCGCCCGGCTACCGCTGGCTGGAGCTGCACGCCGATGGCCGGATCGAAACCGGGGTGTCCCGGGTCGAGGGCGTCACTTTCCAGGTGGACCTGGATTCCCGGGGCTATTTGTAGTCGATCCTGCGCAAGAGTCTGCAAGCTGCCGGCGCTGGGGTACAATGCACCCGCCCCGATCAACGCAGATGCAGGAAACCACAGGCAGGAATGAGTAATTACACCGCGGAAGATATCGAAGTCCTGACCGGACTGGAGCCGGTGCGCAAGCGCCCCGGCATGTATACCGACACCACCCGTCCCAATCACCTGGCACAGGAAGTCATCGACAACAGCGTCGATGAGGCGCTCGCCGGACATGCCACCCGTATCGACGTCATCCTGCATCGGGATGGCGCCATTACCGTCAGCGACGATGGCCGCGGGATGCCGGTGGATATCCATCCCGGCCAGGGCAAGCCGGGGGTGGAAGTCATCCTCTGCACCCTGCATGCGGGCGGCAAGTTCTCCAACAAGAATTACCAGTTCTCGGGCGGCCTGCACGGCGTTGGCGTCTCTGTGGTGAATGCCCTGTCCCAGGCACTGGAAATCACCATCCGCCGCGATGGCAATGTGTATCGGATGAATTTTGCCGGTGGTGAAAAATCCACCGAGCTGGCGATCGTCGACAGCTGCGGCAAGCGCAATACCGGTACCTCGATCCGTTTCATGCCAGACGCGCAGTATTTTGATTCGGTGAATTTCTCCGTGCCCCGGCTGCAGCACGTGCTGCGGGCCAAGGCCGTACTTTGTCCTGGCCTGCGGGTTACCTTCCTCGATGAAAAGAAGGGCGAGACCGAGGAGTGGTATTACGAGGACGGGCTCACCGACTACCTCTGCGACGCCACCATCGACTACCCCTGCGTGCCGGAACAGCCCTTTGTCGGCAGCTTCAGCGGCAGCAGCGCGGCGGCGGACTGGGCGGTACAGTGGCTGCCCGAGGGCGGCGAGGTCACCGCCGAATCCTACGTCAACCTGATCCCCACCGCCCAGGGTGGCACCCACGTCAACGGCCTGCGCACCGGGCTGCTGGAGGCGGTGCGCGAGTTCTGTGAACTGCGCAACCTGCTGCCGCGCGGTGTGCGGCTGGCGCCGGACGATATCTGGGATCGCTGCTGCTATATCCTCTCGGTCAAGCTGGAAGACCCGCAGTTCTCCGGCCAGACCAAGGAGCGGCTGTCCTCCCGCGAGGCCGCGGCCTTTGTCTCCGGTGTGGCCAAGGACGCCTTCAGCCTGTGGCTGAACCAGCACACCGGCGAAGCCGAGCGCATTGCCGAGCTGTGCATCAACAGCGCCCAGAACCGGCTGCGCACCGCGCGCAAGGTGACCCGCAAGAAAGTGACAGCGGGCCCCGCCCTGCCCGGCAAGCTGGCTGACTGCTCCGGTGAGGACCCGGTTCGTGGGGAGCTGTTCCTGGTCGAGGGTGATTCCGCCGGCGGCTCCGCCAAGCAGGCCCGCAACCGCGAATTCCAGGCCATCCTGCCCCTGCGCGGCAAGATCCTGAACACCTGGGAGGTGGACTCCCAGGAGATCCTCGCCTCCCAGGAGGTACACAACATCTCGATCGCCATCGGCATGGACCCGGCCAGTGACGACCTCTCCGGCCTGCGCTACCACAAGGTCTGCATCCTGGCGGACGCCGACTCCGATGGCCTGCACATCGCCACCCTGATCTGCGCCCTGTTCGTGCGCCACTTCCGGCCGCTGGTGGCGGCGGGCCATGTCTACGTGGCCATGCCGCCCCTGTACCGGATCGACGTCGGCAAGGAGGTCTTCTACGCTCTCGATGAGAGTGAAAAACAGGGCGTGCTGGACCGCATTGAGGCGGAGAAGAAAAAGGGCAAGGTCAACGTCCAGCGCTTCAAGGGGCTGGGGGAAATGAACCCGCTGCAGCTGCGCGAAACCACCATGGACCCGGACACCCGGCGCCTGGTGCGCCTGGTGCTGGATGCGGGCGACGACACCAACAGCATGCTCGACATGCTGCTGGCCAAAAAGCGCGCCGGCGACCGCAAGGCCTGGCTGGAAAGCAAGGGTGACCTGGCCGATATTGCCGTGATCTGAACCGGGGGAGGGCGCGGACATGAAGCACCGCTATGGGTTGGGTCGTGTCGCCGGCTGGGCGGCACTGGTCGTCGCGCTGCTGCCCTTGCCCGGGCGAGCGGAGGGGCCGGACCCCGCCGCGGCCTTCGCGCAACTGGAAGCGCGTTTGCTGGCGGCGGATTCGCTCAGCCTGGACTTTCACATCACCGCCGAGGGCGCCCTGGCGGCTGACCTGCGGGGCAAGCTGTGGAGCGTCGGCAATCACACCCTGCACCTGTTCGCCCAGGGCGAATTCGGCGGTGAGCCAGTAACGGTCGGCCTGTTTGCGGAGGACGGCAATATGGCCCTTGGCAGCGCTGATGAACTCACTGCCACGGCACGGCCCAGGCACTTGGCAGAAGCGGTACTGCTTGGGCTTACCCGCATGGGTATCCTCCACAATCTGGCGCGGCTGACCGGCGACGCCGCTCCCGATCACGCCGACGGCGGTGTCCGTGACTGGGTCACCGTCGGCGATTTTGCCGCTGCCGGGGAAGCGCCGGCGGCCCTTTCCTTTGCGATCACCGTCGCCGGCATCCCGGCAGCTACCGCGCGGCTGGAACTGGACGACGCTGGCCTGCCGCGCCTGCGCCAGCAGACGGTTCAGTTTCCGGGGGGCGAGATGCGGGTCACCGAGCGCTACTCCGGACTGGTGATCGACCCATAGCCACTGCGGCGACCCGATTCTGGCACAGGATTGAGCAATGCAACGAATCCTCATCTTTGGTAACTCCGGCTCTGGCAAGTCCACCCTCGCGGCGCGCTTGCGCGACGAGCAGGGCCTGGCCCACCTGGACCTGGATGTGCTGGCCTGGTTGCCGATCACTCCGCCCGAACGCCGCCCCCTGGCCGAGTCGGGACAGGCGATCAGCGAGTTTGTTGCTGCGCACGAAAACTGGGTGATCGAGGGTTGCTATGCCGATTTGCTGGAACTGGCGGCGCCACTGGCCACCGAGGCGATCTTCCTCAACCTGTCCGTGGCGCAGTGCCAGGCCAATGCCCGTGCGCGGCCCTGGGAGCCACATAAATACTCTTCGCGCGCAGCCCAGGACGCGAACCTGTCAATGTTGCTGGAATGGATAGCCGGCTACCCGTCGCGAGACGATGAGTTGTCCTTGCGTGCGCATCGCCAGTTTTTTGAGGCGTTTCAAGGGCGCAAGCGGGAGTTGACTGAGATTACGGACAGGCTGCCCAGCTGAGCTGTGACCTGCCTGCCATATACAATTCACAGGCATGAAGACATGAATCAAGAGGAGTAGCCCATGGAACACCTGCGGACCCCCGACAGCCGGTTCGAGCACCTTTCCGGTTTTACCTACCAGCCCCACTATCTGCAAGTGAGCGATTTCGAGGGCGGTGAGTTGCGTATGCATTACCTCGACGAGGGGCCAGGGGACGGAGCGGTGGTCCTGCTGCTGCACGGTGAGCCGTCCTGGTGCTATTTGTACCGGAAGATGATTCCCATCATCACCGCGGCAGGCTTTCGGGCCCTGGCGCCGGATCTGATCGGCTTTGGCCGCTCCGACAAGCCCGCAGCTCGCAAGGATTATACCTACGCTCGCCATGTGGGCTGGCTGCAGTCCTTTTTGGATCAGCTCGACCTGAAGGCCATCAACCTGGTCTGTCAGGACTGGGGCGGGCTGCTGGGCTTGCGTCTGGTGGCGGAGAATCCGGAGCGCTTTGACTCAGTTGTGGCCGCCAATACCTTCCTTCCCACCGGCGATAAAGACCTGGGTCCGGCCTTCGAGAAGTGGCGCCAGTTCTCACAGGAGACGCCCGAATTCCACGTCGCCGGCGTCATCAAGGGCGGCACCGTGACGCCCCTGGACCAGGAGGTGCTCGACGCCTACAACGCTCCGTTCCCGGACGAAAGTTTCAAGGAAGGCGCGCGCCAGTTTCCCATGCTGGTACCGGCCAGCCCGGACGATCCAGCCGCCGCGTCCAATCGCAAGGCGTGGGAGGTCTTGAGCCGTTGGCAAAAGCCGTTCCTGACGGCGTTCAGTGACTCGGACCCGGTGACCGCGGGGGTAGACACTTACTTCCAGAAATTCATTCCGGGCGCGAGCGGGCAGGGCCACGTCACGATCGAACAGGGAGGCCACTTTCTGCAGGAAGACCAGGGCGAGGCCCTGGCGGAAGTGGTCGTCCGGTTCTTGCAGCAAAAGGTCGCCGTTTAGCTCGCAGCAATGGACTGAAGCCGCGGGTCGCGCAGTTGCCCGTCGGTGAAGAACGCCTCCCGGGAAAACCGCAGCACCTCGGCGCCGGCCTGTGCCGGACTAGAGTGATATTGTCCTATCCGGTCCGATCTGCCATGTTAATGCAAGCGGTCGGGACCCTTCCCCTGCCATACTCGTCGTGGACCCTCGAAGCGACCCCGATCCAGGAGCCAGTGCATGCACAACGACATCGGCCTTATCGGCCTCGCGGTGATGGGCCAGAATCTGGTCCTGAACATGGCCAACCACGGCTTTTCGGTGGCGGTCTACAACCGCACCGCCGCCACCATGCGCGGCTTTGTCGACGGCCTGGGCGATGAACCCGAGGACAAGGTCTGGCCGGGCAGTGCGGGCCGGATACACGGCTACAGTTCACTGCAGGAATTTGTTGCCTCGCTGCAGCGGCCGCGGCGGGTGATGCTGATGGTCAAGGCGGGCGCGGCGGTGGACGCGGTGATTGCGGACCTGCAGGCCCTGCTTGAGCCCGGCGACATTATCATCGATGGCGGCAACAGCGACTACCGGGACAGCAACCGGCGTGCCGCTGCCTTGCGCGAGGCGGGTCTGGGCTTTATTGGTGCCGGAGTTTCCGGCGGTGAAGAGGGAGCGCTCAAGGGGCCCTCGATCATGCCCGGAGGCCACGCCGACGCCTGGCCGGCGGTGCGCAACATCTTCCAGGCGATCGCTGCCAAGGTCGGACCAGGGAGCAATATTCCCTGCTGCGAGTGGGTGGGCGAGGACGGCGCCGGACACTACGTGAAAATGGTCCACAACGGCATTGAATACGGTGACATGCAGCTGATCTGCGAGGCCTATTTCCTGCTGCGAGAAGGCGCCGGGCTCGATAATGAGGAACTCTACCGCGTGTTCCGCGACTGGAATGAAGGCGAACTGTCCAGCTATCTGGTCGAGATCACCCGGGATATCTTCACCGTCAGGGACCCGGAAACCGGCGACTACCTGCTGGACCGAATCCTCGACACGGCCGCCCAGAAGGGTACTGGCAAGTTGATGAGCCAGCACGCCCTGGACCTGGGCGTGCCAACCACCCTGATCACCGAGGCGGTATTCGCCCGCTGCCTGTCGGCGCAGAAGGATGCGCGGGTGCGCGCCAGTGCGCTGCTGCCCGGCCCAGGCGGCACATTCGACGGCGATTGCCAGCTGTTCATCAACGATGTGCGCCAGGCATTGTACGCCTCCAAACTGGTCAGCTATGCTCAGGGTTTTGCGCAGCTTGACGCGGCCGCCGCGGAGTTTGGCTGGCAGCTGGATAACGCCGGCATTGCCATGCTGTGGCGGGGCGGCTGCATTATTCGCTCGGTGTTTCTGGAGGAAATCGCGGGTGCCTTCGGGCGCGCGGCAGGGCTGGAAAACCTGCTGCTGGACGATTTTTTTCGCAGCGCCATACTGGCCGCGCAGCCAGCTTGGCGCCGGGCGGTGGTGAGCGCGGTGCAGCTGGGATTGCCGGCGCCCGCCTTTGCCGCGGCTCTGGCCTGGTACGACGGCTACCGCAGCGCGCGCCTCCCGGCCAATCTGCTGCAGGCGCAGCGGGACTATTTCGGCGCCCATACCTACGAGCGCAGCGACAGGCCCCGCGGCGAACGGTTTCACACTGACTGGCTGGGCGCCCGCAAGTTGTCCTGAACCATTTCCAGCTTTCGCACACAAATCTTTTATAGTGTGACCCAAATGTACACTCTGCCGATGGAGAAATTGCGATGATGTTGAAACTGACCAGACTGGTGGGCGTGTGGGCCCTGCTCGCGGGTGCGGCCATGGCCCAGGCCCAGCAATGGGAACTGGATAACAGCCGCTCCAGCCTGGATTTCCTGTCGATCAAGAACGACGCGGTGGCCGAGAGCCATCACTTCACCGAGATGGTGGGCTTTATCGGCAGCGAAGGTAAAGTGCAGATCGGTATCGACCTCGACAGCGTCGAGACCCTGATCCCGATTCGCAACGAGCGCATGCGCGAATTGCTGTTCCGGACCGTGGATTTCCCCGCTGCCAACGTCCACAGCCAGGTCGACCCGGCAATCCTGACGGTGGTCGCGGACGGCGGGGTGGTGACCACGGATATCGACGTGGTGTTGTCCCTGCACGGCCAGCAGGCCACGCTGTCGGTGCCGGTACTGGTGAGCGGCGGCGAGGGCAGCCTGCTGCGGGTGATCAGCGCCCGGCCGGTGGTAGTCAATGCCGGTACCTTTGGCCTCGGTTCGGGTATTGAAGCCCTGCGGGAAGTGGCCGGCCTCAGCGCCATCAGTACCGCGATACCGGTCACCTTCCATCTGGTGTTCGTACCCGCGGAGTCCTGATTCCGCTCCTCAGGGGCCGGTGTTTCCCGCCAGCCGCCGATAGAGCGCCTGGTAGGCGCGGTTGTCCGGCGCGACCGCCAGCAGCTGGCGGGCCCAGTCAAGGGCCCGCTCCCGCTCCCCCAGTTCCTCGCTGTAGTTAACCAGCGCCACCAGCACAGCTTCATCACCGGGCACCGACCGCTGTATGTCCTGCAGTTGCTTGAGGGCAGCGCGAGGTTCGCCGCTGTCGTGCAGGGCGATGGCATGGACATAGCGGTGGCGTACCCCCTGTTGCTCAAGGGCGGCGGCCTGTTGCAGGTAGGCAAGGCCCTGCTCGCGATTGCCGGCGCGGGTTTCCAGCAGCCCCATGGCGTGCAGGGCCGCGCCGCTATCCGGTGCCGTCGCCAGTGCCGTCTGCAGCTCTTCCCTGGCTTCATCCTCCCGTTGCTGGCTGCGCAACAGGTCGGCCAGGTTCAGCCGCGCCGGCAGCAGCTGCGGGTTGAGGCGGAGAGCCTCCCGATAGGCGCGTTCCGCCGCGGGCAGATCGCCCCGATTGAGCAGGAACAGGCCCAGTTGCAGCTGTACGCCCGGCATGTCCGCGTGTTGGCGCTGGATCGCAACGTACTCGGCAAACAGTTCGCGCAGGGGCTCGGCCGCCGCATCGAGCTGGTCCAGCGGCACTGCGGCCAGAGCTTCCGCGACCGCCATGCGGACGCTGGTAACGCTGTCGGTGATAAGTGGTTGCAGGGCCTGGTAGCGCCGTGCCAGTGGCATCCCTGCGAGGTACTGTACCGCAGCCATGCGCAGCAGTGGATCGGGCCCGTGCAGCAGCGTGCTGATATCGGCGGGCTCCCCCGCCCGTCCCAGTGCCGCCAGGGCCGTGGCCCGCAGCACCGGCGCGGCCCCGGTATCCCGGGCCAGCTCCTGCAGGCGCGGCACGG
>CAMYIZ010000040.1 GCA_947258585.1 uncultured Haliea sp. | reverse complement strand
CGGCCCGCTGCCTTGCGCGGCCCGGCCTTGCGCGGCCCGGCCTTGCGTGGCCCGGCTGCCTTCAGCGCGCTCTTGCCCTGCCTTGCCTTGCCGCTGGCGCCGGTTGCCGCCTGGTCCTGGAGGTAGCGGGTGAGCATGGCCACCGGGCGGCCGGTTGCCCCCTTGGGCGAGCTGTTCCACGCCGAGCCGGCGATATCCAGGTGGGCCCAGGGGTAGTCTTCGGTAAAGTGAGACAGGAAGCAGGCGGCGGTGACGCTGCCTGCCTCGGGCCCGCCGATATTCGCGATGTCGGCAAAGTTGCTGTTCAGCTGCTTGCGGTAGTCGTCCCACAGGGGCATGCGCCAGCCGCGGTCATGGGTGACCTCGCCAGCGGCGAGCAGTCCGGCGGCAAGTTCCTCGTTGTTGGCATAGACGGCGGAAGCGTGGGAGCCCAGGGCGATGACGCAGGCCCCGGTGAGGGTGGCGATGTCGATCACCGCCGCTGGCTTGAACCGGCTGGCGTAGCTCAGCGCGTCGCACAGCACGAGACGGCCCTCGGCGTCGGTGTTCAGAATCTCAATGGTCTTGCCCGCCATGCTGGTAACGACGTCGCCGGGCTTGGTGGCGCGACCGCTGGGCATGTTCTCCGCCGCTGCGATAACACCGGTGACATTGAGCGGCAGAGCCATGTCGATCACGGCTTGCAGGGTGCCGAGCACGCTGGCGGCGCCGCACATGTCGTACTTCATTTCATCCATCTTGGCACCCGGCTTGAGGGAGATGCCGCCGGAATCGAAAGTGATGCCCTTGCCAACCAGCACCTGGGGTGCCTGGCCGGACTTGCCGCCCTTGTACTCAATCACGATGAGCTTGGCGGGTTCGTCGCTGCCGGCGGATACCGACAGCAGCGAACCCATGCCCAGCTCACGCATTTTTTTCTCCTCCAGCACCTGGGTGCGGACCTTGCTGTTGCCGCGAGCCAGTTTGCCGGCCTCCCGGGCCAGGTAGGTCGGCGTGCAGATATTGCCGGGCAGGTTGCCGAGTTCACGCGCGTAGTTGATGCCCTGGCCCACCGCCGCGCCAGAATCCAGGGCGCCCTGTGCCTTGCTCGCGGTGATCGACTCGCCGGGGTTGACCAGCAGTTTCTTCAGGGCCAGGGGGTCCTTGGGCTTCGATACGGTCGCGGAGTAGCGATAGGCGCTGCTGACCAGTCCACGGGCCAGCAATTCCAGGAGCCAGTCCAGCTCGACCTTGGCGGAGGCCAGGTCGCCGGCATGCAGCAGGGCGTCCGCCGCGCTGCTGGCGCCCAGGGCAGTATTCAGCCCCTGCAGTGTGTCCCGGGCAACGGCCTGGTCAAACTTCGCCTGTTCACCGCAGCCCAGCAGCAGTACCCGCGCCGCGCCGCCGATACCGGGCAGCATCAGTGTCTGTCCGGCTTTGCCCTTGAAGTCCCCCAGTTTGAGCGCCGTGGCGAGGGCGCCATTGCCGGCGCTGTCCAGGGCCTTTGCTGTCGGTGAGAGCTGGCTGCCGTATACCGGCACGATGGCGCACTGGGTCCGGGCCTTGGCAATGTCCTTGATCGCTCGTGCGCTGAAAGTCGGTTTGTTCATTGGAAGTCCCTGTGAGTTTTCGTGGGCGGGTGTCAGGGCGCTAGTGTATGATGATGGGAGATGAAACTGAACAGCTGGCGTCGTTCTTCTCCGGGGCGACACCTGGCGCTGCGATCCGGGTCCGCATGAAAATCCTCGCCTATCTCACTCGCGATGTCCTGCTGCATACGGTGGCCGTCAGCTTCACGCTGCTGGTGATCATTTTCAGCGGCCGCTTTGTCAAGTACCTGGCCGAGGCGGCGGTGGGCAATCTGGCCGGTGACATATTGTTGCCGGTCATGTTTTATCGTCTTCCCGGTTTTCTGGAGCTGATCCTGCCGCTGGGCTTGTTCATCGGCATCCTCATGGCCTACGGGCGCCTGTACGTTGAAAGCGAGATGGTTGTTCTTTCCGCTTGCGGGGTGAGCCCCTCCCGGCTGGCCGGCTATACGCTGGTGCCGGCCCTGCTGGTCATGGTCCTGGTAGCGGCGCTTAGCCTGCTGGTAACCCCGATGGGTGCAGCGCGTTCTTCCGCCCTGCTGGATGACCCGGAGGCGTCCCAGGGCCTGCAAACACTGGCGGCGGGCCGCTTCCAGAACCGCAGGGGCAGGGACCTGGTCAGCTATGCGGAGACCATCGCCCCGGATTCCGGGATTATGAGCGGTGTCTTCCTGTCACAGCAGACCGCCTCCAGTGACGGCAAACCACAGTTGGTCGTGACCGTGGCCGCGGAAGGGGAAATCGTACTGGATTCCCGTACCGGGGCCCGTTATCTGGAGCTGCGCGATGGCTATCGATACCAGGGGCTGCCCGGCCATCGCGATTACCGGGTGGTTGAATTCGAGACCTTCGGCGAGCGTATTCCGGAGCCCGAGGGTGGTATTCGCAGCGTACCCCGGGTGGACGGTCGCTCCACGGTATCCCTGCTGGCATCGGCGGCAGCGGAAGACATTGCCGCCCTCCACTGGCGCCTGTCCCTGCCGGTCACCGTGCCCATCGTGGCGATTATCGCCCTGTGTCTCAGTCGCACCGACCACCGGCGCGGTCGCTACATCAAAATGGCGCCCGCTTTCGCCCTCTACCTGATCTACCTCGTTTTGCTCACCAACGCCAGGGCGGCCATGGAGGAGGGGGCCGGTCCGCTGGTGCTGTGGCGTATTCACCTGTTGTATCTGTTACTGGCCCTGTGGCTGCTATACGGCAATGTCGTCCGCAGCTCGCTGTGGCGCCGACGTCGGCGGGAGGGGTCGCATGCGGCTGCTTGACCGGTATATCGGCCGTACTGTCTTTGCGGCAATTTTCCTCGTGCTGCTGGTGATTGTCGGCGTCGATGTGGTCTCGGCGTTTATCGACGAATCAGGCGATGTCAGCGAGAGTTACGGTTTTGGCGAGATTCTGCTCTACATCCTCCTGACCATTCCCGGCCGCCTGTATGAGTACATGCCGTTCGCCGCACTGATCGGTTGTCTCGTTGGTCTTGGGCAATTGGCCAGTGCCAGCGAACTGATCATCATGCGCGGTGCCGGTGTCTCGATTGCGCGACTGGTGGTGATCGTGATGAAGTCCGCGTTGGTGGTTGCCCTGGCGGGCTTTCTGCTGGGCGAATATGTGGCGCCGCAGGCGGAGCAGTTGGCCCAGAGCCGCCGGGCAATGGCACAGAATCCCGGCGAGGGGGTGGCGGGGCGCTACGGAATATGGAACCGCGAAGGCAACTCATTCCTGCATTTCAATGCGATGGAAAGCGAGTCCGTGGTCCACGGCATCACCCTGTTGCAGTTCGACAACCAGCGTCGACTGCAATCGGCGCTCCGGGCCCAGCGCGCCGTTCACGCCGGTGACTACTGGCAGCTGGAGCAGGCGGTGAAGACCGATTTCAGCAGCTGGGAGACCACCCAGACCCGGCATGAGACCTTGCGCTGGGATACCGGTATCACGCCGCAGCTGCTGGTTATGGAGGTGGTGTCGCCGGAGCGCCTGCCGCTGCTGGATCTGTATCGCTACAGTCGCTATCTGCAGCAGCAGGGGCTGGACTCGGACGATTTCGAACTGGCCCTGTGGCGCAAGCTGCTGCAACCGGTGTCTATCGCTGGCCTGGTACTGGTGGCTATTGCCTTTGTATTCGGGCCCCTGCGGGACGGCACCATGGGCTTGCGCATCTTTATCGGGGTGCTGGTGGGGGTGGTTTTCCAGATCAGTCAGGATCTGTTGGGTCCGGCCAGCCTGGTATTCGGGTTTGCGCCCCTGTACGCCGCCCTGGCCCCCGTCCTGCTGTGTATCGTCGCCGGACTGGCGCTGCTGGCGAGGACCCGCTAGTCGGCGTCTGCCCGGGTTTTCGCTGGCTTGGGCAGCAGCTGCAGATGGGTGCCGCTCAGGTAGTCGTGCCAGTAGCGTCCACGCTTGTCCAGCAGGCACCACCAGTAGCCGAGGCCCGCGGGAGCCAGGGATGCCAGCGCCGCCAGACAGCGCAGCAGGCAGCGCCCGGTTCCGGGAACGTCACCGTTGGCATCCACCAGCTTGACCCGCCATGCCTGCATGCCCAGAGTCTGGCCGCCCTTGCGCCAGAAGGCGGTGAAGAACACGGTGACGCAGGCCAGGCTGAGCGCCTGCACCAGCTGCGGGTGCATCTGATAGTACTCAGTACTCCCGGCGCCCTTGAGCCACATTTCCACCGCGGTGGCGGCGGCAATGGTGACCCCGATAAACGGGATCACCAGCAGCGTGTCGTAAACCATTGCTGCGAGCCGACGCAGCAGTGAGGGTGGGCCCAGGTTGGCGGTGTCCGGCATCAATCTCTCCATATCAGGGTTCAGGCACAGGCCATACCGCTAGCGTCGCGACCGGGAGAGCCGAGGCCGAGGCCGCTGCGCATTACCGGATTGTAAATTGTCCCCGGGCCCCGGCCAGTGCTAAATTGCCGGGCATGATAATAGCGGGTTCTGCGCGATGAAAGTGCTATTGGTGGAGGATGATCGTACCGTCGCGGACTTTATTGTCTCGGAACTGGTGCAGGCGGGCCATGACTGTACCCATTGCGCCGATGGTGAAAGCGGTCTCGCCGCTGCCCGTGACGGTCATCACGATGTAGTCATTGTGGACCGTATGCTACCCCGCCTGGATGGACTGGCGCTTCTGGCCAGCATGCGGCGGGATGCTATCAATACGCCGGTGCTGATCCTGAGCGCACTGGGGGATGTCGATGACCGGGTTCAGGGGCTCCATTGCGGTGCGGATGACTACCTGGTCAAGCCCTTTGCCATGGCTGAGTTGCTGGCGCGGCTGGAAATACTGTGCCGTCGCGGCAGCCAGGCCGGCTCCGAGGTGCCCACGCGCCTCCAGGTCGCCGACCTGGAAATGGATCTGTTGAGTCAGGAGGTGCGGCGGCAAGGTGAGGTGGTGACCCTGCAGCCCCGCGAGTTCAGGCTGCTGGAGTATCTCATGCGCAACGCGGGCCAGGTGGTAACCCGGGCCATGTTGCTGGAGCATGTGTGGGGCTATCACTTCGACCCGCAGACCAACGTCATCGATGTCCATATATCGCGGCTGCGGCAAAAAATAGATCGGGACTTTTCGCCACCGCTGCTGGCAACGGTGCGCGGCGCGGGCTACTGCCTCGGCGCCGGTTAACCGCCATGCGGATTCTGGACGTCCTCAACAGCCTTACCTTTCGCTACATCGTCAAGTACGTCACCGCACTCAGCGCCACCGTTTTCCTGCTGCTGGCTGTACTGTACGCCTATTTCAGCTACGGCTACTTCACCGAGTTGCGGTCCTCCATCCTCGATGAGCTGGAAGCGCTGCAGTTGGTCTATAACGGCCAGGGAATGGAAGGGGTGGAGCAGTATCTTGCAGACCAGCGCAACCTGCCGACCATTGGGCGTTACAGCTACCTCATCCTTGATGCGCAAGGCAGCAAAGTGGCGGGGGATCTGGCGCAGACCCCGCGCTATCGCGAATTTTCCGGCGGCTGGCTGGGGTTCCAGCTGGCGCTGCTGAACTGGGGCGAAACCGTGGATGTCGATTTCCTCGCCCGCCGTGAGTCGCTGGGCGACGGTTACGCAGCGCTGGTGGCGCGCAACTACGCCGATGCGGTGGCCAGCGGCGGACTCGTTCTTGTGACCCTGTTCCGGGCAATGATCGCAACACTGCTGCTGGGCATCGTCGGTGGCTTCTTCAGTGCCGCGACCACCCTGCACCGCTTCGAGCGGCTCAACAGTGAACTGTCGGGCATCATTCGCGGCAATCTGTCGGAGCGCTTGTCCATAGAGGGCAAGAAGGGCTATCCGCGGGAACTCGCCCGGGCCATAAACCTGATGCTGGACCAGATCGGGTCGTTGATGCAGGGCGTGAAGCAGGTCTCGGACAATATTGCCCACGATCTGCGCACCCCCTTGACCCGCATCCGCAACCAGCTCAGTCAGCTGCGCCAGCGCCTTGATGCCGAGGGCCAGGATGAGGTCGACCGAATTATCGAGGATTGCGACAGCCTGCTGTCATCATTCAATGCACTGTTGCGGATATCGGCGCTGGAGTCCGGGAGTCGGGCTCCGGTCCAGACCCGTGTGGCACTGTCGGGATTGCTGGAGGACCTGGCCGAACTGTACGAGCCGGTAGCCAATGACAAAGACGTCAGCATGCGGCTGGCGATTGCCGGAGGCGTCGAGTGCGCTGGTGACAGCGATCTCCTGTTCCAGATGTGCGCGAACCTGCTCGACAACGCCATCAAGTACACCCCGGCCGGTGGCAGTATCGATGTGACCCTGGTCGCGCGGAGTGGAGCAGTTGAGATTCAGGTGGCGGACTCAGGGCCCGGGATCGATCCCGCTGATCGCAAGAATGTGTTTCGTCGCTTCTACCGGGTCGAGTCCAGTCGCGGCGAGCAGCCCGGTCACGGGCTGGGCCTGAGCCTGGTGCAGGCCATCGTCCACTACCACCGCGGCAGCATCGCGCTGGAAGACAATGAGCCTGGCCTGCGCGTCGTGGTCAGCCTGCCCGAGACTAGTCCTCGAGACTGAGTCGGCTGGTGTCCGGTGGCGTTGTGGTATCCCGTTTGCGGTATTGCTCCTCCAGGACATCGGCACCCGCGGCGGCAAGCTGCAGTTGTGAAAGATCGAGGTCTGGAGTCGGTGCCGGTGCCGGTGGCGGGGCGCAGTCGCTGAGGTCGCCACCCTCTGGCGCCAGTGCCAGGTCGGGACTGATGCTGACCGGCACTGGGTCCACGCCGGGAAGGCCTGGAATGTCATCTCCGACCGCCCCCAGCGTCAGGTGGCTGGTGTCCGGCGCGGGTGGTGCCGGAGGCGCGGGCTCCCCCAGGCGCTCTCCGGCCGCGGCGACGTCGAGCTCGGGCGTG
>CAMYIZ010000039.1 GCA_947258585.1 uncultured Haliea sp. | reverse complement strand
CCGCTACCCCAGGTCTCTGCACACACTTTGGTCAGCGCCGCCGTCAGCGTCGTCTTGCCATGGTCAACGTGACCAATCGTGCCCACGTTCACGTGGGGCTTGTTACGTTGAAACTTTTCCTTTGCCATTTCGACGGTCTCCTATTACCGGCCTGGTCCTGCAGCAATACCGCACACTACCTGTTTTGCTCCCCGCCGGCGCCTGTGGTGCCGAACCGGGACTGGGTGGAGCTCATAACCGGATTTGAACCGGTGACCTCTTCCTTACCAAGGAAGTGCTCTACCGACTGAGCTATATGAGCTTTGCACTTACCCAACTGGAGCGGGTAGCGGGAATCGAACCCGCATCATCAGCTTGGAAGGCTGAGGTTCTACCATTGAACTATACCCGCCTGACCCGCTACTATCTGGCGGAAATAGTCGCGCGAGTGCGACTCCTGCTACTCTTTCCTGCCTTCTTTACTCTTGGTGGAGGGGGGTGGATTCGAACCACCGAAGCTTTCGCGTCAGATTTACAGTCTGATCCCTTTGGCCACTCGGGAACCCCTCCGGAAGGCGGCATATTGTCCAGACGGCCCTATCCTTTGTCAACCGATAAATCAAACAAAATCATCTACCTGCCCGGCGATGACAAACGGGGACCCGCTGGGCGATTCAGGCCGGTAGAGCGATGGTCGCGAGGGCCTTTACATGCATGCCCCATTGGCTGTTCTGGCCCACGACTTCAACCTCGACCAGCCCGTCCGCACAGGACTTGACCTCGCCGGTCATGGTCATGGTGGTACCAGGAATATTGGGAGCCCCCAGGTGGATAGACAACTTGCGGAAGACCGCATCGCGGCCACACCAATCGCGCAGGTACGATTCAGTCAGGCCCTGGGTGGTCAGAATGTTCATAAACACGTCCGGCATACCACTGTCCTGGGCGACAGCTTTATCGTGGTGCACTTTCTGAAAGTCGCGAGTGGCCAGCGCGCCGCTCACAATCAGCGAGGTGGTAATGGCAATGTCCCGCGGCGGCAGAATGTCACCGGCCTTGATCTGCGCGTGCTTTACCTGGGTCTTCATTGGGCTGCCTCCCCGCCGGCATTACCGGGACGATATTTGAGCACCTTGAACGTCTGGCGCCCCAGTGACTCGCCATCCTGATTGGTGAACTCGGTGACCGTTTCATAGAAATAGCCTTCGCCGAGGCCGGTTTTCTTGCGCGCGGAGATGTTGTCGATAATGGTGCGCGCGTGAACCACCTCGCCGAGCCGCAACTCGCGGTCATATTCCTGTGTGGTATTGGTCGCGACCACTCCCACATACCCGTGCTCGTCAAACAAGTCGAACAGCTCCGTCTGCGGGTCCTGCTCGCGCCCTTGCGCCGCCACAGCGTAACCCGCCTGACCCCACACGAACAGCATCGTCGCCGGTGCGACCAACTCACCGCGCGAGCCTGCGGCAGCCTCTGCCTCATCCAGGTGGTCAGGGTTGCTGTTGCCCATGACCTCACACCAGTGGCGAATCATGGCCTTGTTCACTGCGTCCTTGGCCGCAGAGGAATCGCATTCGCGGCCCACGAAAGCGTTGATTTTATCCTCGAAGGCGCTGATGTTCTCACTGCTCATGGTTAGAGGCTCCAAAAAAGTGCAGCAGCGGCATGCGCCCCGCTACCTGGCGAATCAACTCGATCGACAACATAATTGAATTTATATTCAATTTCAATTATGTTTTACCGTAGTCAGGGTTTTATCCCAGCAACCGAATAACAACGGGTGATGCATATGGCACAGAGCTTCCGCATGAAACCCCCCATGGGGGAAGACAACGGCTGGTGGTGGCAACAAGCCGACGCCGGCAGGTTGACCATTCAACGCTGCCAGGACTGCGGCACCCTGCGCCACCCGCCCCGGCCCATGTGCGGTGAGTGCCACTCGCTGCGCTGGGATCACATCACTGCCTCGGGCCAGGGAATCATCGAGAGCTTCACCGTACTGCACCATCCGCAGTTCCCGGGTTTCGAGTACCCGCTGATAATTATCCTGGTGCAACTGGAAGAAGGTACCCGCTTCACCTCGCAGCTGGTGAATTGCGCACCGGAGGAGGTCCGGTTCGGCATGCACGTAACAATGATCATGCACGAGGACCCGGACGGTTTCCGCCTGCCCATGTTCGAACCAGCACAGGGGGCAGCAGCATGAGCCATTTCCTCAAGGACAAGGCCGCCATTGCCGGTATTGGCCTGACCGAATTCTCCAAGAAGTCCGGCGTTTCCGAGCTGTCCCTGGCGGCGCAGGCCACCCTGGCCGCCTGCGAGGACGCTGGCCTGCCGCCCTCAGAGATCGACGGTTTTGTCAGCTTCACCCTGGACTCCACCGATGAAATTGAGCTCGCTCGCACCGTCGGAGCCAGTGATCTGAAGCTGTTTACCAAGGTGAACTATGGCGGCGGTGCCGCGGTGGGCACGATTCTCCACGCGGTGATGGCGGTTGCCACCGGCGTGGCCGACAACGTGATCTGCTACCGGGCCATGAACGGGCGCTCCGGCCAGCGCATGGGCCAGGGCATCTCCGGGCAGATCGTCAGTTCCGACCTGGTGCACTGGTCCTGGTACATGCCCTACGGCATGCTCACACCCGGCTCCTGGATCGCAATGATTGCCAACAAATACATGCACCACTTCGGGGTCACGGCCGAGGACCTGGGCCGGGTGGCAATCTCCCAGCGCAACTACGCCCAGAGCAACCCGCGTTCATTTTTCTACGGCAAACCGCTGACCATGGAGGAGTACCTCGCCTCGAAGATGATCGCCGAACCCCTGCGCCTGTACGACTTCTGCCAGGAAACCGACGGCGGCTGCGCCGTCCTGGTCACCAGCAGCGAGCGCGCCCGGGACCTGAAACAGAAGCCCGCCATCATTCGTGGCGTGGCGCAGGCCTCCACCCGGGGCCAGGAGCAGATGACCAGCTACTACCGGGAGGAGCTGGACTCACTGCCGGAGATGGAACTGGCGGCGCAGCTGGTGTACGCACAGAGCGGACTCGGCCCCCACGATATCGACGCCGCCTGCCTCTACGATGCCTTCACGTCCGAAGTCATCATGCAGCTGGAGAGCTTTGGTTTCTGCGGTCGCGGCGAGGGCAAGGACATGGTCCGGGATGGCGCCCTGAATATCGACGGACGCCTGCCAAACAATACTCACGGCGGGTTGCTGTCCGAAGCCTACATCCACGGCATGAACAATATCGCCGAGGGGGCGAGACTGGTTCGCGGCACTTCCAGCAGCCAGCCGGAGGGCGTGGAGCACGTGCTGGTCAGCAGCGGCGTGGGAGTGCCCACCGGGGCCCTGATCCTCGGGCGGGACTGACTCAGTCACGCCAGTCCTCCGCCACGGCGCTGCCCCGGACTTCGTTCACGGGCAGCACCATGGCGATGGCGACGGCAAACAACAGCAGGCAGAACACGATGGCGTCGGCCAGGCCCAGCAGCCACTGCACCAGGCCCAGGCCCAGGATACCGAATACCGCGGCAGCCTTGGCGGCCATGCCCCAGTAACCGAAGAATTCCGCCGCCTTGGACTGGGGAGTCAGCACCCCCACCAGGGCACGCGCCGCGGATTGCGACGAGCCCAGACTCAGCCCCGACAATACCCCGGCAAACAGGAATACATACTGCTCCTGCCAGGACACACCCAGCCAATACCCGGCCAGCGCGGTCAGGCCCGGCGTCTGCCAGATGGCCAGGATAGCCAGTAACCACAGGGACAGGGTGGTGATGTAGGTGTTGCGCGCGCCCAGGCGCCCCTGCAGAAGGCCGAAACCCAGCGCGCCCGCGGCCGCGGTCAGCTGCACGGTAACGAACATGATGATCCGCACTTCCTCGTCCCAGCCAATCACCTGGGCGCCGTAAATGAACGAGAAGGCGATGATGATGTAGATGCCGGCCATGGCGAAGAACACCGATACCAGCAGGGTGTGCAGATCGCGGAACTCACCGACGGCCTGGCGGGTGGCGCGCAGGCGGGCGAAGCCCATCCGCACCAGGTCGCGGGTCAACAATACCGGGCGCTGCAGCCCCCGCTCCCGGAGCCAGACAAAGGTCGGGATCGCGGCCAGCAGGAAGAAGCCGCCGGCGAAGGGACCCACCCAGCGAATGCGCTGGTAGTTCTCCAGCGCAACGTCGCCCAGGAAAAACAGCGTGAAGGCCGTTGCCACCAGGCCGCCAACATAGCCCAGGGCCCAGCCCAGCCCGGAAATCCAGCCCAGGGCCTGGCGCGGCCCCAGGTCCGGCAGAAAGCTGGCGATAAACCCCTCGCCGATGGCATAGGCAAAATTGGACAGGATCACCAGCGCCATGGCCGGGACTATCCAGCCTGGCTCAACGAAGTACAGTAGCGAGGTCGCCGCGACGGTCAGCACGTAGCTGGCGAAGAGAAACCGTTTGCGGCTGCGGGAGTAGTCCATCATCGCACCACAAACGGGATTGGCCACCACCACCAGCAGGTAGCTCACCGCCAGCGCGACGCTCCACAGCAGGTTGCCCAGACGATAATCAGGCGCATCCCCCACCACCACCCGGGTAAACAGGTCCCCGAAAACCACGGTGATGATCAGCAGCGTGTAGCCCTGATTGGCGAAGTCAAACATCGCCCAGGCAAAGATTTCCCGCTTGGGGGCCAGCGGTCTGGTGAGAGAGGGCGCGGTCACGGCACTTGCTGCCCCTCACGCGGCAGCCTCCGGTAGACCCACACCCGCCGCCCGTCCTCCAGTTCCTCGGCGACTCGCTGGTAGCGGATACCCAGTCGCTCATAGCGATCCAGGCGGCGCAATCCGGATGGCTGCACGGTCAGCAGCTCACCGCGCACACCCGCGGCCGGCTCCGGCATGATGTCCAGACCCTGCTTGCGATAGCCCGGCATCACCACCTCCTCCGAACTGACGGGACGACCCAGCACCAGCCAGCGCACCAGGGGATTGCGCAGCGTGCCATAGACAAACACCTGCTGCTCGCCCGCCTCCACCGCTGGCACATGGCCATCCGGCAGCTGATAGCCGAATGGACTTAGCAACACCCACCACAAATATACCCCGGGTACCGCAACAGCCGCCGCGCAGGCAGTGACAAGCCAGCGCAGCCGAAGCGTTCCTCTCTGCCTGTGCTCTGGAGTCATTCTTTCCCGCTCGAAGAATCTGCGGACTATAATGCCCTCCCTGTGAACTTGAGGCTACGCCGAAGGCTGCAGCATGTCTTCCTGCAAGCAATTACTCGCCGACGTCCGCGCCTGCACCCTGTGCGAACCGGAGCTGCCCCTGGGCGCACGACCGGTGATCCAGCTGCATCCGGCGGCGCGAATACTGGTGGTCGGCCAGGCGCCCGGCCGCAGGGTCCACGACACCGGCATTCCCTTCAATGACCCCAGCGGCGACCGCCTCCGCGAGTGGCTGGGCGTGGACCGCGCAGCATTCTACAACGAGCAGCTGTTCGCCCTGTTGCCCATGGGTTTCTGCTACCCGGGCAGCGGCAAGGGGGGCGACCTTCCACCGCGCCCCGAGTGCGCCGCCACCTGGCGCGCACCACTGCTGGCGCAATTGCAGCGGGTGCAACTCACCCTGGTGCTGGGCCAGTACGCCCAGGCCTGGCACCTGGGCGGAGGGCAGATCCCCGTCACCCAACGCGTGCTCGCCTGGCGCCAGTCATGGCCCGAGCTGCTGCCCCTGCCCCACCCGAGCCCGCGCAACAACCGGTGGCTGCGGAACAACCCCTGGTTTGCGGCGGAACTGTTGCCAGCGCTGCGGGCGCGTGTGGCGGAGATCGTGATATAGCCCTTTGCCACGCTTCTGGTTGACGGCCCACAGGGGGCGTGCGAATCTTTCCGGCATGACCTACCCTGAGCTCACACTACAACGCATCGCGCGGGCGCTTGAGTCAACGCCAACCGCGGCCTATACGGCACCCCATGACTATCCGCACGGCGCCCCCATGTTCAGGGACAGCCCGGGGCTCGAGCGGGAACGCGTGGACAGCGACGTGATGCGCCTGTACCTGCATATCCCCTTCTGCAACTACGCCTGCTCTTTCTGCTGTTACGCCAAGCGGGTGGGTGTCAGCCGCGCGCGGATGGCGCGCTATGTCAAGGCACTGATCCGGGAACTCGATTGGGTGGAGCCGGGAACCCGCCTGAACCAGTTTTTCATGGGCGGCGGAACGCCCACGGCGCTACCCGCGGATTTGCTCGATGAGGTGCTGACTGCCGTGGCAAGCCGCATGCCCTACGATGGAACCGGCGTGCACACGGTGGAAACCTCTCCCGAGTCAATGACAGACGAGCATCTCGAGGTGCTGGCCAGGCACGGTGTCGGGCGGGTCAGCATGGGCGTCCAGAGCCTCAGCGCGGAAGTGCTCGATACCGTCAAGCGCGATCACGGCGAGCAGCTCGCCCTCGATACCTGTCGCCGGGTTGTGGCGGCCGGCATGATCATGAACATCGACCTGATGTACGGCCTGCCCGGCCAGCGTCACGAGGACTTCGCGCGCGACTTCGCCCGGGTCGCCGAACAGGGCGTGCATGCGGTCACCGCCTACAACCTGCGCCTCAACGAAATGACCTCGGTGCAACGCCAGCTGGCGGATAACGAACGCTTCGATCTGGCGGGGCTCATGGGGTGGCGGGAGTTTGTCCGGGATACCGCAGCCAGCCACGGGTTCACCCAGACTCGCTGGCATACGTTCAAGCGGCTGGACAGCATCGCGGCGCGGCACGAGCGCCTGCCAGTGGCGGGAGAGGACCTGTCTGCCTATCAGCTGGGAGTCGGCATGAGTGCGCGCTCGTCACTGGGCCACACCCTGTACCGCAACCACAGCAAGCTGAACAGCTACATGGAGCGGATGGAAGCGGGCGAGAGCCCGGTGCAGGAGCACATCCCCCTCAACCGCGAGGACCTGCAAACCCAATTCATCGCCCGCACCATAGGCGACGGCAAGGGCCTCTCCTGCAGCGCCTACCAGCGGGTCTTCGGCAGCTCCTTCCACGAGGATTTTGGCCCCACTCTGGAGCGCCTTCAGGGAGCAGACCTGTTGTCGTTCGACGGCGACCATGTCGCTCTCAGCAGCCTGGGACAGCTGGTGTACGACCTGGTCATGCTGTCTTTTTACCCTCAGCACGCGAAGGACTGGCTGCGGGGCCGGATGCGGGATTACCAGTTACTCGCCGTGGAGGCTTGAGACCAGCCGCTCAATCCACGCTGCGCTCTGCTCGGCACCGTCAAGACGCAGCTGGTGCCCGACCCGCCCCCGAACCAGATTCTGCTGTATCAGTTCCGGCAGTGGATCCGCGCCGTCACCGAGCTGCGGTACCTGCACCGCAATACCCAGCGCCGCCAGCAGGCGCGCACGCTCTGTCTGGTCTGACATTGCCGGATTCGGCAGCAGAAGCGCGGGGGTACCGGTAGCCAGCAGGTTGGCGCAGGTATTGTAGCCCGCGCAGCTCACCGACAGGACTGCACCCTGCAGCCAGCGCCCAAAGTCCGGGTCGAATCCCATACTGATCATGGATGGATCTGTTGCAATGGTTTCGCGCAACTGTGGCGACAACCCATCCAGCCCGCAGAACAGTCGCAGCTGATACCTACCGGTACCTCCGGTTGCCTGCAGCTGCTGCCAGGCTGCCACTACCCGCGGCAGCAAGCCACCGCGGTCCGCGCCACCGCCGGTACTGGCAACGATCCACGGCGGCAATCCGGGAGGCAGCGGCTGGGCCGGCGGCGCCGGGGCTGCCACGATCCCGGTGTGAAACACGGGTACGGTGATGCGGTCACTGACGGCAAAGTAGTCTTGCAACTGACAGACCCGGGGATCCGCGTGAACCAGCAGACCGTCAAAGGACCGATTGAGAACTGCCAGTACCCGATTCTCGTAGTCGTCCGCCGGCTCCTGGCCGGTGCGCAGGGAGACATCCCGCAGCGAGGCAACGACGGCAGCAGCGGGATTGACCTCCCTGGCCCTGTCCAGCATGGCGAGGATCTCGGGGCCCAGCTCCCATTTGCTGAACGGATAATGCTCGACCAGAATCACATCGGGACGGTAATCCCGCAGCATTGCGGCAAGACCGCGGCGCCGCAGCAACATCGCCTCGGCCAGGCTCAGGGACGGGTTGATCGGCACCGTGCATCCGTCGCGACGCACCAGCGCAGGCACCGCGAGCGGCTGCAAGGGCTGCGGGAACGGCAGCGCGCGTCCACCATCCAGAATCCGGACCCGGTGCCGCCGCGCCAGGGCGAGACCAATCTGCTGGGCACGGATCATGTGCCCGACACCGCTGAGATGCTGGACATAGATAAACACCTTCAGCTGCCGCATGGACGCCTCAGCCCGATGGGGGAGACAACATGGCCAAGACCTGATCTCTGATCGGGCTGAACCGGGCGTGGCTGATATCCATGGCGCGCCGAAGAAACGCCGCGCTGCCACCCAACTTGTCGTGCTCCTGGACAAAACGGATGCACTGGTTGCGTTCCGGGTCGCGGATGACACCCAGGGGGTCATCGCCACGCTCGACGCGCTCCAGCTGCTCGAGGAGCAAGCGCCGCAGCAGCACCAGGCCCCGGTCGGAACTGACCAGCAGTTCCCGGGTACGGTCCGCAATCGCACCCTGGGTAACCCAGGCCATGATGTCGCCGCCATCGACGAAATCGGTCCGGAAGCTGCCGTCCGGCCGTCGCCACGGCACCTCGTACAGGGGCACTGTGTCCTGCGCCGGCGCCTGGCGCCCTGCCGGGGGCAGATAGCACGAGTACCAGTAGTGCATCGTGGTCTGGTCGTCCACCGGCACGCGGATCTGAAAGCGGTGCTGGCAGTTCGCCCCCACCCGCAAGGTCACCGGAAATATCAGTGGATGACCGACCCGCCAGTCGTCATCGTCCTCAGACCCGCCCTCCAGCACCCGGCGCTTGGTGATACCGTACTCGAACAGGTCGAAGCCAATCTTTTCATGCCTGCGTCCGTAACCGGTGGCGGTCTCTCTGCCAGACACCGCCAGTGCGGCCTGCAGATGCTGCCCGTGGAGATACTCCACATGAACCGGGTCGACCGAATTCTCCATGATCTGCAACCAGTTGCAGGGCAACTCGGCGCGACCGATATCGCGCAGGGCGCCGTCGAGGACAAAGAGGTCGTAGCGCGGCAACAACGGCGCCGGGGCCGGGCCGAGATAGGCGAAGATCAACCCGCCCAGCTCCGCCACTGCGTAGGCCGCCACGCTGGCCCGGGAAAGCAGGCGCGCACCCGGATTGCTCTCCGCGGGCATGGCGACACAAGCGCCACCGTGATCGAAGGTCCAGCCATGGTAGGGACACACCAGGCCCCGCTCGGTGGCCACGCCCTGCCCCAGAGAAACACCGCGATGGGGGCAATGCCGTTCGAGCAGCCCCAGGCGACCCGAGGGCGCGCGGAAAACTGCCAGGTCTTCCCCCAGTAGCCGCACCTCCCTGGCCTGTCCCGGCGCCAGCTCGACACTCGCCAGCACGGGGTACCAGTAGGAGCGCAGCAACCGCCCCATGGCGGACCCGGGTCCGACCCGGGTCAAACGCTCCTGCATTTCGGCACTGATCATTCCGCCTCCGCGTACCGCACCTGGACCCGACTGAAAAACTCCCGATCCCATACCCCGTGTTCAGGAGGACCGCGCTGGGAGTCCTTGAATCCACCAAATGGTGCTGAGGGATGAATGCGCAGGCCATCGCCACCGGCCAGGATTCCAGCTTCAGCACGTGCTGCAAAGAGCTCCCTCGATCTCTGCGAGGTAGTCGCAATGGCGGCCAGCAAACCCTGGGAAACTCCGTTCACGAGGGCCATGCCGTGTTCGAAGTCGTCCGCCAGCTGGAGCACCGCAACGGGGCCAAACAGTTCCTCCTGCACCAGGGGGTCATCCTCTGGCAGGTCGGTAATCAAGGTCGGCAGAAAATAGTTTCCGGCGCCCGTCGCCGGTTCCCCGCCAATCAGCACCCGGCCGCCGCGCTCCCTGGCCGCGGCGATTGCGGCCGCGACCCTGGCCACCGCCGCAGGGGAAATCATGGGACCGACAACGCAGCTTTCACTGTCCGGATCACGCAGTTGCAGGTCGGCGATCGCCGCCAGCATGAGGCGAATGAAGCGCGGTGCCGCCGCCCGCTCCACTACAAAGCGCCGTATCGCGGTGCAGCGCTGCCCGGCGAAGCCGAAGGCGAGTCGGGCCCAGACCGGCGCCTGGGTTTCGAACCGGGCATCCGCGAGCACCAACATTGGGTTGTTGCCACCCAGTTCCGCCTGCAGCGGTTTGTCGGCGGCGGCACAGATGGCACCCACTGCCCTGCCCGTCTGCACCGAGCCAGTCAGGGATACTGCGGCAACGTCAGGGTGCCCGGCCAATTGCGCCACCTCCTCAGAACCACCGGGCACAAGCTGCACCAATCCGGAGGGAATACCGCAGCGCATCAGCGAATGCTGCAGACACTCGGCAATGGCATGAGCACGGGGAGCGGGCTTCCACACCACACTGTTGCCGAGCAGCAGTGCTGCCGCCAGCTTGCCCACTGGAATGGCCACCGGGTTGTTCCAGGGGGTCACCAGGGTCACGACCCCGTGCGGCAGGTAGTGCACGTCAACACCCGGGGCCAGCGTTTCCCGGTCCTGCAGGGAGAGCGCGGCGGCAAGGTGGCCCCGGGCACGGCGGATTTCATCGGCCGCATCACGCCGGGGTTTGCCGAGCGTACTGATCAGCTGCTGTTGCAGCATCGGTTCCAGTGCAGCCAGCTCAGTCGCGAAGCGGGCGAGTGCGCCACGCCTGCCTGCCAGCGGCCGCGTTCGCCACACGCGCCACGCCGCCAGTGCAGCCTCGACCACTGGCGCTATCGGCGTGCCAGAGGGCCGCCCCTGCTCACCCAAACGCCAAGCGGGAAGAAACCGGGCCGCCCTGCCATCGAGATAATCCCGCGTAATGCGGGCATGCAGGGGCTCCGTCGATGCTATCGCGTCCTCCACCACAGTGACCTGATAGCCTCGCTCGTAGGCATCCATGACGGTGGCACGGACGCAGCCGTGGGTGTACACACCGGCCACCCACAGGGCGGTGACAGCTTCTTGTTGCAACCAGGTTTCGAGCTCCGGATTGCCGAAGCCGCTGAAGAAACGCTTGAAGAAGATGGGCTCGGTCTCCAGTGCCGTAAATGCCGGGGGCGCCAACTCGCCGGGAGTGCCGGCCACGCATTCCAGAGTTCCCGCCTGGCGCCAATGCGGCATGCAGTCACTGCCATCTGCCTGCACCCGGGTCCGCACATGGGCGACCGGCATGCCCTCGACCCGCGCGCGCGCCAGCAGTGCTGCCACCGACGGCACCAGGTCGTCGAGGCTGGGCAGCAGTCCCGGGCGTTGCAGGAAGTCGTTCTGCAGATCAACCAGTAACAGAACCGTCCGCATCACGCGCTCTGGCTGAGCGCATTCGGCAGCGAGCGCTGAACCAGGATGCTGGCAAACTCCTCCGCCACCGCGGCGCCCATCTCAGCGGTCGACAGCAGGCGCGATCCGGGGCCCAGGATGTCGGCTGTCCGCCACCCCGACGCCAGTACCTGGTTGCAGGCGACCAACAGCGCATTCGCAATCGGCGCCAGACCAAAAGTCTCCGCCAGCAGCGCAGCCAGGCTCTGAATCTGACCCAGCGGATTGGCGATGCCCTTGCCCGCGAGATCGTAGGCCGCACCGTGGGCTGTCTGGTAAACCGCGTTGCCGGCCCCATTGATATTCCAGGAGTAGGACATCCCTCGCGAGCCCAGCAGGAGGGCCGCGGCGTCGGCCAGGACGTCACCAAACAGGTTCGGTGTAACCACGACATCAAATGAGCTTGCTTCCGCCAGCATAAGGTAAGCTGCGGTATCCACCTCAAGAAATCTCAACTCGACGTCAGTGCCAAACGTACACTCCCTGGCGATATCAACCCACAGCTCGCTGATGGCAGGCGTACCGCCGGGCTTGTGAACCACGCACAGGCGCCCGCGGCGCTGGCGGGCGGCAGCCACGGCCAGGTCGACAATCCTTCGTACCTGGGCCTCGTCATAGTAAAAGCTGTGGTGCGCCCGGCGCCCCGGTGGGGTCTGCTCGACAGACCAGGAACCCTGATACACCCCGCCCACATTGTCCCTGATCAATAGCATATCCGCGCCGCGAACTGCTTCCGGGCGCAGGGGCCCCGCGTCGTGCAAGGCCGGAAGTGGTCGCAGCGGGACAAATTTGGCGTAGATATCGAATTTTTTCCGCAACTGATAGACGAACCGGTCGCCACCGGGACCGCAGAGCAGCGGCGCGCCGCGCTCAAAGCTTTGCTGGCAAAAGGCGACCACCTCGTCCGTAAGGCAGGAGCCTGACTCGGCCACCGCCTCCTTGCCAATCTTGCCGCCGTAGACGACCTCAAAACGGTAGTCGGTGTGACGCTCAATTGTCGCGAGCAAGGGTTCACAGGCCGCTATCAATTCCGGGCCAATCCCTTCACCGGGCAACACCGCCACCGGCAGCGGTCGGCCTGCGGGCAGCTGCCGGAAGTCGGCAGCCAATGTATTGAGGCGTTCCTCCAGGAAACACCCCGGCCCGCTCGCACCCCAGTCAGTCACAACCTTCCCCGCTCCACCGATGACCCATACCTGCACAACCTTCCCGGCGAGCTCGCGCGCGCCGGAACCTTGGATTACATGCAAGGGCCTGCTAACCTGAACCAGCCTGAATACCACTGCCCTGCCACGAGCCCGATTAAAATAGGTTACCCCAGACAATGCAAGCTGGACCGCACCGGGCATGACGGATAACACCAGGCCCACTGGCCCGCGTAGTCGCGGCCGCTTTACCGGCACCCTCTGGGCACTGCATTTGGTGTGGCGCAACCACCCCGGGCTGTTGCTCGGGCTCGCGGGCTGCATGCTGGTACTGGGTCTGGCACCCGCTGGATTCGCCATTGCGGTTCGCGGCATCATCAACGCGGTTACCGCCAGCGTGAACGACAGCAGTCCGGGCTTCGCTGCTGCTCTCCCATGGCTGCTGCTGGCTTTCGCGATCACCATCGCCGACTCCATCGCGGGGCTCGCCGCACAGCTGTGCTCGGACCGCCTGAAGAGCAATCTCGCTCTGCTGGTCAACGGCATGGTCATGGAGCAGGCTACGCGGCTGGACATGCCCTACATCGAAAATGCGATCAACCGGGAAGTATTGCAGCGCGTGAGGCAGGACCCTGGCGACCACCTGCAGCTGCTGGTTACCCACACTTACCGGACCGCGCTGTCCACTTTCCAGGTGGCCAGCCTGGCCGCGGTACTCGCATGGCTGGAACCGGCGGTCATTCTTTTCGCCCTGGTGGTCGCGGTGCCGTTCCTGTTATTCCAGTGGCAGCTGTCGCGGCGGCGCTATCTCACCGAGTTCAACCGCGCCGGCAAACGACGCTGGAGCAGCTACTTCCTGTCGCGACTTACCAGTCCGGCCTACGCCGGGGAGGTCAAGCTGCTCGGCATTGGCAGCCTGCTCACGAGCCGCTTTGTCGCCGCCATGCAGGGCTTCCGCGACCAGGACCAGAGGCTACAGCTACGTCAGTTTGCCGGTGGCGCCACCTTCGTCACCGTCACCACTATCGCCTTCTACGCCCTGTTCGGCAGAGTGATACTGCGGGCGGTGGAGGGGGAACTCAGTATTGGCGACCTGGCGATTTTTGGCGGCGCGGTGGTCAGGTTACGCACCGCACTCGAAACCGGCATCAGCCAGGCGGCCCGGGCCTACGAACAGACCCTGTATGTCGCCGACCTGCGCTCGTTCCTGCTGTCCCGTCCCAGGCTTGAGGACACCGGCACCACCGAGCCGGAGGCGATTGCGGGGGCCCTTGAGCTACGGGGGGTCAGCTTCCGCTACCCGGATACTGACGAAGTCGTGCTGCAGGACGTTTCCTTCGGCATTGCAGCGGGTGAAACCGTCGCCGTGGTAGGCGAGAACGGCAGCGGCAAGTCCACACTGGCCAAGCTGCTGGCTCGGCTGTATGACCCGGACAGCGGCAGCGTGACGCTGGACGGCATCGACCTGCGCCAGTATCCCGTGGCATTCCTGCACCGGCAGGTAGCGTTGCTGGGGCAGAGCTTTGGTCGCTACGAAGCCAGTGTGGCCGAGAACATCGCCTACGGTGACTGGGACCGGCTGGCCGACGACCGGGCTGCCATCGCCGCACTGGCAGCTGCAACCGGAGTCGACCACATTGCCTCAGGCCTGCCCCAGGGGCTGGACACAGCGCTGGGGCGGGAGTTTGCCGAGCACGACCTCTCCGGCGGCCAGTGGCAGCTGCTGGCAATCGCCCGCACCCTCGCCCGGGGAGCCGCGGTATTGGTTCTGGACGAGCCGACCTCCCATATCGATGCCCGCGCCGAGCACGCATTTTATGCGGCGATAGACCAGGTCGCGGGGAAAGCCACCAAGATCATCATCTCCCATCGCTTTTCCACCATTCGCATGGCAGACCGCATCCTGGTCATGGCGGGCGGACGCATTGTCGAGCAGGGTACGCATCAGTCACTCATGGCCGAGCGGGGCCACTACGAGCAGCTCTTCGCCCTGCACGAACACTACCGGGTGCAGGAGCCGGTCGCCAATTGATGACCAGTTTAATGTTTGGCTACGAAGGCCTGCAGATCGAGGTCAACACCGACGGGGAGGACGATGCCACCTGGCTGCGAGAGTTTCTGCTGCCCTGGTTCGCACCCTCTGGAGGTGCGCCCGATGTCACGGTCAAGCTCACTGTGGACAAATCCCGCTTTGAGGAGCTGCTTGCCGAAGGTGCCAGGGGCGGGCAACGCCGACTCTTTATGCTCGACACCCGCACCGTGGACCTGCCCTGCTGGCAAGCAGCGGGACAGGAGAAGGCATTTTACCATGCCGCTCATTGCCTGTTTTTCCTGGTGCGGGGGCAAACCATCGAGCTGGTCGCGGCGGAACCGCAAGCCGACTCGCGTATCGATATCATGCGAACGATACGCGAGCTTGCCATGGGTGTAGCCCAGCTGTCCGGACACCGCTTCCTGCACGCCTCTGCCTTCGCCGTCGGCGACCGCGCGGCGCTCATCAGCGGTCCCCGGGAAGCCGGCAAGACCAGCCTGCTGACCTATGCTCTCACCCACGCCCCGGGTGGATTTATCGGCAACGACCGCGTGCTGGCAAAAACCCGGGGGACCGCGACCCGGATTCGCGGCATGCCGACCATTGTTTCCATACGCGATGGCACCATGGACCTGTTTCCCGGCATGCGGGAGGAAATAGCAGCGAGGTACTACCGCTCCCGCGCCACGCTGGCAGAGGCACAGCGGCCCGCTACAATCGCCGGCATGGTGGTAAAACAAGGTGGGGCCAGCATCACACCCCGACAGTTCTGTACCCTGCTGCAGTGCGACCCCGTCCCCGAGGCACAGGCCACTGTACTGCTGTTCCCGCGCCAGACGGGACGGCCCGGGGGGCTGGAACTGCACCCGCTGAACGCGGCTGAAGCCTCCGCGCGACTGCAGCGGGGACTGTTTGGACATATCGGCCCCGACCGGCTGTCCGACGTGTTCACCGTTTTTCCTCCCCACCTGGTCCGCAGGCAGGCGCCCGACGACACCGCCCTGTGCCGCCAGCTCGCCACAGCGGTCCCCGCCTGGGAGTGCCTGTTGGGACAGGACAGCTACCGTGACCGCCGTGGTGCGGATGAACTGGTGGCCCTGCTGAACAGCAGCGCCAGGACGAAAGCCGCCCCATGAGCATCACCCGGGAAAAACCCCTGCCGGCGCAGCGCTTGATCTGCGATGTACTGCGGTTGCTGCTGGCGAACGACGCAGAGGGAGCTACGGCACTTCTCGCAAACGCCGGCAATACCAGCGATCTCTGTCCACTGCTTGAACGGAGCAGACTGGCAGGCTGCTTCCAGATGCTGGCCGGGGAGCTGCCACTCGAGGACTTCCTGCCCGCTGCCGACATCGCGATCCTCGCAGCGGCGGCGGAGCGACAGCTGGAGCGCGCCAGGCGCTGCCGCACCCTGCTGGCAACAGTCGGACAGCAGCTGGCCGCCGCCGGCATCCCTTTTCTGACCCTCAAGGGCCTGTACCTGGGCCAGCGCTTCTTCGGCGATACAGACCGACGATTCATGTGGGATGTGGACATCCTGGTCCAGCCGCAGCACCTCGATCAGGCCGTCCAGGCCCTGGCCGAGGCGGGCCTGTATCCGGCAGCGGGACCGCAGCTCGACCCCCGCAGCAGGGTTTGGGGAATTCACGCCATTGAGGTCCGGGGAGAAGCCGGAGCAGTAGATGTCCACCACGCCATCCGCAGGCTGCCGGGCATCCAGTTTGACACCCGTCAAATGTGGGAGAACTCCCAGACATTCACGGTTGCCGGCGCCCACTACCGCACCCTTTCAGACCTCGATACGCTGTTGACAGTGGCGGTAGGTTTGGGAGCGGACATCCAGACCGGACATCACAATCTGCGAAAGATCTGGGATCTCTACATGATCCTGCGCACACTGGATCCGGAAACCGACTGGGAAGCCTTCTTTGCCCAGCGCAGAATCGAACGCAGCCTGACACTGGTGGCCAATGTGCTGTCCTTCTGCCTGCTATTACTGGACGCGAGGGGCGACTGCCCGGGCCTCTCACAGGCACTCGAGCGTCACCGCAAACTACTGCTCGTGGCGACCCCTGAGCAGGCGTTCACCGTGTACAGCCTGCCGCGGCAGCATCTCGCCAACCGCCTGTTGTTCTCCCGCCTGCTGCCGGTGTCACTGCTGCGCTACTGGGCGGGCTGGAGCCTCACCCTGCCAGCCAGGCTCTGGCACTATCGCAAGCCACGCGACTCCCGCTAGTTGAAGTCTACAAACCGGACACGTTGCCCGTAGCACTCTGCTCCGGGAGCGTCGCCCAAAAGCCCTCCTGCGCACCATCACCCAGCGACCGCAAAGCAGCCACTGCGGGGTAGCAGGGCTGCTCGTGTTTGAGGTGAACATAGATCGACATCAACAGCGCCCTGAGCGCCCAGAACTGCCGGTGGCGGAGAAAGGAATCCAGACCACGAAACTGTGTGTAGCCTGCGGTAAACGCATCCCGGGCAGCATCCGTCATCGGCCAACGACACCAGGCGCGCGCGATATCAAAATCCTGGGGTCCCACGCACAGACTTTCATTGTCGATGAGGACCAGCTTGCCAGCACTGTCCGCCACCATGTTATCAACACAGAAATCACCGTGGACAAGGCCGGTCTCGAATTGCTGCGGCATTGTCTTCTCGGCCAGATCCAGAATGCGTGCCGCGACGGATGATGTCAACACTCCCTGGGCGACGAGGGCGCCAAGGTGCTTCTGCATGAGGGCGAGATGAACTGTGATGGGCAGCACCGGCGCGACCTCTGGCCCAGGCAGCCCGGCGGTCGTGTGCAGCCGCCCCAACAGCTCACCGGCTTTGCGTACCTGCCCCACCGTAACCGCCTCGGCGAGGAGCGTTGCCCCGGGCCTCCATTCCTCCAGCGTCGAGCTGCCAAACGCCGCCAGCACCCGTGAGTAATGCCTGCCATCCAGCAACGGCGTCAGGGCAGCGGCAACCACGACTTCCTGCGCGGTCTTGAACCGCCGCGCCTTCAGCAGGCGGCCATCCCCTAGCTCCAGTTTGAATGCTGCCTTGCGCTGACGCCTGGAAACAAAGCGGGTAAGCTCCTCGGCGTGTACCACCTCGCAGTCAAACCGGTGCAACAACACATTGAGATCGCTGCCGAAGCGCCGTGCCAATGCCTGTTGCCACTCAAGCTGCATTTGCCTGCTGGTCTCTCCCTGTGCCGGTGCCCTACTGTAACTTATCCGCAAATAAATGCAGATACTGCGAGGTCTACCGGGGGACGCGTGGAGGGACCTGCGGGAGGTGAGCAGGCTCCAGTACGCACTGGTATGAACCGGGACATCAGCCCTGTGTCACTGTCCCATCAAAGTCATCCGTGACCAGACGACAGGTAGGCGTCAGCCATACGGGCGCACCCACAGCTCGGGGGTGCCCCGCAGCACGGCGCCGCTGAAGCGCACCGGCCTGCCCGGGCACAGCCGCATCTGCGGGAAGCGGACAAACACCCGCTCCACAGCGGTTTCCAACTCGCGCCGCGCGAGGTGCGACCCGAGGCAAAAATGCTCGCCGTGGCCGAAGGCAAGATTCTTCTCCGGGCGCGCAGAATCAAAGCGATGGGGATCGCTGAAAACTTCCGGGTCCCGGTGGGCTGCTGTAATGCCGAACAGGATCCACTCACCCTCCCTGATGGCGACACCACCCAGCGCCGTATCCTTGCTGCAGCGGCGAGGCAACAGGGCAGTGGGCGGTTCCCAGCGCAGCGCCTCCTGCACGATCGCCTCCCGCGCCGCGTCCCCGGCCATCGCCTGAGCGCGCACCGCAGGATCGGACAGAATCGCGTAAAACAGGCTGCCGGCGACTTTGTAGGTAGTGTCCGAGCCGGCGGGAAACAGCAGCCGCAGGAAGGAATAGATCTCCTCGTCGCTGAGGCGCTGGCCCTCGAACTCGGCCGTTGCCAGCAGGGAAATCACATCGTCTCCGGGGCGCTCCCTGCGCTCATCCAGGATGGGCTGCATATACTCGGCAAATTCGGAGCGGGCCCTGAGCGCACCTTGCGGATCCCAGGGATAGTCGATCAGCTTCAGCGCCCACTCCAGCAGCTTGCTCTCGTCATTCACCGGAATCCCCAACATGCGGGCGATCACGGAGAAGGGATAGGGGCGGGTGAAGGCTTCGACCAGGTCGACCTCATCCCGCCCGGCAAGGCGGTCAAGCAGCTCATCGGCGATCGGGGCGATCAGCGATTCCACGGCGTCACGGACCTGCCTGGGGAAGAACGGTTTGGAAACCAGCGTACGATTGACCCGGTGCTGCTGCCCCGCCATGGT
This sequence comes from uncultured Haliea sp., assembly GCA_947258585.1. Lineage (GTDB taxonomy): Bacteria > Pseudomonadota > Gammaproteobacteria > Pseudomonadales > Halieaceae > Haliea. Next base: position 3,537 of record CAMYIZ010000039.1, on the reverse strand, counting down.
TTGCAGGGTCTTGCCCATCGACGGTTCGGAGTGCACCGTATAGGCCGCCTGCGAGGCGAAATGCTCCTCATCGGCAAAGGCCTGCTTCAGTTCCGCGTAGCGCGTGATCAGCCATACGGTTTCACCGTGATAGGTGACGGGAACCACCGCGCCAATGGCACGCAGCGCATCGAGGCGCTCATGCAGGTCGGGCAATTCATCGTAGGCAAAATCAACGTCCGGCATCACACTGGGAGCGGCAATCACCGTATTTACCTCACTGGCTTGTTTGTATTTTTTAGTTCAGCAAGTATGGACCAGAATGGGAGCCAGGGGCAGCCACCGGCTGCCCGGGATACCGGCAGGGGAGCGCCACCCGAGACGCACGCCCGCTGCCGTAGTGCGAAACAACCTGCAAGCAGACAATAAGGAAAGATCCATGCTAGAGCACCAGAAAATCCTCCTGACCGGGGCCTCCGGCCAGATCGCCTTGCCGCTGGGGCGGTTTCTGGCAGCCGACAACGAGGTCTGGGCGGTTGCCCGCTTCAGCGAACCCGGCTCCCGCGAACGCTGTGAACAGGCGGGCATGGTCACCCGCAGCATAGACCTCGCCAGCGGCGATTTCGGCGACCTGCCGCAGGACTTCGACTACGTCCTGCATCTCGCGGTGTTTCAACTGGCCGGCCAGGACTACGACCACGCCCTGCGGGTCAATGCCGAGGGGACGGCACTGTTGATGGCGCATTGCCGGAGCGCGAAGGCCTGCCTGGTGATGTCCACCTGTGCAGTGTATGCGTTTAATCCGGACCCGCGTCACCCCTTCCGGGAGGAGGCCCCCCTGGGGGACTCCCGCCAGCCCTATTCGCCTACCTACGCGATTTCCAAGATCGCCCAGGAAGCGGTAGCCCGCAGCTGCGCGCGCCTTCACAACCTGCCCACCACCATTGCCCGCATGAACGTGTCCTATTCATCCAACGGAGGGCTGCCGGCCTATCATCTGGACGCCATCATGCGGGGCGAGGAGATCGTGCTGCCGCCCGGGGGCGAGGCTTGGTACACCTGCATTCACCAGGACGACATCAACCGTCAGGTCGAGGGGTTGCTGGCCGCCGCCTCGGTGCCCGCCACCATCGTTAACTGGAGCGGCGACGAACCGGTGGATGCACGCAGCTGGTGCCAGTACCTGGGGGAACTGGCCGGGCGGGAACCCGTTTTTCGCGAGGACGACAGCCAGTCGATCCCGTCGCGGGTGACCGACAACCAGCGTCGACTGGCGTTGGTGGGCCCCTGCCGTGTCAGCTGGCGGGAGGGTTTTGCGGCCATGGCCAGGGAACGCTATCCGGGCTTGTGAGCGAGGCCGGCAAAGTCCCGGGGAACCGCACCCCGGGCGAACCGTTGGAATAGAGTTGGACTACTTCACCACAGAGTCCCGTGCTTCCAGGCAAGCGCTGAGCGCACGTTGGCAGTCATCCTTGAGACTGGCATTCCAGTCCGTCGAGGTCGGGTTGAAGCCCGTTTACCTGCTACGCCCAGGCGTCACAGCGGGGATGGTCAATCGCTGGCACTCTCATCCGAATTCGCTTGCTGGAAGCGGATCATTTCGCTGCAGGGAATGCTATAGTCGGCTCAGCAATGGATGGAATGTGACATGGCAGCTTTTTTCGCTGAGCTCAAGCGGCGCCACGTTTTCAAAGTAGCCGCGACCTACGTGGTAACAGGCTGGATTGTCGCTCAGGCAGCGGAGTTTCTGCTGGAGAACTTCACTGCGCCCGAATGGATTTTACAGACGCTGATCATAGTGCTGATTCTGGGCTTTCCCATTGCTGTCGTGCTGGCCTGGGCATTTGAACTTACACCCGAAGGCGTGCAGCGTGACAGCGCAGATGCAGAGCAGCCGTTGCCCGAGCTCAGCGGGCTTCGCGAAGGACTGAACGTGGACATTCCCGGCCCGTCCATCGCGGTCTTGCCCTTTGCCGACATGTCGCCGGACCGTGACCAGGAATATTTTTCCGACGGACTTACCGAGGAATTGCTCAACCTGCTTGCCAAGGTACCGGGGTTGCACGTTGCCTCGCGTACATCGGCCTTTTCCTTCAAGGGCAAACAAGAGGATATTCGCGATATTGCGGAGAAGCTGCGGGTACGTCATGTCCTCGAAGGCAGCGTGCGCAAGGCCGGTGACCAGCTACGTATTACCGTCCAGCTGATCAAGGCCCAGGACGGCTACCACCTGTGGTCAGAAAACTACGATCGCTCCATGGCCAATATTTTTGCGATTCAGGACGGGATAGCCAGGGCGGTGGTGGAATCCCTGAAGCCACAGCTGCTGGACGAAACCCCGGTGGCCCAGGAGACCAGTTCCGAGGCCTATAACCTCTATCTGCAAGCGCTGCATAGCAAGCGCCAGCGCTCCCCTGACTCACTCGACCAGGCGGTGGATTTCCTTGAGCGAGCGGTGGAGATCGATCCCGAATACGCACCGGCGTGGGCACTGTTGTCTTCGGTTTACGCTATGCGCGGTGGCACATCCCAAACCGGATGGGAGGCAGGGGTTGCCGCCAGCCGCCAGGCGCTCAAGCGTGCTCTGGAGCTGGATTCGAAGCACGCCGGGGGCTGGATCAGCCAGAGCCAGCTCAAAAGCTACTACGAGTGGGATTGGGCGGGAGCGCATCGGGATCTGGAAAGAGCCAGGGCGCTGGCCCCCAACAACAGCGATGTCTATGTCGCAGAAGCACGGCTGGCGCGCAGCGAGGGGCGGCTGGCGGAGTCTATCGAGTTCTGTGATCAGGCCATTGGGCTTGATCCTCTCGAGCAGGATGCGCGCAGTGACCGTGCCCGCGCGCTCTACTATCTGGGGCGGCTGGATGAAGCAGAGGCGGCTTTTCGCGAGCTGATGGCTATGAACGCCAATCACCACAATGCCTTCAGCTTCCTCTGTCGGATACAGGCTGCCCGCGGCAAGGTGGATGAAGCCCTGCGGGAGCAGAAATCAGCGGAAATCCCGTTCTGGACCGAATTCAACTGGCTATTGATCGCCTATGCACACCGCAGGACTGAAGACTGCGAGGCCAAACTCGCCGAATTCATTGCCAAGAATGCCGAAGAGGCCGCTTTCCAGATTGCCGAGATCTTTGCCGCGGCCGGAGAAGCCGACTCCGCATTCAAGTGGCTGGAATCCGCGGTGCGACGGCGGGACCCCGGGCTTACCGACGAGCTGTTATCGACGGAAACGCTGCGGGGCCTGCACAGGGACGCCCGCTGGGAGCCCCTGCTGGAGAAGCTCGGCTTGCTGGAAGCATACCGGCGCATGCCGGTCCTGGATGCATGGCCCGATATCAATTGATCCTGGAGAAACTGTTTGCAGGCCAATATGTGGGAATTGGGGGAAGGTCGCTGACGAAATCTGTAAAGGATGTCTCCGGTACAGACCCTTGTGAGCTTCCCGACACATAGGTTCCACTTTATTCCGGGCACATAGGTTACACAATTGAGGTATTTGGAGGAGGACTCCAGATGCCCTGGAAAGAGTGTAACTGTATGGACGAGCGCCTCAAATTT